>NZ_RCYU01000007.1 GCF_004166885.1 Streptococcus sp. bf_0095 | reverse complement strand
CCATCTTTCAGAATAATTTCTCCGTCCTCGTCAACTTCAGTAGTCGTATCGTCTACTTCGATTTTCTTGAACAATGTAAACATATAACCTATATTTTCAATAAAGTAAGGTTCACAATCAAAGTTATTCTGAATAATTTCCCTGTATTCTTCAAATTTAACAAGAGAAACATCATGTGCTACCCATGTTATGTTATCTATCGAATACTTTAACTCCATAAAACTCCTTTCTATTAAGATTTGATACGGCTACAGAAAATTTTCTCAACACGGCATTGCTAGCAAGTAACCAGCCCCCTTGAACCCCATTTGTGCGAGCAAAAGCACCCTTTTGCTCTCTGCGTTCGCGATTGTCCAAGTGGTCTGCTTACTAGCAATGCTATACGAAGCGTGTTTTGAGAAATTTTTCTTTGCCTTCAGCTCGTTCGATATTTCTGTCCCTGCGTCTGATTTTCCCAAGGGTACACAAATCATACCCCCTAGCGGTCTCTTAGAGTGTTGACCGCAAATTTTTCGATTTTATGTTTTTTTGAGCAGATTTCATGATCACTCACTGCGTCTATCGACTACGTGAGTGCCAGAAATCATGACTCAAAAAATACCATAAATCGAAAGGTAGATACGGTCTACCCCTCTAAGAGTTCCTAGTGTCTGCTTCTCTACCATTAGAAATCATACTCGTCAGAAACCAACGTCTAAACCAAGAAATATCTCCCATTTCGCTCGCCAACATAGTAGTATGCTAACCCTTTTTCATCGATACCATCAGCAACCATGCCTTTCTCGATAAATTCAGACTGGATATCAGCATACGTGAGATTTTTCTTTGTCTTATCAGGCTTATAAATGTATTTATAGATTTCAGCAATCGACATCAAACATAATCTATAGCCATCTTTGTCTCTACTTAATAATTTTATCATGGTTATTCAACTATTTGTGAACTTTCTCCATACAAAATAAGTTTTGGCATTGCAAAATCTGAGTTACGTGTTGAAGTTGCCCAGACTTTGGAATTTTCTTCATCATACTTAATCTTGACAACATCACCCACCTCACCTGGCTGCGGTTTTTCGTAACGTACATCAAAGATAGCACGATTACTTTCGAATTCTTTAGTTGCACGGAGTTGATAGGTCACACGATAGCCAAGGATTTTCCCTGTTTTCTCGAATTTACCATCTTTTTCTTCCTTTTCTTCAATCGGTGTAGATGGTTCATAAATCTCTACTTCAAACTCACTTCCATCAATCAAATTGTAATCAATTTTTACAAGCTCATTCACTTGTAATTCCTTCTGTTTAGCCATATTTCGGCTCCTTTCTTATATTTTTACCTTTTTCATCGAAAACAAAAAGGCTCACAAACTTAGTTGCAAACCTACATCAGAAAATTACGTTTTGTAATTTTTGCCAGTGAAAAGAGTTGACAAAAATCTTCAATATGATATACTTGATGTAGGTTTTGTAGGTGAGTTAGGGTTTGCTTAACTCACTTTTATTATTTACTATTATAAGCTGAAAGCGTATTTTTGTCAATCTGTTTTAGGATACAAATCAAAATAATAATCAAACAAGGCTGTTTCTTCATGAAGCAGTTTTTTTGCTTTGTCCTTCAACGGATCGTCACTAAATTCTTCTTTCAGCAACTTCCTATATTTGTATCTACGTTGCTTAGTCATTCGACCAAGCAACCACGGATTATCCCTCACTGCAAAAACATTCATAATCGTATCAATATCTTTATTTTCAAGATTTTCGTCAATCAAAAATCTCATCTGTTCTAACATCTCTTCAAAATGCGTAAAACATTCATTGATACCACGTGTTCGAACTTGCATTTCTATTCGCCACCAATGCTTTCGAGCCAACGGATAAATATCATCTGAAAAGTCTTCATAAGCCTTTCCATTCAGGAATTTCTGTCTACGTTCAGTTCCCTTATTATAAATTCGAATAAACACATTTGATTTTCGCATGCCATAGTAAGTATTCTCGAGAGCTCCAGTTGGACTCATAAATCTACATGACTTCACTCGAGGACGGTCAAGAACTAAATAGGTTAAATCTCTCCCGAAAACATCAAGGGCAATATCCATTCGGCTCATGTGTCGAACTGGAAATAACTCCTTAGTCAAGCCACTCTCAATAAAATAAACCAACTCTTTGCTTATCACATTAGGATTGTACTCCATACGGAAAATATCCTTACCATTGATATATTGTCCATGCAGCTGTCGTTCTCGATAGAAACCATCTTTCAGAATAATTTCTCCGTCCTCGTCAACTTCAGTAGTCGTATCGTCTACTTCGATTTTCTTGAACAATGTAAACATAGTTCAAGAAAATCGAAGTAGACGATACGACTACTGAAGTTGACGAGGACGGAGAAATTATTCTGAAAGATGG
>NZ_RCYU01000006.1 GCF_004166885.1 Streptococcus sp. bf_0095 | reverse complement strand
CGTGATATACTAATATAGTTGTCGCGCGAGAGCGACAAAGACCTTTGAAAACTGAACAAGACGAACCAATGTGCAGGGCGCTATAACTAAGGTTATAGTACTGAACAATGAAAAAACAATAAATCTGTCAGTGACAGAATGAGTTTAAGACAAACAATTATTTTAATGAGAGTTTGATCCTGGCTCAGGATGAACGCTGGCGGCGTGCCTAATACATGCAAGTAGAACGCTGAAGGAAGGAGCTTGCTCTTTCCGGATGAGTTGCGAACGGGTGAGTAACGCGTAGGTAACCTGCCTGGTAGCGGGGGATAACTATTGGAAACGATAGCTAATACCGCATAACAGTAGATATTGCATGATATCTGCTTGAAAGGTGCAATTGCACCACTACCAGATGGACCTGCGTTGTATTAGCTAGTTGGTGAGGTAACGGCTCACCAAGGCGACGATACATAGCCGACCTGAGAGGGTGATCGGCCACACTGGGACTGAGACACGGCCCAGACTCCTACGGGAGGCAGCAGTAGGGAATCTTCGGCAATGGACGGAAGTCTGACCGAGCAACGCCGCGTGAGTGAAGAAGGTTTTCGGATCGTAAAGCTCTGTTGTAAGAGAAGAACGAGTGTGAGAGTGGAAAGTTCACACTGTGACGGTATCTTACCAGAAAGGGACGGCTAACTACGTGCCAGCAGCCGCGGTAATACGTAGGTCCCGAGCGTTATCCGGATTTATTGGGCGTAAAGCGAGCGCAGGCGGTTAGATAAGTCTGAAGTTAAAGGCTGTGGCTTAACCATAGTACGCTTTGGAAACTGTTTAACTTGAGTGCAAGAGGGGAGAGTGGAATTCCATGTGTAGCGGTGAAATGCGTAGATATATGGAGGAACACCGGTGGCGAAAGCGGCTCTCTGGCTTGTAACTGACGCTGAGGCTCGAAAGCGTGGGGAGCAAACAGGATTAGATACCCTGGTAGTCCACGCCGTAAACGATGAGTGCTAGGTGTTGGGTCCTTTCCGGGACTCAGTGCCGCAGCTAACGCATTAAGCACTCCGCCTGGGGAGTACGACCGCAAGGTTGAAACTCAAAGGAATTGACGGGGGCCCGCACAAGCGGTGGAGCATGTGGTTTAATTCGAAGCAACGCGAAGAACCTTACCAGGTCTTGACATCCCTCTGACCGCTCTAGAGATAGAGTTTTCCTTCGGGACAGAGGTGACAGGTGGTGCATGGTTGTCGTCAGCTCGTGTCGTGAGATGTTGGGTTAAGTCCCGCAACGAGCGCAACCCCTATTGTTAGTTGCCATCATTCAGTTGGGCACTCTAGCGAGACTGCCGGTAATAAACCGGAGGAAGGTGGGGATGACGTCAAATCATCATGCCCCTTATGACCTGGGCTACACACGTGCTACAATGGCTGGTACAACGAGTCGCAAGTCGGTGACGGCAAGCTAATCTCTTAAAGCCAGTCTCAGTTCGGATTGTAGGCTGCAACTCGCCTACATGAAGTCGGAATCGCTAGTAATCGCGGATCAGCACGCCGCGGTGAATACGTTCCCGGGCCTTGTACACACCGCCCGTCACACCACGAGAGTTTGTAACACCCGAAGTCGGTGAGGTAACCTTTTAGGAGCCAGCCGCCTAAGGTGGGATAGATGATTGGGGTGAAGTCGTAACAAGGTAGCCGTATCGGAAGGTGCGGCTGGATCACCTCCTTTCTAAGGATAAGGAAACCTGCACGTTCGTCTTGTTTAGTTTTGAGAGGTCTTGTGGGGCCTTAGCTCAGCTGGGAGAGCGCCTGCTTTGCACGCAGGAGGTCAGCGGTTCGATCCCGCTAGGCTCCATTGGTGAGAGATCACCAAGGATGAACATTGAAAATTGAATATCTATATCAAATAGTAACAAGAAAATAAACCGAAAACGCTGTGAATATTTAATGAGTTTTCTAATTTTTTAAGAAATTAGGTTAATAAGGTTAAGTTAATAAGGGCGCACGGTGGATGCCTTGGCACTAGGAGCCGAAGAAGGACGTGACAAACGACGAAATGCCTCGGGGAGCTGTAAGTAAGCTTAGATCCGGGGATGTCCGAATGGGGGAACCCAGCAGGTAATACCTGTTACCCATATCTGTTAAGGATATGAGGAGGAAGACGCAGTGAACTGAAACATCTAAGTAGCTGCAGGAAGAGAAAGCAAAAGCGATTGCCTTAGTAGCGGCGAGCGAAACGGCAGGAGGGCAAACCGAAGAGTTTACTCTTCGGGGTTGTAGGACTGCAATGTGGACTTAAAGATTATAGAAGAACTACCTGGGAAGGTAGGCCAAAGAGAGTAATAGCCTCGTATTTTAAATAGTCTTTATACCTAGCAGTATCCTGAGTACGGCGAGACACGTGGAATCTCGTCGGAATCTGGGAGGACCATCTCCCAACCCTAAATACTCCCTAGTGACCGATAGTGAACCAGTACCGTGAGGGAAAGGTGAAAAGCACCCCGGGAGGGGAGTGAAATAGAACCTGAAACCGTGTGCCTACAACAAGTTCGAGCCCGTTAATGGGTGAGAGCGTGCCTTTTGTAGAATGAACCGGCGAGTTACGATATGATGCGAGGTTAAGTTGAAGAGACGGAGCCGTAGGGAAACCGAGTCTGAATAGGGCGTCTTAGTATTATGTCGTAGACCCGAAACCATGTGACCTACCCATGAGCAGGTTGAAGGTGCGGTAAAACGCACTGGAGGACCGAACCAGGGCACGTTGAAAAGTGCTTGGATGACTTGTGGGTAGCGGAGAAATTCCAAACGAACTTGGAGATAGCTGGTTCTCTCCGAAATAGCTTTAGGGCTAGCGTCGACATTAAGATTCTTGGAGGTAGAGCACTGTTTGGGTGAGGGGTCCATCCCGGATTACCAATCTCAGATAAACTCCGAATGCCAATGAATTATGGTCGGCAGTCAGACTGCGAGTGCTAAGATCCGTAGTCGAAAGGGAAACAGCCCAGACCACCAGCTAAGGTCCCAAAATAATTGTTAAGTGGAAAAGGATGTGGGGTTGCACAGACAACTAGGATGTTAGCTTAGAAGCAGCTATTCATTCAAAGAGTGCGTAATAGCTCACTAGTCGAGTGACCCTGCGCCGAAAATGTACCGGGGCTAAAACAATTTACCGAAGCTGTGGATACCTTTATAGGTATGGTAGGAGAGCGTTCTATGTGTGAAGAAGGTATACCGTGAGGAGTGCTGGAACGCATAGAAGTGAGAATGCCGGTATGAGTAGCGAAAGACAGGTGAGAATCCTGTCCACCGTAAGACTAAGGTTTCCAGGGGAAGGCTCGTCCGCCCTGGGTTAGTCGGGACCTAAGGAGAGACCGAAAGGTGTATCCGATGGACAACAGGTTGATATTCCTGTACTAGAGTATGTAGTGATGGAGGGACGCAGTAGGCTAACTAAAGCGTGCGATTGGAAGTGCACGTCTAAGCAGTGAGGTGTGAATTGAGTTAAATGCTTAGTTCTATAACATTGAGCTGTGATGGGGAGCGAAGTTTAGTAGCGAAGTTAGTGATGTCACACTGCCAAGAAAAGCTTCTAGCGTTAAACATACTCTACCCGTACCGCAAACCGACACAGGTAGTCGAGGCGAGTAGCCTCAGGTGAGCGAGAGAACTCTCGTTAAGGAACTCGGCAAAATGACCCCGTAACTTCGGGAGAAGGGGTGCTGACTTAGGTCAGCCGCAGTGAATAGGCCCAAGCAACTGTTTATCAAAAACACAGCTCTCTGCTAAATCGTAAGATGATGTATAGGGGGTGACGCCTGCCCGGTGCTGGAAGGTTAAGAGGAGTGCTTAGCGTAAGCGAAGGTATGAATTGAAGCCCCAGTAAACGGCGGCCGTAACTATAACGGTCCTAAGGTAGCGAAATTCCTTGTCGGGTAAGTTCCGACCCGCACGAAAGGCGTAATGATTTGGGCACTGTCTCAACGAGAGACTCGGTGAAATTTTAGTACCTGTGAAGATGCAGGTTACCCGCGACAGGACGGAAAGACCCCATGGAGCTTTACTGCAGTTTGATATTGAGTGTCTGTGCCACATGTACAGGATAGGTAGGAGCCATAGAGATCGGGACGCCAGTTTCGATGGAGGCGATGTTGGGATACTACCCTTGTGTTATGGCCACTCTAACCCGGATAGGTGATCCCTATCGGAGACAGTGTCTGACGGGCAGTTTGACTGGGGCGGTCGCCTCCTAAAAGGTAACGGAGGCGCCCAAAGGTTCCCTCAGAATGGTTGGAAATCATTCGCAGAGTGTAAAGGTATAAGGGAGCTTGACTGCGAGAGCTACAACTCGAGCAGGGACGAAAGTCGGGCTTAGTGATCCGGTGGTTCCGTATGGAAGGGCCATCGCTCAACGGATAAAAGCTACCCTGGGGATAACAGGCTTATCTCCCCCAAGAGTTCACATCGACGGGGAGGTTTGGCACCTCGATGTCGGCTCGTCGCATCCTGGGGCTGTAGTCGGTCCCAAGGGTTGGGCTGTTCGCCCATTAAAGCGGCACGCGAGCTGGGTTCAGAACGTCGTGAGACAGTTCGGTCCCTATCCGTCGCGGGCGTAGGAAATTTGAGAGGATCTGCTCCTAGTACGAGAGGACCAGAGTGGACTTACCGCTGGTGTACCAGTTGTCTCGCCAGAGGCATCGCTGGGTAGCTATGTAGGGAAGGGATAAACGCTGAAAGCATCTAAGTGTGAAACCCACCTCAAGATGAGATTTCCCATAACTATATGTTAGTAAGAGCCCTGAGAGAAGATCAGGTAGATAGGTTAGGAGTGGAAGTTGTGTGAGCAATGGAGCGGACTAATACTAATAGCTCGAGGACTTATCCAAAAAGTAACTGAGGATATTTACAGCAGTTTAGATTTTTGTTAGAATATAGGTATTCAATTTTGAATGTTCATCATTCAGAGTTAAGTGACGATAGCCTAGGAGATACACCTGTACCCATGCCGAACACAGAAGTTAAGCCCTAGAACGCCGGAAGTAGTTGGGGGTTGCCCCCTGTGAGATATGGTAGTCGCTTAGC
>NZ_RCYU01000005.1 GCF_004166885.1 Streptococcus sp. bf_0095 | reverse complement strand
CCGAACACAGAAGTTAAGCCCTAGAACGCCGGAAGTAGTTGGGGGTTGCCCCCTGTGAGATATGGTAGTCGCTTAGCTTTTTTTCCGCCATAGCTCAGTTGGTAGTAGCGCATGACTGTTAATCATGATGTCGTAGGTTCGAGTCCTACTGGCGGAGTCAGTACCCGAAAGGGTTTTTTTTATTTCTCTCTTTTATTAATAAATTAAAAAAGGTTCTTTCGAACCTTTTTTCTTATTTAAAGAAAACATCGTATAGAGCTTTAATAGCTTGTTTTTCTTGTTCTTGATTGACTACAAACATGATGGAAACTTCGCTGGATCCTTGCGAAATCATTTGGATATTAATGTTATTTTCTGATAAAGCCTTTGTGGCTGTAGCCGTTACACCAATTTGATTTTTCATATTCTCTCCGACAATCATAATAATGGAAAGATCATGTTCGATTTCGGCATAATCCACTTGTAAATCTTGGATTAGATGTTTTAAAATTTCTTGTTCTTTAATTGGAGTCAATTCTTTTGACCGAAGAATGACTGATAAGTCGTCAATACCTGTTGGCATATGATCCCAACTAATATTCAAATCTTCTAAAATTTGCAATAATTTTCTACCAAATCCGACTTCTCTATTCATTAGGTATTTGGTGGTATTAATGCTGACAAATCCAGAATCTCCTGCAATTCCAACAACTTTAACATTTTCATCGGTATGGTTCAGCACAATCTTCGTACCTGGATGTTTTGGATTGTTGGTGTTCTTGATCACCATTGGAATCTTTCCACGATAGGCTGGTACCAGTGCTTCATCATGGAGGACACTAAAGCCAGCATAGGCTAATTCCCGCATCTCCTTATAGGTTAACTCAGGAATAGAATGTGGCTGTTTGATAATGCCTGGGTGAGCTGCAAAAATACCATCGACGTCTGTAAAGTTCTCGTAGAGATCTGCTTTAACTCCCGCTGCGATAATTGATCCTGTAATATCAGAACCACCTCTTGAAAAAGTACAGACTTGGCCTTCTTTAGTAATTCCAAAGAATCCAGGGATCACTAAAATTTCATTATGGTTTCTCAGTTCTTCAATCTTATCGTAACTAGAAGGAAGAATGCGGGCATTGCAAGGTTCACTTGTTACAAAGATACCTGCATCTTTTGGATGGATATATTTTGCTTCTAACCCCTTTTTTACAAAGTAAGCTGCGATGAGTTTCGCATTGTTGTTTTCTCCAGCTGCTAAGAAGGTATCATATAAGAAAGTGTTGTCAGACTTGGGAAGTGTTGCAAGGGATTTGATATCTCTAGCAATCTCTTCGATAATTTCCTCGTCTAAGTCTAACTCCTCTGTAATAGATCGATAGCGATTGATAATCCATTCTTGACTTTGGTTCGTATCTTTTCCGTTGGTATATTCTTTAAAATACTTGATGAGGGCATCTGTGACTTTTGTGTCCTCCGCATTGCGTTTCCCTGGAGCAGAAACGACCACGTATTGACGGGCTTCATCTTCTTTAACGATATTGAATACTTTTTCTAACTGGGTAGCAGATGCTAATGAACTACCACCAAATTTAACTACTTTCATGTGGACTCCTTTACACAACTTTCTTTAAATTATACCAAAGATAGAGCTTGGTTACAATCTAAAACAGCACTGCTATCAAGCAAGTCTTTCGGCTGAGACACTTTGTTATGAAAATGTAATTTACTTCTCAAAGTAGTTGTGCTAAAATAATATAAAAATAAATAAGTTCAACTATCAAACAATTTGAACAGCTAATTAGTAAAGAGGTGGCTTATGGTGTTCGAAACGATTATATATTCTGTTGAAGAGGATCTCGCATCTATTATTTTAAATAGACCTGAGGTTTCAAATGGTTTTAACATTCCAATGTGTCAGGAAATCCTTGAAGCATTAGAATTAGCTGAGAAGAATCCAGATATTCGTTTTATTCTATTTAAAGCAGTCGGTAAGGTTTTTTCGGTTGGTGGTGATTTAGCAGAGATGAAGCGGGCTGTCGATGCCGATGATATCGATTCGTTAACGCAAATTGCGGAATTGGTTAATCAAATCTCTAAAAAAATGAAGCAACTTCCAAAACCTGTGATTATGGTAGCAGATGGTGCGGTTGCAGGAGCAACTGCTAATATGGCAGTAGCAGCAGATTTTTGTATTGCTTCTGATAAATCCAAGTTTATTCAAGCCTTTGTTGGAGTAGGTTTAGCTCCTGATGCTGGTGGTCTTTTCCTTTTAGGAAGAGCCATTGGTTTGAGTAGAGCAACTCAGTTAGCGATGACCGGTGAACCATTAGGTGCTGAAAAGGCTCTGGAATATGGCGTTGTGTATAAGGTTTCTGAAGTAGATAAATTAGACAAGACTGTTAACCAACTTCTCATGAAGTTAAGACGTAGCTCAGACAATTCTTTTGCTGCGATTAAAGAGTTGGCCTGGTCTAGCATGCTGACTGATTGGGATCGCTATGCTGAAATTGAGTTGAGATTGCAAAGAAATCTATCTTTAAAAGAAGACTTTAAAGAGGGAGTTATTGCCTATTCAGAGCGTCGACGTCCAAAATTTATAGGAAAATAAAAACGTAAAATTTTTATGTTTTTGTTGTTGAGACTTGCTATTTGCTTTGAATTTTGATAAAATTCGATTATCAAAGTAATGAATAGGGGGTGTGGTTTTTGAATTTTCAACTAGTCAATGATTACCTTACATCCATTTTTAACAACGTTTTAGTCATCGAAGAAACTAGTTTACGTAGCAGTCGATTTAATGATGTTTCTATTAAGGAAATGCACACAATAGATGTCATCGGCTCAACACCAAACGCAACTCCAAGTGATATTTCGCGTTCGTTAATGGTAACGTTAGGTACAGTCACAACCAGTTTAAATAACCTTGAACGAAAAGGTTATATTGAACGAACCAGATCTGAAGTTGATCGTCGGGTTGTCCATTTGAGTTTGACCAAAAGAGGAAAACTCTTGTATCGGCTTCACCAACAATTTCACAAGCGGATGGTTAATCAGATTATAGATGGGATGTCTCCAGATGAACGGAAAGTGATGCAAAAAGGGTTGCAGAACCTTTATCGTTTCTTGGAGGATTTGAAATAATGACTTTTGCAAAAATTAGTCAGGCAGCCCATTATGCGCCAATCCAAGTGATTTCCAATCAGGATCTTTCTGAACGGATGGATACCAGTGATGAGTGGATTGCTAGTCGGACAGGAATTCGGAAGCGTCATATTTCTCAATCAGAATCAACCAGCGATTTAGCTACGGAAGTGGCTCGTCGCTTGCTTGAAAAAAGTGGTTTACAAGCGGATCAGTTGGATTTTATCTTTGTTGCTACGATTTCACCGGATTCCATGATGCCATCTACAGCTGCTCGTGTTCAAGCTAAAATTGGTGCCTCTAAAGCCTTTGTTTTTGATTTGACCGCTGCTTGTAGTGGATTTGTATTTGCGCTTGCGACTGCTGAAAAGTATATTCGCTCTGGCCAGTACAAACGAGGAATCGTTATCGGAAGTGAAACCTTATCGAAAGTGATCGATTGGGAAGATCGGACAACAGCAGTCTTGTTTGGGGATGGTGCTGGCGGTGTTTTATTGGAAGCTTCCGAGCAACAAACTTTTTTAGCAGAAAGTCTGTTTTCAGACGGTTCCCGTGGAGAAGTTCTTCAATCATCATCTGTTGGTTTATCTTCACCATATTCTGATAAGGAAGAAGATAAAAAATATTTGTCAATGGATGGGAGAGCAGTCTTTGATTTTGCCATTCGGGATGTGGCTAAGAGTATTAAAAATACGTTAGCAGATGCTCCAGTGCCTGTTGAAGAGATTGATTTTTTTCTTCTGCACCAAGCAAATGACCGTATCTTAGATAAAATGGCTAAGAAAATCGGGGTTGATCGGGAAAAACTTCCTGCAAACATGATGGAATATGGTAACACGAGTGCCGCAAGTATTCCAATTTTATTATCGGAGTGTGTCGACCAAGGACTGATCAAATTGGATGGAAGTCAAACAATTCTTCTGTCTGGATTTGGTGGAGGTTTGACATGGGGCTCACTTCTTGTTACAATCTAGTTAAACATGTGGTAACACATTTTAAAAATTTTTTATTATTTTAAGGAGGCCAATCATGGCAGTATTTGAAAAAGTACAAGAAATTATCGTTGAAGAACTTGGTAAAGAACCATCAGAAGTAACACTTGAGTCTACTTTTGAAGATCTTGAAGCTGATTCATTGGATTTGTTCCAAGTGATTTCAGAAATTGAAGATGCATTCGACATTCAAATTGAAACTGAAGAAGGATTGTCTACTGTAGGTGACCTTGTTGCTTACGTAGAAGAAAAAACTAAATAATAATGGATGAGAGTATCGAAAGATATTCTCTCTTGTTTAGGTAATAGTTTGACGCTCAAAGCAAAGAACCGCTTTCAAACTATTACTTAAGCGAAAATGAGGAAGGTACTATGCAAACACGAATTACAGAATTATTAAACATTAAATATCCAATTTTCCAAGGTGGTATGGCTTGGGTAGCAGATGGAGATCTTGCTGGAGCTGTATCCAATGCAGGTGGTCTTGGGATCATCGGTGGAGGAAATGCACCTAAAGAAGTTGTCAAAGCGAATATTGATCGTGTCAAATCCATTACTGACAAACCTTTTGGAGTGAATATCATGCTCCTCTCTCCTTTTGCAGATGACATTGTTGACTTGGTTATCGAAGAAGGGGTTAAAGTTGTTACCACTGGTGCAGGGAATCCTGGGAAATATATGGATCGTTTCCACGAAGCTGGCATTACCGTTATTCCAGTTGTACCTTCAGTAGCTTTAGCAAAACGGATGGAAAAACTAGGTGCGGATGCTGTGATTGCTGAAGGAATGGAAGCAGGTGGGCATATTGGTAAATTGACTACCATGACCCTGGTTCGTCAAGTGGTCGAAGCTGTTTCTATTCCCGTTATTGGTGCTGGTGGTGTGGCTGATGGTGCTGGAGCAGCTGCAGTCTTCATGCTTGGAGCAGCTGCTGTTCAAGTGGGAACACGATTTGTCGTAGCTAAAGAATCAAATGCTCACCAAAACTTTAAGAATAAAATCTTGAAAGCTAAAGACATTGATACAGTAGTGTCTGCGTCAGTTGTTGGCCATCCAGTTCGTGCGATTAAGAATAAATTGGCTTCTGCCTATAACCAAGCGGAAAAAGATTTCTTGGCAGGTAAGAAGACTCAAGAAGAAATTGAAGAATTAGGAGCAGGTGCTCTTCGCAATGCTGTTGTGGACGGAGACGTTGATAACGGATCTGTGATGGCAGGACAAATTGCAGGTCTCGTAGGTAAAGAAGAAACCTGTGCTGAAATCTTGGAAGATATCTATTTTGGAGCTGCTAAAGTCATTCAGAAAGAAGCAGCTCGCTGGGCAGATGTCAAATTCTAACAAGTAAAGGAAAGGAAGAGGACAGTGACAAAACGTGCTTTCTTATTTGCTGGTCAAGGTGCCCAAAAATTGGGGATGGCTAGTGACTTGTATGCAACTTATCCGATTGTTAAGGAGACATTTGATACTGCAAGTCAGATTTTGGGCTATGATTTACGAGAATTGATTGATTCTGATGAAGACAAGCTCAATCAAACACGCTTTACCCAACCGGCTATTTTGACAACTTCAGTAGCTATTTATCGTCTATTAGCAGAAAAGGGCATGACACCGGATATTGTTGCCGGTCTTTCTCTAGGAGAATATTCTGCTTTGGTTGCTGCAGGTGCTCTTTCTTTTGAAGAAGCAGTCGCTTTGGTAGCCAAGCGGGGTGAATTTATGGAAACAGCTGCGCCTGCTGGAAGCGGGAAGATGGTAGCTGTCATGAATACTGATCCTGCCTTGATTGAAGAAATCTGTCAACAGGCTTCTGAAAAGGGAGTTGTAACACCAGCTAACTACAATACTCCTGCCCAAATTGTGATTGGTGGAGAGGTTGAAGCTGTGGATTATGCAGTTGAACTCTTACAAGAAGCAGGGGCAAAACGGTTGATTCCTCTAAATGTCTCTGGTCCTTTCCATACGGCCTTACTTGCTTCTGCTAGTGAAAAACTAGCGACTGAACTTGAAAAAGTTACTTTTAAGGACTTTAGCTTGCCTTTGGTTGGGAATACAGAAGCAAAGATCATGAAATCAGACGAAATCAAAGCTTTATTAGCTCGCCAGGTGATGGAGCCTGTTCGTTTCTATGATTCGATTGCAACGATTCAAGAGTTTGGAGTAGATGAAGTGATTGAAATTGGTCCAGGTAAGGTCTTGACTGGTTTCTTGAAAAAAATTGATAAAACTCTTCCAACGAAAAATGTTGAGGATCAAGCAAGCCTTGATGCCTTACTGAACGAATAAGATGAGGTGACTATGGAACTGAAGAATAAAAATGTATTTGTTACTGGCTCAAGTCGAGGCATTGGATTGGCTATTGCACATAAATTTGCGTCAAAAGGTGCCAACATTGTCTTAAATAGTCGTGGAGAGCTCCCTGCAGGTCTAGTGGATGAATTTGCCTCATACGGTGTGAAGGTAGTTGGCGTTACTGGGGATGTATCCCAAGCTACGGAAGCGAAACGAATGGTCGCGGAAGCGATTGAAGCACTTGGCTCAGTAGACATCCTTGTTAACAATGCTGGGATTACCAATGATAAGCTCATGTTAAAATTGACGGAAGAAGATTTTGAGCAAGTCTTGAAGGTGAATTTGACTGGTGCTTTTAATATGACACAATCAGTCTTAAAGCCGATGACCAAGGCGCGTGAAGGTGCTATCATTAACATGTCGAGTGTTGTCGGTCTAACCGGAAATGTTGGACAAGCTAACTATGCAGCCTCAAAAGCTGGTTTGATTGGTTTTTCTAAATCGGTAGCGCGTGAAGTAGCTGGTAGAAATGTCCGAGTCAATGTCATTGCGCCGGGCTTCATTGAGTCTGATATGACAGAAGGACTTCCGGAAAAAATTAAAGAAATGTCTCTCGCTCAAATTCCAATGAAACGATTTGGAAATACAGAAGAAGTAGCAGATGTTGCAGTCTTTCTTGCGACTCAAGAATATCTAACAGGGCAAGTCATCGCAATTGATGGTGGCTTAACCATGCAATAAAAAGAGGTAGGTTTTGAAATGAAATTAAATCGTGTTGTTGTAACAGGCTATGGCTTGACATCTCCAATCGGAAACACTCCAGAAGAATTTTGGAATAGCTTAAAAGAAGGAAAAATTGGAATTGGTCCGATTACAAAATTTGACCACAGTGACTTTGCTGTTCATAATGCAGCTGAAATCCAAGATTTCCCATTTGATAAATACTTTATCAAAAAAGATACAAACCGCTTTGACAACTACTCATTATATGCTTTGTATGCCGCTCAAGAAGCTGTGAATCATGCAGGTTTAGATGTAGAAGCTATTGATAAAGATCGTTTTGGTGTCATTGTTGCTTCTGGTATCGGTGGTATCAAAGAAATCGAAGATCAAGTGATTCGCTTGCATGAAAAAGGGCCAAAACGTGTCAAACCAATGACCCTTCCAAAAGCTCTGCCAAATATGGCATCTGGTAATGTTGCTATGCGTTTTGGAGCTAATGGAATTTGTAAATCGATCAATACTGCTTGTGCCTCTTCCAATGATGCGATTGGGGATGCTTTCCGTGCCATTAAATTTGGTTTCCAAGATTTGATGTTGGTAGGTGGTTCAGAAGCTTCTATTACGCCATTTGCAATTGCCGGTTTCCAAGCCCTAACAGCTCTTTCAACAACAGAAGATCCAACTCGTGCTTCTATTCCATTTGATAAAGATCGGAATGGATTTGTAATGGGTGAAGGATCAGGTATGTTGGTACTTGAAAGTTTGGAACACGCTGAAAAACGTGGTGCAACCATTCTTGCTGAAGTGGTGGGCTACGGTAATACCTGTGATGCTTACCATATGACTTCTCCACATCCAGAAGGTCAAGGTGCTATCAAGGCAATGAAGTTGGCTTTGGATGAGGCAGAAATTGAACCAGCTCAAGTTGATTATGTCAACGCCCATGGAACCTCTACTCCAGCAAATGAAAAAGGAGAAAGTGGTGCAATCGTTTCTGTATTTGGTACAGAAGTTCCAGTATCTTCTACAAAATCATTTACAGGTCACCTCTTGGGAGCAACAGGGGCAGTTGAAGCTATTGCGACAATTGAAGCAATTCGCCATCAATATGTTCCAAAAACTGCTGGAACACAAGAGTTATCAGATTATATTGAAGCCAATGTCATCTTTGGTGAAGGGCAAGAACGTCCGATTTCCTATGCTATTTCCAATACATTTGGATTTGGAGGACACAATGCTGTCTTAGCCTTTAAACGTTGGGAGGGATAAAGTGAATATTCAAGAAATTAAAGACCTAATGAGTCAATTTGACCAATCCAGTCTTCGTGAATTTAGCTATCAAAATGCAACGGATGTGCTATCATTTAGTAAAAATACTGGCAGTGTAGCTAGCTCGCAACCTGCTACGCCAGCTCCTGTAGTTCAGGAAGTGGCGCCCGCTGTTGAAAGCCCTGTTGTTCTCGCAGAAGAACCAGCTGCTCCGTCAGCTCCAGAAGTTGCTCCAACAGTAGCAGCAGAAGGGGAAGTAGTTGAAAGTCCTCTTGTCGGTGTAGCTTATTTAGCTTCAGGTCCAGATAAACCAGCTTTTGTTCAGGTTGGAGATAGCGTTTCAAAAGGCCAAACTTTATTGATTATTGAAGCAATGAAAGTCATGAATGAAGTTCCTGCGCCAAGAGATGGAATCGTCACTGAAATCCTTGTTTCAAATGAAGAAATGGTCGAGTTTGGGAAAGGATTGGTACGGATTAAATGATCGATATTCAAGCTATTAAAGAGGCTCTTCCGCATCGCTATCCGATGTTGTTGGTGGATCGCGTCCTTGAAACAAGTGAGGATACGATTGTAGCCATTAAGAATGTGACGATCAATGAGCCCTTCTTTAATGGGCACTTTCCAAGCTACCCAGTAATGCCAGGTGTCCTCATTATGGAAGCCTTGGCACAAACTGCCGGTGTCTTAGAATTATCCAAACCAGAAAATAAAGGGAAATTAGTCTTTTACGCTGGAATGGATAAGGTTAAATTTAAAAAACAAGTCGTTCCGGGAGATCAGCTCGTGATGACGGCTACCTTTGTCAAGCGTCGTGGTTCGATTGCGGTCGTGGAAGCAAAAGCGGAAGTCGATGGGAAATTAGCTGCTAGCGGGACCCTAACATTTGCAATTGGTAACTAGGGAGGTTTCTATGTTCCGAAAAATTTTAATCGCGAATCGTGGTGAAATTGCGGTCCGGATTATTCGAGCTGCTCGTGAATTAGGAATTGAAACAGTCGCTGTCTATTCAACGGCTGATAAAGAAGCCTTGCATACCTTACTAGCGGATGAAGCAGTTTGTATTGGGCCTGCCAAGTCAACCGAGTCTTATTTGAACATGAATGCTGTTTTATCTGCAGCAGTTTTGACTGGATCAGAAGCGATTCACCCAGGATTTGGATTTTTGAGTGAAAATTCGAAGTTTGCCACCATGTGTGAAGAAGTAGGGATTAAGTTTATTGGACCATCAGGATCTGTTATGGATATGATGGGTGATAAAATTAATGCCCGAGCACAAATGATCAAAGCAGGCGTACCTGTGATTCCAGGATCAGATGGTGAAGTTCATACAGCTGAAGAAGCCTTGGAAGTTGCTGATCGGATTGGCTATCCTGTTATGCTGAAGGCGTCAGCTGGAGGTGGCGGTAAAGGTATCCGTAAAGTAGAACGGGCAGAGGACCTAGTTCCAGCTTTTGAATCTGCTTCGACAGAAGCTAAGGCGGCCTTTGGCAATGGAGCTATGTACCTTGAACGCGTCATCTACCCAGCTCGTCATATTGAGGTTCAAATTTTGGCTGACCAATTTGGACATGTGGTTCATTTGGGTGAACGGGATTGTTCCCTTCAAAGAAACAACCAAAAAGTCCTCGAAGAATCTCCATCCGTAGCAATCGGTAAGACAATTCGAGACCAAATCGGATCTGCAGCTGTCCGCGCGGCAGAATCTGTTGGCTATGAAAATGCTGGGACAATCGAGTTTCTTTACGATGAAGGTAAAGGCGAATTTTACTTCATGGAGATGAATACTCGGGTTCAAGTTGAGCATCCCGTGACAGAATTTGTCACTGGAATTGATATCGTGAAAGAGCAAATTAAGATTGCTGAAGGCCAAGAATTGTCTGTGCGTCAAGAAGATATCCAAATTTCCGGTCATGCCATTGAATGCCGGATCAATGCGGAAAATCCTGCCTTTAACTTTGCACCAAGTCCAGGAAAGATCACCAATCTCTACCTTCCAAGTGGAGGGGTTGGCTTGCGCGTGGATTCTGCAGTCTATCCTGGCTATACGATTCCACCTTACTACGATAGTATGATTGCCAAAATCATTGTCCATGGAGAGAATCGTTTCGATGCCTTGATGAAGATGCAACGCGCCCTCTATGAGTTGGAAATTGACGGTGTAATGACCAACAGTGATTTCCAATTGGATTTGATTTCAGATTCGAATGTGATTGCTGGTGATTACGATACCGCCTTTCTGATGGAAAAATTTTTACCAAATTATCAGAAAAATCAATAAGCATTGAACTTTGTAAATGTGAGATTCATTTTCACAAGGAATGAACGCGCACAATTACAAAGTTCTTTTACCAAGTAAGGAGAAGTTGATGGCTTTATTTTCTAAAAAAGATAAGTACATTCGAATTAATCCCAATCGGTCGGCCATTGAAGCACCTCAGCCGAAACCAGAGGTTCCAGATGAGTTGTTTTCTCAGTGTCCGGGCTGTAAACATACCATTTACCAAAAGGATCTAGGAAGTGAACGTCTGTGTCCTAAGTGTGGCTATACCTTCCGTATTTCTGCTGTAGAACGGCTTCAATTGACGATTGATCCAGGAAGCTTTATTGAACTGTTTACGGGTATTGAGACCAAGGACCCGCTTAAGTTTCCAAACTACAAGAAGAAATTGGCGACTGTTCGTGAATTAACAGGGCTTGATGAGGCTGTGTTAACAGGAACTGCAAAGATCGGGGGCCATCAAGTGGCTCTTGGTATTATGGATTCCAATTTTATCATGGCTTCTATGGGCTCTGTGGTCGGTGAAAAGATTACGCGTCTATTTGAATTGGCGACAGAAGAAAAGCTCCCAGTTGTGCTCTTTACCGCTTCTGGTGGAGCTCGGATGCAAGAAGGAATCGTCAGTTTGATGCAGATGGCTAAAATCTCTGCAGCTGTTCAAAGACACTCAAAAGCAGGCTTATTTTATCTGACAGTTCTAACAGACCCAACAACAGGAGGGGTAACGGCGTCATTTGCAATGGAAGGAGATATTATCATTGCAGAGAGTCAAGCCCTTGTGGGATTTGCAGGTCGAAGAGTGATCGAGTCTACCGTACGGGAACAGTTGCCAGATAATTTCCAAAAGGCTGAATTTTTGCAGGAGCATGGCTTTGTGGATGTGATTGTCCAGCGTAGTGATATGCGTTCAACAATCGCAGACTTGTTAGCCTTTCATGGAGGGAAGTAATGACAAGAATAACACAAATTATTAAAGAAGCTCGTGACCAAGGACGTTTGACAGCTCTTGATTATGCTCATGGAATTTTTGAAAACTTTATCGAACTACATGGAGATCGGAATTTCCGAGATGACGGTGCAGTGATTGGTGGAATTGGTTGGCTTGGAGATCAAGCGGTAACGGTTGTCGGGATTCAAAAAGGAAAGAATCTTCAGGATAACCTAAGTAGAAACTTTGGTCAACCCCACCCTGAAGGTTATCGAAAAGCTTTGCGTCTGATGAAACAGGCGGAGAAGTTTGGTCGTCCAGTAGTAACCTTCATCAATACCGCGGGTGCTTATCCGGGTGTTGGCGCTGAAGAACGGGGACAGGGTGAGGCTATCGCGCGTAACCTCATGGAAATGAGTGATTTAAAGGTTCCGATTATTGCAATTATCATCGGAGAAGGAGGCTCAGGTGGCGCCCTTGCTCTGGCTGTAGCGGACAAGGTCTGGATGTTGGAGAACTCTATCTATGCCGTCTTGAGTCCAGAAGGATTTGCCTCTATTCTCTGGAAAGATGGAAGCCGTGCCATGGAAGCTGCTGAGTTGATGAAGATTACTTCGCATGAGTTGTTAAATATGGATATTGTGGACAAGGTGATTCCGGAGCATGGTTTCTCAAATGGAGAACTACTAGCTCAAGTGAAGAAGGAAATTCAAGCAGAATTGAAGGAACTACAAGCTTTGTCTCTCGAAGATCTGCTAGAGCAACGCTACCAGCGTTTTCGTAAATATTAAAAAAACTGGGCTTGCAGATGCAAGACTCAGTTTTTTTATCTTATCTTATCTTATTTTGGTGCAATAACTTCAGCTCCACCCATGTATGGACGAAGGACTTCTGGAATGGTTACAGAACCATCTGCGTTTTGATAGTTTTCAAGAATAGCAGCGACGGTACGTCCAACAGCCAATCCAGAACCATTCAAGGTATGAAGAAGTTTCACTTTACCATCTGCTTCATCACGGTAACGGATTTGCGCACGACGGGCTTGGAAATCTTCTGTATTGGAACAGCTTGAGATTTCACGGTAGGTGTTTTGAGCAGGAATCCAAACTTCCAAGTCATAAGTCTTAGCAGCTGAGAAGCCCATATCTCCTGTAGAAAGAGCAACGACACGGTATGGCAAGTTTAGTTTTTGAAGGATGTTTTCAGCGTTGGCTGTCATTTTCTCCAATTCTTCGTATGATTCTTCCGGTTTGGCAAATTTGACCATTTCAACCTTATGGAATTGGTGTAAACGGATCAAGCCACGAGTATCTCGACCGGCAGAACCAGCTTCTGAACGGAAAGATGGGCTCATGGCAGTAAAGTAGATTGGCAAATCTTTGCCATCGATGATTTCATCACGGTAGTAGTTCGTTAGAGGCACTTCAGCAGTTGGGATCAAGACATAGTTAGTATCGCTGAGTTCAAAAGTATCTTCCTTAAATTTTGGATATTGCCCAGTACCAAACATAGAGTCATGGTTGACCATGTAAGGGGTGATGACTTCCGTATAGCCTTCCTTACCGTGCTCATCTAGCATAAAGTTGTAGATGGCACGTTCCAAACGAGCTCCCAGGCCTTTATAGAAAAGGAAGCGTGCACCAGTAACTTTCCCACCACGTTCCCAGTCAAGGATGTCTAAGTCCTCGCCAAGATCCCAGTGGGCTTTTGGTTCAAAGTCAAACTCACGAGGAGTTCCCCAACGGCGAACTTCTACGTTATCGTCTTCGTCTGCTCCAATAGGAACACTGTCAGCTGGGATGTTTGGAAGAGTAGTGGTAAATTCTGTCAATTTCGCATCGATTTCTGCCAATTCTGCATCCAAGGCTTTGACCTCTGCAGAAAGAGTTTGCATGGCAGCAATCTTATCATCTGCATTTTCTTTGTTGCGTTTGGCTTGGGCGATTTCAGCAGAAACGGTGTTACGCTCAGCCTTGAGGCCTTCTACTTTGACCAAGATGTCACGACGCTTGGCATCGATTTCTTTCATTTCGTTCAAGATGGCAGCATCTACACCGCGTGTCGCTAATTTTTCAGCAACTGCATCAAAGTCTGTACGAATCCGTTTAATATCTAACATAGCTTCTCCTTTAACAAAAAACACACCTGTCAGAGTGTTGGAGTGGCAGAGCCACGGTTCCATCCAACTTCACAGGTGTGCACTTGATTCGATATTGTATTTTAACTAAACGGTAGAATTCAATTAAGATTTCTATCTGCTCGCAGCAACCGCAGACTTTCTGAAAGATTTTCTTAATTTACTTATCCGTTTTCGTTTATTATACAAGAAAAGCAATTATTTTGCAAATAGATTTTTAATTTTAGCTACGATGGTTTGGATCAAGGTCGGTAGCTTGACAATTTTATCATTTCCTAAATGTTCTCGTGCAATTTTCAAGATTTTTCCCGAGTCTTTAGAAGCAAAGAGAAATTTTGATTCTTTGGTATAGATTTCAAAATGGCGGCTAATTTTACGTCCGGATACATTAGCTCCGATTTGTTCGATATCCTGCCAGGGAATTTGGATGTAGTCTTCAACATTTGCATCCGCATAAAATTCAAAAGCCACATCCCCTACTAAAATTTTTCCAACCTTCCCTCCAACACCTAGATAAGAGACACCAGTGGTGTGGAATTCAACGGTTTTATTCTGCGATTGTGCCATGTGATCCTCCTGTAACAATGTTCATTTCATTATACCATAATAAAAAGAAGGCCGAAACCTTCTTTTTATTTGGTCTTTGCTTACATCAAGCCTGCAACGTGTGCCAAGACACCGATTACAAAGAGGGCGATGATGATAGTGATTGGAGATACTTTCTTCTTAAGCAACCACATACAAGCGAAAGTAAGAAGCAATCCCATCAAACCAGGAATCAATGAATCCAAGTTTTGTTGGAAAGTTGTAACTTTTTCAGGTGTTTGAGATAGACCTGAACCAACTTGAGCGAAGGCTTCTTGGATACCCTTGTATCCTTCAGGAAGTTTATCCCAGTGGATATAAGCTTTGTCGTCTAATTTGACAGAAGAAACATTAAAGATGAATTTAATAGATACCCAACGTTCTACCAAGACAGCAAGGATGAACATCCCGAGGATAGAAGCTCCTTTAGTGATGTCTTGCAAGATCCCACCAGACATATCTTTGGTAATTTCAGAACCTGCTTTGTAACCAAGTTCTTGGGTGTACCACAAGAAGGACATACGAATCGCATTCCATGCAATAAAGAAGATGAGTGGGCCAAGGATATTACCAGTCAAGGCAAGAGATGCACCAAGTGCTCCAAGGATTGGACGAACTGTAAACCAGAAGACAGGATCTCCGATACCCGCCAAAGGTCCCATCATACCAATCTTAACCCCTTGGATAGCGGCATCATCAATAGCAGCACCATTTGCTTTTTCTTCTTCAAGGGCAAGAGTTACCCCGATGATTGGAGCAGCTACGTATGGGTGAGTGTTGAAGAACTCCATGTGACGCTCAAGAGCAGCCGCTTGGTCTTCTTTCTTCGTATAAAGTTTTTTGATAGCTGGGATCAATGAGTAAGCCCAACCCAAGTTTTGCATCCGTTCGTAGTTCCAAGAACCTTGCAAGAAGGTTGAACGCCACCAAACTTTTTGACGATCTGATTTAGATAATTGTAATTTTTCAGTCATGATAGTGTCACACCTTTCTTAATAGTCTTCGAGAATATCGCCGATTGGGTCATTAGAAGTAGCGACTCCGCCACCTCCGTTGCCACCTTTCTTAGAAAGTGAAAGGTAAATCAAGGCAAGGGCAACACCAATCGCTCCAAGAGCAATCAAAGTTAATTCGCTGACGGCAGCAAGTGCAAAACCAATGGCAAAGAATGGCCAAACTTCACGGCTTGCCATCATGTTGATAACCATAGCATAACCAACGGCTACAACCATACCTCCACCGATTTGCATACCGTCTGACAACCAAGCAGGCATCGCTTCAAGCGCACCTTTAACAGTTTCAGCAGGGATCATCAACAAGAGGGCTGCAGGAATAGCGATACGAAGACCTTGAAGAAGAAGAGCTACAAAGTGAGCGCGTTCTACCCCTTTGATATCACCTTTTTTAGCAGCAGCATCGGCAGTGTGGACCAAACCAACAGAGAGAGTACGGACGATCATGGTCAAGAAAAGACCAGCGACTGCAAGTGGAATAGCCACACCTTGAGCCACAGCGATTCCTTTAGAACTAAAGTCACCACCAAGAACCAAGATAATCGCAGCAGCGACAGATGCAAGAGCAGCATCGGGTGCAACGGCAGCTCCAATGTTTGCCCAGCCAAGTGCAAGTAATTGAAGGGAACCACCAAGCATCACACCGGCAGTCAAGTTACCTGTTACCAAACCGATTAAGGTACAAGCAACAAGTGGTTGGTGGAATTGGAATTGGTCAAGGATACCTTCAAGACCTGCTAAGAAGGCAACAACGACCACTAATACCATAGAAATAATAGACATGTTTAAAATCCTTTCGTAAGTAATCGATTATTGAACGTTAGCTTTGTTAATTAAGTCAAACAAATCTTTCTTAGAGTCATTTGGCACTTTACGGACATCAAATTCTACTCCAAGATCACGCATTTTTTCAAATGTAGCCACATCTTCTTTATCCATTGACAACACATTGTTAACCATGGTTTTACCAGTTGAGTGGGCCATTGAACCAACGTTCAAGGTTTTAATCGGAACACCACCTTCGATGGCACGAAGAGCGTCTTGAGGTGTTTCAAATAAGATCAAAGCATGTGTTTCACCAAAGCGTGGATCTTTTGCGACGTCGATCAATTTTTGAATTGGGACTACGTTTGCTTTTACACCATTTGGTGCCGCCTGCTTAATCAACTCTTTACGGAGTTCATCTTTGGCAACTGAGTCTGAAGCAACGATAATGCGATCTGCTTTTGAATCAGGAGTCCAAGCAGTAGCGACTTGTCCATGAAGGAGACGAGTATCGAGACGAGCAAGGTTGATTTTGAGTTTGCCATCTCCAATCACTGTTCCCTCTGGAATAGCAGCTTGGGCAACAGGAGCAGCTGAAGCAGTGCTTGCTTCTTCGACAGGATTCAATTCTTCTGGAAGAGCTTTGATTCCATCTTTAGATTCTTTGATGATGTTTGCAGCGATTTGATCAACGCCTGCATTTGCATCCATCAAACGCTCTGTATAAGCTTGAATCAACATCGGAAGGTTTAATCCAGTGATGATCGCAAATTTACGATCTGGATTTTCCCCCATGACACGACTAGCTTGGTTAAATGGAGAACCACTCCAAAGGTCAGCCAAAACCAAGATTTCATCTTCTGCATCAAATGCGGCAACAGCAGCATTGAATTTAGCATAGAGATCATCTGGGCCTTCACTTGGCATGAACGTAACCACTTGAACTTTCTCTTGATCCCCAAAGATCATCGAGCCGGATTGGTGGATTCCAGCTGCAAATTCACCGTGGCTAGCAATAATGATACCAATACTCATTATTGACATTCCTCCTTATAAAATTTGTTTGACTTTCAGTTTAAGAAAACTTTAAGCTAATTTATTATAAAACGTTTTCATCATAAAGTCAATTTTTCAGTACTAAATTAAAGGAAAAAGAAGGTTTTTAATATATTAATTTGTTAATATTTATCTTCGAGTGCTAGCAGAGTTTTTTACGACTGAACTCGAAAAGCCTTTGGAAATCCTTGACAAAATGGGAGTGAAGGGGATTCGAAGTTTCTGAAAAGATAAGTAGTAGCTTCTGAGGGGTAAAATAAAGATATAGAAACTCCTTGTAGGCCCTGCTTATGAGAAAGTGAAAAAGACCAGCCCAATTGGGTTGGTCTCAGATTGAAGCCATAGTCTTATGAAAAACTTTCCTTAGGTGAGTACGGACGTCAGCGAACTTCTTCGAAGTTCCATAACTAATTATTGAGCCTAAGGTCTCAATAATTCCGAGTGTCTGAAACAATTGTGTTTCAAGCACTTTTCCCACAGCGGAAAGTTTTTTCCTTTTCTTAAATGACTAAAACGTAAAAGTCATTTAAGAAAATCATCTAGCTATTTTATGTAAAACAATAGTTTGTCTAAATTCAAAGACCAGCCCTCTTGGACTAGTCTTGTAGGTTCGTTTATTTAGTTAGTGAAGTCAAGTACCATACGTCCTTGAATGGTTCCGGCTTCCATTTCGTCAAAGACCTTAACAGCATCTTCTACTGGACGTTTTTGAACGACTGGCACTACCAAACCTTCTGCACCAAATTGGAAAGCTTCTTCTAAGTCTTTACGAGTTCCTACAAGAGAACCGATGACTTGGATACCATCTAATACTGTTTTCACAATGCTGAGCTCCATCATTTCAGAAGGAAGTCCGACTGCAACAACGCGACCACCCGCACGAACTGAATCTACTGCTTGGTTGAAGGCTACTTTAGAAACGGCTGTTACGACAGCAGAGTGAGCTCCACCATTTGTTTTTTCTTTGATCAATCCTGGGACATCTTCGACTTCACGACCATTAATGACAAAGTCTGCCCCAACTTCTTTAGCCAATTCGAGTTTATCATTGTTGATATCAACAGCGATGACATGAGCGTTGAAGACTTTCTTGGCATATTGAACAGCTAAGTTACCCAAGCCACCAGCTCCATAGATAACGATCCATTGGCCTGGTTCAGCTTTGGCTTCTTTGATAGCTTTGTAGGTTGTAACACCGGCACAGGTAATAGAAGAAGCTTGGGCTGGATCTAATCCCTCTGGTACTTTTACTGCGTAGTCTGCAGTTACGATACATTGTTCAGCCATTCCTCCATCAACAGAGTAACCAGCATTTTTTACAGTACGGCAAAGAGTTTCGCGACCAGTTGTACAGTATTCACAAGTGCCACATCCTTCGAAGAACCAAGCAACACTGACACGGTCACCAACTTTTAAACTTGTCACATCTGGAGCAAGTTCTTTAACAATCCCGATTCCTTCGTGTCCAAGAACACGGCCTGGAACTTTACCGAAGTCTCCGTGAGCAACGTGCAAGTCCGTGTGGCAGACACCACAGTATTCGATTTGAACAAGAGCTTCCCCTGTTTCTAATGGGCGCATCTCCTTGTTTGCAACAATTTCAACACCAGTACCTTCTGGATTTACAACAACAGCTTTCATAGTTTTCCTCCTCAAGAGCTTAGTTGAATTAGAGACGGTAATAAAACGAGAAGTAACATCACTTGAATCATTATCGTATGAAACGAGCTAGGCTCCTTTTTTATTTTTGTTATGTTAATTTTATCACAAACTCCATCAGTTAGCAAGCGTTTACATAGAAAAATTTTCTGAAAATAAACTTAATTGGTTAAATTATTTTCAGAAAAAGTCCCTATAAAGTTTCGTATGTTTGAGAAAACAAAAAAGCTTGAATCCTTTCTTGTAAAAGGTGATTCAAGCGATTCACTTTATTTATAGGAAGAGTTTTTCTAGTTGACGAGCAACGCCGTCCTGATCATTTGTATACTCGGTTTGTTTATCGGCATAGGGGAGGAGGACAGGATTGGCGTTTTTCATTGCATAACCAGTTCCTGCGAAAGCCAACATGTCTGTATCGTTTTGTTCGTCTCCAAAGGCAATCAGATCTTTCCGATTAAGTCCGTAAGTCTCGAGGAGATAGTTGAGGGCAAAGGCCTTATTGACGCCTTTTGGAGCACATTCAAGAATGTTGAGGGGACCACCCCAGCTATTGATTTCTAGCTCGTGATGGTAGTAATCACGCATTTCTTCGGCTAAAGCATACTTATCTTCAGCGCGTGTTTGAAAGAGGATAGCGTTTGGGTTTTCGGTAACTTTACGGGCTTCGAATTTTGTTTTGGAGGAGATTTTTGAAACCCCAAATAAGGCGGGATCAATCGTATGGTGGTAGGTATGGGTGACATAAAACTTATTTCGGTACTCTCCTGCAATAAAGTCCGCCTGGATGTCATTTTCTCTCTCGACCATATCGAGGAGGTATTTTTTATCAAGGGTCATGGATAGTTCTTTCGACCATTTTTTATTTGGAATATGAGTGAGAGCGCCGTTAAAGTTAATCATGGGACTTTCCAATCCCAATTCCTTATAGATGTGATCTGCCATTCGATAGGGACGCCCAGTTGTAATAATGACCTGGTGGCCTTGTTCACTGACTTTCCGGATGGTTTCAATCGTATAGGATGATAATTTGCTCTCAGAATTTAATAAGGTGCCATCTAAATCGACAGCAATTAGTTTTTTATTCATAGGAAGAATCCTTTCATTTGTATGGTTTTTCTTACTCTAAATAAGGAGTATAGAAGTGCCATATTTTAAGAAGAATGCTACCATTATACCAGATAAATAGGAAAATTTCAGTCTTTCGAATGGTAAATAATGTGGCAGAAAAGATTGTTCAGATGAATCTCTTGTAAAAGTGAATGATATTTGATAAGATATTAGTATTGTTCGTGATTGAGTCGCGAGCAGATTTATTTTTTTTAAGGAGTTTATTAGAAAAATGGATAAGTTTTTTAAACTATCTGAACACGGAACGACGGTTCGTACAGAGGTATTAGCTGGTTTAACGACCTTCTTTGCCATGTCTTATATCTTATTTGTAAACCCTCAAATGCTCTCCCAAACAGGAATGCCTGCTCAAGGAGTATTTCTAGCAACCATTATTGGGTCAGTCGTCGGGACTCTCATGATGGCTTTCTACGCGAATCTGCCTTATGCCCAAGCACCAGGAATGGGCTTGAATGCCTTCTTTACCTTTACAGTGGTATTTGGGATGGGCTATTCTTGGAAAGAAGCCTTGGGAATGGTCTTTATTTGCGGACTAATTTCATTGGTTATCACATTAACCAATGTTCGGAAAATGATTATTGAGTCCATTCCAAATGCTTTGCGTTCAGCTATTTCAGCTGGTATCGGAATTTTCTTGGCCTATGTTGGAATTAAAAATGCTGGCTTGTTGAAGTTTTCGATTGATCCGCATACCTATACGGTGGCAGGAGAAGGGGCTGACAAAGCGAATGCAGCGATTACAGCAAATTCTGCAGCGGTCCCAGGACTTGTTAGTTTCAATAGTCCGACAGTCCTCCTTGCCTTGGCTGGCTTAGCCATTACTGTTTTCTTTGTCATCAAGGGCATTAAAGGAGGAATTATCCTTTCTATCCTTACGACAACAATCCTCGGTATTGTGTTTGGAATTGTTGATCTTTCAACGATTGACTTTGGTAGTACCCATCTTGGAGCAGCTGTCAATGATCTTGGCAAAATTTTTGGAGCTGCACTTGGTTCAGAAGGATTAGGTTCTTTGATTACCAATACTTCTCGTCTTCCTGAAACCTTGATGGCCATCTTGGCATTCTCCTTGACAGATATCTTTGATACGATTGGTACCTTGATTGGAACTGGTGAAAAAGTTGGTATTGTTGCCACAAATGGTGAAAATCATCAATCCGCTAAATTGGATAAAGCCCTTTATTCAGACCTTGTAGCGACATCTGTTGGTGCTATTGCAGGTACTTCGAATGTGACGACTTATGTTGAGTCAGCTGCGGGAATTGGAGCTGGTGGACGGACTGGTTTGACAGCCCTTGTAGTAGCCCTTTGTTTTGCTGTGTCAAGTATTTTTAGTCCCCTTCTTGCTATTGTACCGACAGCAGCGACAGCACCGATTTTGATCATCGTTGGGATCATGATGTTGAGTAGCTTGAAAAACATCCATTGGGATGATATGGCAGAAGCTGTACCAGCCTTCTTCACCTCTATCTTTATGGGGTTCAGCTATTCGATCACAAATGGGATTGCAGCAGGTTTTATTACCTATACAGTAACCAAACTGGTCAAAGGTGAAGCCAAAGAGGTTCACAGTATGATTTGGATTTTAGATGCTTTGTTTATCCTGAACTTTATCAGTATGGCCTTGCACTAGAATGGAAATAAAAAGAAGCTTGGACAAATGGTCCAAGCTTCTTTTTATTGTTTCAAGTGAGCTAGAAGGATGATTGACGAAAAATTGTGGGCAAGAATCAATTATTTTTGGTATAATGGTGGAATGAAAAGTCAAAATGAACAAGAGTTGATTGCGCTTGGGAAACAGTTGGGTCAACGATTAGAAAAACAGGATGTAGTGATTCTGACTGGAGATTTGGGGGCAGGAAAAACAACCTTTACAAAAGGCCTTGCTCAAGGTTTGGACATTCGCCAGATGATCAAAAGTCCTACTTATACTATCGTGAGAGAATATGAAGGCCGCTTGCCCTTGTATCACCTGGATGTCTATCGTATTGGGGACGATCCAGATTCGATTGATTTGGATGACTTTTTATTTGGTGAAGGGGTTACCGTCATTGAATGGGGAGAGTTGCTAGAGACCAGTCTTCCTGCTGGATATTTAAAGGTTGAATTGCTCAAGGATGGTGACGGACGCGAGATACGCTTGTCAGCTGTCGGGGAACGTGCAGAACAATTAAGGGAGTCATTTCTGACTTCTGTAGGAGCTTGAAGATGGAACAGGTACTAGATCTCTTTTTGAAAGAGGCTGAAGTGTCGGATGCACAGTCTTTACTCGACTTTTTTAAAGATGTAGCGACTGAATCTGATTTTACGACCTTATCTTCAGAAGGACTTGGGATGACCAAGCAAGAGTTGGAAATGTATGCAAAAAAACAAGCACAAACAGACAATCAATTATGTCTTTTGTTATACTTGGGTGAGGATCTAGTAGGTGTCTTAAATATTGTCGCGGATCAAAACAAGGCTTTGCGTCATATTGGAGATCTCTTTATTGTTATTCGGAAGGCATACTGGAATAAAGGCTTAGGTCGCCTTCTTCTAGAAGAAGGAATCGCATGGGCAGAAGGGACCAACCTCCTTCGGAAGTTAGAACTCAGTGTCCAAGTTCGAAATGAACGGGCTATCCATCTTTATCAAACGCTAGGATTTGAAATTGAAGGCCTCCGAAAGAGAGGCGTATACAAGGAAGGGGAATATCTGGATGTTTACCTAATGGGCAAACTGATAGATGGACAGAATCAATGATTAAAAAAATTCTATTAATGTTTTTTAGTTTGTTAGCAGTAACGACGATTGGGATTGGGGCGTACGGGCTGACCATCCTTAATCAGTCGACAAATGCGTTGAGTAAGACCTATAAAGGAATCGGCGGTGAAAACAATGTCATTGCAGAAAACAAACCAATGACCATCTTGCTCATGGGGGTCGATACTGGATCAGGCTCACGAGAGGATCAGTGGGTAGGAAACAGTGATACCATGATCCTGGTGACGGTGAATCCACAAACGAGTGAGACAACGATTATGAGTTTGGAACGGGATATCTTAACCAATATTACGCAGGATGGAGAAACGGTTCAAGCTAAGCTGAACGCAGCTTATGCTCAAGGTGGGGCCGAGTTGGCCATTGAAACCATCCAAGATTTGATGAATATTCATATTGACCGTTATGCGATGATCAATATGAAAGGCCTAGTCCAACTGGTTGATAAGGTCGGCGGAATAACGGTAAACAATCCATTTGATTTCGATATTTCGATTGAAGAAAACGAACCAGAATATACAGCTAAAATTCCACCTGGTCGTCAAGAAATTGACGGAGAACAAGCGTTAGTATACTCACGGATGCGTTATCAAGATCCAGAAGGAGACTATGGTCGTCAAAAACGTCAACGAGAAGTCATCGAAAAGATCATCAAGAAAATATTGACTTTGGATGGTCTGAGCAATTATCAAGGAATTATTGAAGCGGTTAGTGATAATATGCAGACCAATATCTCCTTGGATACGGATAGTTTGATGCAGTTGATGGGCTATCGAGATGCCTTGAAGAACATTCGTATGGAACAGTTGAAAGGTGAAGATGCTACCCTTGCCGATGGCGGAAGTTACCAAATTGTTACTTCAGAACACCTGTTGAAGATGCAGAATATACTGCGTAAAAGTCTTGGTTTATCGCCTTTGCGCAAGCTTAAAACGAGTGCTGTTTTATTAGATGGAGACGAAGCTAGTGGAACTGTTTCATCAGAAAGTGGTGAAGCTTCAGTAGAATCGAGCCAGGATACTGGTGGAGGATATTATGAACCTTCCTATGTTCCAGAAACTACTGTAAGCTCAGAAGCAATTACACAATACCAACCGGCAGTGACTCCTTCTACGGATACAACAGTAGCTGGTGATGGAGGAAACTAAATCATTTCTCTTCTAAAAATAAAAAGGTTTTGAGACGACTGTCTCAAAACCTTTTTTGCTTATTCGTGATTTGATTTCTCAGACCAAATAGTTTGGATTTGTTCTACAGAAGCATTGGCTTGCTGAGAGAAGACCCTTGCTTTATAGGAAAAGTCTTCCAGTAATTGATTTAAAAGGACTCTTTGCTCTTGGATGATTTCAATATTCTTTTTGATTATTGAAAGGTTTGATTGGATTCCATCCGTGAGTTGTTTAGTTTCGTTGAATTCATTTTTCAGTGGTTCGCGATTTTTAACAAGTTGATAGCTGATGGTTGCTCCAGTCGCGAACCAAAATAGATCTCTTAATTTCATAGTAAGCTCCTTTTTAATGGTTTGAGATATCCTTGGCTAATTGGGCAAGGTGGTCAAAATCAGGTTCGTGGGCAATGAAATCAATCTTTAGGTCATCCTCTTGAGAGTAGCGTGGAAGAATATGTACGTGGGTGTGGAAGACAGACTGTCCTGCGATTTCTTCCATGTTACTAATGATGTTCATTCCTTGAGGCTGTGTAGCACCTTCCACTTTTTTGGTGACTCTTGAAACGATGTTAAAAAGCGCAGCCGTTTCATCTGGTGTCATTTCCAACAGATTGCGGGCATGTTTTTTTGGAATCACAAGGGTATGGCCTGGAGTGACCTGAGAGATATCTAAAAAAGCAAGAAAATGGTCATCTTCGTAGACCTTAGAAGCAGGAATGTCTCCAGAAACAATCTTACAAAAAATACAATCCGAAACCATAAATATACCTCAATTTAGCTAGATTTTGTTATAATATAAGAACATTATACCAGAAAGCAAAGAAAATATGTTAGAAATAAAAAACCTGACAGGAGGCTATGTCAATATCCCTGTCTTAAAAGATGTTAGTTTTGAGGTTGGCGATGGTCAATTGATTGGATTGATTGGCTTGAATGGAGCAGGAAAGTCAACGACCATTAATGAAATTATAGGTCTCCTGCGTCCCTATGCTGGTGAAATCCGGATTGATGGCTTGACTCTAGCTACTTCTCCAAGTGCTTATCGCCAAAAAATTGGTTATATTCCTGAAACACCTAGTCTTTATGAAGAATTAACCTTGCGTGAGCATATTGAAACAGTAGCTATGGCCTATGATTTGGATCAAGAGGCTGTTTTTGCGCGGGTGACTCCTCTCTTGAAGCAATTTCGACTAGAGGAAAAATTGGATTGGTTTCCTGTCCATTTTTCTAAGGGGATGAAACAAAAGGTTATGATTATTTGTGCCTTTGCTGTTGACCCAAGTTTGTTTATAGTCGACGAGCCTTTCTTAGGCCTAGATCCAGTTGCTATCTCAGATTTAATTCAACTATTGAATGCAGAGAAAGAGAAAGGAAAATCAATCTTAATGAGTACCCATGTTCTGGATTCTGCTGAAAAAATGTGCGATGCCTTTGTCATCCTCCATAAGGGACAGGTCCGCGCCCAGGGGACTTTAGCAGAATTGCGGACAGAATTTGGTATGGCAGATGCGGATTTGAATGAGATTTACCTTGCACTAACAAAAGAGGCTGACCGATGATAGAAGTACTACAAAAGAGGAAGACGACCTTTCGCAATCAGTGCTTGAAATATTCTCGCTATGTATTTAATGATCACTTTGTCCTTTTTCTCCTGATTTTTCTAGGTTTTTTAGCGGTTCAGTACAGTCAATTTTTGCGCTCCCTACCAGAAGATAAGAGCCTTCTCCTTATTGTACTTGCCCTAGCTCCTTTGCTTCTGCTTCCGGTTGGTTCCATCGCAACCTATTGTGAGAAGCCGGACATGATTTTTCTCCTGGTAAAAGAAGAAGAATTGAAAGGCTATTTGAAACAACAGACCTTACGAGCGACTATTTTCTGGGGAATTGTACAAACCTTTGTGCTTGTCCTGTTTGTTCCATTGGCTTTGGCTTTAGGACTGTCTCTTACCATTGTGGTGGTTTATTTGGCTGTTCTCTTTTTGTTGAAGGTTCTTATTTTTCAAGGAAAGGGGAAAAGATTCTATAACCAGGCGGGTCTTGATTGGAAGCGAATCGTAGAGCTTGAAAACCTGAGAAAGCAAAGTATTCTAAGATTTTTTGCCCTTTTTACAACAGTAAAAGGAATGACTAACAGCGTAAAACGTCGGGCTTATTTAGATAAGCTGACAAGCATGGTTCCGAAAGTCAGCGCTAAGACCTGGAACAACCTGTATCTCCGTTCTTATCTTCGAAATGGGGATCTGTTTTCCATGAGTCTACGTCTATTAGGACTATCCATCGCTATCTTTGTCTTCATCCCGCAAACGTTAGTAGCAGTGGCCGTCGCGGGGCTCTTGAATTATTTACTTGTTTTTCAATTGCTCGGACTCTACAAGGCCTTTGACTATCAGTATTTAACACGACTCTTTCCTTTGGAAAATCGTGCTAAAACACGAGGGCTTCTTCAAACAGTCCAATCGGTGATTTTGTTTGTCGTTCTCCTTGAGGGAGGCCTGGGATTGGTGGTCTTTGAAGACAAACTTCTCGTCTTGGCCTTGCTAGCTTTCACAGCCTTTTTAGCCTATGGCTATGCACCTTTCAAGGTGAGACGATTAGTTGACGAAACGCCTTAAAATTAGTAAAATAGATGGGAAACTGTTTACGGAGGAATAGATGGACTCGAACGAAAAAGAGCTAACGTTGACCCCAATTGCTGGTAAAAGCGGAAAAGCCTTTATGGGGACTTATCCGGATGGGGGGAAAGTATTTGTCAAAATGAATACGACTCCAATATTAGCAGGGTTAGCTAAAGAACAAATTGCTCCACAACTCTTATGGAGCCGACGCTTACCTGACGGAAATGTGATGAGCGCACAAGAATGGTTAAATGGAGAAATTTTAACTCCAAATGGGATGGGGAAAAAGCAAGTGGTTCATATCCTGACTCGTTTGCACCGTTCACGCCCCTTGATGACACAATTGAGAAAGTTGGGCTACACAGCTGAATCGCCATTGGATTTATTAAATTCTTTGAGCAGTCAGTTGCCAATCGCTTTGCGTCAAAACAATTATTTGCAATCTGTATTAAAGAGTTTACGACAGACTGTTCCAGCTTTTCGAGAAGATTATGCAACCATTGTTCACGGAGACGTCCGTCACAGTAACTGGATTGAAACTGACAGTGGATTTATCTATTTGGTTGATTGGGATTCTGTCCGCTTAACAGATCGGATGATGGATGTGGCTCATGTTTTAAGTCACTACATTCCAGACTCTCAGTGGCAGGATTGGTTAGTCTATTACGGCTATAAGTACAACGAAACTGTATTTGGTAAATTGTACTGGTTTGGTCAATACTCTTTCCTTTGTCAGATTGTAAAATACTATGAAAACAATGATTTAGAGAATGTGAACCGGGAAATTTATGCCTTGCGTAATTTCCGGTCAAAATATGGGAAGGAAGCATGAGAGTTAGAAACCGCAAGGGTGCAACCGAATTATTAGAAGCCAATCCACAAATTGTCATTTTGAAGCCAGAAGAAGCCAAAGGGAAGTGGCATGAGATTTTTGGAAATGACCATCCTATTCATATTGAAGTGGGAAGCGGTAAAGGAGCCTTTATCACTGGAATGGCCAAACAAAATCCAGACATTAACTATATCGGGATTGATATTCAAAAATCAGTACTAAGCTACGCTTTGGATAAGGTGTTAGAAACTGACGTTCCCAATATCAAGTTGCTTTGGGTAGACGGGGATAGCTTGACCAATTACTTTGAAGACGGTGAGATTGATCAATTGTATCTCAATTTTTCAGATCCTTGGCCGAAGAAACGCCATGAAAAACGTCGTCTAACCTACAAGAGTTTCTTAGATACCTTCAAACAAATTTTACCAGAGCATGGGGAGATTCATTTCAAGACGGACAATCGAGGACTCTTTGAATACAGTTTGGTGAGTTTTTCTCAGTATGGAATGACCTTGAAGGGTGTCTGGTTAGATCTTCATGCTAGTGATTTTGAGGGAAATGTCATGACCGAATATGAAAAGAAATTTTCAAGTAAGGGTCAGGTCATTTATCGGGTTGAGGCACAATTTTAAAGTCTAGGTAAGGATCAACGTCTTCTGAAAAGGGAGGCGTTTTTCTTTTGGATGATAGCTGGATGAATCAGGAAGGCGAAATTCTTGCATTTTGACGGAACTTGTGCTAGAATGTTTAAAACGAATAGAAAAGGAGAGGCGAAGACATATCTTCGCCTCTTGTCTGTGAGGAGGTGTTGTCCTATCGCAACAATTGTTGAATTAGTAACAGAAATTCTTCAACCAGCCATCCAAGCTCCATTTGAATTGGTGGATGTGGAATATGGAAAAATGGGAGGAGATTATGTTCTAAGTATCTTTGTTGATAAGCCAGGTGGTATTACCCTGAATGATACAGCAGATTTAACAGAAGTGATTAGTCCTCTGTTGGATCAGATTCAACCAGATCCATTCCCAGAACAGTACTTCCTAGAAGTGACGAGTCCTGGTTTGGAGCGTCCCTTAAAAACTAAAGATGCAGTGGAAAAAGCTCTGGGTCAATATATCCATGTCAGCTTGTACAAGGCAGTTGATAAACAAAAGGTCATTGAAGGAACACTCCTTAAGTTCGAAGATGACCAATTGACCATGGAATACATGGACAAAACCAGAAAGAAAACCATTGAAATCCCCTATAGTCTTGTCTCAAAAGCAAGACTAGCTGTCAAATTATAGCAGAAAAGAAAGGAAGGCTCTTAGTAGCCTAAGAGCAAGAAAAGAATGAGTAAAGAAATGCTAGATGCTTTTCGCATCTTGGAAGAAGACAAAGGAATCAAAAAAGAAGATATCATTGAAGCTGTCACAGAATCATTGCGTTCGGCTTATCGGAGACGGTATGGTCAAGCAGAAAGTGCGGCTATCGAATTTAATGAAAAGACTGGTGACTTCCGCGTTTATACTGTTCGTGAAGTAGTGGATGAAGTATTTGATAGCCGGTTAGAAATTAGTTTGAAAGATGCTCTTGCGATTAGCTCTGCCTATGAATTGGGAGACAAAATCAAATTTGAAGAAGCACCTGCTGAGTTTGGTCGTGTCGCAGCTCAATCTGCCAAACAAACCATCATGGAAAAAATGCGCAAGCAAACTCGTGCGATTACCTATAACACTTATAAAGAACATGAAAATGAAATTATGAGTGGAACGGTTGAGCGTTTTGATAATCGATTTATCTATGTGAATTTAGGGTCTATCGAAGCTCAATTGTCTAAACAAGACCAAATCCCGGGTGAAGTCTTCCAATCTCATGATCGCATCGAAGTCTTTGTCTACAAAGTAGAAGACAATCCTCGTGGGGTCAACGTTTTCGTAAGCCGTAGCCATCCAGAAATGATCAAACGTTTAATGGAGCAAGAAATTCCGGAAGTTTACGATGGAACGGTTGAAATCATGAGCGTAGCGCGTGAAGCTGGCGACCGGACCAAAGTTGCTGTTCGTAGCCATAATCCAAACGTGGATGCGATTGGAACCATCGTTGGTCGTGGTGGATCGAATATTAAAAAGATCACCAGCAAGTTCCACCCAGCTCGCTATGATCAGAAATTGGATCGTATGGTTCCAACAGAAGAAAATATTGATGTCATTGAGTGGGTCCCAGATCCAGCAGAATTTATCTACAATGCCATTGCTCCTGCTGAGGTCGATCAAGTTATCTTTGACGAAGAAGACAGCAAACATGCCCTTGTGGTAGTGCCAGATAGCAAACTATCTCTTGCGATCGGTCGTCGGGGTCAAAACGTACGCTTGGCGGCTCACTTAACTGGCTACCGGATTGATATCAAATCAGCTAGTGAGTACGAAGAAATGGAAGTAAGTCAAGAACCTGCTTTTGAAGAAGTAGAAAGTGATTTGGATTCTGTAGACGAATAGGGAGGGAATCATGGTAAAGACAAGAAAAATCCCTTTACGCAAGTCTGTTGTTTCAAACGAGGTCATCGATAAACGAGATCTCTTGCGAATCGTAAAAAATAAAGAAGGTCAAGTTTTTATCGATCCGACTGGGAAAGCAAATGGTCGTGGTGCTTATATCAAACTGGATAATGAGGAAGCACTTCAAGCTAAAAAGAAGAAAGTCTTCAATCGCAGCTTTAGCATGGAAGTGGATGAAGCTTTTTACGACGAATTGATTGCTTATGTGGATCATAAGGTGAAGAGAAGAGAGTTAGGCCTTGAATAAGCAAAAAGTCAGTAATTTATTGGGATTGGCTCAGCGAGCAGGGAAAATTATCTCTGGGGAAGAATTGGTTATCAAGTCTGTTCAAGAAGGAAAGACTTGCTTAGTTTTTCTAGCAGATGATGCCGCTCCCAATCTTACCAAAAAAATCACAGATAAATGCCACTATTATGGCGTTCCGGTATTAACCGTGTTTTCAACACTAGAATTAAGCACTGCCATTGGTCGCTCACGAAAGGTTGTGGCCGTGACAGATGCTGGATTTTCAAAGAAAATGAGGTCTCTTATGGAATAGAAGAGGAGGACAGCAATTGTCTAAGAAAAGATTGTATGAGATTGCCAAAGAACTAGGCAAGGAAAGTAAAGAAGTCGTCACACGTGCGAAAGAATTAGGGTTGGAGGTAAAGAGTCACGCTTCTAGTATTGAAGGTGAAGCTGTTGAGCGTTTGGTGAATAGTTTTGCATCAAAGGCTCCTCAAACTCCTAAAGTGACGGAAGAAAAACAAGTAAAAGTTGTGCCGGTTGCAAAAGAACCCGTTGCAAACAATACAGAAAAAACAACTGAAACAGCTGTAGCACCTGTTGTGAAGCCAAAGAGTCGTAATTTCAAGGCGGAACGTGAAGCCCGTGCGAAAGAGCAAGCTGAACGTCGTCAACAACAAGGAAATCGACCTAAAAAACAACAAAACGACCGTCGGGACGGAGATCGTTTCCAAAATCGCAATGAGCGAAAGAATCAAGGGAATGACCGTCGAAATCAAGGGAATGATCGTCGTCGCGATCAAGCTGGAAATGGTCAAGGACGTCCAAATCCAGTAAACGGTGCACCCAAGATTGATTTCAAAGCCCGTGCTGCAGCATTAAAGGCAGAGCAAAATGCGGAATATGCACGTGGTAGTGAAGAACGCTACAAGCAAAACCAGGCAGCCAAGGTTGAGCAAGAACGACAACAACGTCGTAAGCGCGAAGAAGTGGTTGCCACTGAAGTTGTCGCTTCACAACCAAAGGCGGAGCCAGTGAAAGCAACTCCAGTAGCGAGTCCAAGTCCTGCAGCAGTTGATACACGTCGGAAAAAGCAAGCTAGACCAGACAAAAAACGTGAAGATTTTGATCGTGAAGAAGATGGTCCAAGAAAACAACAAAAGAATCGAAGTAGTCAAAACCAAGTGAGAAATCAAAGAAATAGTAACTGGAATAACAACAAAAAGAATAAAAAAGGAAAGAATAACCGCAATGAAGCTCCAAAACCAGTAACAGAGCGTAAATTCCATGAGTTGCCAAGTGAATTGGAGTACACAGATGGAATGACGGTTGCGGAAATCGCAAAACGGATTAAGCGTGAGCCGGCAGAAATCGTTAAGAAGCTCTTCATGATGGGCGTGATGGCGACACAAAACCAATCTTTGGATGGCGATACCATTGAACTTCTGTTAGTGGATTATGGAATTGAAGCTAAGAAAAAGGTTGAAGTGGATAATGCGGATATCGAGCGCTTCTTCGTCGAAGATGGTTATTTGAATCCAGATAAATTGGTGGAGCGTCCACCAGTTGTTACCATTATGGGACACGTTGACCATGGTAAAACAACCCTTTTGGATACCCTTCGTAACTCACGGGTTGCGACAGGAGAAGCCGGTGGGATCACCCAGCATATCGGAGCCTACCAAATCATGGAAAACGGCAAGAAGATTACCTTCTTGGATACACCTGGACACGCAGCCTTCACCTCTATGCGGGCACGTGGTGCATCTGTTACCGATATTACCATCTTGGTCGTAGCAGCGGATGACGGGGTTATGCCTCAGACGATTGAAGCCATTAACCACTCAAAAGCGGCTAACGTTCCAATTATCGTTGCCATTAACAAGATTGATAAACCAGGTGCCAATCCAGAACGTGTTATTGGAGAATTGGCAGAACACGGCGTTATGTCAACTGCTTGGGGTGGAGATTCTGAATTTGTAGAAATCTCAGCCAAGTTCAACCAAAACATCGATGAGTTGTTGGAAACGGTCCTTCTTGTAGCTGAAATCCAAGAACTCAAGGCAGACCCAACAGTCCGTGCTATTGGTACCGTTATCGAAGCGCGTTTGGATAAAGGAAAAGGTGCGGTTGCAACTCTTCTTGTGCAACAAGGTACTTTGAATGTCCAAGATCCAATCGTTGTCGGGAATACTTTCGGGCGTGTCCGTGCCATGACCAATGACCTTGGACGTCGGGTTAAGGTTGCAGGTCCTTCCACACCAGTTTCGATTACTGGTCTAAACGAAGCGCCGATGGCGGGTGACCATTTTGCGGTTTATGAAGATGAAAAATCAGCGCGTGCAGCGGGTGAAGAACGTGCCAAACGTGCCCTCTTGAAACAACGGCAAGCAACTAATCGTGTCAGCCTTGAAAACCTCTTTGATACTTTGAAGGCTGGTGAAGTGAAATCTGTTAATGTCATTATCAAGGCTGATGTACAAGGTTCGGTTGAAGCCCTTGCTGCTTCCCTTCAAAAGATTGAAGTAGAAGGTGTCAAGGTTACCATCGTTCACTCAGCGGTTGGTGCTATCAACGAATCAGACGTTACCCTCGCAGAAGCTTCAAATGCCTTCATCATTGGATTTAACGTCCGCCCTACTCCTCAAGCGCGTCAGCAAGCTGAAGCTGATGAGGTAGAAATCCGTCTTCACTCAATCATCTACAAAGTGATTGAAGAAATGGAAGATGCCATGAAGGGAATGTTGGATCCTGAGTTTGAAGAGAAAGTCATCGGGGAAGCGGTTATTCGTGAAACCTTCAAAGTCTCTAAAGTGGGTACCATTGGTGGATTTATGGTCCTCAGTGGTAAGGTCACTCGTGATTCCAAAGTTCGTGTCATTCGTGACGGTGTCGTGATTTATGATGGCGCTCTTGCTAGCTTGAAACATTATAAAGATGATGTCAAAGAAGTAACCAACGGTCGCGAAGGTGGATTGATGATCGAAGGCTACAATGATATCAAGACGGATGATACCATCGAAGCTTACATCATGGAAGAAATTAAAAAATAAACTGTTAACTAGGAAAGAAGAGAAGAAATCTCCCATTTCCTAGTTTTAAAGACAGATCAGAAAGGAGTTCCTATGGCAAGTCATTTTCGGACAGACCGAGTAGGGATGGAAATCAAGCGTGAAGTCAACGAAATTTTGCAAAAAAAAGTTCGTGACCCACGTGTTCAAGGTGTCACCATTACGGATGTTCAGATGCTAGGCGATTTGTCTATGGCTAAGGTCTACTATTCGATTATGAGTGACCTGGCTTCAGATAATCAGAAGGCTCAGACAGGGCTTGAAAAAGCAACAGGAACCATCAAGCGCGAATTAGGTCGGAATTTAAAATTATATAAGATTCCGGATTTAACCTTTATCAAAGATGAATCCATTGAATATGGAAACAAAATTGATCAAATGTTACGAGAGCTTGATAAAAAATAATGAACAAAACGATAGATTTTGTAGAGTCTATCGTTTTTTTAGGACAAAATTCAGAAGAAATTTCAAAAAAAAACTTGTGTCCAAGTGGTGGATGTTTTAAAATAGAGTGAGTAAACTTTTATCGAATGATGATGGAGGAAAGAAATGTCCATTGATTGGCAGAACATTTTATTTAACTTCTTAGGTGGCTTGGGTCTCTTTCTCTATAGTATTAAAACCATGGGAGAAGGCTTGCAACAGGCTGCAGGGGATCGCCTTCGATACTATATTGATAAATATACGAGTAATCCCTTTCTAGGGGTTCTAGTAGGGATTGGGATGACTGCTTTGATTCAGTCTAGTTCAGGGGTTACAGTGATTACGGTCGGTCTGGTGAGTGCTGGACTTCTAACCCTCCGTCAAGCTATTGGTATTGTTATGGGGGCCAATATTGGAACTACTGTTACCTCCTTTATCATTGGTTTTAAATTAGGAGACTACGCCTTGCCTATGCTTTTTATCGGAGCGATTTGTCTCTTCTTTACCAAAAATCGTTTGGTTAATAATGTTGGACGAATCGTTTTTGGTGTCGGTGGTATCTTCTTTGCCCTCAACTTGATGAGTGGGGCTATGGAACCTCTTAAAGATTTGCAAGTTTTTCGTGACTACATGGTGGAGTTGAGTAAAAGTCCTATCTTGGGTGTCTTTGTCGGATCAGGATTAACTCTTTTGATTCAGGCTTCCTCTGCAACCATTGGTATCTTACAAAATCTCTATGCTAGTCATTTGATTGACCTTAAAGGGGCTCTCCCAGTTCTCTTTGGTGATAATATCGGAACGACCATTACAGCCATCATTGCTTCCTTGGGAGCAAATATTGCGGCCAAACGTGTGGCGGGTGCCCATGTAGCCTTTAATGTTATCGGAACCATTATCTGTCTTGTCTTCCTTGTTCCGTTTACATCTTTGATTCAATGGTTTGAAACGACTCTTCATTTGTCTCCCGAGATGACCATAGCCTTTGCTCACGGGACCTTTAATATTACCAATACCATCATCCAGTTCCCCTTCATTGGAGCTTTGGCTTACTTTGTGACGAAATTGATTCCTGGTGAGGATGAAGTGGTCAAATACGAACCACTTTACTTGGATGAAAATCTGATTACCCAAGCTCCTTCGATTGCTTTAGGAAATGCCAAAAAAGAACTATTGCATTTAGGAACCTATGCTGAAAAGAGTTTCGACTTGGCCTATCGCTACATTGTAAATCAAGAAGAAAAGCTAGCTGAAAAAGGCCATAAAACAGAAGAAGCCATTAATACCATCGATGATCAGTTGACCAAATACTTGATCCGCTTGTCTAGTGAAGCTCTGAGTCCAAAAGAAAGTGAATCCTTGACTAATATTTTGGATTCTTCTCGAGATTTAGAGCGGATTGGAGACCACGCGGAATCCTTAATCAACCTGACGGACTACCTCATTCGGAAGAAAGTTGTGTTTTCTGATAATGCCTTGGCTGAATTAGAAGATATCTACCAACAAACTGCTACTTTTGTTAAAGATGCACTTAGAAGTGTAGAAGAGGATAACCAAGAGTTGGCAGCAGAGTTGGAACAGCGCCATCAGGCAATTGAAAAGCTCGAAAAGAAATTGCGGAAGACCCATATTTCTCGTCTAAACAAGGGCGAGTGTACACCTCAAGCAGGTGTCAACTTTATTGATATGATCTCTCACTATACACGTGTTGCAGACCATGCCATGAATTTAGCAGAGAAGGTACAATTAGAGCAGATCTAAAAAAGCAAAAAGAGGCTGGGACAAAAGTCCTAGCCTCTCAATTGTCTTTGGATTGTCGAGCAAGACGCAGTGGTTGAGTAGGGATCTACTAGGCTGATTTCATCAGCTTTTACAGTCCTACTCAACTGTGCGGAGGTGGGACGACGAAATCGAATCTAACGAGTGACCGATTTTTGTCCCACTCTCTTTAGATTGGTATAACATTTTTTTTAAAACTTTCCTTAGGTGAGTACGGACGTCAGCGAACTTCTTCGAAGTTCCATGACTAATTATTGAGCCTAAGGTCTCAATAATTCCGTGTACCTAGACCTTAATTGATCTAGGCACTTTTCTCACAGCGGAAAGTTTTAGATCTGCCTAATTTCTCAAAAAAGATAATTTTTTAAAAAAATCATCTATCTATTTTATGGAAAAAGTTTGTCAATATTCTGAAATCCAGTTCTTTAGAACTGGATTTCTTATTGTATTTATAAAGAATATTAATATATTTAAATAAAATAGGTCTAGACCATTTACAAATGTAGCACAAAGGATTATAATGTGTATGAATATATCGGTAGAAAAAGAAAGGAAATCACCATGACAACCTATATACAAGCAGATCAATTCTTTTATCCCCATGGAATTCGTAAGGGAGGATATCTAGAAATTGTCGATGGCAAATTCGGAAAACATGTGGATCAGCTACCAGAGGGAGCTACCGTTTTGGACTATACCGGCTATAGTATTGCTCCTGGTTTGGTCGATACGCACATCCATGGATTTGGTGGAGTTGACGTTATGGACAACAACATTGAGGGGACCCTTCATACTATGAGCGAGGGGCTCTTGAGCACAGGGGTTACTAGCTTTTTGCCAACAACTTTGACCTCTTCTTATGAGCAATTATTAGCAGTAACTGAAAACATTGGCGCACGATACCAAGAAGCTTCCGGTGCAAAGATTCGTGGGATTTACTTTGAAGGACCTTACTTTACAGAGAAGTACAAGGGAGCTCAAAATCCAGCCTATATGAAAGATCCTCGGATGGATGAATTCCGTGCATGGCAAAAAGCAGCCAACGGCTTGCTCAATAAAATTGCCCTTGCTCCTGAGCGGGAAGGTGTAGAAGACTTTGTCCGTACAGTAACAGGAGAAGGGGTGACGGTTGCGCTTGGGCACTCCAATGCAACCTTTGACGAAGCCAAAAAAGCAGTGGATGCTGGAGCTAGTGTCTGGGTGCATGCCTATAACGGAATGCGTGGCTTGACGCACCGTGAGCTTGGAATGGTTGGGGCTATGTACCAACTTCCTCATACTTATGCAGAGTTAATCTGTGATGGCCATCACGTTGATCCAAAAGCCTGTGATATTCTCCTCAAACAAAAAGGAGTGGAAAATATCGCTTTGATCACTGACTGTATGACAGCTGGTGGCTTGGAAGATGGCGACTACATGTTGGGTGAATTCCCTGTTGTCGTAGAAAATGGAACAGCCCGTTTGAAATCGACAGGGAACCTGGCTGGTTCGATCTTGAAGCTTAAAGATGGATTGAAGAATGTTGTTGAGTGGGGCATTGCCAATCCTCATGAAGCGGTCATGATGGCGAGTCTCAACCCTGCTAAATCCGTCCATATTGATGATGTCTGTGGCCAAATCCGTGAGGGTTATGACGCTGACTTTATTGTATTGGATAAAGATTTAGAGTTGGTAGCAACCTTCTTGGATGGCCAAAAACGATTTGAAGCTTAATGGTGAAAAATAGGTTCAAATACGAATCGATTGCTTTTGATTTCTTTTACCAGTTTTAAAATTGAATTTCTTCCATGAGGCTGGGACAAAAGTCCTAGCCTCTTAATTGTCTTTAGATTGTCTAGCAAGACGCAGTGGTTGAGTGGGCTCTACTAGGCTGATTACATCAGCTTTTACAGCCCTACTCAACTGTGCGGAGGTGGGACGACGAAATCGAATTCTAACGAATGACCGATTTCTGTCCCACTCTCATTTAAATAGGATTCCTTAGCCTAGCCATTTGTCTCTTTGCTCCGATACATGGTATAATGAAATTAATTGAATCGCGAGGTAGTTTTATGCATAAGATAAATGTACGTTTTTTATTGATGGGGTTGTTTTTCTTTATCTATGGTATGTTACGCCGTAGTCCCGTCATTCTAGTGGCAGGTAGTGCCTTTTTACTCTACGCCTTTTTTAGTAAGTCGATGGTGCAACCTAAGGAAAATATCTTTAAGCCAAAGTTGCGCTTGAATGCGAAGACTTCTAAGTCTGGTAAAAAAAACAAAGGAAAGTGACGGGCAATAAGATGAAGAGCTACAAACTAAATGATGGACGCCAAATTCCTGTACTAGGTTTTGGTACTTGGAAGGCGAAAGATGGCGAAGAAGCTTATCAAGCAGTAAAAACAGCCTTAGAAGCGGGCTATCGCCATATTGATACGGCAGCCATCTATCAAAACGAAGAAAGCGTCGGAAAGGCTATCCGGGATAGTGGTATTCCAAGAGAAGAACTTTTTGTAACGACCAAGTTGTGGAATAATCGTCATACCTATGAGGATGCTTTCAATGGCCTAGAAGAATCTTTGCACAAATTGGGACTAGACTTTATCGATTTGTATTTAATCCACTGGCCAAATCCTGTGACCCACCGAGAAAATGAGGCCTGGAAAGAACGGAATCGTGAGGTTTGGAGAGCCATGGAAGATATGCAGGCAGAGGGAAAGATTCGCTCTATTGGTGTGAGTAACTTCCTGCCCCATCACCTGGATGCTTTGTTAGAGAGTGCCAAAGTTTTTCCGGCGGTCAATCAGATCCGCTTGGCCCCTGGAGTCTATCAAGAGGAAGTGGTCCGTTATTGTCGTGATAAAGGAATTATATTGGAGGCATGGGGACCATTTGGCCAAGGAGAGCTGTTCCAAAATGAGACAGTTCTTACACTGGCTAAACAGTATGACGTGACACCAGCCCAGCTTCTCTTAGCTTGGAGTCTAGCAGAAGGATTTTTACCTTTGCCCAAGTCAGTGACTCCTGAGCGCATTGCAAGTAACCTACAATGCTTTGCGATTGCATTATCCCCAGAAGACTGTGAGCTCCTTCGGAAGATCCCAGTAGAGGCGGGAGCACCAGACCCAGACACTAAAGACTTTTAAGATCGTTTATTTATAGACAGTGAGAGGTTACTCTCGCTGTCTTTTTTGTGTAATAAGATGGAAAAACGAACAATTTGTTTTAGTTATCTAAGTATTTGAATATCGAAACCACAAAAAGCAAACGAAAAATAACTAATTAAAGATATCGTGCGGAAATATTACAATTTGATAACAAAGTTAATGTTGAGTGAATTTTCTGAAAAATTAGGAGTATAATAAGAATAATTTAGTATATAGGGGGAATTTTATGAGTAAACAGCGTTTCTCATTGAGAAAATATAAGTTTGGTGTTGCATCGGTGCTGTTAGGATTTGTTCTTGTCTTTGGAGCAGGGAATGTAAGTGCTGATGAAGCGAAACAGCCAGAGACTGCAGTCGTTGCATCTGCAGAAGCAAATCCAGTATCGCCAAGTGAGTCTGCGTCTCCTGTAACGAATCAGGCAAGTGAGCAGACTGCAGGCTCAGTAGTTGAAAATGGTAAAGTTGTTAACGAGCCAGCCTCTTCAGAAAAAGAGGCAACAAGTCCATCTGTCGAATCAGATAGCCAAGTCCTTGCGCAGGAAGCAAAAACAGAGGCTCAAGCTACTGAAAAGCAAGCGGAAGTCGTAACTAAAACCGAAGAAAAAACTGTAGAAAAAACTGGAGAAAAAGCATCCGAAGGACAGGAAAAAACAGAAGCAAAACCTTCTTCAACAGAGGAGAAGAGTGAGGCTAAACCTGTATCGGAAGCAAGAACCGAAAAGAAAGCTGAAGATAAGCCATTAAGTATCAGCAGCAATACGATTATTAATGTGCCCCAAACTTGGGAAAAAGGCTACAAGGGTGAAGGGACTGTTGTTGCAGTCATTGACTCTGGTTTAGATGTCTACCATGAAGTGTTGCGGATTTCAGATCCTACAAAAGGGAAATTCAAAAATCAAACAGAATTAGAAGCTGCTAAAAAAGCAGCGGGAATTGACTACGGAAAATGGTACAACGATAAGGTCGTCTTTGCCTATGATTATATGGACGGAGATGACAATATCAAAGAAAAAGACCATGATTCACACGGTATGCACGTAACAGGGATCGCGACTGGGAACCCTGACAAAAAAGCTGGGGATGGCAACTACGTATATGGAGTTGCTCCAGAAGCCCAAGTGATGTTTATGCGGGTTTTCTCTGATCGTAGTGGATCCACCAGCGATGTTGTCTATGTAAAAGCGATTGATGACGCAGTGGCATTGGGAGCCGATGTCATTAATATGAGTTTAGGATCTGGGACAGGATCTACAGTGAATGCTAGTCCTGCTGTCAGAGAAGCAATCCAACGAGCACGCGCAAAAGGAGTTAGCGTCATTATCGCGGCAGGTAATAGCAATACCTATGGATACGGTTATGACAACCCAAGTGCTGAAAACCCTGATTACGGTGTCGTGGGTAGTCCTTCAACCGTAGAAGAGTCTATTTCAGTTGCCTCAGTAAATGATTCATTTGTAACAGAAGAAGTCTTTACAGTACGTGGTTTGGAAGACAATGCCGACTTGGATAAAGGGAAGTTTACCTATACAGCAGCTGAAACAGATGCTAATTTTGAAAATGGGAAAGAATATGACTATGTGGATGCTGGTTTGGGGCGTGAGAGTGATTTAGAAGGTCTCGATTTGACTGGTAAAGTCGCCCTCATCAAACGTGGTGAAATCACCTTCTCAGATAAGGTCGCTAATGTCTATAAAAAAGGAGCGATTGGCGCCCTCATTTACAATAGTGTCGAAGGCGCGAATGTCAAAATGGGCCTCGAAGGCGATGCGAGAAAGATTCCTGCGGTATTTATTTCTAAGCGCTATGGAGAAGCGATCAAAGACAAAGACTACAAGATAGTCTTTGATGGCAGTCTGGATAACCGTCCAAACCCTGACGCAGGAAAAATGTCTGAATTCTCTAGTTGGGGAGTGTCAACGGATGGACAATTGAAACCAGATGTCACAGCACCTGGTGGATCAATCTTCTCTTCACTAAATGACAATAGCTATGGCAGTATGAGTGGAACCAGTATGGCCTCTCCTCATGTGGCTGGGGTATCGGCTTTGGTGAAGGAATACCTCCAAGCTCACCATCCAGAACTTTCACCAGAGGAGCTATCTGCAACGGTCAAGGCCTTGATCATGTCAACTGCAAAACCGCACTTTAACAAAGAAACGGGCGCCTACACTTCAGTACGTCAACAAGGGGCAGGGATTGTAGATACTGCTGCAGCCGTCTCAACAGATTTATATGTAACGAATGAAGATGCATACCCAAGCGTAACTCTTGGTAATGTGGAAGATCGATTCAGTTTTGATGTGACCGTTCATAATATTTCTGATACTGACAGAGAGTTGAAGATGATTGTGAATACCACTACCGACGATGTAAAAGACGATCACTTTACCTTGAAGCCACGGAAATTAACAGAGACTGTATGGCCAAATGTAACTGTAAAAGCCCATAGTAGTCAGACAGTGACGGTGACTGTCGATGCATCTAAGTTTGCAGAAGAATTGACTAAATTGATGCCGAACGGTTACTTCCTAGAAGGATTTGTTCGCTTTGTGGACCCTGCAGATGATGGCGATGTGGTTAGCATCCCATTTATGGGCTTCCGTGGTTCTTTCCAAGATATCCCTGCGGTTGAAAAACCAATCTACAACTTGGTAAGAGAAGGGAAATCAGGATTCTACTATGATGTCCCAGAAACCAAACACGTGCCATCGAATGCAAACGTCACCTCTTTAGTTTCAAACACGAATGATGTGCTCTATACGACTGCTAAGAAGGAAACAGCAGAACGAAGCCCAATCGTTCTTGGAACAGTGGAAACACCAGAAGGTTTGAACGTCCTCCATTTGGATGCTGATGGCAATGTCCGTCTGGCTATTTCTCCAGATGGAGATGGAAACAAAGATTACGTGCAGTACCGTGCAGTCGTCTTGCGAAACCTAAATAATATGAAAGCGGCTGTCTACAAGGCAGATGATCAAGCTTTTGCTAACCCAATTTGGACAAGTACAGGAGCTTTCTCTGCTCGTAAGAATTACTTTGATGGACGTGGGAAACGATCTTATCTAGTCGACAACTCGGCTTGGGAAGGAACGGATGCCAAGGGTGAAAAGGTGGCGGATGGTCACTATGTCTATGAGGTTCGTTATACGCCAGCAGTTCCAGGAGCAGAGGAGCAAGTTGTTCGCTTTAACCTCCAAATTGACACCCAAAAACCAGTCTTGACTTCAGGTTATACGACCAAGAAGGATGGAGTAGAAACCTTCTATGCTCGTAAAACAAAAGATATTGGCAACGGTGGAATCTTACGAGAGCAAGTCTTCTATGTCAAGGCCTTTGATGAAGAAGGAAACCTGGTTAAGGAGGGGAAAGATGTCCTAGGGAAGACTAGCCGCTTTGAAAACCGTGTCTATTTAACGGCAAATGAGGACGGTGGCTATACTCTTCCAGAAGGAATCAGTAAAGACTTACTTTACTATGTGGTAGAAGACTACGCTGGAAACCGCGACTTTGCTTCTCTTTCTGATTTTGCTGGTAGTGAAGATAGTGGCCGGATTAAGGTGTCAGTCCTAGATGCCGATACACATAAAGAATTAGATACCGATTTTGTCTACCGTATCAAGGATGATCAAGGACAGTATGTCAACTTAGACAAAGGGAAAGAAATCAATTTCCTTAAGTTTGGTAGCTACGTGGCAGAACTCTTTGCCTATGACAAATCAGATCTGAAACTTGTCAGCCAACGAACTCAGAAATTTGAAATCACTGCAGAGGACAGCTTTAAGACCATCGAATTCTTGGCCAAAGAGATTGTCACTGCACCTTTGAGCCTAGTCTTTGATCAAGCAGTACCAAGAACAACACCAGTTGTCTTGAAAAATCAAGCTGGTGAAACCTTTGTTCTTCCAGTTCAACGCTATGGCAAGAATGCTTTTGGAAAAGATGTCCCAGTTGGAACATACACGATTTCAGTCAGTCTACCAACAGGTTATGAGTTGTTTGAGGATGCACCGACTGTGACCGTTCTAGCAGACCAAAACAATCTCGCAAAACTTTCTGTAGTCATTAAGACCCAATTGTTGCAATTGTTGGCTCAACAAGCTAACTTGACCAGCACTCCTCAGTACTTTAATGCAACGAGTGAAAAACGTTTAGCTTATGATGCAGCTTATCAAGAAGCTCAGAAAGCTCTTGCGGCTAAGTTATCACAAGCAGAAGTTAACCAAATCTTTTCAAATCTTGGATTGGTTACGAGTCAATTAGATGGGAAAGAGTCTGATTTTACAGCGCTAAAATCAGCCATTGCTGCCTATGATGTAACCTCAAAAACAGGTCGTTATGCCAACGCTAAGGATTCTGCTCGACGTGCCTTTGACCAAAGCTTTAAGGCATTGGCTCTCTTGCTCGTCCGTGAAGGTGTGACACAAGAGCAAATCAACCAAGCACTTGCGAACTACCAGGCGGCTGATCAACAGTTAAATGGTAAAACAACTGATTTCTCAAGTCTGAAGAAATTGATTGCGGCAGAACTCCAGTTCCAAGCTAAGAATGCGAAGTTTATCTATGCAGCAGATAAGGTGAAGGTGAACTACCTACAAGCCTTTATCCGCGCTCAAGCTGTACTGGCTAATCCTGGTGCCAGTCAACAGGAAGTCAAGGCGGTATTAGCTGAGGTTAAAGCTGCTAAGAGAAAATTAAATGGGAAAAAACCAAAGGTTGTAAAACGCCCATAACAGTCACCTTTCTTTGAAAGGATTTGCAACAAGTCTGAAACACCTGTTTCGGACTTGTTTTTGGTTTACACTAGAGTAGAAATCTGCTATAATACTAGTCAAGAAAGAAAGGCTTATGGCGTTTTTTTAGCGAGCTTGGGATAGTGAAAGCCAAGCAGAACAAGATAAGCAAGTGGCGCTTTCTCTCAGTAGATAGCTGAGTACAGTAGAATAAAATGAAGTAATAAATTAGGGTGGAACCGCGTTTTTGACGCCCCTAGGTCACTTGACTTAGGAGCAAAGACACGGTTTTTTTGTATCCAAAGTCGCAAGAATTAAAAAAGGAGTAATCATGTCTAAGAAATTAACATTTCACTGTGTCAGTGGCAGAGACCTCCTTACAGTCGGACTGCCCCACGCTCAGCACTAGGCTGCCTGAGCTAGACGCAGTACTAACTCGTCTTGCCTCGTATGATCGACGAGGCAGACTCGTGTCGCAAGAAATTATAAAAAGGAGAAGAAGATGTCTAAAAAACTAACCTTCCAAGAAATTATTTTGACTTTGCAACAATACTGGAATGACCAGGGTTGTATGCTCATGCAGGCTTATGATAACGAAAAGGGTGCGGGAACCATGAGTCCTTACACCTTCCTTCGTGCCATTGGTCCTGAGCCATGGAATGCGGCTTATGTAGAGCCATCACGTCGTCCAGCTGATGGACGTTACGGAGAAAACCCAAACCGTCTTTACCAACACCACCAATTCCAAGTGGTCATGAAACCATCGCCTTCAAATATCCAAGAACTCTACCTTGAGTCATTGGAAAAATTGGGGATCAATCCTTTGGAACACGATATTCGTTTCGTTGAAGATAACTGGGAAAACCCATCAACTGGTTCGGCTGGTCTTGGTTGGGAAGTTTGGCTTGACGGTATGGAAATCACTCAGTTCACTTATTTCCAACAAGTTGGTGGTTTGGCAACTGGTCCTGTTACCGCTGAGGTCACTTATGGGTTGGAGCGTTTAGCTTCTTACATCCAAGAAGTAGACTCAGTCTATGATATCGAGTGGGCTCCAGGTGTTAAATACGGAGAAATCTTCCTTCAACCAGAATATGAACACTCAAAATACAGCTTTGAAGTTTCTGACCAAGATATGTTGCTTGAAAACTTTGAGAAATTTGAAAAAGAAGCAGGACGTGCTTTGGAATTGGGCCTTGTTCACCCAGCCTATGACTATGTTTTGAAATGCTCACACACCTTCAACTTGCTTGATGCTCGTGGTGCTGTTTCTGTTACAGAACGCGCTGGCTACATTGCCCGCATCCGTAACTTGGCTCGTGTCGTAGCCAAAACCTTCGTCGCAGAACGCAAGAAACTTGGTTACCCACTTCTCGACGAAGCCACACGCGCAAAACTCCTAGCAGAAGAGGAAGAATAAAGAGAGCGTATTAGATGGGATTGGCTGATCGAGCAATCCTACAGAACCAGTTGCCGCAGTGATAAAGGTATCGTTAGAGAAACTAACGATACCAGGCAAAATTGGAGACTTTAGGCTCCAATTTTAGCAATGAAACGACGAAGTCGGTTGCTTGCGTGCCAATCACATAAGGCAAACTGGAAAAAAAGATATTTTTCGGAGAAAAAACATGACAAAAAACTTATTAGTAGAACTTGGACTTGAAGAGTTGCCGGCCTACGTTGTCACACCAAGTGAAAAACAACTGGGTGAAAAAATGGCAGCCTTCTTGGATGACAACCGACTTTCATACGAAAGCATTCAAACATTCTCAACACCACGCCGTTTGGCTGTTCGTGTGATTGGTTTGGCGGATCAACAATCGGATTTGACTGAAGATTTTAAAGGACCTTCTAAGAAAATCGCCTTGGATGCAGATGGAAACTTCTCAAAAGCAGCGCAAGGATTCGTCCGCGGGAAAGGCTTGACAGTAGATGATATCGAATTTCGTGAAGTCAAAGGGGAAGAGTACGTTTATGTTACGAAGCACGAAGCTGGAAAACCTGCCAAAGAAGTCTTGGCTGGCCTTCCAGAAGTGCTTGCTTCAATGACCTTCCCTGTTAGCATGCACTGGGCTAACAACACCTTTGAATACATTCGCCCAGTTCACACCTTGATTGTTCTTTTGGGTGATGAAGCGCTTGACCTTGATTTCTTGGATATCCAGTCAGGTCGTGTGAGTCGTGGACACCGTTTCCTTGGACATGAAGTGGAAATTACCAATGCGGATTCTTATGAAGAAGACCTTCGTACCGTTTACGTGATTGCGGATAGCAAAGAACGTGAAAACATGATTCGTGAGCAAATCAAGGCTATCGAGGCTGCAGAAGGAGTAAAAGTCCAAATCGAAGAAGGCCTTTTGAATGAAGTCTTGAACTTGGTCGAATACCCAACGGCCTTTATGGGAAGCTTCGACACCAAATATTTGGATGTTCCAGAAGAAGTTTTGGTGACCTCAATGGAAACGCACCAACGGTACTTTGTGGTACGTGACCTGGATGGTCAGCTGAAACCAAACTTCATCTCCGTCCGTAATGGGAACGCTGAGCACTTGGAAAATGTTGTTCGAGGAAATGAAAAAGTATTGGTGGCACGTCTTGAAGATGGTGAATTCTTCTGGCGTGAAGACCAAAAACTTAAGATTGAAGACCTGGTTGCTAAATTGGCACACGTAACCTTCCATGAAAAAATTGGTTCTCTTTCTGAACACATGGCGCGTGCTGGTGTCATTGCAGCGTCACTAGCTGAGCAAGCTGGTTTGACTGCAGAAGAAAAGGCAGCCGTAGCTCGTGCAGCTGAAATCTATAAATTTGACCTCTTGACGGGTATGGTTGGAGAGTTCGATGAATTGCAGGGAATCATGGGTGAAAAATATGCCCTTCTCGCTGGTGAAGATGCAGCAGTAGCGACAGCTATCCGTGAGCACTACCTTCCTGATTCAGCAGACGGAGCTCTTCCAGAGACTAAGGTTGGTGCCATTCTTGCCCTTGCGGATAAATTGGATACCCTTCTTTCCTTCTTCTCAGTTGGCTTGATTCCATCAGGTTCCAATGACCCATATGCGCTTCGCCGTGCAACACAAGGGATTGTTCGGATCTTGGATGCCTTTGGGTGGAATATTCCTATGGATGAGTTGATTGACAGCCTTTATGGACTTTCATTTGATAGCCTTTCTTATGACAATCAAGCAGAAGTGCTCAACTTCATCAAGGCGCGTGTGGACAAGATGATGGGACGCACACCAAAAGATATCAAAGATGCTGTTCTTGCTGGTTCAAACTTTGTCGTGGCTGATATGCTGGAAGCAGCTGAAGCTCTTTCAGAAGTTGCGAAGACCGATGGTTACAAGGCGGCTGTTGAGTCCCTCTCTCGTGCCTTCAACTTGGCAGAAAAAGCAGATGCTTCAGTAGCAGTCGATGCTAGTCTCTTTGAAAATGATCAAGAAAAAGCTCTTGCCAAAGCGATTGAAGAGCTTGAATTGACTGGTGCAGCTAGTGACAAATTGGCTCAACTCTTTGCTCTTAGCCCAATCATCGATGATTTCTTTGACAATACCATGGTAATGGCAGAAGATGAGGCTGTTAAAAACAACCGTCTGGCCCTTCTTGCAGGCCTTGTAGCGAAAGCTAATAATGTTGCAGCCTTCAACCAATTGAACACAAAATAAGTACCTGATGACAGGTAGAAAGTAGGTCTTATTATGACACCTGAAAAAATCGCTCGCATCAATGAGCTTGCTAAAAAGAAAAAAACTGAAGGTTTGACGCCAGAAGAAGAAGTGGAACAAGCAAAACTTCGTGAAGAATACATTGAAGGATACCGTCGCTCCGTTCGCCACCATATCGAAGGAATTAAAGTGGTGGACGAAGAAGGTAACGATGTGACACCTGAGAAACTACGCCAAGTACAACGAGAGAAAGGTTTGCACGGCCGTAGTTTGGATGATCCCAATTCATAAATAGACAATAGAAAACTCGATCAGAAGTTGAACTGATCGAGTTTTCTTGTTCTATATGGGCTACTCTGAATCCTTATCTCTATTTTTGTAGTTTTTCCATTGATTTTTAAAAATCCAAATGGAGACGGCAAGAACGAAGGTTGCTGTCCAAAAAATCCAAGGGACAGGGGTGCGTAGGAAAAAGTAGACTGCAATTAGATCGGCCACTAGCAGGCCAAGGAGGAGGTATTTCTTATCTTTCATGGAATTATTGTATCACAAATTGCTTCTCTCGGTCTATTGGTTGATAGGATGAGCTTTTGAAGAATAGGGACTTTTTATCCGAAAATGATGAGCAGATAGAGAAGAGAATCTCAAGTGCATCCTGGTCAGATTTGTGGTAAAATAGATAGGATATGAGTAAAGAATTTCATCATGTAACGGTCTTGCTCCATGAAACGATTGATATGCTGGATGTAAAGCCAGATGGAATCTATGTGGATGCCACTCTAGGTGGAGCTGGCCATAGCGAATATTTATTAAGTCAATTAAGTGAAAAAGGACATTTATATGCCTTTGACCAGGATCAGCATGCGATTGATAATGCGGAGAAACGATTAGCTCCTTATGTTGAAAAGGGCATGGTAACCTTCATCAAAGACAATTTCCGGAATCTTCAAGCACGTCTCCAAGAATTGGGAGTCAATGAGATTGATGGAATCTGTTATGATTTAGGAGTTTCTAGTCCCCAGTTAGATGAGCGGTCTCGCGGTTTTTCTTATAAAAAAGATGCTCCCTTGGACATGCGGATGAATCAAGAAGCCTCTTTGACGGCTTATGACGTGGTCAACAACTATGATTACCACGATCTAGTCCGAATCTTTTTCAAGTATGGGGAAGATAAGTTTTCCAAGCAAATTGCTAGAAAGATCGAACAAGCGCGTGCGGTAAAACCGATTGAAACGACGACAGAATTGGCTGAAATCATCAAATCGGCAAAACCGGCTAAGGAACTAAAGAAAAAGGGGCATCCAGCCAAACAAATTTTCCAGGCGATTCGAATTGAAGTCAACGATGAATTGGGAGCGGCGGATGAATCAATCCAGCAGGCCATGGATTTATTGGCAGTTGGTGGTCGTATCTCAGTCATTACCTTTCATTCCTTGGAAGATCGTTTGACCAAACAATTGTTTAAAGAAGCTTCTACAGTAGAAGTACCGAAGGGCTTGCCTTTCATCCCAGAGGACCTAAAACCAAAAATGGAATTAGTCTCTCGAAAACCGATTCTTCCAAGCCAAGAAGAGTTAGAGAAGAACAACCGAGCTCATTCTGCAAAATTGCGGGTTGCTCGAAAAATTCATAAGTAAGAGGAAATAAACATGGCAGATCAACCATTACGATCTCGGGGCAGTCAATTGCAAGATCGTATTCGTCGCTTTACAAGAGTAGAAAAAGCTTTTTATGGCTCGATTGTCCTAACAGGGATTATTCTCGCTGTCAGTATTATTTTTATGCAGACGCGGATTCTACAAGTTCAAAGCGATTTGACAAACCTCAATACGGAACTAAAAACAAAAGAGACTGAACTAGAAGATATCCGACAAGAAGTTAATGAGTTGACTCGATATGAACGCTTGTCTAAGTTAGCTAGTTCTCAGGGGATGACCCTCCAAAAAGAAAATCGAAAAGTGGTGAGTTCAAGTAGCGATGAGTAAATTAAAGAAGAAAATCATTCGTTATTCCCTTAAAAAAAGGAAACTTCCAGACCAAAATCGTCGGCAAGTAGCTAAGAATTTAAGTTTGCTTTCCATTCTTGTTTTCTTCATTTTTCTTATTAATTTTGCAGTCATTATTGGCACAGATAGCAAATTTGGAAAAAATTTATCTGAGTTATCGCATCAGGTCCATCAGAAAACTGAGATTGTTCCAGCCAAACGAGGAACAATTTATGATCGAAATGGAGCTGTCATTGCTGAAGATGCGACGACTTATAATGTTTATGCTATCATCGACAAAACTTATAAATCAGCAAAAGGTGAAGTTTTATACGTTGAAGAAAGCCAATACAACCAAGTAGCGGACGTTTTTAATCGTTATTTGGGGATGGAAAAAGATTATGTCGTCCAACAACTGTCTCAAAAGAAGCTCAACCAAGTTTCTTTTGGTGCGGCGGGGAACGATATCAGCTATAGCAATATGGATGCTATCCGGAGTGAATTAGAAGCTGCCAACATTAAAGGTGTTGATTTTACGACGAGTCCAAACCGGAGTTATAAAAATGGGACCTTTGCCTCTCAATTTATCGGTCAAGCTCAATTGGTAGAAGATAAAGAAGGCAATAAAACCCTGCAGGGAACAACGGGAATAGAAAAATCCTTGGATCGTATCTTGGGTGGTCAGGATGGAGTTGTGACCTATGAAAAGGATCGTAACGGAAATATTGTGCCGGGATCAGACAAGGTTGCCGTGAAGACAGAAGATGGAAAGGATGTTTATACAACCCTTTCTGCAGAACTGCAAACCTATCTCGAAACCAGAATGGATGTATTCCAAGAAAAGGTAAAAGGCAAATTTGTCAGTGCGACCCTAGTGAGTGCCAAAACAGGGGAAATCCTGGCGACTACTCAACGTCCTACCTATAATGCAGATACCAAAGAAGGTCTGGATATCAAGAATTTGAGAACTTGGAATACGATTCTTTACCAGGATCAGTACGAACCAGGTTCGACTATGAAGGTCATGACCTTGGCCGCAGCGATTGATCATGGGACTTTCCCAGCCTATAATGAGGTATATTACAATAACGAACTGCAAGTAAAAGACGCGATCATCAAAGACTGGGAAATTAATATGGGCTTGTCAGAAGGTCGCTATATGAATATTGCCCAAGGTTTCGCCTATTCAAGTAACATTGGGATGACCAAGCTTGAACAGAAGATGGGCAATAATGTTTGGATGAATTACCTCACTCTCTTTAAATTTGGACTTCCTACGCGTTTTGGTATGGGAGACGAAAGTTTTGGAGGCTTGCCAGGTGATAACTATGTCACTCAAGCCATGTCTTCTTTTGGTCAGGGGATATCCGTTACTCAAACGCAGATGTTGCGAGCATTCTCTGCCATTGCCAATGATGGGGAAATGTTAGAGCCTAAATTTATCAGTGCGATCTACGACGGCAAGCATGAATCCGCTCGTAAATCACAAAGAGAGGTCGTCGGCAATCCAGTTTCTGCTTCAGCTGCTCAGCAGACTCGTAATTACATGATTACGGTAGGGACCGATCCTCAATTCGGTACTCTCTACTCGTCGGATGGTCCTATTATTCAAGTAGCTGGACAAAATGTTGCTGTCAAATCAGGGACGGCCCAAATTGCAACAGCTAATGGATATTTGGAAGGCGAAAATGACAATATCAACTCGATTGTTGTCATGACACCGGCTGAAGATCCAGATTTCATTATGTATGTGACGGTTCAACAGCCTGAAGTCAGCTTTAGTCCAAAGAGTTGGCAAGAACTGGTTAATCCAGTTCTAGAAGATGCGGTTGCTTTGAAGGATGAATTGAATCTGGTATCAGAAACCAAGGCCTTAGATGGGGTCACGAAAGAGGATACCTATAAGATGCCGTCGGCAGAATCCTTGTCGAAAGAATTGAAGTTGAAGCAGACCATCAGTCCAGGTGGCTTCGCAGATGAACTGCGTCGCAATCTGATCCAGCCTGTCGTCCTAGGAACTGGAAAAAATATTAAAAAGATGTCAGTTTCAGCAGGAACAAAATTAAAGGCAAATGAGCAAGTATTATTGTTGACAGATGATTTGGATTCAGTTCCTGATATGTATGGCTGGACCAAGGAAAATGTTGATAAATTTGCGGAATGGACGGGCATTGAGGTCACCTATAAAGGGGAAGGTTCTCGTGTGAGCAAACAAAACGTCAAAGTAGAAACTGCTTTAAAGAAGACGAAGAAAATAACAATTACATTAGGAGATTGATATGTTACTTGCTACCCTAGTAGTATCCTTTATACTGACGGTTATTGGCATTCCTGCCTTTATCCGTTTCTATCAACGGGCCCATATTTCGGGGCAACAAATGCACGAAGATGTGAAGCAACACAAAGCCAAGGCGGGCACTCCTACTATGGGGGGAGTGGTCTTCTTGATCACTTCAGTCTTTGTCACCCTTGTTTTTAGCTTTTTAACTGGGAACTTTACGCGACCTGTTCAATTAATTCTCTTTATTTTGGTCTTGTATGGAATCGTCGGTTTCTTAGATGACTTCTTAAAAGTTTTTCGTAAGATTAATGAAGGGCTGAATCCCAAGCAAAAATTAGCCCTGCAATTGTTGGGAGGGATCATTTTCTATCTCTTCTCTGAACGCCATGGAGCTGGTAGTCTTCTCAATGTCTTTGGTTGGGATGTCTATTTGGGACATTTCTATATTGTCTTTGCCTTGTTCTGGTTGGTTGGTTTTTCAAATGCAGTCAACTTAACGGACGGGATTGATGGCTTGGCAAGTATTTCGGTAACCATCAGCTTGATCGCTTATTCCATCATCGCTGTTTGGCAAAGACGAATCGATATCCTTTTTGTAACGATTAGTATGATTGGAGCTCTATTAGGTTTCTTCGTCTACAACCACAAGCCGGCCAAGATTTTCATGGGAGATGTTGGAAGCCTAGCCCTAGGTGGGATGCTTGCGACTCTATCCATGGCTCTCCACGTAGAGTGGACCTTGCTCTTGATTGGGATTGTCTACGTCTTTGAGACTAGCTCTGTCATGCTCCAGGTGTCCTATTTCAAATGGACGAAAAAACGGACAGGGGAAGGACGCCGGATCTTCCGCATGACGCCTTTCCATCACCATTTAGAATTAGGTGGTCTGTCAGGTAATGGACCTAAATGGTCTGAGTGGAAGGTCGATGCCTTTCTCTGGAGTGTTGGTGCAGGAATGAGCGCCTTGACCCTCTTGATCTACTATTTGATCAATTCATAAGCCATGAATCATAAAAGGTTGGGATTGCTATCTCAGCCTTTTTCGCTGGCTAGGAATTGCTGTCCAAAAGAAGAGCGGGAAGAGGAGTTTTTTGATATAATAGTGGAGATGATGAAAGGATAAGAGAATGAAATTTACAGATTTTAAGTTTAAGGACTATATCCAAGAGGCCTTAAAAGAGATTAATTTTATCGAAGCAACAGAAGTTCAAGAAAAGCTGATCCCGATTGTTTTAGCAGGCCGTGATCTGGTCGGTGAATCTAAAACAGGATCAGGGAAGACCCATACTTTCCTCTTACCAATTTTTCAAACCTTAAATGAGGATAGTAGCAATGTCGAAGTGGTCATTACAGCGCCTAGTCGGGAATTGGCCACACAGATTTACCAAGCGGCTCGTCAGATTGCTAGCCATTGTGAAAAAGAAATTCGGATTGCCAACTACGTTGGGGGAACTGATAAGGCTCGTCAAATCGATAAGCTCCAAGTAGCCCAACCCCATATTGTCATTGGGACACCTGGACGGATCTATGATTTGGTCGCTTCTGGAGACTTGGCTATTCATAAGGCTCACACTTTTGTGGTTGATGAGGCGGATATGACTCTCGATATGGGCTTTTTGACGACGGTAGACAAGATTGCATCCAGTCTTCCAAAGAAGCTTCAGTTTTTAGTCTTCTCAGCAACGATTCCACAAAAGTTACAACCCTTCTTGAAGAAATATTTGTCTAACCCTGTCATGGAGCAGATCAAAACCAAAACGGTGATCTCGGACACCATTGATAACTGGTTGGTATCGACAAAAGGGCGAGATAAGAATGAGCAAGTCTATCAACTAACCCAGGCTCTTCAACCTTATCTAGCTATGATTTTTGTGAACACCAAGGATAGAGCGGACGATTTGCATGCTTTTCTGGTAGAGAAGGGGCTTAAGGTCGCTAAAATCCATGGAGGGGTTCCTCCGCGGGAGCGTAAGCGCATCATGAACCAAGTCAAAAACCTGGATTTTGAATATATCGTGGCGACGGACTTGGCAGCGCGTGGTATTGATATTGAAGGGGTCAGTCATGTCATCAACGATGCTATTCCACAAGACTTATCCTTCTTTGTTCACCGTGTTGGCCGGACTGGTCGGAATGGTCTTCCTGGTACAGCGATCACCCTCTATCAACCGAGTGATGACTCAGACATTCGGGAGCTTGAAAAATTAGGCATCCAGTTTTTCCCTAAGGTCTTGAAGGCTGGAGCTATCGAGGATACCTATGACCGGGACCGTCGGGCTAATCGTGAAAAACGCCAAGAAAAACTCGATATTGAGATGATCGGCTTGGTCAAGAAGAAAAAGAAAAAAATCAAACCAGGCTACAAGAAAAAAATCAAATGGGCTGTGGACGAGAAACGTCGTAAAGCTAAGCGAGCTGAGAATCGTGCTCGTGGTCGGGCAGAAAGAAAGGCCAAACGTCAAACCTTTTAGTGATAAAGAAATTTAAAGATTTCCATAAAAATTAACTATTTGGTCGCTGATTTATTTTGTGATAGACTATCTATAGATAGTCTATTTTTTGCTCTTAAAGAAGATGCTTGCTTGAGATCACATCAGACCTGAAGCATGATTTACGAACAATCAATAGCAAAACTCAGTATTTTAACTGTAAATATGATAGAATGATTCATTATCGAGGGAGGAAGTAACGAAGATGTTTACAACTACTTATCTGGCATCCGGCTGGTACGAAGAGTTTTTAAAATGGATACCAGAAGGAGAAATCTTTAACCTACGCGTCGTTTTTGAAGCAATTCCAGGAATTTTAAAAGAGCTTCCAAATACGATTTTGTTAACCTTGGCAGGAGCCTTTTTTGGTTTATTGCTAGCCCTATTGTTTGCCATTGTCAAAATCAATCGGGTAAAAATCCTTTACCCGATCCAAGCCTTGTTTGTGAGTTTTTTAAGAGGGACACCAATTTTGGTTCAGTTGATGCTGACCTACTATGGAATCCCGCTCCTATTGAAGGCCATTAACCAACAATATGGGACAGCCTTTAATATCAACGATGTACCAGCCCATTTATTTGTCATTGTGGCCTTTGCCTTCAATGAGGCGGCCTATGCCAGTGAGACCATTCGGGCTGCGATTTTGTCTGTTGATGCGGGAGAAATCGAAGCAGCGAAGAGTCTCGGGATGACCAATGCCCAAGTTTATCGTCGGATTATTATTCCAAATGCAGCCGTGGTTGCGACTCCGACCTTGATCAACTCTTTGATTGGTTTGACCAAGGGGACTTCCCTGGCCTTTTATGCAGGTGTTTTGGAAATCTTTGCCCAAGCCAAGATTATGTCGGGGAATGACAGTCGCTACTTCGAGCGCTTTATCTCTGTTTCATTGATCTACTGGGCCATTAATATTTTGATTGAACAATTGGGACGTTGGATCGAACAGGTACTCTCTATCAAAGATCCAAAAGTTGTTACCCAAACCTTGCAAGAGGAGGAACGAGCAGCATGATTCGGATTTCACAATTATCAAAATCTTTTTCCGGTCAAGTGGTCCTAGACCATCTCGATTTGGAAGTTCAAAAAGGGGAAGTTGTTGCTTTGATCGGTTCTTCTGGAGCTGGGAAATCAACCTTCTTGAGAAGTTTGAATTATCTGGAAGCTCCGGATAGTGGCAGCATTGAGATCAATGGGGAAAAGGTAGACTTTGAAAACATCAGCAAGGACGATATCCTGACCCTTCGAAGAAAGCTAGCTATGGTCTTTCAACAGTTTAATCTTTTCAGCCGCAAGACAGCCTTGGACAACGTCAAGGAAGGTTTGGTCGTCGTCAAAGGCTTATCCGACCAGGAAGCGACCAAGATTGCCAAAGAAGAACTCGCAAAAGTCGGTCTGTCGGACCGCGAAACCCATTACCCTCGTCATTTGTCAGGAGGGCAGAAACAGCGGGTGGCCTTGGCACGTGCCCTAGCCATGAAGCCAGAAGTCCTCTTATTGGATGAGCCAACTTCAGCCCTCGATCCGGAATTGGTCGGAGAGGTAGAAAAAGCCATTGCAGCAGCAGCTCAGGCAGGTCAAACCATGATTCTGGTCAGTCATGATATGAGCTTTGTTTCCCAGGTGGCAGACAAGGTCTTGTTCCTCGACAAGGGGAAAATTATTGAATCTGGGACACCAGAAGAGATTATGAAAGCTCCTAAAGAAGAGCGGACAAAAGAATTCTTTGCTAGTTACAAACGAACATTTGTTTGATATAATATATAAGAGCTCGAGTCTGGAACGCGATGTTTCAGACTCGGATTTTTCTTTGAGTAGGTGCCTCAGGAAAAGAGGATTATTAGTAGTTCATTTTTCCGCATAGATAGAAGTTTCAAGTTGATCCAATGGTGAACGAAACGAATCGGCATCTCGTCCCCTCATTCCAATCTTGGATACTAAGGAGATCTTATGTTAAACCAATTGCTATCTCTCTATATCGAGAGCCTAATCATCACTTCAATTGGGGTGTTGGTTGCTTCAGCTATTTGGATAGGCTTGCGAGCGGCTCGTAAGACGGATAAAACAGCTAAGGAACGCCAGTTACACCTCTATGATATTTTATTAATTGATATTATGACAATTCCAGTTCTTACCTTTGCAGTTATCGGAGTTCTGTTTATTCTTCGAGCAAGATAATTGCAAAATGGTTCAATTGGAGTTAGAATCAAGATAGTTACAACAAAAGGAGAAGCTTATGTATGATACACTGATTATCGGCGCAGGACCTGCGGGAATGACTGCAGCCTTGTATGCAGCCCGCAGCAATCTAAAGGTTGCCTTGTTAGAAGCTGGAATTCCTGGCGGACAGATGAACAATACGTCCGATATCGAGAATTATCCAGGCTATGCCAATATCAGTGGACCTGAATTGGCTGAAAAGATGTTTGAACCTCTAGAAGCCCTAGGTGTGGAACACTTGTTCGGTAGAGCTGAAAACATTGTGGATCAAGGAAGCTACAAGGAAATTACGACAGATGATGGCCTCTTGCAAGCCAAGACCGTTATTATTGCGACTGGTTCTAACCATCGCTTGTTGGGAGTTCCAGGTGAAGAAGAATTAAATAGTCGTGGGGTTTCTTATTGCGCTGTCTGTGATGGCGCCTTCTTCCGAGATGAAGACCTCATGGTTGTTGGTGGAGGAGATTCTGCGGTTGAAGAGGCAATCTTCCTGACTCAGTTTGCTAAGTCTGTTACCATTGTTCATCGACGCGATGCCCTACGTGCCCAAAAAGTTCTTCAAGACCGAGCTTTTGCCAATGAAAAGATTCACTTTGCTTGGAATACAGTGGTCGAAGAGATCAAAGGGGACAACCGTGTGACCAGTCTGGTCTTAAAAGATGTTCAAACTGGTGAGGTTCGCGAGCAAGCAGCTGGTGGTGTCTTTATCTATGTGGGCTTGGATCCTGTCAGTGACTTTGCCAAAGACCTCGGTATTCTAGACGACCAAGGTTGGGTGATCACTGATGATCATATGAAGACCTCCGTGCCGGGTGTCTTTGCGGTTGGAGATGTCCGCCAAAAAGATCTTCGTCAGGTCACCACAGCGGTTGGGGATGGCGCTGTCGCCGGTCAAGAAGCTTATAAATATATTACTGAACACGAAGAATAAGAGAGAAGAAAGGGATGTTCGTCTGATGGAAAGAGGCGAAGATCCCTTCTTTTTTACGATAAAAATGAGGCTTAACCCGGATTAAACTCATGTGGTCCTGCTTAAAATGTGCTATAATGTGTTTAAAATTATTTTGGACTGTGCCAGTTGACAGAGCGTGACTGGTACCATGACGTAAAAAAAGAAGAGGGATCAAACATGTACCCAGATGATAGTTTAACTCTCCATACTGATTTGTACCAAATCAATATGATGCAGGTTTACTTTGAGCAAGGCATCCACAATAAAAAGGCGGTCTTCGAAGCCTATTTCCGCCAGCAACCCTTCAAAAATGGCTATGCCGTCTTTGCAGGTCTTGAGCGCATTGTCAACTATTTGAAGAATCTACGTTTTTCAGAGTCGGATATTGCCTACTTAGAATCCTTAGGCTACGAAGGAGCCTTCTTGGATTACTTGAAAAATTTTAAAATGGAATTGACTGTTCGTTCTGCCAAAGAAGGGGACCTGGTCTTTGCCAATGAGCCGATTGTCCAAGTAGAAGGACCGCTTGCCCAGTGTCAGTTGGTTGAAACGGCCCTCCTCAATATTGTCAATTTCCAAACCTTGATTGCCACAAAAGCCGCTCGGATCAAGGCTGTGATCGAAGACGAACCTTTGATGGAGTTCGGAACTCGTAGAGCGCACGAAATGGATGCGGCTATTTGGGGAACCCGTGCAGCCGTTATTGGAGGCGCTAGCGGAACCAGTAACGTACGTGCAGGAAAACTCTTTGACATCCCTGTCCTTGGGACACATGCCCATGCCTTGGTGCAGGTCTATGGCGATGATTATAAAGCCTTCAAGGCCTATGCTGAGACCCATCGCAACTGTGTCTTCCTGGTGGATACCTATGATACGTTGCGCATCGGAGTTCCAGCTGCGATTCAGGTGGCGCGTGAGATGGGCGATCGTATCAACTTCCTAGGAGTGCGGATTGACTCTGGAGATATTGCCTACATCTCGAAAAAGGTTCGCCAACAGTTGGATGAAGCTGGTTTCACAGAAGCGAAGATCTATGCTTCAAATGATTTGGATGAGAACACCATCCTCAACTTGAAGATGCAAAAGGCTAAGATTGATGTCTGGGGTGTCGGAACTAAGTTGATCACAGCCTATGACCAACCAGCGCTCGGAGCAGTCTATAAGATTGTTGCTATCGAAGACGACAATGGTCAAATGCGAAATACCATCAAGCTTTCTAACAATGCTGAAAAAGTTTCAACCCCAGGGAAGAAACAAGTTTGGCGGATTACCAGTCGGGAAAAAGGAAAATCTGAAGGGGATTACATTACTTATGATGGAGTAGATGTCAATGAACTGACAGAAATTAAGATGTTCCATCCGACCTATACCTATATCAAGAAGACAGTTCGAGATTTTGATGCCATCCCGCTCTTGGTCGATATTTTCAAAGATGGGAAACTAGTCTACGAATTGCCAGCTTTGATGGATATCCAATCCTATGCTCGGAAGGAATTTGACAAGCTCTGGGATGAGTACAAACGTGTCCTCAATCCACAACATTACCCAGTGGACTTGGCCAAGGATGTATGGCAAGATAAGATGGACCTCATTGATCAAATGCGTCAGAAAGCCTTGGGAGGTGAAGAAGAATGAGCCTACAAGAAGACATTATTGCCCAATTAGGGGTCAAGCCAGTCATTGATCCTCAAGAAGAGATTCGCCGGTCGATTGATTTTTTGAAGGACTACCTGCAAAAACATCCTTTTCTAAAGACCTTTGTCTTAGGAATTTCGGGAGGACAGGACTCGACCCTAGCAGGTCGCCTGGCTCAATTAGCCATGGAGGAAATGCGGGCAGAGACTGGAGATGCTAGTTATCAGTTTGTTGCAGTCCGCTTGCCCTACGGTGTCCAAGCAGATGAAGCAGATGCCCAAAAGGCCTTGGCCTTCATCCAGCCAGACGTCAGCCTGGTCGTGAACATCAAGGAATCGGTCGATGCCATGGAGCGTGCTGTCGAAGCGACAGGAACGGATGTCTCAGACTTTAACAAGGGCAATATCAAGGCACGGAGCCGGATGATTGCTCAGTATGCCTTGGCAGGTGCCTATAGTGGAGCCGTCATTGGGACAGACCATGCAGCCGAAAATATCACAGGATTCTTTACCAAGTTTGGAGATGGCGGAGCCGATATTCTGCCTCTCTACCGCCTTAACAAGCGCCAAGGCAAGCAGTTGCTTCAGGCACTGGGAGCTGATCCAGCCTTGTATGAAAAGGTACCGATTGCGGATTTGGAAGAGGAGAAGCCAGGTATCGCTGACGAAGTAGCTCTTGGGGTGACCTATGCAGAAATTGATGACTACCTAGAAGGAAAATCAGTTAGCCCGGAAGCTCAAGCAACCATTGAAAACTGGTGGCACAAAGGCCAACACAAACGCCATCTACCGATTACGGTATTTGATACCTTCTGGCGTTGATAGGAAAGAAAAGTCGGTTGAGCCGACTTTTTTAAAACAGGATAGGAGGAAAGAGAATGAGAAAATTGGGTACTATTGAACTGAAGACCAAGCGTTTATTACTAAGACGCTTTGTTGTAGAGGATGCAAAGGCAATGTTTGAAAATTGGGCGTCTGATACAGATAATCTTAAATATGTGACTTGGGATCCCCATACAAATCCTCAAGTGACTCAAGCTTCAATTGAGAGATGGCTCCTTTATTACCAAGAGGAAAACACCTACAAATGGGCGATTTGCAAGAAAGATGATCCCACACAAGTGATAGGTGATATCAGTGTCGTTTCTCAGAATCCACAAAAAGAACTGTGTGAAGTCGGCTATATTCTAGGGAAGAACTTCTGGGGTCAAGGTCTGATGACAGAAGCCCTCCAGACTGTTTTACACTTTTTGTTGGTAGAGGTGGGATTCAAGGAAATTCAGGCCAAGTATGTCAGTTTGAACCCTGCTTCGGGAAGGGTTATGGAAAAAGCTGGGATGCAATATCTAGCTACTCTCCCAAATGCTGTTGCCAGAAAAGGCTATGTCGGAGATCAAATAATCTACACTATCCATTCTTCTGACCTTTAAAACAATTTTTACTTGAAGATTTTAGCCAATGGTCTATAATGGTAAGTAGCTTTACAAAGGAGAATCTTATGTCAGAATTAACACAAGAATTTACAGATCAACTCTATGCGAATTACCAAGCAAATGTGAAATTTGTGGCTCTTGAAAATGCCATCACCCACAATGGGATTCATGCAGCTTTAGAGACACGCAAAAGTGCAGTTGAAAATACACCCGTCTTTTCTCTTGATTTAACCAAGGACAAGGTGACGGACCAGAAAGCTTCAGGTCGTTGCTGGATGTTTGCGGCTCTGAATACCTTCCGTCATAAAATGATTGCCAGCTTCCAATTAGAGGATTTTGAGTTGTCTCAAGCTCATACCTTCTTCTGGGACAAGTACGAAAAATCCAACTGGTTCTTGGAACAAATCATTGCGACAGCGGACCAGGATTTGACCAGCCGCAAGGTGGCCTTCCTCCTTCAAACCCCTCAACAAGATGGTGGTCAATGGGATATGGTCGTTTCCCTTTTTGAAAAATATGGGGTCGTACCCAAGTCTGTCTATCCAGAATCTATCTCATCTAGCAATAGCCGGGAGCTCAATACCTACTTAAACAAATTGTTGCGTCAAGATGCGCAGATCCTGCGCGAATTGCTTGCGACTGGAGCAAATCAAGCAACGCTTCAAAGCAAGAAAGAAGAGCTCCTCCAAGAAATCTTTAATTTCTTAGCTATGTCACTGGGCTTGCCCCCTCGTACATTTAGTTTCTCTTATCGCGATAAGGACAATAACTTCCACACAGAGTCTGGCTTGACACCTCAAAGTTTTTACAAAAAATATGTGGATCTTCAGTTGGAGGACTACGTTTCTGTTATCAATGCGCCAACGGCAGACAAGCCTTATGGCCAGTCCTACACAGTTGAGATGCTGGGGAATGTGGTCGGTAGCCGGGAAGTCCGCTACCTCAACGTTCCGATGGAGCGCTTGAAAGAATTGGCCATTTCCCAAATGAAAGCTGGGGAAACTGTTTGGTTTGGATCGGATGTCGGCCAAGTCAGCAACCGGAAAGCTGGAATCCTTGCGACAGATGTCTACGATTTTGAAGCGGGAATGGATATCCAGCTGACTCAAGATAAGGCAGGGCGTTTAGATTATGCGGAAAGTCTCATGACCCATGCCATGGTCTTGACTGGTGTGGATCTGGACGAAGCTGGACGCTCTCTCAAATGGAAGGTTGAGAATTCTTGGGGAGATAAAGTCGGAACAGATGGCTACTTTGTAGCTTCTGATGCCTGGATGGACGAATACACCTACCAAATCGTCGTCCGCAAGGAACTGTTGACGGCGGAAGAATTGGCTGCTTATGAGGCAGAACCGATTGTCCTAGCTCCTTGGGATCCGATGGGTGCCTTGGCTTCTAAATAATATACATAAAAAACACGATTGTTTAAGAACAATCGTGTTTTATTAATATAGTATGGTCTAATTAGTGATTTTGCTCATTCTCTTTAGAAGATGATTCTGTGTGTTCAGAATTTTCTTCTGAGCTAGATGAACTTGAGCTGTCTTCTGTTGATTCGCTCGTTTCTTCAACTGTATAGCTTGGCTCATAATAGTAGTAATTGTAGTTGTTCTTACCATTATTGAGATAGAGGTAGGAACCGCTACGGTATACGCCACTTGGTTGGGTCCAGTCTTCGCTACCTGATCCGTATTGCTCATACAAATACAGCATCATTTGTTTGTAGACATCCGTCGCGACTTTGATTCCATCATCTAGGACTGGAGTCAAGCGATTGGTATATCCTGTCCATACAGCCATAGAATATTGCGTGGTGTAACCCACAAACAATTCATCAGGTGTCACAATGCTTGAGTAATTGTAGTCTTTGGTCAGTTTTTTTAATTCGTTGTCGGCATAGTTAGAGGTACCTGTTTTACCAGCGTGATAAAGACCAGAGATATTTGCATTGTATCCTGTACCAGCTGTGATAACTGATTTCAACATATCTGTCATCATGTAAGCTGTAGCTTCTTTCATCACTCGTGTTCCAGAGGTATCAAAGTTCTTCGTTGTACCATCGCTAAAGACAACCCGATTCACATATTGTGGCTTGTAATAGGTACCGCCATTTGCGAAGGTTGCATAAGCAGCGGCCATTTTCTCACTGCTAGCCCCGTATTTGTTGCTAGAGTCGCTGGTATTACTTGAGATGGCATTTGCATATACCATTTCTGGATAATCGATTCCGATGCTGCTCAAGAATTTTTGAGCCTTCTTCAAACCAACTTTTTCGAGGGCCCGGACCGCAGGAACGTTACGGGATTGTTGGAGAGCATAGACCATGCTGATATTACCATAGTATTGTCTATCCCAGTTATAAATTTGCGTATTTGTACCAGGGAAGTTGTAAGGTGTATCAGGAATGGTTACTCCAGTGGAGCTATATTCTTCATGTTCAATCGCGGGAGCATAATCTGAGATAGGTTTCATTGTAGAACCCCAATCTCGGTTCGTTTCGACAGCTTGGTTGGTACCGAAGGATACATTAGATGATTGATGACGGGATCCCAACTGAGCAATGACTTTTCCGTTTGTCACGTCGATGATAGTAGAAGCAACTTGCAATTCATTATCTGGATAATTGACATATTCGTCAGAGTTGTAAATATCCCACAGACGTTTTTGAGCTGCGGTATCGACGTTGGTGTAGACATCCATACCAGTTGTCAAGACATTGTAGCCTGTTTCTTCTTCGACTTGTTGGATGACTTCTTTAAGGTAGTTATCCATATAAGCAGGATAGTTGCTTGAGCCTGTCAGACTTTGTAAGCCATCTGTAACAGGTGTATTGACGGCACTTTCGTACTGTTCGTTTGTAATGGACTTCATGTCCAACATTTCTTTAAGAACCAGATTACGGCGTTGGAGTGCAGCTTCTGGATTGGTATAAGGGTCATATTGGTTGGGTGCCTGAGGCATTCCGGCCAATAGGGCCACTTGTGGCAGAGAAAGGTCCTTCAAGTCTTTTGCATAGTAGCTACGAGCAGCTGTTTGCATTCCGTAGTTACCGTTAGACATGTAGACTTTGTTGATGTAGTAGGTCAAAATCTCTTGTTTAGTGGCTTTTTGTTCTAATTGTGTCGCAAGCCAAGCTTCTTGGATTTTCCGAGATAGGGTTTGGTCGGACGAAGAAGTAGAGAAGTAAGTGAGCTTGATCAATTGCTGTGTAAGAGTGGATCCCCCTTGGCGACCTCCGCGGAGGTTACTGAAGAAGGCTCCTCCAATACGAATAAAGTCGACCCCTCTGTGGTTGAAAAAGCGGTGGTCTTCAATCGCCACAATCGCATTGACCAAGTCGGTTGGGATTTCATTTGTTTTTACGTTGATTCGTTTCTCAGCACCCAAGTCGGCAATCAGATTGTTTTGATTGTCATAGATTTTACTGGAAGTTGTTGCGATGAGGTCTTTCTCAGAAAGAGTCGGTGCTTTTGAGGCATAGTATCCAAATACCAACCCACCCAGGATAAGTAAAAGGAAAAATAAGGAAATAGCCGCAATCGCTGCATATTTTAACCACTGGATAACTGTTTGTTTGTTCATTTAATTACCGCCTAGTAGATTCTGTTCGATAATATCGAGATAAGGAACGCTTGGAAGGCAATCTGTCTCGATACGATAACCATTTTCCTGTATATAGGTCAATGGCATAGATTTACTGCCGTGATCGATGTTGTAAAAGTCGATTAAGGAAGGAGCAGGCAGTAGATAGGTCTCATTGAGCTTTGCAAAATGCAAGAGCACAAAACAAATTCCTCCCTGTTGGACGACCGCAGTCATGTGATCAATCTGGTGCTGATGAAAGTTCTTCATCGGCATGGATTGTTTCTGCTGGGTCTCTTTTGCTTCAAAATCAATGTAGTGTCCTTTATAAACACCAGAATAGTCTGTGGTAGACGCCTGGCGAAAATAAGCTTCCACAATCTTTGCCCGACTGCGATGAGGATAGTCCACCTTTACAATCTGGATGGGTGTCGGCTTTTTATGAATCACCGCTAGCCCTCTAGAAAGGTAGTACTGATTGCTCTCATTAATCATTTTTTCAAATGTCATCCCCCGATTGGCAAAGTTTACACTTTGCTTCCTCTGGATGGGCGAAGAAGATTTCTTGCTAAGTTTGTGAGGATAGTTGACCATAATTCTCCTTATTGGTACAATTACATCACTCTATTATATCACAAAATGAAGAAGGGAGGGGAAATAATGAATAGTTTACTGATTACAGGATACAAGGCATTTGAATTGGGAATTCTGACAGCAAAGGACCCTAGACTTCCCATTATTAAAGAGGCGATTCGCAGGGATTTAGTCCGTTTTTTGGAAGAGGGCGTCAAGTGGCTGATTTTTACGGGTAATCTAGGTTTTGAAGCCTGGGCCTTGGAGGTTGCCCAGGAATTAAAAAAAGAATACGAGATACAGTTGGCCACGATTTTTATGTTTGAAAACCAAGGAGAGAACTGGAATGAGGCCAATCAAGAACTCCTTAGTCGCTTTAAACAGGTTGATTTTGTCAAGTATGCCTATCCCTCTTATAGCCAGCCAGGCCAATTTAAAGAATACAATACTTTTTTGTTAGAAAATACAGATGGCGCTTATTTATTTTACGATCCAGAACACGAAACAAATCTCAAATATCTTTACAAAATGATGCTAGAAATGGATCAGTATCAGGTCAAAAGATTAAACTTTGATGACTTAAATGAAGTAGCGGAAAAAATTTACGAAAAATAAGTGATTTACCTTGATTTTTGCTCCTCATTTTTTATATAATGATTATGATTAACTAGAACGGAGAGAATGATGGCAAGTATTATTTTTACTGCGAAAGATATTTTTGATCAAGATTTCAAAAAAGAAGTTCGTGGATTTAGTAAAGTTGAGGTAAATGAGTTTTTGGATGATGTCATCAAAGACTATGAAACCTATGCTGCCTTAGTGAAGGAATTGAAAGAAGAAAATGCTCGGCTCCGTGAAGAATTAGCGAAGAAAACGAGCCAAGCAACTCCGAGTCCATCAGTTCCTGAATCTGCTCCAAAGCATGAGTTTCCTCAGGTCACTACTACGACAAACTTCGATATTTTGAAACGCTTAAATCGTCTAGAAAAAGAAGTCTTCGGAAAACAAGTCGTTGATCGTGATTTTTAAGATATAACATATGAATCGTGCAATTTTTGGATAATCGCGTGAGAGCTTTCTCTCATGAGGAAAGTCCATGCTAGCACAGGCTGTGATGCCTGTAGTGTTTGTGCTAGGTGAATCCATAAGCCTAGGGACTTGATGTTCAAGTTACGGCGAGCGAACGGGCTAAGTCTTAGGATAAGTTCTACTAGCTCTGAAAGTGCCACAGTGACGTAGTTTTTAGGGAAACCTAAAAAGTGGAACGCGGTAAACCCCTCAAGCTAGCAACCCAAACTTTGGTCGGGGCATAGGATGCATGGAAACGAACATAGCATTCTGACTGGAAACAGTAGACAGATGATTATCGAAGGAAATGGTACCTAGTCATTTCTGGAACAAAACATGGCTTATAGAAAATTGCATATAGGTGGCGAGGGGGAGAGAAATCTCAACCTCCTTTTTTAAACAATGGGGAATAAATGAAAAAACAATTTGAATTAATCGCGACAGCTGCTGCTGGATTAGAAGCAGTAGTTGGACGTGAATTGCGTGAGCTAGGCTACGATTGCCAAGTGGAAAATGGACGGGTTCGTTTCAAAGGCGATGTTCGTGCGATTATCGAAACCAATCTTTGGTTGCGTGCCGCTGACCGAATCAAGATCGTCGTAGGATCTTTTCCTGCCCGCACCTTTGAAGAACTCTTTCAAGGAGTTTTTGCCTTGGATTGGGATCAATATCTCCCTTTAGGAGCGCGTTTCCCTATCTCAAAAGCAAAATGCGTCAAATCCAAACTGCATAACGAACCGAGTGTACAAGCTATTTCGAAAAAGGCAGTTGTTAAAAAGTTGCAAAAACACTATGCTCGTCCGGAAGGCGTTCCATTGATCGAAAATGGAGCAGAATTTAAAATTGAAGTTTCTATCTTGAAGGACCAAGCGACTATTTTAATTGATACCACTGGCAGTAGCCTGTTTAAACGAGGTTATCGGACTGAAAAGGGTGGGGCACCCATCAAGGAAAATATGGCGGCAGCCATTCTTCAACTTTCTAATTGGTATCCAGATAAGCCCTTGGTTGATCCGACTTGTGGATCAGGGACCTTCTGTATCGAAGCAGCGATGATGGCTCGCCAGATAGCGCCAGGCTTGAGACGGACCTTCTCATTTGAAGAGTGGAATTGGGTGGATGATCGACTGATTCAAGAAGTTCGCACAGAGGCTAGTAAAAAAATCAATCGGAACCTTGTCCTAGACATCATGGGAACTGATATCGATGCGCGGATGGTTGAGATTGCCAAAGAAAATGCTCAAAAAGCTGGAGTTGCGAGCGATATCACCTTTAAGCAAATGCGGGTGCAAGATTTGCGCTCGGAGAAGATCAATGGGGTCATTATCTCCAATCCACCGTATGGTGAACGCTTATCCGATGATGCAGGAGTTACAAAATTGTACGCTGAAATGGGAGAGGTCTTTGAGCCCTTGAAGACTTGGAGCAAATTTATCCTGACCAGCGATGAAAATTTTGAGAAGAAATTTGGGCGACAAGCAGATAAAAAACGAAAATTATATAACGGAACCTTAAAGGTTGACTTGTATCAGTTCTTTGGGGAACGAGTACGTCGACAAGCGACTAGTGAGAAAGGAAACATATGACAAAAGAAGATAAACAGCAGTTGGGCCAAGAGGCAGAGTCAGTTCTTGATTTTAAGGACGCCAAAGAGATGACGATTGGCCAAGCGAATCGCAAAGCTGAAGAAATCGAAGCAGGCGTCAAGGAAACAGACAATGTCCTTGATAAATACATCAAACAGCACCGTGACGAAATCGAAGCTCACAAGTTTGATACCATCGTCATGCAAAAGGAAATGTTGGCTGAGGCAGAGGCTGCAACCACTGTGGAAGCAACAGAGTCAATTCCAAACGAAGAACCAGTGAAAGAAGCAACACCGGCTGAAGCAAGTCAAAAAGAGGTTGCATCTGCTCGCATTCCAGATCCAATTCCTGGGGAACGCCCTGCAAAAATTAAGTTTGGTCCAGAGCCAACAGAACCATATGTGGATGAAGAAATTGAGATTCCTGAAGAACCGAAAAAAAGCCGGGTCAAACCAATTTTGTTTTCAGTTTTAGCTCTGACAGCAGTTGCTACGGCTAGTTGGTTGTCTTATCAATGGATCCGTAACCAGTCTAAAGGGGAAACGACAGTGGTCTCTTCTACTAGCTCATCTAGCAAGAAGTCCTCTAGTTCTTCTTCCTCAACGAGTGCGAATACAGAGGCTTTGCTGAAGGATTTTAATGATCAGTATGCAGCTTTCTTTACAGATGACACGCAGACGAAGTTGAAAAATGATTCTTTTGGTAATTTGGAAAAACTAAAAGCCAGTTTAGATAAATTGAAAGACACCAAGGAATACGATGCAGCCAAAAGTAAATACGATGAATTGGTGAAGCAGGTTTCTGCTATTCAAACAGTAAACTCTCAGTTTACCAGCCCAGTTATTAAGGATGGGGCCATCGATACCAAGGCGCAGGTAAAGAGTGATGCAGTCTTTTCAGATGTGTCGACATCTAATACACAATTGAACCAATTATTGAAGGATGCAGCTTCTCAGGGTCGCTCGCAACAAGTTGCGACTCCAGCACCCGTGACAGATGGTGGTAGCAGTGCTGCAGGTGGAAATGCAGTTTCTTCAGGAACGGTAACCAGTCCTGCTCCTACCCCAGCCCCAGCTACTGAAGGCAACACGACAGGCGAAGTGAACCCAGGCTATTCTGGCTTTGGTCTTCAAAGTACTGGTGTGCCACTTCAACGAAACTTGAGCCGGGTGCCATACAACCAAGCAGCGCTTGACGATGTAAACAATCCTGCATGGACCTTTAACCCTGGTATTTTGGAGAAAGTTCTGAAGATTGCTCGGGAACGTGGTCATATCGTTGGGGATCAATACATCTTAGAACGCGTGAATATTATCAACGGCAATGGTTATTACAACCTCTTTAAGCCAGATGGAACTTATTTGTTTAGTATCAATGCTAAAACAGGCTACTTTGTCGGAAACGGAAAAGGCCATTCCGATGCATTGGATTATTAAGAATTAAAAAAGACTTCTCTTTCAAAGAGAAGTCTTTTGTTTTTTATACGATATGGCGTGTGAATGGATCGTCAGAAATACCTTGTTCGAGAATCAATTTGCACCACTCTTTGGCAGAAAAGAGGCTGTGATCTTTATAGTTTCCACAAGATTCAATCGTCGTTCCTGGCACGTCTTCCCAGCTTGTCGCTTCAGCAATTTCCTCTAAAGAGGATTTAATGACTTGTGCAATGGTTTTTGGATCGTGCTGTCCCCACATAATCATATGAAATCCAGTACGACACCCAAATGGGGAACAATCGATCATGCCATCAATGCGTTTACGGATCAACATAGCTAATAGATGCTCAATTGTATGTAAACCAGCAGTCGGGATAGAGTCTTCATTTGGTTGAACCAAGCGGATATCGTAGTTTGAGATGACATCTCCTTTTGGTCCAGTTTCCTCTCCGATTAGGCGGACGTAAGGGGCTTTTACAGCAGTGTGGTCTAATTCAAAACTTTCCACAATAACTTCTTTCGTCATGTATCTTCCTCAATTTCTTTTTTCTTGATTATAGCACAATTGTCAGTGGATGAAAACATAAGAGAAGAGAGAGGCAAGTAGCCGTTGAAATAAGATTCAGAAGCTTGTTTTTAGGGTGTTTTTCCGTTAGAATCAAAGGAAAGAAGCATTAGAATAATAGCAGAAATAGATTAGTTTTCGCTAGAAAATTTGTTTGTTAATTTTGTAAAAATATGATAAAATAATAAAGAATTTTTTAATTCAACTATTCATTAGATTAGGGGTAAAAACATGGAATTTGGAATTGCAATTGTTTTTGCCGCAATCATTGGTTTAGTCATTGGATATGTAGGGATCTCAGTCAAGATGAAAGCATCGAAAGAGGCTGCAGAACTTACTCTTTTAAATGCTGAACAAGAAGCAACGAATTTACGTGGACAGGCAGAGCGCGAAGCTGATTTGATTTTGAAAGAAGCTAAGCACGAGTCTAGTTCACTTAAAAAAGAAGCACTTTTGGAGGCAAAGGAAGAAGCCAGAAAATATCGAGAAGAAGTCGATGCTGAGTTTAAATCAGAGCGTCAAGAATTAAAACAATTAGAAACCCGCTTAGCGGAACGTTCGAATAATCTTGATCGCAAAGATGACAATCTTACGAGCAAAGAGCAAGCTCTTGAACAAAAAGAGCAAAGTCTTTCAGATAGAACTAAACACATTGATGCGCGTGAAGAACAATTACATGAGCTAGAAAAGAAGAAAGAAGAAGAATTAGAAAAAATTGCTTCTCTGACTCAATCGGAAGCACGTGATATTATCTTAACGCAAACAGAAGAACGACTTTCCAAAGAGATTGCGACTCGAATTCGAGAAGCAGAAGTGGAAGTGAAAGAACGTTCAGATAAAGTTGCAAAAGATATCCTGGTTCAAGCCATGCAAAGGATGGCCGGGGATTTTGTGGCAGAACAGACCAACTCAACGGTTCATTTACCAGATGATGGAATGAAGGGCCGGATTATTGGTCGCGAAGGTCGAAATATCCGAACCTTCGAAAGCTTGACAGGTGTGGATGTGATTATTGATGACACTCCAGAAGTAGTCACCCTGTCTGCATTTGATCCGATTCGTCGGGAAATCGCACGAATGACCATGGAAAGTCTCTTGAAAGATGGTCGCATCCATCCAGCTCGGATTGAAGAGTTGGTAGAGAAGAACCGTTTGGAAATTGACCAACGGATTCGTGAATATGGTGAAGCAGCAGCCTATGAAATTGGCGCACCAAATCTACATCCTGATTTGATGAAGATTATGGGATGCTTGCAATTCAGAACTTCTTATGGACAGAACGTCTTGCGTCACTCCATTGAGGTTGCTAAGTTATCTGGTATTATTGCTAGTGAGCTTGGTGAAAATGCTACCTTGGCTCGTCGAGCTGGTTTCCTTCATGATATTGGTAAAGCCATCGACCGTGAGGTAGAAGGTAGCCACGTAGAAATTGGTACTGAATTAGCTCGTAAATACAAAGAGCATCCAGTTGTTGTCAATACGATTGCCAGTCACCATGGTGATGTCGAACCAGAAAGTGTCATCGCAGTTATTGTTGCAGCAGCTGATGCCTTGAGTGCAGCGCGTCCAGGTGCTCGGAGCGAGTCTCTTGAAAGCTACATCAAACGCCTGCAAGATCTTGAAGAAATTGCAAATGGCTTTGAGGGAGTTAAGACCAGCTTTGCCTTGCAAGCAGGTCGTGAAATTCGAATTATGGTCAGCCCTGAAGAAGTCAAGGATGATAAGTTGACCATCTTGGCTCATGATATCCGTGAGAAGATTGAGTCCAACTTGGAGTACCCTGGTAATATCAAGGTAACCGTTATTCGTGAATTACGTGCCATTGATTATGCAAAATAGAGCTTGTTAAAAGCCATATATAAAAAGATAGTCAGCGAAGGTGGAACAACCTTAGTTGGCTATTTTTTTAAGTCGTGTTAAAAATGGGATAGCACAGATGAGATGGTTCATTGGTAGAGAAGCGGTTAGGGCCTTGCCTCTAGGAAAAATCTGTTGAAAAATCTTTCTATTTTTGTTACACTAGATAGAAAGACAGCGAAGGAGACAAAATGGCGGATCGAGGATTATTAATCGTTTTCTCAGGACCCTCAGGTGTTGGGAAAGGAACGGTTAGACGTGAGATTTTTGAAAGCTCAGACAATCAGTTTCAATACTCAGTATCGATGACAACACGTGCACAACGTCCAGGTGAAGTGGACGGAGTAGATTATTTCTTCCGGACACGTGAAGAATTTGAGGAGTTGATTCGTCAAGGTCAAATGCTCGAATATGCTGAATATGTTGGCAATTACTATGGGACTCCCTTGACCTATGTGAACGAAACCCTCGATAAAGGGATCGATGTTTTCCTTGAAATCGAGGTGCAAGGGGCTTTGCAGGTCAAGAAAAAGGTACCAGATGCCGTCTTCATTTTCCTGACTCCTCCAGATTTGGATGAGTTGCAAGATCGTTTGGTTGGACGTGGCACAGACAGTGCGGAAGTCATTGCCCAGCGGATTGAAAAAGCAAAAGAAGAAATTGCCCTCATGCGTGAGTACGATTATGCCATTGTCAACGATCAAGTACCTTTGGCTGCAGAACGTGTTAAACGTGTGATTGAGGCAGAACATTTCCGTGTTGATCGGGTCATTGGACACTACCAAGAAATGCTTCCCAAAGCCACTCAAGTGGTACGATAATTTAGAATAGGAATTAGGTAAAAAGATTATGATGTTAAAACCATCCATTGATACATTGTTGGATAAAGTACCGTCAAAATACTCTTTGGTTATTCTTGAAGCCAAACGAGCTCATGAGTTAGAGAGTGGTGCAAGTCCCACTCAAGAATTTCAATCAGTAAAATCTACCTTGCGTGCCTTGGAAGAGATTGAAGCAGGAAATGTGGTGATTCACCCAGATCCAGAAGCCAAGCGTGAAGCAGTTCGTCGTCGAATCGAAGCAGAACGCTTGCGTAAAGAAGAAGAAGAGCGTAAAATTAAAGAACAAATCGCGAAAGAAAAAGAAGATGGTGAAAAAATTTAAGGTTGGGTTCGCTCAATCTTATTTTTTGCTATTTAGCGGTAGGACAGGAAGGAGGTGAAAGCATGCTCGCACAAGTCATTGTTGATGTTCCCTTGATGCAAACAGACAAGCCCTATAGTTACCGAGTACCAGAAGAGTTTTCTCCTTTCTTGGAAAAAGGAATGCGGGTACATGTTCCCTTTGGAAAGGGAAATCGGCTCATTCAAGGGATTGTGGTTGACCTTGAAGAGAACACTCTAGCAGCTCAAGACCAAGAATTGAAAAGTATTGTAGAGGTCTTAGACTACCAACCGGTTCTAGGAGAGGAGCAATTTTGGTTGGCAGATCAGTTGCGAAAGACGGTTTTTGCCTACAAGATCACCCTCTTGAAAGCCATGTTACCAAGTGTTTTAAATTCTTCCTATGACAAAATTCTCCATCCGACAGAACTGCTATCGCCAGAAGATAGAGAGGACATTTTTGGAACAGCGACCAGTTTGGCCTTTTCTTCTTTGGATATTGATGCTCAAGCACGAATGATGCGACTGACTCGTAAGGGAGAGTTGGAAGTAGAATACCAAGCAGTGGATCGTAAACATATCAAAACAGAAAAATGGTATCGGGTAAATCATCACCTACTTGAAAATTTGGAAATCGCCAAGAATGCCAAAAAGCGCTTGGCCCTGCGTGAGTTCGTCCAAGGTCAAGAAGTGGAAGCACCTTTGAGTGACTTATTAGCGGAATTCTCTCGTCCTGTTGTGAACTATTTCATTAACCAGGGAGCCGTGCTTATTTTTGAAAAAGAAGTCAATCGTGCGGCAGCCTACTTTAAGGACAAGGAGTCGACGGAGGCCTTGGTTTTGAATGCTGAACAAGAACGAGCAGTCCAAGCAGTCACGCGTCAAATCGGCCAGGACTCCAAACCTTTCTTACTTGAAGGAGTGACGGGGAGTGGGAAGACGGAGGTTTATCTCCAAATCATCCAAGAGGTGCTAGAAAAGGGAAAAACAGCTATTATGTTGGTTCCCGAAATTTCCTTGACGCCTCAAGTGACGGATCGCTTTATTTCTCGCTTTGGGGATCGGGTGGCCATCCTCCATTCGGGCCTATCCAACGGTGAAAAATACGATGAGTGGAGACGTGTTGAGCGAGGGGAGGCCCAAGTAGTTGTTGGAGCACGGTCTGCTATCTTTGCTCCTCTGAAGAACCTAGGAGCTATCATTATCGATGAAGAACATGAAGCAACCTATAAACAAGATAGCAATCCCCGCTACCATGCGCGTGAAGTGGCTTTGCTACGAGCTCAGTATCACCAGGCTGTTTTGGTCTTGGGGTCGGCGACACCTAGTCTAGAAACACGAGCCCGTGCAGGAAAAGGGGTCTATGAATTTCTTCAATTGACCCAACGGGCTAATCCGCTTGCCCGCATTCCAGAGGTAGAAGTGATCGATTTCAGGGACTATATTGGCCAGCAGGAATCTGGAACTTATACGCCCAAGTTGTTGGAGGCTATTGCAGAACGTCTGCAAAGAAAAGAGCAAGTCGTCCTTATGCTCAATCGCCGAGGTTATTCCAGTTTTGTCATGTGTCGGGAATGTGGTCAGGTAGATACCTGTCCGAATTGTGATATCTCCTTGACCTTCCACATGGACACCAAGACGATGGACTGCCATTATTGTAATTACCATAAGGCCATCCCAACTGTCTGTCCCAATTGCCAAAGTCGATCCATTCGTTATTACGGGACGGGGACCCAGAAGGCCTACGATGAGCTACAAGAAATTTTCCCAGAGGCTCGTATTCTGCGGATGGACGTTGATACTACTCGGAAAAAAGGGAGTCACGAGGCCTTGTTGGACCAGTTTGGTCAAGGGCAAGCCGATATTTTGCTTGGGACCCAGATGATTGCCAAGGGCTTGGATTTCCCCAATGTAACGCTAGTCGGTGTCCTCAATGCTGATACAGCCCTAAATTTGCCTGATTTTCGCTCGTCAGAGCGGACCTTCCAACTGTTAACCCAGGTGGCGGGACGGGCCGGTCGTGCGGATAAAGAAGGCCAGGTTCTGATTCAGACCTATAATCCTCATCATTATGCGATTGAATATGCGAAACGCCAAGATTATGAAGGGTTTTATGCCTATGAAATGAAGGTGCGCCACCAATTAGGCTATCCACCTTATTATTACACGGTAGGTTTAACCCTCTCTCACAAACAAGAAGAGGTCGTGGTTAAAAAAGCTTATCAGGTGATGGACCTGTTGAAAGCAGGTCTGTCCGATCAGGTCCAAATCTTGGGACCAACGCCAAAACCGATTGCTCGCACGCATAATTTGTTCCATTATCAAATCCTGTTGAAGTACCGGTTTGAAGACCAATTGCCACAGGTTTTAAATCAGATTTTGGACTATACTCAAGAGCGGGAAAATCAAGATCTTCGAGTCAGCATTGACAATGAACCGCAAAGTTTTATGTAGAAGGAGAAAAAATGACAAAAATACTATTTATGGGAACGCCTGATTTCTCAGCTACAGTCTTAAAAGGCTTGATTTCTGATGAACGCTATGAAATTCTAGCCGTTGTGACCCAACCAGATCGGGCAGTTGGCCGGAAAAAAGAAATCCGAATGACGCCAGTAAAAGAAGCGGCTTTAGAAGCAGGCTTGCCAATCTATCAGCCGGAGAAACTATCTGGAAGTCAAGAACTAGAAGACTTATTGGCTTTGGGAGCAGACGGGATTGTCACAGCAGCCTTTGGACAATTCTTGCCGAGTTGTTTGTTAGAGGCGATGAAGTTTTCTGTCAACGTGCATGCTTCCCTTCTTCCAAAATACCGTGGTGGAGCTCCTATTCATTATGCCATCATGAATGGGGATAAAGAAGCTGGTGTGACCATCATGGAAATGGTCAAAGAGATGGATGCTGGAGATATGATTTCCTCTCGTGCCATCCCTATTTTAGAAGAGGACAATGTGGGAACCATGTTTGAGAAATTGGCTCTTGTCGGTCGAGATCTTCTTTTAGAAACTCTGCCAGCTTACCTTGCGGGAGAGCTTAAGCCCCAACCGCAGGATCCCCAACAAGTCACCTTCTCTCCAAATATCAAGCCAGAAGAAGAACGTTTGGATTGGACACGGACCAATCGTGAACTCTTTAACCAAGTTCGTGGCATGTATCCTTGGCCAGTTGCCCATACCTTATGGAAGGGTGAACGCTTTAAGATATACCAAGCAAAACCGTGTGAAGGTCAAGGAGAACCAGGAGAAATTTTAGCTCTCCATAAAAATGAAATCGTTGTTGCGACGGGTGAGGGAGCCTTGGCCTTGACCCTTGTTCAGCCAGCCGGTAAACCCAAGATGGCTGTTGGAGATTTCTTAAATGGTTTGGGGCGACAATTGCAAGTAGGTGATCAATTTGGTAAATAAGATGCAGACTGCACGAGGGGTGGCCCTATCTACCCTAGGAGAGATTTTCCAGGACGGTGCTTTTTCAAATATCGCCCTCAAAAAATCCTTGGGCAAGGCAACCTTGTCAGATGTGGATAAAAGTCTAGTAACCGAAATCGTCTATGGGACGGTTTCACGCAAACTAACCTTAGAATGGTATCTATCGCACTTTGTCGCTGATCGGGACCAGGTAGATCCCTGGATCTATCATCTTTTATTGATGAGCCTCTATCAGTTCGTCTATCTGGAGAAGATTCCTCCCCATGCTGTTGTTCATGAAGCAGTAGAGCTTGCCAAGCAACGGAAAAAGGGGAGCGAAAAATATGTCAATGCTCTCTTACGGAAAATGCTACGAGAGGGGCTCCCATCGATTGACCAGATAAAACGAGTCAACAAACGACTTTCAATCCGCTATTCTCTTCCGGTTTGGTTGGTGAAAAAGTTGATGGACGAGTATGGTGAAGAACGGGCCATTGCGATTTTTGAGAGTCTCTATGTTCGCAACAAGGCCAGTGTTCGAGTTGTCGATTTGGATCAAAAAGAAGACATCAAGGAGCAATTGCAGGCATCGGATTCCTTGTTGGCCTCAACAGCTCTTGTGAAAGAGAATGGCTATTTTGCGGGCTCTGACTACTTCAAACAAGGGAAATTAACCATTCAAGATGAGACCAGTCAATTGGTCGCTCCGGCTTTAGAGGTCCAACCATCAGACCAGGTATTAGATGCCTGTGCAGCACCTGGGGGCAAGACCACCCATCTAGCTTCTTATCTAGTCGATGGGAAGATTACAGCCTTGGACTTGTACAATCATAAGCTCCAATTAATTCAGGAAAACGCGGAACGTCTGGGAGTTGCAGATAAAATCCAGACAAAAAAACTGGATGCCAGCCAGGTATTTGAAGCTTTTGGAGCGGATGCCTTTGATAAAATCTTGGTAGACGCACCTTGCTCTGGGATTGGTTTGATCCGCCGTAAGCCAGATATCAAGTACAATAAAGACAATGCTGACTTTGCGTCTCTACAGGCGATTCAATTGGAAATATTGGATGGAGTTTGTCAAAGTGTGCGGAAAGATGGTATAATAGTCTACAGTACATGCACAATTATAGGAGAAGAGAATTTTGATGTGGTTGACCAGTTTTTAAAAAACCATCCAAATTTTGAACTCGTGCCATTAGATCATGAACGAAAAGATATTCTGAAAGATGGCTGTATTTTAATTACACCAGAATTGTATGGAAGCGATGGTTTCTTTATTAGTCGTTTTCGAAGAATATCGTAATCTCAGGAGGATACGGACAGTATGGAAATTTCTATCTTAACCGATGTAGGTCAAAGACGGACAAATAACCAAGACTATGCAAATCAATATAAAAATAAAGCGGGAAAATCCATGATTTTTCTAGCTGACGGGATGGGGGGGCATCGTGCTGGTAATATTGCTAGTGAGATGGCTGTTACCGATCTCGGCGCTGCTTGGGTAGCGACTGAAATCAGCACCATTAACGAAGTCAGAGAGTGGTTTGCAGAGAATTTGGAAAAAGAAAACCAGCAGATCCATCGCATTGGTCAAGATGAAGAACATAAAGGAATGGGAACAACTCTCGAAGCTGTTGCCATTATCGATGACCAAGTCTTATTTGCACATGTAGGGGATTCCCGAATTGGACTCGTACGTAATGGGGAATACCATCAATTAACCAGTGACCATTCTTTAGTAAACGCCTTGCTTAAGGCAGGACAGATTACGGAAGAAGAGGCAGCTCATCATCCCCAACGCAATATCATCACCCAATCCATTGGACAAAAAGATGAATTGCAACCAGACTTTGGTATGGTTACGGTTGAAGCGGGAGATTTCATTGTTATCAATAGTGATGGATTAACCAATATGATTTCTGGCGATGAAATCCGTGATATCGTTGTTAGCGATTTATCGGTTGAAGAAAAGGCAAAAACCTTGGTTCGCTTTGCGAATAATGCTGGCGGTTTGGACAATATTACAGTTGTACTGATTCGCTTTGCTGAGGAGGATGTGGCATGATTCAAATCGGCAAAATTTTTGCCGGACGATATAAGATAATCCGTCAAATCGGGCGTGGAGGGATGGCAGATGTCTACCTCGCTCGGGATTTAATCTTAGATGGTGAAGAAGTTGCAGTTAAAGTACTGAGGACCAATTACCAAACAGATCCAATTGCAGTTGCACGCTTTCAACGAGAAGCCAAAGCGATGGCAGATTTGGATCATCCAAATATCGTTCGGATCACGGATATCGGTGAAGAGGATGGCCAGCAATACTTGGCGATGGAATATGTCGCTGGTTTGGACTTGAAACGTTATATCAAAGAAAATGCCCCTCTCTCAAATGAAGAAGCTGTTCGCTTGATGGGGCAAATCCTCCTTGCTATGCGCTTGGCGCACACGCAAGGCATTATTCACCGTGATTTGAAACCTCAAAATGTCCTTTTAACATCGGACGGAAATGCCAAGGTTTCTGACTTTGGGATTGCAGTAGCCTTTGCAGAGACCAGTCTCACCCAGACCAACTCTATGTTGGGTTCGGTTCATTATTTATCACCAGAGCAAGCCAGAGGATCGAAAGCTTCTATTCAAAGTGATATCTATGCAATGGGGATCATTTTCTACGAAATGCTGACGGGTCATATCCCTTATGATGGGGATAGTGCAGTGACCATTGCGCTGCAACATTTCCAAAAACCACTTCCGTCCATCATTGAAGAGAACAAAAATGTTCCGCAGGCTTTGGAAAATGTGGTGATTAAGGCAACAGCAAAGAAGCTATCCGATCGCTATAAGTCGGTAGCTGAAATGTATGTCGACTTGTCAAGTTGTCTATCTTATGAACGCCGTAATGAGAAAAAATTAGTCTTTGATGATGCTTCAAAAGCGGATACCAAGACCCTACCAAAGGTGAACGTGGTTCCAAAACCGGCTCCACTTCCAACATCGGAAGCTCGTCCTGCAGTTCATGAGGACCGACCAGTGGCTTCAGAGGATCGAACAGCTCCAGTTTCTCCAAAAAATAAGCCACGTCGTCGTTTGCGGACGCGCTACAAGGTCTTGTTTGTCGCCCTAGCTTTGGTACTAGCTGCCTTTGCCTTTCTTCTTTATATGAGTCCAGCCAACAAAACAGTGCCGGATGTATCTGGAAAAACAGTAGCAGAAGCGCGTGCTATCATTGAAGATCAGGATCTTCAAGTGGGAGACGAAAAAGAAGAATACAGTGATTCGGTGCTGGAGGGTTATGTAATCCGTACCAATCCAAATGCAGGAGCTCAGAAAAAGGAAAACAGCAAGGTTGATTTGGTTGTCTCGAAAGGACCAAGCACCTTTGACATGCCGAACTATATAAAAATGTCTAGAGAAGATGCTGAAAATGACCTGAAAAATAACTATAAGCTGTCTAGCAAGCTGATTTCGATTGAAGAAGTCGAGACCGATGAAGTGGAGCCAGGAATTGTACTTGAGCAATCTCCTACCGCTGGTCAAAAATATGATTTGACTTCTAATACCAAGGTTGTTCTGAAAGTATCGAAGGAAAGTAATTCGATCGAGTTACCAAGTTATGTTGGTTCTAATTATGAATTTGCTGTCTCTAATCTCGTTCAGATCTACGGGGTGAAGGAAGCAAATATTGAACGGAAGACTACATCGCATCTGCCGGCTGGTGTGGAAGTTCTACCTGGTCAAATTGTGAGTCAGACTCCAGAAGCTCAATCGAGCATCGATATTAAAAAGACTCGCATTGTCTTAACCGTATACGAACCGAAGACGGAACCATCAAGTAGCACGAAAGCTTCAAGTAGTTCATCAGAAAGTTCAACCTCTACAACAGTAGAATCCCATTCCAATACGGAACCTTCGGCTACTACTGAACCAGAATCTTAACATGATGACCTTATAAAACCAGACCCCATCGGTCTGGTTTTTTTAGTAAAGAGAGAGTTGGAATGAATCCTTCTAGAGGCGGAAGCGAATCCTATAGAATTTTGATAAAATAGAATAGAGAGGTTCAATTATGTGGAAGATTCAATTGTTTGTGTTTGTCGAAGCTTTGTTACTCACCATGGCTGCAATCACTATTTTGGCGGGAAATATATCTCGTATCGTCCTAATCGTGGTTCTGTGCTTGCTTCTATTGTATTATTACATCGGAAAACAGCGGAGTAATTTTCTTTTAGTGGCGTCCAGCATTCTGCTGTTTTTTATTGTCATGTTAAATCCTTATGTCATTGCTGCGCTTTTGTTTGCTGTTGTCTATGCCATGCTGGTGGCTTATCCCTATTTTTACCGTGAAAATGAAGAAGTGAAGATAGATTATGAGGAAGATGTAGAAATCCGACAAGAGAAAACGCCTTGGATTGGGGATCTGCATCATTTTTCAAAGGTAAACTGCCATTTTCGTGATTTAACGATTACTCGTTTAGTGGGGCGGGATACGATCCATTTAGACGAAGTGATTGTTGTGAATCATGACAATGTCATCATCATGAGAAAGATGTTTGGCAATACGAAAATTATTCTGCCGGTGGATGTGGAGCTGAGCTTGCAGGTGAATACCTTGTATGGAGAATTGCGCCTCTTCTCTCAAAAACCTAGAAAATTGAGAAATGAGACAGTAAGCATGGAGACACCGAATTATCGAAGTTCCCATCGAACAGTGAAGCTTGTTATTGCGGGGATTGTAGGAGATGTGGAGGTCGTCAGAGGATGAAACGAACAGACTATCTTTTAATCTTCCTTTATACGGTCTTAATTCTAGCTGTTATTATCCATTCAATCTTTGGTCTTTTCGACTTTCAGTGGACTTATCTATTGGAAGATTTATCCAAACTGCGTGCTTTTCTGTTTATTGGTTTTGGCTTGACGGTTGCTCTGACTATTTTGATGATTCTATTGATTAAATTGATTCAATTTACAATCATGAACACCGTCCAAAAAAACCTGAGAAACTTGCTCGAAGGCAAGAAGCTAAAACTCGGAGAAAACAAAGAGATTAATGAGGAGTTTCAACGCTTGGATCGCAAGCTCAAACGCCTGACAGAAAATTTGCAACGAACAGAAAATCGGGTCATGCAAAATGAAGAAGAGATTGTGGAGAGAGAACGCAGGCGAATTGCTCGAGATCTCCATGATACGGTGAGCCAAGAATTATTTGCAGCTAATATGATTTTGTCTGGTGTAGCCAGCCAGGATCAAGTTCTTCAACTGCCTAAAGTAGGGCAACAGTTGAAGGGAGTCACAGAAATTTTAAACACCGCTCAAAATGACTTGCGGATTCTCTTATTACACTTGCGGCCGACAGAATTAGAAGGTCGAAACTTGGTAGAAGGTCTCCAGGTGATTTTTAGAGAACTACAAGAAAAGAGTAATTTAGAAGTTTATTTTGAACATGATGTTCAAAAATTACCAAAATCAATTGAAGAGCATATTTTTCGAATTGTACAAGAAGTAGTGAGCAATACACTAAAACATGCCCATGCGAAGCGCTTGGATGTTTATCTGTTGCAAACAGAACAATCACTCCATCTCAAATTAGCAGATGATGGAGTGGGGTTTGATCCAGAATCTTTGGGTGAACTAAGTTATGGTATGAAGAATATTCAGGATCGAGTAGATGACATGGCAGGAAGAATTAAGATTTTGACCAGTCCCAAAAAGGGAGTGGCTATTGATATTAAAGTGCCATTAGTAGAAGGAGAAGATAATGAAATTATTACTAGTAGATGATCATGAAATGGTCCGATTAGGATTGAAAAGTTATTTAAGTATGCAAGATGGAATCGATCAAGTCCTAGAGGCCAGTGATGGTCAAGAGGGTGTTGAGTTAGCCCTAAAGGAGCGACCAGATGTCATCATTATGGATATTGTCATGCCCTATATGACGGGGATTGAAGCGACACTCGCAATCCTAAAGGAGTGGCCAGATGCAAAAATATTAATCCTGACATCCTATTTGGACAATGAAAAAATCTATCCTGTCTTGGATGCGGGAGCAAAGGGCTATATGCTCAAAACCTCTAGTGCAGAGGAAATTTTACGGGCCATTCGCAAGGTGGAGCAAGGAGAGTTGGCAATTGAGACAGAGGTCAGCCAAAAAGTAGAGTATCGGAAAAACCACGTGGAACTCCATGATGACTTGACAGCGCGTGAACGAGATATCTTAGCTTTGCTAACCAAAGGATATGAAAACCAACGAATTGCTGATGAGTTATTCATTTCATTAAAAACAGTCAAGACCCATGTATCGAATATTTTGTCAAAATTAGAAGTGAGCGACCGTACTCAAGCAGTGGTCTATGCCTTCCAGCATCACTTGGTTTCTCAGGAAGATTTTTAGTCAAAAACATGCTATAATAGACAGCATACTGAATGGAGACCCACATGGATGCAAAAACACGCTACAAAGCAAAAAAGATTAAAATAGTATTTTTTGATATTGACGATACCTTACGAAATGTTGAGACCGGCTATGTTCCGGCTTCGGTCACCAGAGTATTCTCTCAATTACGAGAAAAAGGAATTTACACAGCCATTGCTAGTGGAAGAGGGATTTTTGGAGTTCCAGAAGAAATCAAGGCTCTCCAACCTGATTTCTACGTCACTTTGAACGGTTCCTACGTGATTGATCGTAAGGAGAATGTCATTTATGAAGAAAGGGTACCAAATCCACTTGTTCAGGACTTTATTGCTTGGGCTAAGCAGGTAGGGATTCATTATGGTTTGGTTGGGAGTCATCAAGCAGCTCTTTCGACTCGGACAGAAGAGATAAGTCGTGCTATTGACCCCATTTATCCAAAGCTACCAGTAGATCCTGATTTTGCTGCCAAACATCCCATTTATCAGATGTGGACTTTCGAGACTGGTAAAACAGTTGATGCCCTACCTGAGAATTTGGAGCAAAAATTGCGTTTGGTTCGCTGGCACCCAATCTCATCAGATGTTGTCTTAGATCAGCAATCAAAAGCTCATGGTGTCTCAAAAGTAGTCGAAAAATTGGGATTCAAACCAGAAAATGTCTTAACATTTGGGGATGGATTGAACGACTTAGAACTATTTGACTATGCTGGTTTAGCGATTGCCATGGGAAACGCCCAGGATGCATTAAAAGCTAAAGCAGATTATGTCACAAAAAATTTAGAAGAAGATGGCATCTTACATGCCTTAGAGGAGTTAAAAATGGTTGAAAAAGAATTGCACTTACCACAAACAAAAATGGATCAAGAAACAGGACCAATTGCGACGATTCATACCAACTATGGAGATATGAAGATTCGTCTCTTCCCTGATCAAGCACCGAAAACAGTAGCAAATTTTATTGCACTTGCAAAAGATGGCTACTACAATGGAGTGATTTTCCACCGCATCATTAAAGATTTCATGATCCAAGGTGGGGACCCAACTGGAACAGGTATGGGTGGAGAATCCATCTATGGAGAGTCTTTTGAAGATGAATTCTCAGAAGAGTTGTACAATATCCGTGGTGCGCTATCCATGGCCAATGCTGGTCCAAATACCAACGGTAGTCAATTCTTCATTGTTCAAAACCAACACCTTCCTTATTCTAAAAAGGAAATTGCCCGTGGTGGTTGGCCTGAAGCCATTGCAGAGATTTATGCAGAAGAAGGAGGAACTCCTCATTTGGACCGTCGTCACACAGTATTCGGGCAATTGATGGATGAAGCTTCTTATCAAGTATTGGATACAATTGCGGCTGTTGAGACAGGTGCCATGGACAAACCTAAAGAAGACGTGGTCATGGAATCGATTGACATTGAGGGAGAGGCATGAGAATCGGGGATAAACTCAAGGGTGTTGTGACAGGCTTGCAACCTTATGGAGCCTTTGTTGAATTAGAGACAGGGGTAACCGGTTTGATTCATATTTCTGAAATCCGCAGTGGATATATCGACAACATTCATGATATCTTAAAAATTGGGGATCAAGTTTGTACCCAGGTTATTGATATAGATGAATACTCTGGGAAGGCTAGCTTGTCCCTTCGAGCCTTAGAAGCTGGGAACAGAAAGCATTTTCGCCATCATCGTTTTTCAAATGATCGCCATAAGATCGGTTTTACTCCTTTAGCCAAACAATTACCTATTTGGATTAAAGAAAGTAAAGAATTTTTGAGTGACACCAGTCAGGGAAAATAAGAATTTGTTTCTGCAGATAGAAAGAAAAGAGGCTACATCGTAGCCTCTTTTTTATTCTTGATCAAAATCGTAAAGGGTAGTTGAAAGGTAACGTTCCCCATTATCCGGTGCCAAAGCCAAGACTTTTTTACCAGCTCCAAGCTCTTTAGCGACTTCAATTGCTGCATAGATAGCGGCAGCAGATGAAATCCCAACTAAGAATCCTTCTTTTCCACCAATGTAGCGACCTAATTCTAAAGCTTGTTCAGAAGTGACGCGGATTACGCCATCATAAGAATTGGTATCCAACGTTTCTGGAATGAAACCTGCTGACAATCCTTGGATTTTGTGTGGTCCAGGTTTTTCACCAGAAAGAATCGCTGATTCATCTGCTTCAACTGCATAGACTTGGACAGCTGGGTTGACTTTTTTCAAGGCATGAGAAACACCTGAAATAGTTCCACCAGTTCCAACACCACTGACATAAGCATCCAATCCATTTGGTCCGAAAGCTTCTAAAATTTCTTGTCCTGTTGTTGCTTCATGGACTTCTGGGTTGGCGCTATTGTTAAATTGGAGGGGAAGGAAACCGTTTCGTTCTGCAGCGATTTCTTCTGCTTTAGCGATAGCTCCTTTCATTCCTTCACTACCTGGAGTTAAGACAAGTTCTGCTCCATAAGCTTGAATGATTTTCCGACGTTCAACACTCATGGTTTCAGGCATGACGATGACCACTTTATACCCTTTGGCAGCCCCGACCCATGACAAACCAATTCCTGTATTTCCGCTGGTTGCTTCAACGATAGTAGAACCGGGTTGAAGAAGACCATCTCGTTCTGCTTTTTCAATCATGCTAAGAGCAATCCGGTCTTTAACAGATGAACCAGGGTTGAAGGCTTCTAATTTAACATAGACATCAGCAGCCCCTTCAGGTACTAGGTGATTCAATTTTACAATAGGTGTTTTTCCGATTAATTCTGTAATATTTTGATAGATTGGCATACGATATACACTCCTTTGTTAGTGTATCCAGTATACCGCCAGTAAGAAGGTTTGTAAAATATAAAAAAGCTATCGATGCGATAGCCTTTTTTTATAACGGGATAGGAACTTCCACTTCCTTTAATCCCTGATCACTAATCTCAACCTTTCCATGGTAAAAATCAATCAGGTCCGCAATCACATCTTCTTTTTGCTCTTTATCTACATAGATCAGGCTAAAGACAGCATCGGTGAAGTCTGTCTGGAATTCTGTTAATTGGTGAGCGGATAAAAAGTTCGCAAACTCTTGGTATTGGGGATAAGTTAAGCTAATCCCTAGACCAACCTGCTCTTTGATTTCAACGAGACCGATTTCTTTTACAGCTTGTGCGACACTGCCAGCATAAGCGCGAATGAGTCCACCGGCTCCAAGCTTGATGCCTCCAAAATAACGAGTGACAACGCAACAGACATTGGTCAGTTCGTGGTTCTCTAAAACACCAAGCATGGGCACGCCAGCAGTCCCACTCGGTTCGCCATCGTCACTAGTCCGTTTAATTTCAAATTGTTCTCCAATGACAAAAGCAGAACAATTGTGAGTTGCTTTGTAATGTTCCTTCTTGATAGCGGCTATAAAGTCGCGAGCTTCCTCTTCAGTATAAACTCGTTTAGCATGGCAAAGAAAGCGGGATTTTTTAATTTCTTCTTGGACGAGACCGTCCTCTTTAAAAGTCTTGTATTCCATACATTTATTTTACAAAAAAACTCTTAAAACTGCGAGCTTTTACGAATATATAAGTATGAAACTTGAAGATTGTTATGGACGCTTGTTCACCCAAGACCAATTGGAGGTGGAACTGCTTGGAGAAGCCCAGGAACTGCCAGCTATGGTAGAGGAAAAGACGGGCTTGTTTTGTAATCGGTGTGGGACCAAGATAGATAAGGCTAGATGGAAACTACAGATAGGAAGCTACTATTGTAGAGCTTGCATTCAATTAGGAAGAGTTAGGAGTGATCAAAAACTCTATTACTTTCCCCAGCAAGCCTTTCCGCAAGAAGAAGTCCTAAGATGGCAGGGCACCTTAACTTCCTTTCAAAGTCGGATTTCTCAGGAGTTGGTTCAATCCTTAACAGAAAGCCAGCCAATGATGGTACACGCAGTAACAGGAGCAGGTAAAACGGAAATGATGTACCAAGTGGTAGCGGAAACAATTAAAAAAGGGATTTGTGTTTGCATTGCTACCCCAAGGATTGACGTGTGTATTGAATTGTATAAACGAATGACCAAGGATTTTTCCTGTCCCATCTCCTTGTTGCATGGTGATTCAGAACCTTATTTTCGAACAACTCTTGTCATATCCACCACCCATCAACTATTAAAGTTTTACCAGGCTTTCGATCTTCTCATTATCGATGAAGTCGATGCCTTTCCTTTTGTTGATAACCCCGTTCTTTATCATGCCGTTTCAAATGCCGTAACTAAGAATGGGAAGCTCATCTATTTGACAGCCACCTCTACAAAAGAGTTAGATAAAAAAGTCAAAAAACAGGAGATAAAACGCGTTAGCCTACCTAGACGCTTTCATGGCAATCCCCTTGTGGTCCCTAAGAAAATATGGTTAAAAGATCTACGTAAAAAAGTAGAAAAGAAACAAGTGCCAATGAAGTTGCTCAAGCTAATAAAAGAACAACGGAAGACCTCCTTCCCCCTAATCCTATTTGTATCAGAAATCGAATTAGGAGAAAAAATCCTCATTCTATTAAGGAAGGCCTTCAAGGATGAAAACATCAAACTGGTAACCTCTAAAACGGAAAATAGGTTGGAATTGGTAGAAAAATTTCGCAATCAAGAAATCACCATCCTTGTGTCAACGACCATTCTTGAACGGGGGGTCACCTTCCCTAAAGTAGACGTGTTCGTGATTGAGGCCAATCATCGACTGTTTACCAAGAGCGCTCTGGTTCAAATCGCTGGTCGTGTGGGAAGAAGTATGGAAAGACCCACAGGGGAATTACTATACTTGGCAGAAGGTAGTAGCAAAGAGATGACACAAGCAATTAAAGAAATAAAAGAAATGAATCGGGAGGCAGGTTTTTGAGTAATTGTTTGCTATGTGATGAAGAGATTTTCAATCAAGAATCCTTAAAGAGCCTCATCCTAATGAAAAAGGATAATCCAACAATGTGTGACAACTGTAAAAACAAGTTTGACCCAATTAGTGAAGCTAGTTGCAAGACTTGTTGTAAAAAAAGCACCGAGACATTTTGTGAAGATTGCCAAGAGTGGAAACGAAAAGGAAAGAAGGTAAATCATAGAGCGCTTTACTATTATAATGAAGAAATGAAGGAATATTTTCAAAGGTATAAATTTCAAGGTGACCAATTGTTAGCTTGTCTCTTTGCTGAAGAAATGAAGGCGGAACTAAAAAGATATAAAGGCTATACCATAGTTCCCATACCTTTAAGCGATGAGAGGAAAGAGAAGAGAGGCTTTAATCAAGTAACCGCCATTTTAGAATCTGCGGGAATCTCCTATCAAGACCTATTGAGAAAAAAGGATACAAAGGCCCAATCACAAAAAAATAAAAAGGAAAGATTGAAAGCAGAACAAGTCTTTGAACGCATAGAGCTAGAAAATCAAAACTGGCCTGAAAATATAGTGATAGTAGATGATATCTATACAACAGGAGCAACAATCGAAAGAGCCAAAGAAATGTTAATTGTAAATGGGGTGAAAGAAATAATATCTTTTTCATTAGCAAGATAGAATATTCAAAAATATATTTGCAAAAACAAAATGAAAGCGTTATAATATAGATATAAAAAGAAAAACGTTTAGAAAGAAGGTACTTATATGATTAAATATAGTATCCGTGGTGAAAACCTAGAAGTAACAGAAGCCATTCACGACTACGTCGTTTCTAAACTCGAAAAAATTGAAAAATATTTTCAAGCAGAGCAAGAATTGGATGCCCGCGTAAACCTAAAAGTTTATCGTGAAAAAACTGCAAAAGTTGAGGTCACGATTCCACTTGGTTCCATTACACTTCGTGCAGAAGATGTTTCTCAAGATATGTATGGATCAATCGACTTGGTAGTTGATAAGATTGAACGTCAAATTCGAAAGAATAAAACAAAAATTGAAAAGAAAAATCGTAGCAAATCTGCAACCAGCAAAATCTTTACAGACGCTCTGGTTGAGGAAAGCGTTGCTCTTGAAAAAGTTGTCCGCACAAAAACGATTGACATTGAACCAATGGAACTAGATGAAGCCATTCTACAAATGGAACTATTGGGACATGACTTCTTCATCTACAAAGATGTGGAAGACAACACAACAAACGTCATCTACCGTCGTGAAGATGGAGATGTAGGACTTCTTGAAGTCAAAGAAAAATAAGCTAATACAATAAGAAAGCTCCTGTAGAACATACAGGAGCTTTCCTATATTAAAGGAAGATAAAGTTTCTAAATAAAAAACAAAAAAATTTAAAAAAATAGAAAAAAGATATTGACAAGGTCATATGGACGTGATATACTAATATAGTTGTCGCGCGAGAGCGACAAAGACCTTTGAAAACTGAACAAGACGAACCAATGTGCAGG
>NZ_RCYU01000004.1 GCF_004166885.1 Streptococcus sp. bf_0095 | reverse complement strand
GGCGCGTAGCTCAGGTGGTTAGAGCGCACGCCTGATAAGCGTGAGGTCGGTGGTTCGAGTCCACTCGTGCCCATTTTGGAGAATTACTCAAGAGGCTGAAGAGGACGGTTTGCTAAATCGTTAGGTCGGGTAACCGGCGCGGGGGTTCGAATCCCCCATTCTCCGTAGAGAATCAAGTTAGCTTTCTAGCTAACTTTTTTTGTTACTTTGATACATCAATAGAAATAAAAATGTAACAAAGGCGTAACATAAAATCTTTCATTTTCTGTTATACTAGTTAGTGTCTTATATGAAGGAGTCTTTTATTATATGAAGAAAAAATTATTAACGACTATTTTACTTAGTACAGTAGCTTTATCACAAGTAGGTACAGTTATTTCTGTAGGAGCTGATTCTACTGATGATAAAATTGCTGCACAAGATAGTAAGATTGCTGATTTGAGTTCAAAAGAACAAAGCGCACAAGCAGAAGTTGATCAAATTCAATCTCAAGTTTCTGAAATCAAAAAGCAACAAGAAACTCTTAAAGCTGAAAATGATCGTTTGAACGAAGAGTCTGCTAAACTTTCAGCAGAGATTGAAGAGCTTTCTAAAAATATTGTTGCTCGTAAAGAATCATTGGCAAACCAAGCACGTAGTGCTCAAACAACAGGAACTGCTACAAGTTACATTAACGCTATTGTAAGTTCTGGTTCTTTGACTGAAGCTATTTCTCGTGTTTCTGCAATGAATGAAATTGCTAGCGCCAACAACAAGATGCTTGAAGAGCAAAAACGCGATAAAGAAGCAATTGATGCTAAGCAAAAAGAAAACAATGAAGCAATCAACACTGTTATTGCAAACCAACAAAAATTAGATGATGATGCGCAAGCGTTGACAACTAAAGAAGCTGAGTTGAAAGTTGCACAATTGAATTTGGCAGCTGAAAAATCAACTGCAGAAAATGAAAAGAATGCTTTGCTTGCAGAAAAAGCAGCAGCTGAGAAAGCGGCAGCTGAAGCAGCAGCAGCTGAAGCAGCTTACCGTGCACAACAAGAAGAACAACGTAAGGCTGTAGAAGCATCTGCTAATACTAACTTGCAAGCACAAGTGCAAGCTGCTACTCAAACACCAGCAGCTGAAGCAGCACAACCTCAAGCAACAGTTTCAACTCCTGCTGCAGCACCAGCAGTTCAAACTCAAACAGTTGCTACACCTGCTGCAACTAGTCGTCCAACATACAGCACCTCTGCAAGTTCATACCCTGTAGGTGAATGTACTTGGGGTGCGAAAGTATTGGCACCTTGGGCTGGTGATTACTGGGGTAATGGAGCACAGTGGGCTGCAAGTGCCGCAGCAGCTGGATTCCGTACTGGTAGCCAACCACAAGTTGGAGCTATTGCATGTTGGAATGACGGTGGATATGGACACGTGGCAGTGGTTACAGCTGTTCAATCTACTACAAGTATTCAAGTATCTGAATCTAACTACTTAGGTATCCGTAGCATTGGGAACTACCGTGGATGGTTTAACCCAGTGAATGCACAAGGATCACTTACTTATATCTATCCAAACTAAGAATTCAAAACACCCACTAAAAGTGGGTGTTTTTTACTATAGTTACTATTTTAATTTTTGATGGATTATGGATTGAAAAATCATGTAAAAAGCGTTACAATGGGTAAAGAGAAGATTTGTACAATTTGTACATTGTGGTTAAATTTATGTGGAGGAAATCATGTCGTTTTCGGATTTAATGCTGTTTGCTTTATCTTCTAACCAAGATTTGGCTGAACGTGTCTCTAAGGAGATGGGATTGCCACTTGGTAAGTCGACCGTACGTCAATTTTCAGATGGGGAAATCCAAGTCAATATCGAGGAGTCTATTCGTGGGAAAGAGGTGTATATTCTTCAATCTACGAGCTCTCCTGTCAATGATAATTTAATGGAAATATTGATTATGGTAGACGCCTTAAAACGTGCCAGTGCTCAAACCATTAATGTAGTGATGCCTTATTATGGTTATGCCCGTCAAGACCGTAAAGCTCGTGCTCGTGAGCCGATTACATCCAAATTGGTTGCCAATATGTTAGAGATTGCTGGTGTGGATCGCCTTTTAACCATTGATTTGCATGCGGCTCAGATTCAAGGATTCTTTGATATTCCAGTGGATCATTTGATGGGGGCTCCATTGATTGCAGACTATTTTGAACGTCGTGGCATGATTGGTTCTGACTATGTGGTAGTCAGTCCGGACCACGGTGGTGTGACGCGTGCTCGTAAGCTAGCTGAATTTTTGAAAACACCGATCGCCATCATTGATAAACGTCGGAGTGTTGATAAAATGAACACCAGCGAAGTCATGAACATCATTGGGAACGTTGAAGGGAAAACTTGTATCCTGATCGATGATATGATTGATACTGCGGGAACCATTTGCCACGCTGCGGATGCACTTGCTGAAGCAGGAGCTGTAGAAGTCTATGCAAGTTGTACGCACCCTGTATTATCTGGTCCAGCTATGGACAATATTCAGAAATCAGCAATTAAGAAGTTGGTGGTGTTGGATACCATTTACCTACCTGAAGAGCGCTTAATCGATAAAATTGAACAAATCTCCATCGCAAAACTATTGGCAGAAGCGATTATCCGCATCCATGAAAAACGTCCTCTGTCTCCACTATTTGAAATTGGAAATGCGAAAAAATCTTAAAAATGTAAAAAAGAGGTTGTAGAGAGCCTCTTTTTTAAGAAAGGAAAGATATGTTTTTCAACTGGTTAAAAAAAGAAAGTAAGATAAAAAATCAGAGGGAGGAGTTACTGAAAGAAGCACAAAAAAATGAGGATAGAATGGATCCTTGTCTACCAAAAAAGACCTTGCCAAAAAGTGGTGCAATCAAATAAAAGAAGTAAAACACTTACAAAATAAAAGATTTCTACTTTAAAAGTCAAATCTTCTCTTACCTAAAAAATATAAAATTAATTTAAAAAATAGGTCAGATTTTATTGACAAATAAAATATATCGTAGTAAACTAGTAATAGTTACGAAGTAACGAATTATTTTTTAAAATGAAAAAAGGAGATAAAACAATGAAAAAAGTTTTATTATCATCAGTAGCAGCTCTTGCAGTATTTGCAGCAGCAGCACCAGCATTTGCAAATGAAAACCCTATTAATGGTGGAGCTAACACTCCAGGTGCTTACGACCAACCAGTAACTGGTGGCGGTGTTAACGATGCTTACAACGCTCAATCTGAGTTTAAAAATGGTCGTAAAGCTAACGAATATGTTGGTGGTCACCAAGAAAACGTTGATGCTATCGCATCACAAGATCCAGCAGTAGTTGCAGCTAAAGCTGAATTGGATGCTGTTGAAGGTGGTTCACACCTTTACGGTGAAAAGAAAGCAGCTTATGAAGCAGCATTGAACAATGCTCGTAATGCAGCTCGTAACGCTAAAATCCAAGAATCTCAAAAAACATACAACACTGCTGACAAGGCACAAGGTTCTTACTACATCTTGAATGAAACTCCAGAACAAGCTAACGCACGTTACTTGAAAGAACATGGAATTTCTAAAGAAGAAGCAGCTAAACAATCTAAAGAAGAAGCAGCTAAAGCAGAAGAAGCAGCTAAAGCAGCAGCAGCTGGTAAAGCTGGATCTAAACAAGCTGACAAAGCTCTTCCAAAAACAAGCGCAGTTAAATAATTTATATTAATTAGCTCTTAAATTAAATATCACTGAGCCTTCGGGCTCGGTGTTATTTTTTAGAGTAAACGGTATATAGGGGATCTTATTTTTATGAATCGTACAGATAAACATTCTAGTTCTAAAAGAAAGGGCATTTCGCTTATTCTTGCTTTGCTTGCTCTTGTAGCCCTTGTAGGTGGATTTATCCTCTTTAATCCATTTGGGAAACAGACCTCATCTGATAAAAAGGATACGAGCTCATCGTCTAATGCAAGTAGCAAAGAGGTCAAGGAAGTCAAATATGAGCCAAGTCAAGAAGAAAAAGAGTATTTAGCCAACCGCTTTGCTCAATTAACTTCTGTCAATCCAGAAGCGATTGCCTATGTTTATGCTCCAGGAACTGAGTTAGATGAGCCTGTTGTTCAAACAGGGGACAATGCTACTTATTTGGATAAGACATTTGAGGGTGGAAACCAACCTTTATTGGGAACGGTCTTCATGGATACTGATAATAAAAAGGACTTTAGTGATCGTTTGACCTGGTTATTCGGTCATGCTCGTGGAAGCCAGGTTGAAGATCATCGGATGTTTAACGATGTTAACTTCTATGATAATCAAGAGTACTTTAACCAGCACCCTTACGTAGTTATTGAAACACCTGAGCGCAAGTATTATTATGAAGCAATGGGCTTGGTCATTGTTCCTGAAACAACAGCTTTCTATCGTACTAGCTTTTCAGATGATGAAGATTTCACTACCCAGTTGAAAAACATCTATGAGTCAGCGCGTACAAAGAATCCAAATATTAAAATCAATGCTTCTGATAAGTACCTAGTCTTGTCTACTTGTCGCGAAGAAGATGAAACTATCCGTTCCAATCTCTACCTTCGTCAAATTCCGGATTCGGAAATGAAGGATTTCTTGGCAAAACATGGTGATCAGTTGAATTATGTTGCAACACGTGGTCAAGAATAGAAAAGATTTGGTAAAATTTATTCAATGAGAGGATTTAGCATGTGCTAAGTCCTTTTTTGATGAAAAAGGCCATTATTGTATCATTTTAGTTGGGAGTAGCCCCTTTTTTGCGATGGTTTTCTATTTATAGTATAATGGTGATAGAACTTTTTTTGGAGGTGGCTATGGATTTAACAAAACGGTTTAATCAAAATTTGAATCGAATCGAGATTTCTTTGATTCGTCAGTTTGACCAAGCCATTTCTTCTATTCCAGGTATTTTACGCTTGACCTTGGGTGAGCCAGATTTTACGACACCGGATCATGTAAAGGAAGCAGCAAAAGCAGCTATTGATGCCAACCAGAGTCATTATACGGGGATGAGTGGCTTGCTAGCTTTGCGAGAAGCTGCTAGTCAGTTTGTAGCTGAAAAATATAACCTACAGTATCGACCAGAGGATGAAATTTTGGTTACGATTGGGGCAACGGAGGCCCTTTCTGCGACCTTGACCGCTATATTGGAACCGGGAGATGTGGTGCTCTTACCAGCACCTGCTTATCCTGGTTACGAACCTATTATTAAACTGATGGGGGCTAGTGTCGTCGAAATTGATACGACAGACAATCGCTTTATCCTCAGCCCAGAGGCTTTAGAAAAGGCCATAGAAGAGCAAGGAGATCGCGTCAAGGCGGTTATTCTCAACTACCCAGCTAATCCGACAGGTGTCACCTACTCTAAGGAGCAGATGCAGGAGTTGGCTAGAGTCTTGAAGAAATATGAAATCTTTGTCGTTTGTGACGAAGTTTATTCAGAGCTAACCTATACAGGACAGCCTCACGTTTCCTTGGGATCCTATCTACGGGACCAAGCCATTATTATCAATGGCTTATCTAAGTCTCATGCTATGACAGGCTGGAGACTTGGTTTTATCTTTGCTCCGGCTCCTTTGACAGCTCAATTAATCAAGAGTCATCAGTACTTGGTGACTGCAGCGGGGACCATGAACCAGTATGCAGCCATTGAAGCCTTAACAGTTGGTAAAGACGACGCAGAGCCGATGAAACGAGAATACATAGAGCGTCGAGATTATATCATCAAAGAAATGTCTGCCATGGGCTTTGATATTATCCGCCCGGATGGGGCCTTCTATATTTTTGCTAAGATCCCACAAGGATATCTTCAAAATTCCTTCGATTTTTTGAAGCTCCTAGCCCAAGAAAAGGCTGTTGCCTTTATCCCAGGAATGGCTTTTGGCCCATATGGAGAAGGCTATGTGCGCTTGTCCTATGCAGCAAGTATGGAAGTGATCCAAGAAGCGATGAGTCGGTTGAAGGAGTTTATGAAAGAACATGCTGGAGAGCATTGAGAGTCGTGGCATCGTCCTCTACCATCGGGATTACCGAGAGGATGATAAGCTGGTTAAAATCTTTACAGAGCAAGCTGGCAAGCTCATGTTTTTCGTGAAACATGCCAATCGTTCTCGGTTGAATTCTATGATCCAACCTTTGACTTTAGCGGATATGTATCTGAAAATCAATGATGACGGACTCAGCTATATCGAAGATATTCATGAGGTTCAAAGTTTCCAAGGGATTAACCAAGACCTTTTTCGTCTTTCCTACGCAACCTATATACTGGCTTTGGCAGATGCTAGTATACAGGATCGTCAACCTGATCCAGCTTTATTTGCTTTTTTAGAGCAGACCTTGCAATTGATGGATCGGGGCTTGGATTATGAAATCTTGACCAATATTTTTGAAATGCAGATTTTATCCCGATTTGGTGTTGCCTTAAACGTTCATGAGTGTTGTGTCTGTCATCGAGTGGGGTTGCCTTTTGATTTTTCATTCCGCTTGGGTGGTGTCCTTTGCCCAGATCATTATGATCGTGATGAAAGACGGGCCCACTGGGATCCAAATGCCCTCTATTTGTTGGATCGTTTTCAAGCTGTGAAATTTAGTGAGTTAGAGACGATTTCCATCCATGGTGAGATGAAGAAAGAGTTGAGAAAGTGTCTAGACCAACTCTATGATGAATATGTAGGTATTCATCTCAAAGCTAAGAAATTTATTGATTCCCTGGGAAGCTGGGGAGAGATCTTAAAAGATCAGTCTGGAGGTAAGAAATGAAAAAAATTGCAGTTGATGCAATGGGCGGAGATCATGCTCCACAGGCCCTAGTAGAAGGGGTCAATCAAGCCATACAAGAATTTAAGGATATTGAAGTCATTTTGTATGGGGATGAGGCCAAAATTAAGCAATACCTGACAGCAACTGAACGGGTATCTATCGTCCATACGGATGAGAAAATCAACTCAGATGATGAGCCAACTCGTGCGATTCGTCGGAAAAAGCAAGCCAGTATGGTCTTAGCAGCGCATGCAGTTAAGAATGGGGAAGCGGATGCGATGCTTTCTGCAGGAAATACAGGAGCTCTTCTTGCCTCTGGTTACTTCATCGTCGGTCGGATCAAGGTCATCGATCGTCCAGGTTTGATGTCGACTCTTCCTACCCTTGATGGGAAGGGCTATGATATGTTGGATCTGGGGGCAAATGCTGAAAATACGCCAACTCACTTGCACCAATATGCGATTATGGGGGCCTATTATGCAGAGAATGTCCGTGGCATTAAGCGGCCTCGTATCGGTCTCTTAAATAACGGAACAGAGGAAAGCAAAGGGGATCCCCTACGCAAGGAGACCTATCAATTATTAGCAGCAGATCCTTCTCTTAATTTTGTAGGAAATGTAGAAGCGCGTGACTTGATGGATGGAGTTGCTGACGTCATTGTCACAGATGGATTTACAGGAAATGCTGTCCTTAAGACTATGGAAGGAACTGCTCTGGGCCTCTTTAAACAGTTGAAAACGGTCCTTAGTGGTGGTGGCTTGAAAGCTAAGATAGGAGCCTTTCTCTTGAAGAATGATCTACGAGGTTTGAAAAAGACCTTGGATTATTCAGATGTTGGAGGTGCGGTCTTGTTTGGCTTGCAAGCCCCTGTCGTGAAAACCCATGGTTCTAGTGATGCAAAGGCAGTCTATAGCACGATCCGCCAGATCCGGACCATGTTAGAAACAGATGTTATTCGTAAATCTGTGGTTGAATTATCAGAATTGGAGGAAGAGAAATGAGTCGTCATCAAGAAATTTTTAAACTAGTTGAAGGGTTGATTCAAGATCATAAAGGATCTGAGTATGAGGTTACTTTGGATTTGGACTTACGAAAGGACTTGGAAGTAGATTCCGTTGATCTCATGGAATACATTATTTATTTGGAAGAAGCCTACCAAATTGATATCCCAGATAAAGACATTGATGCCATGGCAACTGTTGGAGATATGGTAGACTACGTTTTGAAGAAAACAAGCAAATAAAGTTCGGTTTTTACGAACGAATAAGCATCTAAAAATAAGAGGTTGAATCTTTTTGATTCAATCTCTTATTATTTTTGTATTACAAGCTAACAAGATACGGATTTAACTTGAAAAAACAACCTCTCTGTGATACACTGAAAGGGATAAAAGATGAAAGGCGAACAAGAAGATGTCCGATCAATTAATTTATACGGGGAAAGCAAAAGATATTTATAGTACAGAAGACGAACATGTGATTAAGTCCGTTTATAAGGACCAGGCTACCATGCTGAATGGAGCTCGCAAAGAGACCATTGAGGGGAAAGGTGTGCTGAATAATCAGATTTCGTCTCTTATTTTTGAAAAATTGAATGCTGCGGGTGTAGCGACGCACTTTATTGAACGTATTTCTGATACCGAACAATTGAACAAGAAAGTGACCATCATTCCTTTGGAGGTTGTTCTTCGAAATGTGACTGCGGGTTCTTTTTCTAAACGCTTTGGTGTTGAAGAAGGTTTAGACTTGGAGACTCCAATCGTTGAATTTTACTACAAGAACGATGAATTGGATGATCCATTCATCAATGATGAGCATGTGAAGTTTTTGGAAATTGCCAATGATGAGCAAATCGCTTATATCAAGGAAGAAACGCGTCGTATCAATGAGTTGCTGAAAGATTGGTTTGCACAAATTGGTCTTCGCTTGATTGACTTCAAATTGGAATTTGGTTTTGATAAGGATGGCAAGATTATCTTGGCAGACGAATTCTCACCAGACAACTGCCGCCTTTGGGATGCGGAAGGTCACCATATGGACAAGGATGTTTTCCGTAGAGATCTGGGCAGTTTAACGGATGTATATAAAGTTGTTTTAGAAAAATTGCAGGGATTGAAGTAGCCTGTTTGAAACGGAAAACCTTCGTCTTTCAAGTAAAAGGACTCAGGCTGAAAAGGTCTACTAGACCTTTTCACTCCGTAGGGACTTGGGAAGTTTGACAGATGTTTATAAGGTTGTGTTGGAGAAATTACAAGACTTGAAATAAGTTGTTTGAAACGGTAAATCTTCGTCTTCAATAGCGTGTTTGAATAGAAATAAAGGAACTAAAATGGATAAACGTATTTTCGTTGAGAAAAAAGCTGATTTTCGTGTAAAATCAGACTCTTTAGTAAAAGAATTACAGCATAATCTTCAGTTGAAAACGTTGAAGGATCTTCGGATTGTTCAGGTTTATGATGTCTTTGGTTTGGCAGAGGACTTGTTTGCGCGTGCGGAAAAACACATCTTCTCTGAGCAAGTGACTGATACTGTTTTGGACGAGGCTGCGGTTCAGGCTGATCTTGAGAATTATGCTTTCTTTGCTATCGAAAGTTTACCTGGTCAATTTGACCAACGTGCAGCATCTTCACAAGAAGCTTTGCTTTTGCTTGGTAGTTCAAATGATGTAACAGTGAATACAGCACAATTGTACTTGGTCAATAAGGATATTGATGCGAATGAATTGGAAGCTGTTAAAAACTATCTCTTGAACCCAGTGGACTCTCGTTTCAAAGATATCACTCTTGGCATTGCTAAACAGGATTTCTCTGAGTCTGATAAGACCATTCCAAACTTGGATTTCTTTGAAACTTATACGGCAGAAGAATTTGCTCAATATAAGGCAGAGCAAGGATTGGCCATGGAAGTGGACGACCTGCTCTTCATCCAAGACTATTTCAAGTCAATTGGACGGGTTCCAACGGAGACGGAGCTTAAGGTTTTGGATACTTACTGGTCTGACCACTGCCGTCACACAACGTTCGAGACTGAGTTGAAAAACATCGACTTCTCAGCTTCTAAATTCCAAAAACAATTGCAAGCGACTTATGACAAGTATATCGCCATGCGTGATGAGTTGGGACGTACGGAAAAACCTCAAACCTTGATGGATATGGCGACTATTTTTGGTCGCTATGAGCGTGCCAATGGTCGTTTGGATGACATGGAAGTGTCTGATGAAATCAATGCCTGCTCTGTTGAAATTGAAGTAGATATCAATGGTGTCAAAGAACCATGGCTTCTCATGTTCAAGAACGAAACCCACAACCACCCAACGGAAATCGAACCATTTGGTGGAGCAGCTACTTGTATCGGTGGTGCTATTCGTGACCCATTGTCAGGTCGTTCCTACGTTTACCAAGCCATGCGTATCTCAGGTGCTGGTGATATTACAGCGCCGATTTCCGAAACGCGTGCTGGGAAATTGCCACAACAAGTGATTTCTAAAACAGCAGCTCACGGTTATTCTTCATACGGGAACCAAATTGGTCTTGCAACAACTTATGTTCGTGAATACTTCCACCCAGGTTTCGTTGCTAAGCGTATGGAGCTAGGTGCCGTTGTCGGTGCAGCTCCTAAGGAAAATGTTGTTCGTGAAAAGCCTGAAGCTGGTGATGTCATTATCTTGCTCGGTGGTAAGACTGGACGTGATGGTGTCGGTGGTGCGACAGGTTCTTCTAAAGTTCAAACGGTTGAATCAGTTGAAACAGCTGGTGCTGAGGTTCAAAAAGGAAATGCCATCGAAGAACGTAAGATTCAACGTCTTTTCCGTAATGGGGATGTGACCCGTCTGATCAAGAAATCCAATGATTTTGGAGCTGGTGGAGTTTGTGTGGCTATTGGTGAATTGGCAGATGGTCTTGAAATTGATCTAGACAAAGTGCCATTGAAATACCAAGGCTTGAATGGTACAGAAATTGCTATCTCCGAATCACAAGAACGGATGGCCGTGGTGGTTCGTCCAGAAGACGTAGAGGCCTTCGTTGTGGCATGTAATAAAGAAAATATTGACGCGGTTGTCGTGGCAACCGTGACGGAGAAACCAAATCTTGTCATGCACTGGAATGGCCAAACCATCGTTGATTTGGAACGTCGTTTCCTTGATACAAACGGAGTACGGGTAGTTGTCGATGCCAAGGTGGTTGACAAGGATGTCAAGCTTCCAGAAGAACGCCAAACATCTGCTAAAACCCTTGAAGCGGATACGCTTGAAGTCTTGGCTGACCTGAACCACGCAAGTCAAAAAGGTTTACAAACTATCTTTGATAGCTCGGTTGGTCGTTCAACAGTCAATCACCCACTTGGTGGTCGCTACCAACTCACACCAACGGAAGCTTCTGTACAGAAATTGCCAGTCCAACATGGTGTGACAACAACTGCGTCTGTCATGGCGCAAGGCTTCAACCCTTATGTAGCTGAATGGTCTCCATATCATGGAGCTGCTTATGCGGTCATCGAAGCAACCGCTCGCTTGGTTGCTGCTGGTGCAAACTGGTCTAAGGCCCGTTTCTCTTATCAAGAGTACTTCGAGCGGATGGATAAACAAGAAGAGCGTTTTGGTCAACCAGTAGCTGCTCTTCTTGGATCTATTGAAGCTCAGATTCAACTTGGTTTGCCATCTATTGGTGGGAAGGACTCGATGTCTGGTACTTTTGAAGAATTGACAGTACCACCAACCTTGGTTGCTTTTGGGGTGACAACAGCAGACAGCCGTAAGGTTCTTTCTCCAGAATTTAAGGCTGCTGGTGAACATATCTACTACATCCCAGGTCAAGCTTTAACCCAAGAGATTGACTTTGATCTCATCAAGTCGAACTTTGCTCAATTTGAAGCCATTCAAAAGGCTCACAAAGTGACAGCCGCATCAGCTGTCAAATATGGTGGTGTCCTTGAAGCTCTTGCCCTTGCAAGCTTTGGGAACCATATCGGTGCTAACGTCGAATTAGCTGACCTTGACACTAGCTTGACAGCCCAATTGGGTGGATTCGTCTTCACGTCTCCTGAAGAGATTGCAGGTATTACCAAGATCGGACGAACAGTGGCTGACTTTACACTTACTGTCAATGGTGTAACGCTTGATGGACACAAACTTGACAGTGCTTTCCAAGGTAAATTGGAAGAAGTTTACCCTACTGAGTTTGAACAGGCTACTGAACTAGAAGAAGTACCTGCAGTGGCATCAGATGTTGTGATTAAAGCCAAAGAAACAGTTGAAACACCAGTGGTTTACATTCCAGTATTTCCAGGTACCAACTCGGAATACGACTCCGCTAAGGCCTTTGAAAAAGAAGGTGCAACAGTCAACTTAGTACCATTTGTTACATTGAATGAAGAAGCGATTGTCAAGTCGGTTGACACCATGGTTGACAACATCGGAAAAGCCAACATTATCTTCTTTGCAGGTGGCTTCTCAGCAGCGGATGAACCAGATGGATCTGCTAAATTTATCGTCAACATCTTGCTCAATGAAAAAGTACGTGCAACTATTGATAGTTTCATCGAACGTGGTGGTTTGATCATCGGTATCTGTAATGGATTCCAAGCCCTTGTTAAATCAGGTCTCCTTCCATACGGTAACTTTGAAGATGCAAGCGGTACTAGTCCAACCCTCTTCTACAATGATGCCAACCAACACGTGGCGAAGATGGTGGAAACACGGATTGCCAATACCAACTCACCATGGCTTGCTGGAGTGGAAGTTGGTGACATCCATGCCATCCCAGTATCACACGGTGAAGGGAAGTTTGTCGTAACGGCTGAGGAATTTGCAGAGCTTCGTGACAATGGTCAAATCTTTAGCCAATATGTTGACTTCGAAGGAAAACCTAGCATGGATTCTAAATACAATCCAAATGGTTCTGTCCATGCGATTGAAGGAATCACTAGCAAAAACGGTCAAATCATTGGGAAGATGGGACACTCAGAACGTTTCGAAGACGGTCTCTTCCAAAATATTCCAGGAAATAAAGACCAGCACCTCTTTGCATCAGCGGTTCAATATTTTACTGGAAAATAAAAGGTATACAACATGACATACGAAGTAAAATCTCTTAATGAAGAGTGTGGAGTCTTTGGGATTTGGGGTCATCCAGACGCTGCGAAACTCACCTATTTTGGCCTTCACAGTCTCCAACACCGGGGACAAGAGGGGGCAGGAATCCTGGCCAATGATCAAGGAACCTTGAGACGCCATCGGGATACCGGTCTGCTTTCAGAAGTCTTTCGAAATCCTTTAAATCTGGAAAAATTGACAGGAAGTTCTGCTATTGGGCATGTTCGCTATGCGACAGCAGGGGAAGCTTCTGTGGATAACATCCAACCCTTCCTCTTCCGCTTTCAAGATACCCAGTTTGGTCTGGCCCATAATGGGAATTTGACCAATGCCCAATCGCTCAAATCTGAATTAGAAAAAAATGGGGCCATCTTTAGCTCGACATCTGATTCAGAAATTTTAGCTCACTTGATTCGTCGGAGCCACAACCCTTCCTTTATGGGGAAAATCAAGGAAGCACTCAATACGGTCAAAGGTGGTTTTGCTTATCTGATGCTGTTTGAAGATAAGCTGATTGCGGCGCTGGATCCAAATGGCTTCCGTCCTCTTTCTATCGGGAAAATGGCTAATGGAGCCTTGGTTGTTTCTTCTGAAACCTGTGCTTTTGAGGTGATTGGGGCAGAATGGATCCGAGATGTACATCCGGGTGAGCTTGTTATCTTCGATGAAAACGGCATTACCTATGATCACTATACGGATGATACCCAACTAGCGATTTGTTCCATGGAGTATATCTATTTTGCTCGTCCTGATTCCAATATCCAAGGGGTCAACGTCCATACCGCTCGCAAGCGGATGGGAGCTCAATTGGCACGAGAATTTAAGAACCAAGCAGATATTGTAGTGGGGGTTCCCAACTCCTCTCTCAGTGCTGCTATGGGCTTTGCGGAAGAATCTGGATTACCAAATGAAATGGGCTTGATCAAGAATCAGTATGTCCAACGGACCTTTATCCAACCGACTCAGGAATTGCGGGAACAAGGGGTGCGGATGAAGCTTTCTGCCGTATCTGGTGTCGTGAAAGGCAAACGAGTTGTCATGATTGATGACTCTATCGTGCGTGGAACCACCTCTCGTCGGATTGTGAAATTGTTGAAAGAAGCAGGGGCTACAGAAGTCCATGTGGCAATTGCTAGCCCAGCTCTGGCTTATCCATGTTTCTACGGAATTGATATTCAGAGTCGCGAAGAGTTAATCGCAGCCAACCATACAGTAGAGGAAACTTGTGAGATTATTGGTGCGGATAGCTTGACCTACTTGTCCATTGATGGCTTGATTGATTCTATTGGTATTGATACCGATGCACCAAACGGTGGTCTTTGTGTAGCTTACTTCGATGGGAAATACCCAACACCTTTATATGACTACGAAGAACGCTATTTGGAAAGCTTGAATGAGCAGACCTCCTTTTATTAGGAATGTTTGCAAGTGAATCTGATCAATCACAGTAGACTCTAGGAAGAGAAAAAGGAATAAACAAATGACAAATAAGAATGCATATGCTCAATCGGGTGTGGATGTTGAAGCGGGTTATGAAGTTGTTGAACGGATCAAAAAACACGTGGCACGTACAGAGCGTGCAGGTGTCATGGGAGCTCTAGGCGGTTTCGGTGGCATGTTTGACCTTTCAAAAACAGGTGTCAAAGAGCCCGTTCTAATTTCAGGAACTGACGGTGTCGGTACTAAACTCATGCTGGCCATCAAGTACGACAAGCATGACACCATTGGTCAAGACTGTGTGGCTATGTGTGTTAACGATATTATCGCTGCAGGTGCAGAGCCTCTTTACTTCCTTGACTATGTCGCAACTGGTAAAAATGAACCAGCTAAACTAGAACAAGTCGTTGCTGGTGTGGCTGAAGGGTGTGTACAAGCAGGTGCAGCCCTCATCGGTGGGGAAACTGCTGAAATGCCTGGTATGTATGGCGAAGACGACTATGACTTGGCTGGGTTTGCTGTTGGTGTTGCTGAAAAATCTCAAATCATCGACGGTTCAAAAGTAGCTGAAGGGGATGTGATTCTGGGACTTGCTTCAAGTGGTATCCACTCAAACGGTTACTCACTTGTTCGTCGTGTCTTTGCGGATTACACAGGTGAAGAAGTCCTCCCAGAATTGGAAGGCAAGAAACTTAAAGACGTTCTTTTGGAACCAACTCGTATCTACGTCAAAGCAGCTTTGCCACTCATCAAAGAAGAATTGGTCAACGGGATTGCCCACATCACAGGTGGTGGTTTCATCGAAAATGTACCACGTATGTTCTCAGATGACTTGGCTGCTGAAATTGATGAAAGCAAAGTGCCAGTACTTCCAATTTTCAAAGCCCTTGAAAAATATGGCCAAATCAAACATGAAGAAATGTTTGAAATCTTCAACATGGGGATTGGTCTCATGCTTGCGGTGAAACCAGAAAATGTGGAACGTGTCAGAGAGCTTCTTGATGAACCTGTTTATGAAATCGGTCGAATTGTGAAGAAAGATGGCGCAAGTGTGGTGATTAAATAATGGCTAAAAGGATTGCTGTTTTTGCCTCTGGTAATGGCTCAAATTTTCAGGTGATTGCGGAAGAATTTCCGGTGGAGTTTGTCTTTTCAGACCATCGTGACGCCTATGTCATAGAACGTGCCGAAAAGCTAGGGGTATTATCCTACGCTTTTGAACTCAAGGAATTTGAGAGCAAGGTAGACTACGAAGCAGCTATTGTCGAGCTCTTGGATGAGCACCAGATTGACTTGGTTTGCCTCGCAGGCTATATGAAAATCGTTGGCCCAACCTTGCTAGCAGCTTATGAAGGCCGTATCATCAATATCCATCCTGCCTATCTGCCAGAATTTCCAGGTGCTCATGGCATTGAAGATGCTTGGAATGCAGGTGTTGCTGAGAGCGGCGTGACCATTCACTGGGTAGATTCTGGCGTTGATACTGGCAAGGTCATCAAACAAGTTCGTGTGCCACGTCTATCGGATGATACCCTTGATACTTTCGAGACTCGCATCCACGAAACAGAGTACAAATTGTATCCAGGGGTGTTGGAAAGTTTGGGAGTAGAGAGGAAATTATAAAGGAGTTTTATGAATAAAGTAATTGATGATTTATTAGAAAATGTCAAAAAATTTGAAATTTTTTTCAATGAATATGAGAAAGAATTTTATCCCGAAATCAGAAAAATGAGAAGACGTTTAGTGTATTCTCTTCTTGCTATGATAATTTTTTATATTATAGATCTAATTTTGTTTCACCTTTCTTCTGATTTTAACTGTTTGAAGTTTATTTCTCTTTTTTGTACTGTAGTTGCTATTGTATTATTTTGGTTTTGTGTGCGTAAATTTGATAATGTATCAGCAGGAGCGCCTAGCAAATTTTCAGAATTATGTAATGAAGTAAAAACTAGCTTGAAAAATCTCTATGGTAGTAACGCCTACAGTGTTGCTAATATGTTATTAGAAGATTTAAGTACTAAACGAAATATCCAGCTTAAAAAATACGAGAATATTGTACAATCTATTGGGACAGTTGGAACGGTTTTAGTAACAGCGTTTATTACTTTGATTTTAAATCGACTGTTTGTTACAGACAAAACGGGTATATCATTTGGCACCTTTTTAGGTTTACTCGCTTTAGTAGCTATAATAGTGATTTTGCTTAAAGCAATAGATGGTGGAATAAAAGGTTTTATTAAATATCCTATATTTGGAAAAGCTTCAAAAGAAGTTTATCTATCGGATGTTCTTTCAGCAGTAAAATATATGCTCTTAGAAAAGGAAGATAACTAACATGATCAAACGTGCCTTAATCAGCGTTTCAGACAAAGCGGGCATTGTTGAATTTGCCCAAGAACTTAAAAAACTCGGTTGGGACATCATCTCAACAGGTGGTACCAAAGTTGCCCTTGACAATGCTGGGGTAGACACCATTGCCATCGACGATGTGACTGGTTTCCCGGAAATGATGGATGGTCGCGTCAAGACTCTCCATCCAAATATCCACGGTGGTCTCCTCGCGCGCCGTGACTTGGATAGCCACCTGGAAGCAGCCAAGGACAATCAGATTGAGCTCATTGATCTTGTTGTGGTCAATCTTTACCCATTCAAGGAAACCGTCCTCAAACCAGCCGTGACTTATGCGGATGCTGTTGAAAACATCGATATCGGTGGGCCATCCATGCTTCGCTCAGCAGCGAAAAACCACGCTAGCGTGACAGTTGTAGTAGATCCTGCGGACTACGCTGTTGTGCTTGACGAATTGGCAGCTAATGGCGAAACAAGTTACGAAACTCGACAAGGTTTGGCAGCCAAAGTTTTCCGTCACACAGCAGCTTACGATGCCTTGATTGCAGAATACTTCACAGCTCAAGTGGGCGAAAGCAAACCTGAAAAACTTACTTTAACCTATGACCTCAAACAAGCTATGCGTTATGGGGAAAATCCTCAACAAGATGCCGATTTCTACCAAAAAGCCTTGCCGACGGATTACTCGATTGCATCCGCTAAACAGCTCAACGGGAAAGAATTGTCCTTCAATAACATCCGTGATGCGGATGCGGCGATTCGGATCATCCGCGATTTCAAAGAACGTCCAACCGTTGTGGCTTTGAAACACATGAACCCATGTGGTATTGGTCAAGCCGACGATATCGAAACAGCTTGGGACTACGCTTATGAGTCTGACCCAGTTTCTATCTTTGGTGGGATCGTCGTTCTCAACCGTGAGGTAGATGCTGCGACTGCTGAGAAGATGCATGGTGTTTTCCTTGAAATCATCATCGCGCCAAGCTATACGGATGAGGCGCTAGATATTTTGACCAATAAAAAGAAAAACTTGCGAATCCTTGCCTTGCCATTTGACGCTCAAGATGATAGTGAAGTGGAAGCAGAATATACAGGTGTTGTCGGCGGACTCCTCGTGCAAAACCAAGACGTGGTGAAAGAAAGTCCAGCTGACTGGCAAGTGGTGACCAAGCGCCAACCAACGGAGACAGAAGCAACTGCTCTTGAGTTTGCATGGAAAGCCATCAAGTATGTCAAATCAAATGGAATTATCGTGACTAATGACCACATGACACTTGGTGTTGGCCCTGGTCAAACCAATCGTGTAGCTTCAGTCCGTATTGCGATTGACCAAGCGAAAGACCGTCTTGACGGCGCTGTTCTTGCTTCAGATGCCTTCTTCCCATTTGCGGATAATGTAGAAGAAATTGCCAAAGCAGGGATCAAAGCCATCATCCAGCCAGGAGGCTCAGTCCGTGACCAAGAATCCATCGAAGCAGCTGATAAATACGGTTTAACCATGATCTTTACAGGTGTTCGTCACTTCAGACACTAATCAAATAAGGCACTCATCGATTGATGAGTGCCTTTTCTGCTGGTTAAGAAACCTTTAATTTGGGTAGATATAGCTGACCGTTCCCCAGACAACATTCGTGGGGTCAAACCAGCCACGGAAATTGTTGATGGTCCGATTTCCATTGTAATTAGCTTCCTTCACTTGAATCTTTTGTTCATGTTCAACCTCTGTCACGACTGCAACATGGCCATAGCCACCGTTGTCCCAGCAGGCGATAGCGCCGATCTCAGGGGTAGTTCCTGTCCGGAAGCCTGCAACGCGAGCGCTAGCAGCCCACATACCACCGTTTCCCCACCAGTTTTGTGACCAAGGAGCCAGCTCTTTTGCTGCCCAGGTACATTCGCCAACGGGATAGTAATTATCCGGCTGGGTGACGAGTGGCGCAGGTTTAGCCCGCTCGACCTGAAATTCTGTGGCGAGCAGGCCTTTTAAGTGCCCCTTGTCTCTTTGATAGACATGGAGATGAAAGGTTCCGTTCCCTTTATGTTTTTCAGCGTTGAAGGACAATTGGTAGCGACCAGGTTCCGTTCTTTTTGCAGGATACCAGATTAAGTCGTCTTGGCCATCTTGTTCAGACCAGATGGGAAAGAGGACTTCTTCCACATCTTCAAAGAGCTGGAGTTGGATCTCGAATAGCTGTGCAGTGATAGGTCGGACTGAGATCTTGGGTTGGGAAGATGCGAGGTCTTTTTTCTCAACGATTGTCTGTAGAGGAAACAATCCTTCAATGTTTCCGTTAGAATGGATGCCGTAGACATGGATATGGTAAAGTCCTGCTTGATCCATATGATTGGTCAAAGGTACTTGCAAATCAAAGCCATTTTCTCCTCGTTGAACAGGATACCAAATGAGGTCGTCCTGGCCATTTTGCTCAGACCAAATGGGGACGCTAACGCTTTGGAAGCGGTCTGGAATGGTCCCGAGGTGAACAACTAATTGTCCCTTTTCCTTGTAGATGTAATTGACGTTTTGGTCTGCTCTTGCAATTTGTGAAGTCCCTGCCCAGAAAAGGCAAGCTGCCAATAGTAGTTTCTTAATTCCCTGCATAAAACTCCTTTTTTAAAAATATTAGAGGTCTCAATTATAATATTCGTAAAAAGTAGCAGAAATTTAAAAAATAATGAAAAAGTTTGTTTTCTAACGAAAATCATCGGACATCCCTTGTAATATTAGAACAAAACGAACGATTATGATATAATTTAATAAAATAATTCGCAAAAGAGGTTCGAGATGAAACTTTTGGTTGTTGGTTCTGGTGGTCGTGAACATGCGATTGCTAAGAAGTTGTTGGAGTCTAAGGACGTTGAGCAGGTTTTTGTGGCTCCTGGTAATGACGGGATGCGATTAGACGGTCTGGATTTGATCAATATCGGAATTTCCGAACATTCTAAGTTGATTGACTTCGCAAAAGTCAACGATATTGCTTGGACCTTTATCGGTCCAGATGATGCCCTTGCAGCTGGTATCGTGGATGACTTCAATGCAGCTGGACTCAAAGCATTTGGTCCGACAAAGGCTGCGGCTGAGCTAGAGTGGTCTAAGGATTTTGCTAAAGAAATCATGGTCAAATACAGCGTTCCAACAGCAGCCTATGGCACATTTTCAGATTTCGAGGAAGCCAAGGCCTATATTGAAGAGCAGGGGGCACCTATCGTAGTCAAGGCAGATGGTTTGGCTCTTGGGAAAGGTGTCGTCGTTGCGGAGACAGTCGAGCAAGCCGTCGAAGCCGCTCACGAAATGCTTTTGGACAATAAATTTGGTGACTCAGGTGCGCGTGTGGTCATCGAGGAATTCCTGGACGGGGAAGAGTTCTCTCTCTTTGCCTTTGTCAATGGCGACAAGTTCTACATCATGCCAACGGCTCAGGACCACAAACGTGCTTATGATGGTGACAAGGGTCCTAATACTGGTGGGATGGGGGCTTATGCGCCAGTTCCTCACTTGCCACAGAGCGTGGTTGACACAGCGGTTGATACCATTGTCAAGCCGGTTCTTGAAGGCATGATCAAAGAAGGTCGCCCTTATCTTGGTGTCCTTTACGCTGGTCTTATCTTGACAGCTGATGGACCCAAAGTCATCGAGTTCAATGCTCGCTTCGGAGATCCAGAAACGCAAATTATCCTGCCTCGTTTGACATCTGATTTTGCCCAAAATATCACGGACATCCTCGATGGCAAGGAGCCAGCTATCACTTGGACAGACAAGGGTGTGACACTGGGTGTGGTTGTAGCATCCAACGGTTATCCACTAGACTATGAAAAAGGTGTCAAGCTTCCAGCCAAGACAGAAGGCGACATCATCACCTACTATGCCGGTGCTAAGTTCGCTGAAAATGGCCAAGACCTCCTCTCAAATGGCGGACGTGTCTACATGCTGGTTACCACAGCAGACACCGTCAAAGACGGCCAAAACATTATCTACAAGGAACTCAACAAACAAAACACAGAAGGCCTATTTTACCGTACAGATATCGGTAGCAAAGCCATAAAAGATTAACAGATATAATATTTGTCAATGGCGAGCGAAAGCGAGCTAGTATAGGATAATCGTCGCAGTAGTGGAACTCTAGTAGCTTTGCTACTAGGAGCGGAAAACTGGAGACCTAGGCTCCAGTTTTAGTAATGGAACGCCCTGGGCGGTCGCTTACGTCCGCACTACAATAGACGATTATCAAAAAGGAGAAGAAATGAAACCAGTAATTTCCATCATCATGGGCTCAAAATCCGACTGGGCAACCATGCAAAAAACAGCAGAAGTCCTAGACCGCTTCGGTGTAGTCTACGAAAAGAAAGTTGTTTCCGCTCACCGTACACCAGACCTCATGTTTAGACATGCGGAGGAAGCACGTAGCCGTGGCATCAAAGTCATCATCGCGGGTGCGGGTGGCGCAGCCCATTTGCCAGGAATGGTAGCTGCTAAAACAACCCTTCCAGTCATCGGCGTGCCCGTCAAGTCTCGTGCCCTTAGTGGTGTGGACTCGCTTTACTCGATTGTACAGATGCCAGGTGGTGTACCAGTCGCAACCATGGCTATCGGTGAAGCTGGTGCGACCAACGCAGCCCTCTTTGCCCTCCGTCTCCTATCAGTAGAGGACCAGGCTATTGCGACAGCTTTGGCAGATTTCGCAGAAGAACAAGGAAAAATCGCAGAGGAGTCTACAAATGAGCTCATCTAAAACAATCGGAATTATCGGTGGCGGTCAGCTGGGTCAGATGATGGCCATTTCTGCTATCTACATGGGACACAAGGTTATCGCGCTGGATCCTGCGGCGGATTGCCCAGCCTCTCGTGTAGCGGAAATTATCGTGGCTCCTTATAACGATGTGGATGCCCTCCGTCAGTTAGCTGAGCGTTGCGATGTCCTGACCTATGAGTTTGAAAATGTCGATGCAGACGGTTTGGATGCTGTCATTAAGGATGGTCAGCTCCCTCAAGGGACAGACCTACTCCGCATTTCACAAAACCGTATCTTTGAAAAGGACTTTTTATCAAACAAGGCTCAAGTCACCGTGGCACCTTACAAGGTCGTGACTTCTAGCCAAGACTTGATAGATATAGACCTATCAAAAAACTATGTCCTCAAGACGGCGACAGGTGGTTACGATGGGCATGGTCAGAAGGTTATTCGTTCAGCCGAAGATTTAGAAGAAGCCTATGCACTAGCGGATTCAGCAGACTGCGTCTTGGAAGAATTTGTTAATTTTGACTTGGAGATTTCTGTTATTGTATCAGGAAATGGCAAGGACGTGACAGTTTTCCCAGTGCAGGAAAATATCCACCGCAACAACATCCTTTCTAAGACCATTGTGCCAGCTCGCATTTCTGAGAGTCTAGCTGAGAAAGCCAAAACTATGTCAGTACGAATTGCTGAGCAACTGAACTTGTCTGGAACTCTTTGCGTGGAAATGTTTGCGACAGCTGATGACATCATTGTCAATGAGATTGCCCCACGTCCGCATAACTCTGGGCACTACTCAATCGAAGCCTGCGACTTTTCACAATTTGACACGCATATCTTAGGTGTTCTTGGAGCACCATTACCAGCAATACACCTCCATGCTCCAGCTGTCATGCTCAACGTTCTCGGCCAACATGTCGAGACTGCTGAAACATATGTGACAGAAAATCCAAGCGCTCACCTCCACTTATATGGTAAACTAGAAGCAAAGCACAACCGCAAAATGGGACATGTGACTTTGTTTAGTAATGAACCGGATAAGGTTGAGGAGTTTTGTTTATGCTAGAGAATTTGAAGTTATTAAAGTCAGATATGAAAGAAAAAGTTGGACTATTTGTAGTTTTATCTTTACATATAAGAATGTAGAATATATAGTTTTAGTAAAAAGATTTGTTGGAAGAGAACAAAGAACAGAAGAATATTCACTAGTAAAATTACATTTTATGAAAAGTGATGATTTAGGTCATGAATTGCAAGTTGAAGCGAGTAGCCAGCGGTTGTTTGTAGATGCAAAAAATTTGAGGGAGTTTTTTGGCATTGAGTATGCTAGTAATTTGGGAAGTATGCTTCACCAGCTTACTGAGCAAATAGGAAGGTCGGTTCCTCCCGTTGTTCCTGCTCCAAATGATATTAGCACAATCGAAAAAAATGCGATGGTTCATTCTTTGAGTAGAAGTGATGCAGAAGATCCCAATAAAGTATATTGTACTCATGTAAGAAGAAATCCTAACAATGGTGAACGAAGCATATTCAATTCAAATAAAACAAAATTACTTAGACCGTTATTATATGATAAACTTCAAAATGAACGTCATATTAGCTTCTGTTATTCTTTTGATAAAGATAAGGAGCGGACCGATTCTGACATTTTAAAACACTTTGCAGAGGATGAACAATATTTTAAAGGAGAAACATCTTAATCGGAGAACAAACCTAAAAACAATCGATCTTATCGGTGGCATGAGTAGGGGAAACACGACTTCCTATTATGAGCTCATCAATGATACAATCAAAGAGTTTTTAATTTATCAGTAAAGCAAGCAGACACAGCTCTCCCTCTTTATGGGACAACAACTATCTATGCCCAAGAGGTAGTGGATATGGCGATAAGTAGATGATCGTTGTGATAAAATGGTATATGATAGAGTTTAGCGATGAAATTGATTTTTGACAGGAGGATATATGGGCGAATTAGTCATAAAAAATGATAAACTAGCCAAAACGAAAGAAGCGGGAAATACCCCACTTGATGTTGAACTATTTCAAAATAAAATAAAAAGTTTTGAACAAGTTGGTAATTATTTTTCGACTATTGTTAATTCTTACAAAGAAATTAAACAAAATATCAATCCTGAGGAAATGTATGTTGTTAAATTCACTCAGGATCAGTTAAAAAAATTTCAAAATGGAGAAATTGATTTTCAGAAGACAGCGGATAGGAAGTCTCTGCTACCCAATTTTGTGACTAAAGGAACAAATAACGATATTGTTTCTAAAGCTAGACTAGAAAAGATTGTTATGGATAATCCTGAAGTTTTACAGAATATCATATATAATGTGAATCAATTAGCAAATGCTCAGAAAATTAATGATTTAGAAATTCTTCTCTCTGAAGTTAAACAGCTCAGTTTGGAAATTAAGCAGGGACAGAAAGATGATAGACGAGCAAAAATTTTAGGTGCAGAAAGCACGGTAAATCAGGCTTTACTAATGTCTGATGATAATCCACACAAACAATTTTTGTTATTAAATTCAATAAACCAGTTGAATGAAGGGCGAGCAGCCCTTATTAAAGAATTTGAAAGAGAGATCAACAAACAAATTCCTATTCCAAATTCAAAATTTATGCTGTTTTTAAAATCTTTATTTGATGATAAATTTAACGAAGACATTTCACATAGTTTCTTTGAATTAAATGATCAATTTTCTTATATCATAAAGGCTAGTGATTTACTTGCTAAAACTTATTTGGTGACAGGTAATGATAAATTGCTTGATACAATTTATTCACCTATAAAATCTTTGGTTGAAGATAACCGTGAATATGTATCAAAACTAGTAGAATTACAAGATTTAGACAATGAAGAACAGCAATGTCAAATAAAATGGTGCATTGAACCCAATGACTTCATTGCTCAAATTGGAACAATGGAACTACTGGAAAGAGATATAGTTAGTATTGAACTTACTGGTGAAGAATTATTGAACGGAGAACAACATGGATAAAAAACAAATTCATCAAATCGGTAAAACATTAAATAAACCTGTTAAAATTGTGAAGGAAAATATTGGATTGATTGCAACAGTAATACTTTCTGTTGGAGGAACAGCAATAGTCAATCATTTTTCAGGAAAAAACGAAAAATAGAAAGGAACAAGGGCTCACGTATTCACCAAAACTGAATACGGGCTACGGACTTGATTAATTCTTATGATTCAACTCATCGTCAACGCATTTGTCGAAAAAGAGAAGACGGGGGCAGTCGTTGAAGTTTTGTATGCTAGTAGTGATCACGAAAAGGTGAAAACTAAGTATGAAGAGCTAGTTGCACAATATCCTGATAACTATTTAGCTATCTATGATGCCCCGCTGGATAAGGATTTGAATACACTGGATCACTATCCCTCTGTGTGGATTGGGAAAGAAGAATTTGAATAAAGTGATTGCCGCTTGCTAACTGATGTGAAACATCAAAAGAAAGGAAAAATTAACAACATGATTGATAGATATAGCCGCCCCGAAATGGCGAACATTTGGACTGAAGAAAATAAATACCGTGCTTGGCTTGAGGTGGAAATCTTGGCTGACGAAGCCTGGGCTGAATTGGGGGAAATTCCTAAGGAAGATGTGGCTTTGATTCGTGAAAAAGCGGACTTTGACATCGACCGTATTTTGGAGATTGAGCAGGAGACTCGCCACGATGTGGTGGCTTTCACGCGTGCGGTTTCTGAGACGCTTGGCGAAGAGCGCAAGTGGGTTCACTATGGGTTGACATCTACCGACGTGGTAGATACAGCCTATGGTTACCTCTACAAACAAGCCAACGATATCATCCGCAAGGATCTTGAAAACTTCCTTACCATCATCGCGGACAAGGCTAAGGAGCATAAGTTCACGATCATGATGGGGCGTACGCACGGTGTGCACGCTGAGCCTACAACCTTTGGTCTTAAATTGGCAACTTGGTACAGCGAAATGAAACGCAACATCGAGCGTTTCGAGCATGCGGCTGCTGGTGTGGAAGCTGGTAAGATTTCTGGTGCGGTTGGGAACTTTGCCAATATCCCACCATTCGTTGAAAAATACGTCTGCGACAAGCTTGGTATCCGTGCTCAAGAAATCTCTACACAAGTCCTTCCTCGTGACCTTCACGCTGAGTACTTTGCGGTTCTTGCTAGCATCGCAACTTCTATCGAGCGTATGGCAACGGAGATCCGTGGTCTTCAAAAATCAGAACAACGTGAAGTGGAAGAGTTCTTTGCCAAAGGCCAAAAAGGATCTTCAGCCATGCCTCACAAACGGAACCCGATCGGTTCTGAAAACATGACAGGTCTTGCGCGTGTCATCCGTGGTCACATGGTGACAGCCTATGAAAACGTCGCTCTTTGGCACGAACGTGATATCTCTCACTCATCAGCTGAGCGAATCATCGCACCAGATACGACCATCTTGATTGACTACATGCTTAACCGTTTTGGAAACATCGTTAAGAACTTGACAGTCTTCCCTGAAAACATGATCCGCAACATGAACTCAACATTTGGTTTGATCTTCAGCCAACGTGCCATGTTGACCTTGATTGAAAAAGGGATGACCCGTGAGCAAGCCTATGACTTGGTGCAACCAAAAACAGCCTACTCTTGGGATAACCAAGTAGACTTCAAACCACTTCTTGAAGCAGATCCAGAGGTAACTTCTCGCCTCACTCAAGAAGAAATTGATGAAATCTTCAACCCAACTTACTACACCAAACGGGTGGATGAAATCTTCGAACGCATCGGTTTGGGTGACTAATCGCAACGAAAAACGAGAATTTGAAAAATAGACGAAAAGAGGCTGGGACAAAAGTCCTAGCCTCTCAATTGTCTTTGGATTGTCGAGCAAGACGCAGTGGTTGAGTGGGCTCTACTAGGCTGATTTCATCAGCTTTTACAGCCCTACTCAACTGTGCGGAGGTGGGACGACGAAATCGAATTCTAACGAATTACCGATTTCTGTCCCACTCTCTTTTCCTATAACAGGTGCTCTAGAGCTTGAATTTATCATAATAAATTTTGACTGATTAAACTATTTATAGGAAGTCTATCACTAATTATAGATTATTCGTTTTACATGTTTTAGGAACTATTTTTTCATGCTATAATTTGTATCATAAAAGTCTGAGGCCAGACCCCAGACTTTGAATGATCAATGATCACGATCACAAGAGATAAATTTGATTTTATAGTAGTCGCCGCGTTTATAGGTTTCGCTATATTCGAGAATTTGACCGGTCGCTTCCAATTTTGTCGTCTTCACTTGACGGACAGTTGGGAAGTTTTCATCGATATTCAACACAGAAGCGATTTTGCTTGGTGTTGGGAATACAATATCATTGATTTCTTCAAAGTGTTCATCATTCATATGGATATGATAATCTTCTTTAAAGCGATCATAAATCGAACTATAGTAATCTAAGCTCGGATAATTTGGGTTAATATATTGCTCTGGGACATAGGTCTGGTGGTAGATATAGGTATCTTCACCAATATGACGAGTCCGATCAATCTTATAATAGAATTGAGTCGGAGCGAGCCCTAGTTTATCCAAGATGTTCAGCGCGTTGCCACGCTTAATAGAGAGAACTTTTACAGTCGCTTTTTGGATAGGGAAGGTTTCAACGTCTGAAAACTCAACCAGCTTGTGTTTTCTAGCGCGCGAAACAAAGGTTCCTTTTCCTTGTTGACGGACGATGTATCCATCGCTAGCCAAATCGTTCAAAGCACGAACAACAGTAATCGAGCTAACATTATAAATTTTAATCAACTCGGCTTCTGTGTAAAATTTATCTCCATTTTCGAATTTGCCTGAGATAATTTGTTGCTTCAAATCATCTTTGATGTGTTGGTATTTTGGGATTGCCATGTGCTTCACCTCTTCTTTCGATATCCCTTGTTAATATTATTTTAACATATTTTTTCAAAAGTGGTTGACATTTTTTTATTAATATATTATATTGATAAATGAAAAGGGTTTCTTAGAAGGAGGTTCTCAGTATGGGGGCATTTGAAATCCGTGAAGATTTTTATTTAAATGATCAACCTTTTAAGATTTTATCTGGTGCAATTCATTATTTTCGGATCGATCGTGAGGATTGGTATCATTCCTTATATAACCTAAAAGCTCTAGGTTTTAATACTGTTGAAACCTATGTTCCATGGAATGCTCATGAGCCGCAAAGAGGCCACTTTCACTTTGAAGGGAATTTGGACCTGGAGCACTTTATCCAAGTAGCTCAAGAGTTGGATCTGTATGTGATTCTCCGTCCGTCACCGTTCATCTGTTCGGAGTGGGAATTTGGGGGCTTGCCAGCCTGGTTAATAGAAGAAGACCTTCGGATTCGCTCATCGGATCCGGCCTTTCTCAAGGAAGTGGCTCACTATTACGACGAGCTCTTGCCACGTGTGGCCAAGTACCAATTGGATCGTGGGGGCAATATCCTCATGATGCAGGTTGAGAACGAATATGGCTCTTATGGCGAAGACAAGGCCTACCTTCGGGCGATCAGAGATCTAATGATTGAGCGGGATATTACTTGTCCACTCTTCACCTCTGATGGACCTTGGAGGGCGACCCTTCGAGCAGGGACCTTGATTGAGGATGGACTCTTTGTAACCGGTAATTTTGGTTCGCGTGCGAATTACAACTTCTCTCAGATGAAAGAATTCTTTGCTGAGCATGATAAAGAGTGGCCACTCATGTGTATGGAATTTTGGGATGGCTGGTTCAATCGGTGGAAAGAGCCTATCATCAAGCGAGATCCAGAAGAGTTGGCAGAAGCAGTCCATGAAGTCTTACAAGAAGGCTCTATCAATCTCTATATGTTCCATGGTGGGACCAACTTTGGATTTATGAACGGTTGCTCAGCACGAGGGACCGTGGATCTCCCGCAAGTGACATCTTACGACTATGATGCTCTCTTAGATGAGCAGGGCAATCCGACTCCTAAGTACCATGCAGTCAAAAAGATGATGGCGACCTACTATCCAGAGTATCCACAGATGGATCCGCTTGTGAAGTCGACTTTGCCAGAGCATAGACTAAAGGTAACCAACAAGACTAGTTTATTTGGTAATTTAAACGAGATTGCTCAGGTCACAGAAAGTCTTTATCCACAGACCATGGAAGAAATCGACCATCCCTTAGGCTATCTACTCTATGAGACAGATGTTGAAATGGATGCGGAAGAAGAGCGCTTGCGTATCATCGATGCGCGTGACCGGGTACAGGTTTATGCCAATGATCAATTGATTGCCACTCAATACCAAGAAGAAATCGGTCAAGATCTTTTTTTAAACGGGAAAAAGAAAACGATTACAAACTTAAAGCTCTTGATCGAAAACATGGGACGAGTCAATTATGGGCACAAACTTTTAGCGGACACCCAACGAAAAGGAATCCGAACAGGAGTTTGTATCGATCTACATTTCAAGCTTGATTGGAAACAATATGCGCTTGATTTTAGCCAGTTGGATCGCTTGGATTTTTCGAAAGAATGGCAAGAAGGTCAACCAGCTTTTTATCAATTTGCTTTTCATCTAGATCAGGTTGAGGATACCTTCCTTGATATGACTGGATTTGGAAAAGGGATCGTTCTTGTAAACGGCCACCATATCGGCCGTTTCTGGGAAGTCGGTCCAACACTCTCCCTCTACATCCCTCATGGTTTTCTCAAAGATGGGGAAAATGAGATTCTCGTCTTTGAGACCGAGGGGACTTGGACGGAGACCTTAAAACTTGTTTCACAACCTACATTCAAAGAAGTAAAGGGGGAAAACTTATGACTATTGTAGGATGCCGTATCGATGGACGTTTGATCCACGGGCAGGTAGCCAATCTTTGGACTACCAAACTGAATATTTCACGTATCATGGTGATCGATGATGAAGTCGCTCAAAATGATATCGAAAAAAGTGGTTTGAAACTAGCGACACCACCTGGTGTCAAGCTCAGTATCTTGCCAGTAGCAAAGGCTGCAGAAAATATCTTGGCTGGAAAATATGACAGCCAACGTCTCTTCATCGTAGCTCGCAAGCCAGATCGTTTCCTCGGTTTGGTAGAAGCAGGTGTGCCACTTGAAACCTTAAACGTTGGGAACATGTCTCAATCAGACGAGACTCGTCCGATTACTCGTTCGATCAACGTAGTGGATGCTGATGTGGAAGCTTTCCACAAGCTAGCTGAAAAAGGAGTTAAGCTAACTGCTCAAATGGTTCCAAATGATCCAATTGAAGACTTCTTGAAGTTACTCAAATAGTTTATAAATAAAAAAGAAAAATTTTAGGAGGAAATTGTCATGATACAATGGTGGCAAATTTTACTACTTACTTTGTACTCAGCTTATCAAATCTGTGATGAGTTGACGATTGTTTCATCAGCAGGATCACCAGTCTTTGCTGGTTTCATTACAGGACTTGTCATGGGGGATTTAAAGACAGGTCTCTTTATCGGAGCTTCTCTTCAATTGACAGTGCTCGGTGTTGGTACTTTCGGTGGAGCTTCTCGTATTGACGCCACTTCTGGTGCCGTTCTTGCGACTGCCTTCTCAGTAGCACAAGGGATTGATCCAGAGCTTGCTATTGCTACAATCGCTGTACCGGTAGCAACTTTGTTGACATACTTTGATATTCTTGGTCGTATGACTACAACTTACTTCGCTCACCGTGTAGATGCTGCGATTGAACGCTTTGATTACAAAGGCATCGAACGCAACTATCTCCTTGGTGCGATTCCATGGGCTCTTTCTCGAGCTCTCCCAGTTTACTTCGCGCTTGCTTTTGGTGGATCTTTCGTAGAAACTGTTGTTACAGGTCTTGCTAATGTACAATGGTTGGCAAACGGTCTGAAACTTGCAGGTCAAATGCTTCCAGGTCTTGGATTTGCGATCTTGCTCCGTTACCTTCCTGTTCGTCGTAACCTTCACTACTTAGCACTTGGCTTTGGTTTGACAGCTATGTTGACAGTGCTTTATAGCAATGTTCAAAGTGTTGGTAATGCCGTTTCAGCAATGCTTGGAACAGATGCTTTTGCAAAACTTCCACAAGAACAAATGGTTGCCTTCACAAACAACTTCAAATCTGTATCTATGATTGGTATTGCCATTATCGGTATCTTCCTTGCAGTACAACACTTCAAAAACAGTCAACGTACAGTCGTAGCTGCTCCAGTAACTGAATCAGAAAGCGGGGAAATTGAAGATGACGAATTCTAAGAATTACAAACTCACTAAAGAGGATTTTAATCAAATTAACAAACGTAGTCTGTTTACTTTCCAATTAGGTTGGAACTATGAACGGATGCAGGCTTCTGGTTACCTTTATATGATTTTACCTCAGTTGCGTAAAATGTATGGAGACGGCACACCTGAACTAAAAGAAATGATGAAATTGCATACGCAATTCTTCAATACTTCACCATTCTTCCACACCATTATCACTGGTTTTGACCTTGCTTTGGAAGAAAAAGATGGTGTCAAATCAAAAGATGCGGTCAATGGTATCAAGACAGGTCTCATGGGACCATTCGCTCCTCTTGGGGACTCAATCTTTGGATCATTGGTACCAGCTATTATGGGTTCAATCGCAGCAACTTTGGCTGTTGCAGGAAACCCAGCCGGTATCTTCTTGTGGATCGCTGTGGCAGTTGCTTATGACATTTTCCGTTGGAAACAATTGGAATTTGCCTATAAAGAAGGGGTTAACCTCATCAACAACATGCAAAGTACCTTGACAGCTTTGATTGATGCAGCTGCCGTTCTGGGTATCTTCATGGTTGGTGCCTTGATTGCCAGCATGATTGGTGTTGAAGTTTCTTGGGCTCCACACATTGGGGACAAAGCGATTGAAATTCAAGATATGCTCAACCTTATCTTCCCACGTTTGGTACCAGCTATCATCACAGGTGTGATCTACTGGTTGCTTGGACGTAAAGGTATGAACTCTACAAAAGCTATCTTGCTCATCATCCTTGCAGCAATCGCATTCTCAGCATTTGGCCACTTCTTCTTTGGAATGGCATAATGGAGTAAGGTATGGCAAAACAGTTAGTATTGGTCAGTCATGGTCGCTTCTGTGAAGAGCTCAAAGCCAGTACAGAAATGATTATGGGACCACAAGACAATATTCATGCCGTGGCCCTCTTGCCAGAGGAAGGTCCTGAGGAGTTTACAGCCAAGTTTGAAGCCTGTGTTGCAGACTTTGAGGACTATATCGTCTTTGCGGATCTTTTGGGAGGCACTCCTTGTAATACAGTTAGCCGTCTGATTCTTGAAGGACGTGCGATTGACCTCTATGCAGGGATGAACTTGCCAATGGTAATTGAATTTATTAATAACAGCCTGGTCGGAGGAGAAGAAGCTTATCCAGCGCGTGCACAAGAAAGCATCGTGAAGGTTAATGATCTTTTATCCAACTTTGATGACGACGAGGATGAATAAGATACGATAGCGAAGACCGCTTGAACATTCGGAATGGGGCTGGGACAATTGTCTCGGCCTCTTACCGCTTATAAGGCGGGTAGAAAAGAGGAAAAGCATGCTAGATTATACAAAAGAAGAACTGCTTGAACTGGGGGCTGAAATTACGACTCGCGAAATTTACCAGCAACCAGAAGTTTGGAAAGGAACCTATCGTCTCTATCAAGAGAAAGCGAAAGAAATCCAAGAGTTTTTAGAGACCATTGGGAAGCGTCATGGCTACATCAAAGTCATCCTGACAGGAGCAGGGACCTCGGCCTATGTGGGGGACACCTTGGTTCCCTATTTGCAGGAAGTGTACGATGAACGCCATTGGAATTTCCAATCCATTGCGACGACTGATATCGTGGCGCATCCACAAACCTACCTCAAAAAAGAAGTGCCGACGGTCTTAGTTTCCTTTGCACGAAGTGGCAACTCGCCTGAAAGTGTTGCGACAGTTGAGTTGGCTCAAGACTTGGTCGATGAACTCTATCAGATCACCATTACCTGTGCGGAAGAAGGCAAGCTAGCTCAGCAAGCTCACGGAGATGAGCGCAATCTCTTGCTTCTCCAACCAAAAGAAACCAATGATGCTGGCTTTGCCATGACATCCAGCTTTACTTCTATGCTCTTGACAGCCCTCTTGGTCTTTGATCCAAGTGAGGAAGAAATCAAGGAAAAACGAGTGGAAGAATTGATTTATCTGTCAGAGCAGGTCTTGGAGAAAGATCGCGAGGTCAAGGAAGTTGTAGATTTAGACTTCGAACGTGTCATCTATCTAGGAGCAGGACCTTTCTTTGGGCTAGCTCATGAAGCCCAGCTCAAGATTTTGGAACTGACTGCCGGTAAAATCGCGACCATGTATGAGAGTCCTGTCGGCTTCCGTCACGGTCCGAAATCCCTCATCAATGACCAAACTCTCGTCTTGGTATTTGGCTCCATTGATCCTTATACGCGTCAGTATGATCTAGATTTGGTTGGAGAAGTAGCAGGGGATCAGATTGCCCGTCAGGTCGTCCTCTTGACGGACCAAGCTGCAGGTATTGAGCAGGTACGAGAAGTGTTAGTAGAAGCTTCTGCAGACTCACTGGATATCTACCGTGCCTTCCCTTACATTATCTACAGTCAATTGATTTCTCTCTTGACTTCGCTCAAGGTTCAAAATCGCCCAGACACACCATCACCAACTGGAACAGTCAACCGTGTTGTACAAGGAGTGGTGATTCACCCTTTTCACTAGAATGAATGATCTTGGAGGAGACAACTTGTGAAACATTATCAAAAATATCTATTTGGTCAACTGGACGGCCAAGACGTAGAAGCTTATCGCCTCGAAAATGACCTAGGTTATCAATTGTCTGTCATGACCTATGGGGCGACGATCTTAGAGTATGTGACACCAGACAAGCATGATCAATTCGCTAATATTGTATTGGGTTTTGACAATTTTGATGCCTATGTCGGCAATAGCCCCAAGTACGGAGCCAGCATTGGTCCGGTTGCTGGTCGGATCGCAGGGGCCAGCTTTGAGCTCAATGGTCAAACCTATCACTTAGAAGCCAATAATGGCGCCAACTGCAACCACAGTGGACCGACGGGCTGGGACAGCGCCTTGTTTAGCGTGGAGTCTGTAACGGACCAAGAAATCACCCTGTACACAGAGCGTGCAGATGGTATCGGTGGTTTCCCTGGAAATCTCAAGATCTGGGTGACCTATGGCTTGACGGAAGTAGGGGAGTTGGAAATCAGCTATCGAGTAGAAACGGACCAAGATACTCTAGTTAATCCGACCAACCACAGCTATTTCAACCTATCAGGCAACTTCACCCAGCCGATTAATGACCATGTCTTTCAGATCAACCATCAAGGGCTTTACCCTATCCATCCCGACGGTGTCCCTCTTCACACTGTGGATAAAGAAAGTCCGGTTGTTCAGCATCTCTACCAAGCTATGCTCTTAGAGGATCTCTTTAAGGATTCGGATCCTCAAATCCGCCTGGTAGAAGGCTTGGACCATCCTTTCGCTTTGCCAGAAGGGCATGAGAATGCAGGCTTTCTTTACCATCAGCCGTCTGGACGTTTCTTGACCTTCAAGTCAGAAGCTCCCGCCTTGGTGGTGTATTCAGCTAACTTTGTGGATGATACTGTTTATCTGGAAGGGCAACCAATGGTTCAACACAATGGCCTGGCCTTGGAATTCCAAATCGTACCAGACGCCATTCATAGTGACCAAGCTGAAAAGGTTATCTTGAAAGCAGGTCAAGTCTTCACCAGCAAGACCAGCTACCATGCCATTGCTAAGAAATAGATAAGAAAGAGAGGGTGACAAACAAGGATGTGAAAACCTTGCTTGAAACCTCCTCTTTTTTTGAAAAAAAATTTTAAAAATGACTATAAGGAAACTTTAAGCTTCCCGTCGTATACTAATACCATCATCAAAGACCTCCTAACTTTGAATGATAAAACTCCTAAAACTTTTTCATAATAATCTCCCTATAAGAGCCACCAAAACCGGTGGTTTTTTTCTGGGAGTGAGACAGAACAATTTTTTAAAATTGTTCGTTGTCTCACCCCCGCACAGTTGATTAGGTAATCTTTGGAGCTATAAGAGCGAACAAAGATACCAATCAACCACTGCGTTATGTAATTATTACTAAACCTATTTCATCTAACCAAGCCTGATAGGGACGTAGACGAGTTTAGGTACATTGACGCAGTTCGAACGCTAGTGAGAACTACGATCCTTATTTCTTAGCAAACGTTAGTGAGCTTAGGTACGTTCCTTAAAAAGAAACAAGGTAGTTTAAGAGGGGAATCGATTCCCAACACCTAACAATCAATAATTAGTGAAATATTGGATAGAATATGATTTTAAATCATCAGAGGCATCATTTTTTGCTATAATAGACTGTATGAGTAGAATTTTAGACAATGAAATCATGGGCGATGAAGAGGCCGTTGAACGGACGCTGCGCCCACAATATTTACATGAATATATTGGTCAAGATAAGGTTAAAGACCAGCTAAAAATCTTTATTGAGGCAACCAAGCTTCGGGATGAGGCGCTGGATCATGTCCTTCTTTTTGGCCCTCCAGGGCTTGGGAAAACCACTATGGCCTTTGTCATTGCCAATGAACTGGGTGTCAATCTCAAGCAGACTTCCGGTCCTGTCATTGAAAAGGCTGGTGACTTAGTAGCCATCCTTAATGACTTAGAGCCGGGGGATGTTCTCTTTATCGATGAGATCCACCGTCTGCCTATGTCCGTCGAAGAAGTGCTATACAGCGCCATGGAAGATTTTTACATCGATATTATGATTGGTGCTGGCGAGACCAGCCGGAGTGTCCACCTGGATCTTCCTCCTTTCACTCTGATTGGGGCGACGACTCGAGCTGGGATGCTGTCCAATCCCTTGCGCGCTCGCTTTGGGATTACGGGGCACATGGAATACTATGAGCAAGATGATCTGACAGAGATTGTCGAACGGACCGCCGAGATCTTTGAGATGGAGATTACCCACGAGGCTGCCGAAGAGCTTTCTCTTCGTAGTCGGGGGACTCCTCGGATTGCCAACCGTTTGCTTAAACGGGTGCGTGATTTTGCTCAGATTATGGGTGATGGCTTGATTGATGACACCATTACTGACAAGGCCCTCTCTATGCTAGATGTGGACCATGAAGGACTTGACTATGTCGATCAAAAGATCCTGCGGACCATGATTGAGATGTACGGTGGCGGCCCGGTTGGCCTTGGGACCCTATCGGTCAATATTGCTGAAGAGCGAGAGACCGTAGAAGATATGTATGAGCCTTACTTGATTCAGAAAGGTTTTATCATGCGGACCCGGACAGGGCGCGTGGCGACCCGCAAAGCTTATGAACACCTGGGTTATCCCTACAATGGAGACTAGAAGAAGATGCTGACGGAAGAAGCGATAGTAGAGCAGATCCAAGCGGATCCGGAGATGATGACTGTCTTGGCTATTATTCGGGATCTCAACCTGGCAGACGCTTGGTTAGCAGCAGGTGCGGTGCGCAATTTTATCTGGAACCAGCTTTCTGGCAGACCAGGGTTTGACGCGGCGACGGATCTGGATCTGGTCTTTTATGACCCCGCGATCAGCTATGAGGAGACTCTGCAGATCGAGCAGGGATTAAAGAAGACCTATCCTCAGTATGACTGGGAAGTCAAAAACCAAGTCTACATGCACCAGCATAGCCCGGGGACGGCTCCTTATCATAGTGCCTGTGATGCGGTTTCCAAATACCCCGAGCAGTGTACAGCTCTTGCAGTTTGCTTAAGGAATGATGGTCAGCTAGAGCTCTTTCTCCCCTATGGGACAAGGGATATCGAAGACTTCATCGTTCAGCCGACTCCACATTTTTTAGCTAGTCCCGAGCGTTTGGCAGTTTATAGAGAGCGTATGCGGAAGAAAGATTGGAAACGAAAATGGCCAGCCCTTCAGATCATCCTGCCTAAATAAAAAAAGAAAGTCAGCCCACCTCAACGGTGGACAGGCTTTTTTCGTCTTGCCTCAAAATTATAATTTTAGCAGATTATATTTTTCTCACATTCTGTTATAATAGAAAGGAGGTGCTGTCATGAAAAAAATTGTATTTGTGTGTTTAGGAAATATTTGTCGGAGCCCCATGGCAGAGTTTGTCATGAAGGATTTGACCAACCAGTATGAGATTGAGAGCCGTGCTACTTCTGACTGGGAGCACGGGAACCCTATTCACCAAGGGACTCAAAAGATTTTTCGCAGTCATGGCGTGCCCTATGATGTGTCTAAAACATCCCTTCAAATCAGTGACCAAGATTTTCATACCTTTGATCTGATCTTAGGAATGGATGAGAACAATGTGGCTGACCTCAAACGAATGGCACCGCCTGGAACAGAGCATAAGATTCATCTCTTTGCAGGAGAAAGTGTCCCAGATCCATGGTACACAGGAGATTTCGAAGAGACCTATCGCCGTGTCCTAGCTGGTTGTCAAGAGTGGTTGGAACGATTAGAAGATTAGTTTCGGACTGGCTCCTTAAAGGACTAACCGGCTGAAGATAAAAAGAATGAACAGAGTATGGAAAAAATAAAAGAATTATATGAGACCTATAAGGTCTATGTTACGAGAGAGAATATTGAACGCTTGTCCTTGGGGATTATTGTTCTGTCTGCTTTGTGGGTTTTTCTTTCCTCCATTCCTTTCGGAGGTGTGTTGACCCTCGATAAGGGAGCTATTCGCTACGACGGAAGTGTCGTCCGAGGCAAGATGAATGGCCAAGGGACGGTGACTTTTGAGAACGGGGACACCTACAAGGGCAATTTTGTCAATGGGACCTTTAGTGGTTATGGAACCTTTACAGCCAAGGCTGGCTGGAAATATGAAGGTGAATTTGTCAATGGCCAACCAGAAGGCCAGGGAACCTTGACGACAGAACAAAATGTCGTTTATAAGGGAACGTTTAAACAAGGAATTTATCAAAATGCGAATTAAATGGTTTTCATTGGTACGGATAACGGGACTTCTTCTCGTTCTTCTCTACCATTTCTTTCAAAAAGTTTTTCCTGGTGGATTTATTGGAGTCGATATCTTCTTTACTTTCTCAGGATTTTTGATTACGGCTCTTCTAATCGATGAGTTTGCCCGTCATCAAAAAATTGATCTCAAGGGCTTCCTTAGACGACGCTTCTACCGGATTGTCCCTCCTTTAGTCTTTATGGTCTTGCTGGTCATGCCTTTTACCTTCTTGGTCAGACGAGATTTTATTGCTGGGATTGGGACACAAATTGCGGCCGTCTTTGGCTTTGTGACCAACTTCTATGAGATGTTAAGTGGCGGAAGTTACGAAAGTCAGTTCATCCCTCATCTTTTCATTCATACCTGGAGTTTGGCTCTTGAAGTTCATTACTACGTACTCTGGGCTCTTTTGGCTTGGTTTTTGGGTAAAAAAGCTAAATCAGTTGGCCAATATAGAGGTTATATCTTCCTTTCTTCGACAGGTCTCTTTTTAGTGACCTTCCTGACCTTCTTTGTCGGAGCACTGGTCACGAAGAATTTGTCCAATGTCTATTTTTCTAGCATCGCTCACGTCTTTCCTTTCTTTGTGGGGAGTGCTTTAGCGACAGTGACAGGGATTACAACGACTAGCCCAAATCTTACTCAATTAGTGAAGAAGTTATCTCTACAGAAGACCTTAGCGATTTTAGCTGGTGCTTTTCTAGTCTTGTTGCTCTTGACCTTTATTCTTCCGTTTGATAGTGTTTGGACCTATTTATTTGGCTTTTTAGTAGCGACTCTTGCTGGATCTGTGATGATTGTGATGACTCGTGTCCTCCATGAAAAGACGCCAGATCAGAAAGAACCTGCAGTGATTACCTTTATTGCGGATACAAGTTATGGGGTCTATCTCTTCCACTGGCCCTTTTACATCATCTTTTCTCAATTAATGACCAATGGCTGGGCTTCTCTGCTAACAACACTGGTATCCTTTAGCCTTGCTGCTTTAAGTTTTTATATTATTGAACCAACCTTGGCTGGACGTGAACCAAAGATTTTTGGCATTTCTATGGATCTCAGAAGTTTCACGAAACCACTCTTTTACAGCGCGATTCCGTTGACCTTGCTCATGTTTGGGATTGCACTTTTTGCGCCACGCGTCGGAGCCTTTGATGAAAACCTGATTACCGAAGGGCTTCGTCAATCCGACAGCAAGATGCAGATTACGCGTGCCCAAGTAGACAATGCTTCAGCGACTTCTTACAATGTGTCAGATGGAGTGACCATGATCGGAGATTCTGTAAACCTCCGGGCATCAGATTATTTGAAACAAGTTATGCCGGATATCCAAATGGATGCCTTGGTGAGCCGCAATCTGGACTCAGGCTTAAAAGTATATGAAACGGATATTGCCAATAGAGTCTTGCTCAAGAACGTGGTGATTGCACTTGGAACCAACTCTTCTAATAATTATCAAGAATTGTTGGATAAGTTTGTTCAAGAATTACCAAAAGGACATCGCTTAATCTTTGTGACACCATATGACGGGCGTGAAGCCAATGATAGCAATAGCGTCACCGTTCAGACTCGACAGTATGAGCTGGAGTTGGCTAAAAAATATGACTATGTCTATATAGCAGACTGGTACCAAGCTGCTATCGATAACCCAGCTATTTGGGCTGGAACGGATAATGTTCACTTTGGTTTAGAATCAGATGGTTCCATCGATGTTGGAGGAAACCTATATGCCAACGTTGTGAAAGAAGCAGTTGATCAAGCCAATCAGGGGCCAGTTAAACCGTAGAAATTTACTAAGCTATTTAAGCAATTTTCACTTGAAGAAAATTGCTTTTTTTAATAAAATTAAGAAAACGCTTACAAAAATTGCGTGAAAATATTTGCTTGTGAAATTGAAGTGCTTTCTCAAAAAAATCCTTCAATTTTTTCTTGAAAATACTCCTATATAGAAGGAGAAGGAGGGTTCATAGAAAAAAGTTAAAAAAATCTTTGTGAAACTATTTACAAATTTTCTAAAATAGAGTACAATAATATTGTGAAAAAATTAACAAATCGAAATTTCTTACACTATTCTTGAAAGTTTTTGAAAACAAGAAAAAGTTCCGGAAAAGGATAAGGGTTTCAAACATTGGAGGAAAGCATCAAATGGCTGATAAAAAATCTCTCTCACCTGAAGAAAAGAAACTCGCTGCTGAAAAACACGTAGACGAGTTGGTGCAAAAAGCGCTTGTGGCGCTTGAAGAAATGCACAAATTGGATCAGGAACAAGTAGACTACATCGTTGCAAAAGCATCTGTAGCTGCTCTTGACGCACACGGTGAGCTTGCTCTTCATGCTTATGAAGAAACTGGTCGTGGGGTCTTTGAAGACAAGGCGACAAAGAACTTGTTCGCTTGTGAGCACGTCGTGAACAACATGCGCCACACCAAGACAGTTGGTGTCATTCAAGAAGATGACGTCACAGGTTTGACCCTGATTGCTGAGCCAGTCGGAGTCGTTTGCGGGATCACTCCTACAACCAACCCAACTTCAACAGCAATCTTTAAAGCATTGATTTCCTTGAAGACACGGAACCCTATCGTCTTTGCCTTCCACCCATCTGCTCAAGAATCATCTGCTCATGCGGCACAAATCGTCCGCGATGCAGCGATTAAGGCAGGAGCTCCTGAAAACTGTGTGCAATGGATCACGCAACCATCTATGGAAGCAACTAGTGCGCTTATGAACCACGAAGGTGTTGCAACAATCCTTGCAACAGGTGGGAATGCCATGGTGAAAGCGGCCTACTCATGTGGGAAACCAGCTCTTGGGGTAGGTGCCGGAAACGTTCCGGCTTATGTTGAAAAATCAGCCAATATCCGCCAAGCTGCACACGATATCGTCATGTCTAAATCATTTGACAACGGTATGGTCTGTGCATCTGAACAAGCGGTCATCATCGATAAAGAAATCTACGATGAGTTTGTTGAAGAATTCAAATCTTACCATACTTACTTTGTTAACAAAAAAGAAAAAGCCCTTCTTGAAGAGTTCTGCTTCGGTGTAAAAGCCAATAGCAAGAACTGTGCGGGTGCGAAATTGAATGCGGACATCGTTGGGAAACCAGCAACATGGATCGCTGAACAAGCTGGCTTCTCTGTACCAGAAGGAACCAATATCCTTGCTGCAGAATGTAAAGAAGTTGGTGAAAAAGAGCCGTTGACTCGTGAAAAATTGTCACCAGTTATCGCTGTCTTGAAATCTGAAAGCCGTGAAGACGGAATTAACAAAGCACGCCAAATGGTTGAATTCAACGGTCTTGGTCACTCAGCTGCTATCCATACAGCAGACGAAGAATTGACCAAAGAATTTGGTAAAGCAGTTAAAGCCATTCGTGTCATCTGCAACTCTCCTTCGACTTTCGGTGGTATCGGGGACGTTTACAATGCCTTCTTGCCATCATTGACACTTGGATGTGGTTCTTACGGACGCAACTCTGTTGGGGATAACGTTAGTGCCATCAACCTCTTGAATATCAAAAAAGTCGGACGCCGGAGAAATAACATGCAATGGATGAAACTTCCTTCAAAAACATACTTTGAACGTGATTCAATTGAATACCTACAAAAATGTCGTGACGTTGAACGTGTCATGATCGTTACAGACCACGCTATGGTAGAGCTTGGTTTCCTTGATCGTATCATCGAACAGCTTGACCTTCGTCGCAACAAGGTAGTTTACCAAATCTTTGCTGACGTAGAACCAGATCCAGATATCACAACCGTTGAACGTGGTACAGAGATCATGCGTGCCTTTAAACCAGATACCATCGTCGCTCTTGGTGGTGGATCTCCAATGGATGCGGCTAAAGTAATGTGGCTCTTCTACGAGCAACCAGAAGTGGACTTCCGTGACTTGGTTCAAAAATTCATGGATATCCGTAAACGTGCCTTCAAGTTCCCATTGCTTGGTAAGAAGACTAAATTCATTGCGATCCCAACAACATCTGGTACAGGATCTGAAGTAACGCCATTTGCCGTTATCTCTGATAAAGCAAACAACCGTAAATACCCAATCGCTGACTACTCATTGACACCAACTGTGGCAATCGTAGACCCTGCTTTGGTATTGACAGTTCCAGGATCTGTTGCAGCGGACACTGGTATGGACGTCTTGACTCACGCAACAGAAGCTTACGTATCTCAAATGGCAAGTGACTACACAGATGGTCTTGCGCTTCAAGCCATCAAACTTGTCTTCGAAAACTTGGAAAGCTCAGTGAAGAACGCGGACTTCCATTCACGCGAAAAGATGCACAATGCGTCAACCATCGCAGGTATGGCCTTCGCCAACGCCTTCCTCGGTATTTCTCACTCAATGGCCCACAAGATTGGTGCGCAATTCCACACCATCCACGGACGTACCAATGCGATCTTGCTTCCATACGTTATCCGCTACAACGGTACACGTCCAGCCAAGACAGCGACATGGCCTAAGTACAACTACTACCGTGCAGATGAGAAATATCAAGACATCGCTCGTATGTTAGGACTTCCATGCTCTACACCAGAAGAAGCAGTAGAAGCTTATGCAAAAGCTGTTTACGAGCTTGGTGAGCGCGTAGGTATCCAAATGAACTTCAAAGCACAAGGAATCGATGAAAAAGAATGGAAGAAACATTCTCGTGAATTGGCCTTCCTTGCTTACGAAGATCAATGTTCGCCAGCTAACCCACGTCTTCCAATGGTGGATCATATGCAAGAAATCATCGAAGATGCTTACTACGGTTACAAAGAACGTCCAGGACGTCGTAAATAAGGCGCTACTGAACAAATGATGTTTATCAGCTATCCCTCACTCGAAAGAGTGGGGGATTATTTTTTGAAATACTTTTATAAAAAAACCTAATAAATATGTTGCAAGCGCTTACTTTATATGTTATAATATTCACAAAGTAAAAACTGTAATAAAATGGTTTGATAAAACCAACAAAAAAGGAGTCGCTTATGAAAGCAGCAACATATGTATCCGCAGGAAATCTTCAGTTGATCGATCAACCAAAACCAGTCATCAAGAAACCAACTGATGCAATTGTTCGTTTGGTAAAAACGACCATTTGTGGAACAGACCTCCATATTTTGGGAGGAGATGTTCCAGCTTGTAAAGAAGGAACCATCCTCGGCCACGAAGGAATCGGGATTGTCGAAGAAGTCGGTGATGCGGTTACTAACTTTAAGGTTGGAGATAAGGTTATCATCTCTTGTGTAACGGCTTGTAACACCTGCTACTACTGTAAACGTGGTTTGCCATCTCACTGTGAAGACGGTGGCTGGATTCTTGGTCACTTAATTAACGGAACTCAAGCAGAGTATGTCCATATCCCTCACGCAGATGGCAGTCTCTATCATGCACCTGCCTCTGTTGATGATGAAGCCCTGGTAATGCTCTCAGACATTCTTCCAACTTCCTATGAAATTGGAGTTCTCCCATCTCATGTGAAACCAGGAGACAACGTTTGTATCGTTGGTGCGGGGCCAATTGGTTTAGCAGCTCTTCTAACCGTACAATTCTTCTCTCCAGCAACGATTATCATGGTTGACTTGTCAGAATCTCGTCTGGAAGCTTCTAAGAAGTTTGGTGCTACCCATACCATTTGTTCAAGTGATATTGATGAAATCAAGGCCTTTATCAATGAAGTGACCGATGGCCGTGGTGTTGACATCTCGATGGAATGTGTAGGCTATCCAGCAACCTTCGATGTCTGTCAAAATATTATCTCTGTCGGTGGTCATATTGCCAACGTCGGAGTGCATGGTAAACCAGTTAGCTTCAACCTTGATGACCTTTGGATTAAGAACATCACGCTCAACACTGGTTTGGTCAATGCCAATACAACTGAAATGCTTCTTAATGTATTGAAGTCTGGTAAGATTGACGCTACTAAATTGGTAACACACCACTTTAAACTTTCAGAAGCAGAGAAGGCATACGAAATTTTCAAACATGCTGGCGAAAACAATGCCTTGAAAGTCATTATTGATAACGACCTCAGCTAAGAAGGTTCAATCGTTTGATGCTGAAATAAAAAGGACAGGAACTGTTTCATATTTCTGTCCTTTTTAACAGATGTAGTAGTTGTTCTTGTCACATCTATTTACTTACCGCTCCTAACAAAATATACTATAATATAATTATAAACGTAACATAAATAGAAAGGTGTGATCTTATGAAAATGTTCCATTATCATCGTGAGTTCTGGTTGGACTTCCATTTCTGGCTCTTGGTCTTACTTTTAGTGGCTGTAGCTATGATGACACAGGATCCGCTTTCGGTTGTTAGCCTTGCTTATCTTGCTTTTGTAGGGATTTTGATTCTTCTTCAGGTCTTTCAACCGCAGGTGTCCAATCGCCAGTATCCAGTAGGTAGCTACCATTTCAATTGGGACTTTTATCGTGACACCAGACTGTATATTGATCTCTTTTTATTGGCTGGTCTCTTAGAAGGTCCGTTTACTTCAACGGATATAGTTTATTGGATCTTGCTTGGGGCATTCGTCGGCTCTATTGGCTTTGTGTTTGTCGTAAAGGAAAAACCGGTTCAAAAGGTGGCCTAGTGAATTGAAAGTTCTAGAAGACATTTATTTGGGATCACTTTCCTCTTTTACTACTAATAGTCTTGCAAGCGCCTGGCACCCTGGGGAGGGTCTCCATTCCTTGCCTGATTTTTTAGTCATCTGATTGTCGGTCCAAGTTTTTGTTCCTCTACTTCCTCAGCAACAATAGCTAGCAGGGACTAATCACTTTAGTTGGATCTCTTGTCGGGATAATACGTTATACGTTCGGAATCTCTAGTCCTTGGTCCAGTTGGAGTTCCTGAGCTTGTCTATTGCTTTCCTTACCCTTCCTATTCTTTGCCTTGATGATGAAGAAGGAAGAGGGAGAATAGAAAAAGGTCTTGCTTCGTTCACATAAAAAAATCCTAGCTTTCTTAAAAGCTGGGATTTTTTGAACTGTTTAAGAGATGATAAAGAAGTGGTTAATATTTGCCTCGTTTGCGAGCATATTCGTCAAAGGCGCCAGCGAAGGTTCCCATAAGTAGGGGAGTTGCAATCAGTCCAACAGTGATCCATACGGACCCACCGTCTACATGACTGAGTTCCTGCTCGGACAAGCTTTTAAAACGTATTTCTTCGAGTTTCATGCTTGCTCCTTTCTAGTGCATAATGCCGTTGATGATACTACGGCCAAAATCACGTCCGGAATTGTATAAAATATTCCATGTTTGAACGATGAATTTTGCCGAGTCAAAGACGGAGGCTCCCCCGTCAATGGTCGCAAGTTCAGCTTCCGTTAGGCAAGTATAATGGATGCTTGTATCCATAGCTATCCTCCTTAATGTAAGATCGTGTAGAGTAAATCAATTGCCTCGTTCAGAATGGTGAAAGTGACCATGAAGGCAATGGCAAATTTAGGAAGGTACCCTTCTACCTGTTTGGGTGCTTTTTTATCAAGAATGCAGTACCCTGTCAAAAGGATGAGGGTGATAAATACTAGACTCATAGGGTTCCTCCTTTACCATTTTCGTGTCATATTTCGATGAAAGGCATCAATCAGTTTAGTCGTCCCGATATAGGCAGTGGAAAAACCGGATGCGAATACAAATAAAACTGGTAGTGCTCCACCGTTGATATCACTTAATTCTTCATGCGTGAGCTCTTTAAATTGTACTTGGTTGATCATTGATTTTCTCCTTCAAATTAATTATTTAAACGCTCCCCAAATGGCAGTTCCGACAGCTGTTACACCACCAGCAATAGAGCCAGATAGATAGGGATGAGCAATGATCCAAGCAATCAATGGGATAGCTCCCCCATCGACTTGTGTCAATTCTTCTTCTGTTAAGGGTGTGAATTTTTGTGTGAATTCTGTTGTCATTTAATTTTCCTCTTTCTTTCTTGTTTGTCGCCATCTAGCATCAACTGCTAGATAGATTGTAGCCACAATGGCTAAATTAATCTGTGGTTGAAATGCAATCAGGTGTGCATCATGTAAAACAGTTAATGCGATGATGATTGCAAAGATTATAGTGTGGATAGGCCATCTCATATTTTAATAATCCTAATTCTTATTGAGAAGCAAAGCTAGGGTAATTTTCCAATAGAGCTAGCTTGTATGGGTAGCCTTTTATTCATCTTGTGTCAGCTAAGCTGATTAGATGAAGCAAGGATAAGGTCAATAGCCAATGCTGTGTTTTTCTTACGTTTCAAGGTTTTAGTTTAAAACAACATCAATGAAAGCAAGATTAATAGAACAAAAGCTTTGGTATTCTTTTTCATGTTTGGTATTCCCTTTCCTTATTTATTTACGGAAGAAGTAATACAAAAACCATGGGATGATAATGGGAGTATAGTACATCTGAGGTCCTCCTTTCTTTTTGTTTGGTCACTTATACTATTCGTATAAAAATCTGGAAATGGAAAAAATTTCTTAAAAAATTTTAGAATGTTTGCATCTCTGAAACTAGTTTCAGAGGAATGGAAGAATAGTATAAAATATGAAACTATTATCAATTTGATTAGTTAATATTGTAAGCGCTTTAAAAATACTATATAATAACTTTACAAGTACTCGAGTTGACGTAATAAACAAAGGAGATGGAATGTATGTCCAAGATCACGAAAGAAGAATTAATTCAACAGATCAAAGACGGCATTATCGTTTCTTGTCAGGCGCTTCCTCATGAACCTCTCTACACAGAGGCTGGAGGTGTGATTCCTCTCTTAGCTAAAGCAGCTGAGCAAGGAGGAGCGGTTGGAATCCGGGCCAATAGCGTCCGCGATATCAAAGAAATCAAGGAAGTGACAAAGCTTCCGATTATCGGGATTATCAAACGAGATTATCCTCCTGAAGAACCATTCATTACTGCTACGATGAAAGAAGTAGATGAATTGGCCGTATTAGATATCGCAGTGATTGCACTGGATTGTACCAAACGTCCGCGTCATGACGGTCTATCGATTGTCGACTTTATCCACCAAGTGAAGGAGAAATATCCTGACCAACTCTTGATGGCAGATATCAGCACCTTTGAAGAAGGCTTAACAGCTGTCGAAGCAGGGGTTGATTTTGTCGGAACGACCTTATCTGGGTACACCGATTACAGTCCGAAAATAGACGGACCAGACATCGACTTGATTCGCCAACTCTGCCAAGCGGGTGTCGATGTGATTGCTGAAGGTAAGATCCACTATCCTGCACAAGCCAAAGAAATTCTCGACCTGGGGGTCAGAGGGGTTGTAGTAGGAGGAGCTATTACGCGACCTAAAGAAATTACAGAACGCTTCGTCGCAGCTTTAAAATAGAAAAAAAGAACAGTAAAAAGAGACAAGGAGGAAGCTAGGAAGAGAGAAGTCACCCAGTAGAAATGAGAATACTTAATGACCACTGTCCTCAGTGAGGATACACTAAGTAAGAGAAATCTTACCGCAAACGTGAGGAGAAATCACATGAAAATGAAAAAAGTACTGTACTCGTTAGTAGCTGGTGCAGCGGTGCTAGCACTTGCAGCTTGTGGATCTGGAGGAGGATCTAAGTCTGAATCTTCAAGCGATAACTCTGGTAAAACAGAAATCACTTGGTGGGCCTTCCCAGTCTTTACTCAAGAGAAAGCTGATGATGGTGTAGGTACCTACGAAAAATCTATTATCGAAGCTTTCGAAAAAGCCAATCCAGATATCAAGGTTAAACTAGAAACCATCGACTTCAAATCTGGTCCTGAAAAGATTACAACAGCTATTGAAGCTGGAACTGCTCCAGATGTGCTCTTTGACGCACCAGGGCGGATCATCCAATATGGTAAAAATGGTAAATTGGCTGATTTGAATGATCTCTTTACAGAAGATTTTGTAAAAGATGTCAACAACGACAATATCATCCAAGCTAGCAAGGCTGGCGACACTGCCTACATGTATCCAATCAGTTCAGCACCATTCTACATGGCCATGAACAAGAAAATGTTGGAAGATGCAGGAGTTCTAGACCTTGTCAAAGAAGGCTGGACAACAGATGACTTCGAAAAAGTCTTGAAAGCTTTGAAAGACAAGGGTTATACACCAGGATCACTCTTCAGTAATGGTCAAGGTGGAGACCAAGGTACTCGTGCCTTTATCGCCAACCTTTACGGTGGTTCTGTAACAGATGAAAAAGTAACCAAGTATACAACGGATGATCCAAAATTTGTCAAAGGTTTAGAAAAAGCTTCTAAATGGATCAATGACGGTTTGATGATGAATGGTTCCCAATTTGATGGTGGAGCAGACATCCAAAACTTTGCCAACGGTCAAACTTCTTACACTATCTTGTGGGCACCTTCACAAAACGGTATCCAAGCTAAATTGTTGGACGCAAGTAAAGTTGAAGTAGTCGAAGTACCATTCCCATCTGATTCAGGCAAACCAAAATTGGAATACCTTGTCAATGGTTTTGCAGTCTTCAACAACAAGGATGAAAAGAAAGTAGCAGCAGCTAAGAAATTTGTTCAATTCATCGCAGATGACAAAGAATGGGGTCCTAAGAACGTTGTTCGTACAGGTGCCTTCCCAGTTCGTAGCTCATTTGGTAAATTGTATGATGACAAACGGATGGAAACCATCAGCACTTGGACTAAATACTACTCACCATACTACAACACAATCGACGGCTTTGCAGAAATGCGTACACTTTGGTTCCCAATGTTGCAATCTGTTTCAAACGGAGATGAAAAAGCAGAAGATGCTTTGAAGACATTCACCGAAAAAGCAAACGAAACGATCAAGAAAAAATAGATCATCTATGAAATTAAAATGATCCTTTCATAGAAATAAGAAAGCATAGGCCCCTCGATTTCTTATCTCCATGTGTAGATTGAAAGAGGGGCCTTTGTGTTTTCATTCTTCCTATTGATTCTTTATTTGAAGCAACATGGAATTGCTTCAAATAAAGAATCAAGTAATCAAAATAGAAAAAGAACATCAGGAGGTGCCTTATTGTGAAGGTAAACAAAATCCGAATGAGGGAGACGCTGGTTTCCTACGCATTCTTAGCACCCATTTTAATCTTCTTTATTGTCTTTGTATTAGCACCAATGATTATGGGGTTTGTCACTAGTTTCTTCAATTACTCTATGACCTCCTTCAAATTTGTTGGTTTTGAAAATTATTCCCGCATGTTTGCGGATAAGGTCTTTATCAAGTCCTTGATCAATACCGTTATCATCGTTATTGGATCCGTTCCAATCGTAGTATTGTTTTCCTTGTTTGTGGCTTCTCAGACCTATCATCAAAATGCCATTGCCCGTTCCTTCTATCGTTTCGTCTTCTTCCTTCCTGTTGTTACAGGGAGTGTAGCCGTTACAGTGGTATGGAAATGGATCTATGATCCACTATCAGGTATTTTGAACTTTGTATTGAAATCTGGACATGTCATCAACCAAAATATTTCTTGGTTGGGGGACAAACACTGGGCTTTGATGGCCATCATCATTATTTTGTTGACCACCTCTGTTGGTCAACCAATCATCCTCTACATCGCAGCTATGGGAAATATTGATAATTCTCTCGTAGAAGCAGCGCGTGTCGATGGTGCGACAGAACTTCAAGTTTTCTGGAAGATCAAATGGCCAAGCTTGTTGCCAACAACCCTGTATATTGCGATCATTACGACCATTAACTCTTTCCAATGTTTCGCCTTGATCCAATTGTTGACATCTGGTGGTCCTAACTACTCAACAAGTACCCTTATGTACTACTTATATGAAAAAGCCTTTAAACTCTCTGAATACGGTTATGCCAACACCATGGGTGTCTTCCTTGCGGTGATGATTGCCATTATTAGTTTTGCGCAATTCAAGATCCTCGGAAACGACGTAGAATACTAAAGAAAGGAGCCTCAGATGAAATCAACACAAAAGAAACCCATCACTGCCTTTACAGTGATTTCCACCATCGTTTTGCTCCTTTTGACAGTCTTGTTCATTTTCCCATTTTATTGGATTTTGACAGGGGCCTTTAAGTCTCAACCAGATACCATTATGATCCCACCTCAGTGGTGGCCAAAGACACCAACCATGGAAAATTTCCAACAGTTGATGGTACAAAACCCAGCTCTACAATGGTTGTGGAACAGTGTCTTCATCTCCCTTGCCACCATGCTCTTAGTGTGTATGACCTCTTCCTTGGCAGGATATGTCTTAGCTAAGAAACGCTTCTATGGTCAACGAATTCTCTTCGCTACCTTTATCGCAGCCATGGCCCTTCCGAAGCAAGTTGTCTTGGTTCCATTGGTACGGATTATCAACTTTATGGGAATCCACGACACCCTAGCAGCGGTTATCTTGCCACTGGTTGGATGGCCATTTGGGGTCTTCTTGATGAAGCAGTTTAGTGAAAACATCCCAACAGAACTCTTAGAATCCGCTAAGATCGATGGTTGTGGAGAGTTACGGACTTTCTGGAGCGTTGCCTTTCCGATTGTCAAGCCGGGATTTGCAGCCCTTGCCATCTTCACCTTCATTAACACTTGGAACGATTACTTTATGCAATTGGTGATGCTGACCTCTCGTCAAAACTTGACCATTTCACTAGGGGTTGCGACCATGCAGGCTGAAATGGCAACCAACTATGGCTTGATCATGGCTGGGGCAGCCCTAGCTGCGGTGCCAATCGTTACGGTCTTCCTTGTCTTCCAAAAATCTTTCACACAAGGGATTACTATGGGAGCGGTCAAAGGATAAGTTGTCCGCTTGGACAAACGATAGTTGTGTACAGATACTTTTTTCTAGGCTGAGAGGTGTAGGGCTCTTGCGAGCTCCGCACCTCATCAGTGCCCTAGAAGGGGCTGGGGAAGAAACCGCTTGTTTTCTTTTCTCGTCTTAAGAAGTGTCGAAAGGATGAGTATATGATATTTGATGATTTAAAAAACATCACCTTTTACAAGGGAATCCACCCCAATCTAGATCAGGCCATTGATTTTCTCTATGAGCATCGGAAGGATTCTTTTGAATTGGGGAGATACGATATTGATGGGGATAAGGTTTTTCTACTTGTTCAAGAAAATACCCTCAATAAAGAAGAAAGCAACCGCTTTGAGCACCACAAAAAATATGCCGATTTGCATCTATTGGTAGAAGGGCATGAGTTTTCGAGTTATGGATCTCGTGTGACAGATGAGGCTATCGCATTTGATGAAGCATCGGACATCGGTTTTGTCCATTGTCAGGAGTCTTATCCGCTACATCTGGGTTATCATAATTTTGCGATTTTCTTCCCAGGAGAACCTCACCAGCCCAATGGTTATGCGGGTCAAGAAGATAAGGTTCGAAAACAGTTAGTGAAGATTTTAATCGATTAAGAGAGTCAGAAAGGAGACGGTATGTCACAAAGAGAAACAGGATTGATCAAAACAGTTTTTAATACAGATAATCTGGTGATGCGAATCAGCGAGAAAATAGCGGACTTAGTCACAGTCAATCTTCTTTTTGTGCTGAGCTGTCTACCGATTGTTACCATCGGAATCGCGAAGATTAGTTTGTATCAAACGGTTTTTGCGATCAAACATCAGCGTCGCCTACCAGTCATTCGGACCTACATCAGCGCCTTTCGCGAAAATTGGAAGTTGGGTCTTCAGCTCGGAGGAATTGAGTTGCTCGTTTCAGGGATCTGTCTCTTTGACTTGTTGCTCTTTTGGAACCAGACAGCTTTGCCGATGCAGGTGTTAAAAGCTGTGTGTCTAGGACTCTTCATATTCCTAGTTCTGGTCATGCTAGCGGCCTATCCAATTGCGGCGCGTTACCGCTTGACTTGGGTAGAGTGTCTTCAAAAAGCTCTGATTGTAACCGGTTTGTATTTCCCATGGTTTTTCGTTATGGGGACTTTCTTGTTGCTAGTAGCTATGGTTTTTGTGACTTCTGTCTTAAGCTTTCTACTAGGGCTCATGGTCTTCTTCTTGATTGGTTTTTCTAGCCTGACCTTCCTACAGGTTGGATTGATGGAAAAAATATTTGCTCGTTTTAAAGAATAAAAAAGAAAAAATAGGATTTTGTAAACATTCGTGAAAGGAAAAAAGAATGTCAGATTTAAAAAAATATGAAGGAGTCATCCCAGCTTTTTACGCTTGCTATGATGACCAAGGAGAAATTAGCCCGGAGCGGGTGCGTGCTCTCGTAGAATATTTTATCGCGAAAGGTGTGCAGGGCTTGTATGTCAACGGATCTTCCGGCGAATGTATCTATCAGAGTGTGGCCGATCGCAAGCTAGTCTTAGAAGAAGTCATGGCAGTGGCTAAAGGAAAATTGACCATCATCGCTCACGTGGCCTGCAACAATACCAAGGACAGCGTGGAATTGGCACGACATGCAGAAGAGCTAGGAGTAGATGCCATTGCGGCCATTCCGCCAATTTATTTCCGCTTGCCAGAATACAGTGTTGCCCACTACTGGAATGAAATCAGCGCAGCAGCGCCAAACACAGACTTTGTCATCTACAATATCCCGCAATTGGCAGGGGTAGCTTTGACACCGAGTCTGTATAAAGAAATGTTGAAAAATCCACGGGTGATTGGGGTGAAGAATTCCTCTATGCCTGTTCAGGATATTCAGACCTTTGCTTCTTTGGGAGGCGATGACCATATCGTCTTTAATGGTCCAGATGAACAATTCTTAGGTGGCCGTCTTATGGGAGCAGGAGCGGGTATTGGAGGCACTTATGGTGCCATGCCTGAGCTCTTCTTGAAACTCAATCAATTGATTGCGGACAAGGATTTGGAGACTGCGCGTGCCTTGCAGTTTGCCATCAATGGTATCATCGGAGTCTTGACGTCTGCTCATGGAAACATGTATGGAGTCATTAAAGAAGTCTTGCGGATCAATGAAGGTCTAGAACTGGGATCTGTTCGGAGTCCATTAACTCCAGTAACTGAAGCTGACCAGGAAGTGGTTCAAAAGGCAGCTAGTTTAATCCGTGAAGTCAAGGAACGTTTTCTTTAAAAAGGAATGGAAATCGGAAAGGAGAGGTGTATGGCCTATTACCTAGCGATTGATATCGGTGGGACCAATATTAAATATGGTCTGATTGATGAAGCAGAGAATTTGATTGAGTCGCATGAAATGCCGACAGAAGCTGAAAAAGGGGGACCTGGAATTCTAGGGAAAACCAAAGCTTTAGTAGAATCTTACCTCCAAGAAAATAATATTCTTGGAGTCTGTATTTCGTCAGCTGGTATGGTTGATCCAGATAAGGGAGAAATCTTTTATGCAGGGCCTCAGATTCCCAATTATGCGGGAACTCAGTTTAAAAAAGAAATTGAAGATGCCTATCATATTCCCTGCGAAATTGAAAATGACGTCAACTGTGCTGGTTTAGCAGAAGTCATGTCAGGGAATGGCCAGGGGGCTCAAGTTGCGGTCTGTTTAACAGTCGGCACTGGAATCGGTGGCTGTCTCCTAATCAATGGGGAGATTTTCCATGGCTTTAGCAATTCTGCCTGTGAAGTCGGTTACCTCCATCTTCAAGATGGCGCCTTCCAAGATTTGGCCTCAACAACAGCTTTAGTTGAATATGTTGCTAAGCAACATGGGGACCCTGTCGAACAATGGAGCGGTCGTCGTATTTTCAAGGAAGCGACCCAAGGAAATACCATCTGTATGGCGGGGATCGATCGCATGGTCGACTACCTAGGTAAGGGGCTTGCCAATATCTGTTATGTTGTCAATCCTCAAGTGGTCATTCTTGGTGGTGGGGTCATGGGACAGGAAGCTATATTGAAACCAAAAATTTCAGCCGCCCTCAAAGACTCCCTCGTTCCCAGCCTTGCAGACAAAACACAATTGGAGTTTGCGCATCATCAAAATACGGCGGGGATGATAGGAGCTTACTACCATTTCAAGCAACAGCAAGCTAGACGCAATTAAATCGAAAAGAGGCTGGGACAAAAGTCCCAGCCTTTGCATTGTCGAGCAAGACGCAGTGGTTGAATGGGCTCTACTACGCTACTTTCATCAGCTTTTATAGCCCTACTCAACTGTGCGGAGGTGGGACGACGAAATCGAATTCTAACGAATGACCGATTTCTGTCCCACTCTCTTTTTGTGGAAAAGAAAAACCAGGTGCCGAAGGCAAAAGCCCTTGGCGCCTGGTGATACATATGGAGACTACCGTCTACGTGAATCGTAGCCATTGAGTTTTTTGTTTTCCCAATAGCTATTGAAAATTCTCTCTTTGCGCTCCCGATCCATTTCAAGAAAGTGAGCGTAGATTAAATCAATCGTGGTTAAGAACGGAAGGGTCGCCGTAATACGGTCAATATAGGTGCTTCCAGGTAGGGGAGCAACTGGTAAAATTTCCGTAAAGTCATCTTTGATAGCGTCTGGTTGAGCAGTAAGAAGAACGGTTTTTGCCCCCATTTCTTGAGCATCCAAGAGGCTATGGATAATCGAGCGTGTGGTTCCCGACAGAGAGAAGGCAATGACCAGACAGGATTTATCCAAGATACTGGTCGTCCATGCAAAGCCGTCTTGATCGGTTAAGGCCTCACAAATAACGCCTAGTCGGAGGAAACGAAGTTTCATCTCAGAAGCCACCAATCCTGAGCTTCCTTTTCCAAAGAAGTAGACCCGATCTGCTTGAGTGATTAAGTTAGCGACTTCTTTGATTTGGTCATCTTTTGCTAGGTTTTCTGTAGCCTGAAGGACATGTTGGTAGCGACGCAAGACATCCTGGGTTAATTCGTCGTGCGGGGATTGTTGTTTTTGAGATTTGGTTTCTTCGTTAAAGTGATAGATAAATTCTCGATAGCCTGTGAAGCCACACTTTTGGGAAAAACGGGTCAAAGCAGCTTTTGATACATGCAACAGTTCCGTCACTCTAGACGAGGAAAGAGAGTGTTGCTGTGCTTCAGGAGATAAAAAATAGCGGGCGATGTCTAACTCTAGCTCCGTCATTTCTTCTTGATGGCTCTTAATAATGCTTCGGAGATCACGATCTTGTTTCACAGCGGTCCTCCTTTCAACTGAGGTTACACATGGAGAAAATCCTATAATATATTTCACAGTATAACATAAAAAACCGGGATATACAAGGAGTACGACCAGCGAACGACTGAAAGAAGGAACAGAATCAGCGTCTCTTTTGAATCACCTTTGTTAAAAAAATAACCTCTGGAGACAAAGGAAAGACGCTGAAAAAAGTTGTTAAAATATGTTATAATTTACACAAGAATTTGTTCCTTCTCGTAAAGGAAGAGGTAAGGAGGTGGAGTGATGGCCAACGCAACTCTAGAAATGATGCAAGAGATTGAAATGGCGGCAGAAGCCGTTGTCGCAAGTTACGAAGATCAGGTCCAAGATTTGCGCCAACAGTTAGGTGATCACCTACAGGAGGTAGCAGCATCCTATGACAAAGAGACCGCTAAGCTAGTAGCAGAGCGGGAAGAGTCCTCGAGAGCGACGATTGCTAGCTTGGAAGCAGACCTTGCAGTGACCAGCCAGCGCAATGACGAAAAGGTGCAGCAAGCCATGACAAATAAGCGAGCAGCTTTGGTAGACGAAATTGTAGAAAAGGTGGTAGCAACCTATGGCAATTAGCCCAATGCAACACCTTTCCCTAGTCTTGCCCACAAATCTAATGGACGAGCTTCTCTTGTCACTTCAGTCAGAGGAATCCGTCCAAATCTATGATTTGAGCGAGCAAGAGGACTGGCAAGTTGCTTTCCAGACGAGTGATGGGGCCAAAGGATCAGCTCAAAGACTGGATGAACTCAGACGTCGGGAAGAGCAGTTAGAAAAGGCTATTCAGGCCTTGGAGCCTTTTATTCCTCAAAAGAAGGGATTAGAAAAACTAAAAGAAGCTCCCTTATCTTTGTCTTTTCACGATTTAGAGTCCCATGGGGTCATTCGTGATGAGCAACGTCTCTTACAGTCGGTGCAAAAACAATTGGCTGTCTTAGCAAAGGCACGGGATCGCATCCAGCTAGCCCAAGAAGAGCTTGCCTCTTTAGAAAAATGGGTTGACTTGTCAATGACACCTGACCAGCTCAAGCGTTTCCGCTATGTTCGTGGCTTAATCGGCACCATTCCCAATAGTGAACAGGATCAGGCGCGTCAAGCCTTGCTAGCGCACCCAGATGTAGAGGTTGATGTAGTTTTCAGCTCGGAAACAGAGCATGGAGTCGTTGTCCTGTATAAGTCTGGTGACTTAGCGGATCTTCAAGATACGCTGACCAGTTCGCATTTCAAAGAGTTTGACTATCAGGGAGAGACCCTGCCGAAAGAACGTTTGGAGCAACTCAAGAGAGAGATCAAAGAACAAGGTGCTGTTGAAGCGGCTACTTTGGAAAGGCTCAGCCAAGCAAAGGAAGACCTCAATCAACTCAAGTACCAACTCGATTATGTCTTGAGTCTAGGAGCTCGGGAAGAGGCTAAAGGCTCTCTTGCCAGTACAACCCATCTAGTCGCATTAGAAGGATGGATTGAGACCTCTCAACTCGAAGCTTTAAAGGCCAAACTTCAAAAGGAATTTGGGGACCAAGTCGTCTTGCAGACGCGAGAGGTTACCCAAGAAGAATGGGATCAGGTGCCAATCAAACTGAAAAACAATGCCTTGGTGGAGCCCTTTGAGTTGGTGACCGAGATGTACGCCCTGCCCAAGTATTATGAGAAAGATCCGACGCCAATCGTCTCTCTCTTCTACTTTGTTTTCTTTGGCATGATGGTAGCAGATATCGGCTATGGCCTCTTGTTAACGCTGGCAACTGGCTTTGCTCTAAAAGCTTTCCAGCTACGGCCGAGCGCAGCAAAAAACCTTCGCTTTTTCTGCCTCTTAGGAATCTCAGTAGCCCTTTGGGGAGTCGTATATGGTTCCTTCTTTGGCTTTGAGATGCCCTTTGCTTTGATCAGCACGACCACCAATGCTATGACCATCTTGATCCTATCGGTTGTCTTTGGTTTCATCACCGTTTTGGTTGGTCTCTTCCTAGGAGGGATGAAAAATGTCCGCCTGAAAGACTACACCGAAGCCTACAATGCAGGCTTTGCCTGGGTCTTGATCTTATTAGGTTTGATGCTCTTAGCAGTCGGAAATATCCTACCAGGCTTATCCTACCTAGTTCCCATTGGCCAGTGGCTAGCTATTCTCAATGCGATTGGGATTCTGGTGGTGTCCATTGTCAGTGCCAAGAAATTATCAGGATTAGCAGCAGGTTTGTTTAACCTCTACAATGTTAGTGGCTATGTCGGAGACTTGGTCAGCTTCACTCGTTTGATGGCGCTCGGTTTATCTGGGGCTAGCATCGGGTCAGCCTTTAACTTGATTGTCAATCTCTTCCCGACTCTGGGACGGTTCACAGTCGGCCTTGTCCTCTTTGTCCTACTCCATGCTATCAACATGTTCCTGTCCTTCTTATCAGGCTACGTGCACGGGGCTCGTTTGATCTTTGTCGAGTTCTTTGGCAAGTTCTACGAGGGTGGTGGCAAACCCTTCCGACCTCTAAAACCGTCAGAACGCTATGTTAAAACAAAAAAATAATTCAGTAAATCAATCATAAAAAATTTTATAGGAGTATATTCATGGAATCTTTAGCTTCATATTTCTCAACCCATGGGGGTGCCTTCTTTGCAGCACTTGGTGTAGCCATTGCAGTGGCTCTTAGCGGAATGGGTTCAGCCCTCGGTGTTGGTAAGACTGGTCAAGCTGCTGCCGCACTCTTGAAAGAACAACCAGAAAAATTTGCCCAAGCTTTGATCTTGCAATTGTTGCCAGGTACACAAGGTCTGTATGGTTTCGTTATCGGGATCTTGATCTGGTTGCAAATCAAGCCAGATATGGCTCTTGAAACAGGAGTCGCTTACTTCTTCACAGCCCTTCCAGTAGCGATTGTTGGTTATTTCTCAGCGAAACACCAAGGGAATGTCGCAACTGCTGGGATGCAAATCTTGGCAAAACGCCCAGAAGACATGATGAAAGGGGTTATCCTTGCGGCCATGGTTGAAACCTATGCCATCTTGGCCTTCGTTGTGTCCTTCCTTTTGACTCTTCGCGTCGGCTAATCTAGACACACCTAAGTCAAAGAAGAGGAGGCTTCTCTTCGTCTTTTATCGGTGGTGAAGAACTCCAAAGGAGGAAATAGAAACAATGACGGATTATTCCCAATTAAAGGACTCCATCCTTGAACAGGCCCATGAAAAAGGCCGGAAATTAGTGGCGGAAGCGACGGCTAAGGTCCAAGCAGAAGCTCAGTTGCAGGAAACTCGTTTGGTAGAAGAAAAGTTACACCAACGGGCGGTTCAATTGCAGACGATTGAGCGCCGCTTGCAACGTGAAAGCCAACAAATCGAAAATCAAAAGCGTCAATCAACATTGGTCACCAAGCAACGGGTTTTAAAAGAGCTGTTTGCGGACGCCTACCAGAAAATGGCGACTTGGTCGCGTGAAGAAGAACTTGCATTTCTTCACCGCGTTCTTCCTCGTTATGCAGACCAAGCAATGGTCTTAACCCTAGGTGCTGTGACGGCAGAAAAACTAACGGATCAAGATTGTCAGGATTTGATAGAGGCCTATCCACAGCTTCAGTTAGCAAAAGAAACTCTTGCCCAAGAAGCAGGTTTTATCCTTTCCTTTGGCAAAGTGGATGCCAGCTATCTCTACCGTGATCTCGTCGATGCTGTACGGGAGGAGCAGAGCTTCCATATGGCAGCTAGCATTTTTAAAGAAGAGAAGAACTAGGAGGGCCTATGAGTGAACGGACGTATTCTCAAGTAAATACCGGGATTAGTGTACGTGAAGCTAGTTTTTTGAGCCCAGCTCAGTTTGATGCCCTTCTGACCAGCCCAGAGGCAGAAGCGCGTGCCAGTCTCTTGCAAGGGACGGCCTATGCCTTGGAGGCAGATCAACTGCGTCAAGTCCAAGTAGTCGAGCAAGCCTTGATGAAGCACCTTCTAGCAGAGTATGACTGGGCTTATCAAGTAGCTCCGAATCCAGCTGTGGTCGACCTCTTTGCCCTCAAGTACACCTATCACAATCTCAAGGTTTTCTTGAAAGAGCGAGCAACGGGGAGGGAGTTGAACTTCTTATTATTGGATGCAGGCCCCTATTCGTTAGCAGTTCTTGAACAAGTAGCCAAGACCTTTTCTTCAGAGAACTGTCCAGAGTTTATGGCTCAGGAAGTAGCAGCGACCTGGCAGGAATATGTCGACTATCAGGATATTCGAGTTCTGGAAATCGGCATGGATCTGGCTTACTTTGATCATCTCAAACGCTTGGTGGAAAACCTTGAGCATCCACTTTTAGAATCGCTGGTCACCTTGACCATTGATTGTTACAATGTCATCACAGTTGAGCGAGCCCTCAGCCTGAAAAAGCCAGGAAGCTTTATGAAGCAACTCTTGTCCGATGCTGGAACTCTCTCAGCAAGAGAAGTCATCCAATGTGTGAAGCAGGGCAACCTCATCAGTTGGTTTCAACAAGTCAATCCCTTGCCTTATGATGTGGAATTGACTCGGTACGAAGAGCAGATGCGAGCAGGGAGAGTGAGCGCTGAGACAGTGGAATACCTGGAGCATGTGATTAAGTACCGAATTTTGGAACAAGCTTCCTTTGAGACAGACGGCCCCTTGCCTTTAGCTCGCTATCTTTTCGGAAAAGAGCTAGAGGTGAAGAATTTACGTTTGGTCTTGACAGGTCTGGACAATCAGCTTCCAATTGACAAAATAAAAGAAAGGATGAGACCGATCTATGGCCAGTAAAACGCAAAAAATTGCCGTTGTGGGAAACCGAGATGCTATCCTTCCTTTTCAGATGATTGGCTTTCAGACCTTTCCCGTAGCAGAGGCTCAGGAAACCATTAATACCTTACGTCACTTGAGCCAAGAAGATTTTGGCATCATCTATCTGACGGAAGATATGGCTCAGGAAATCCCAGATACCATTGCCCACTACGATCGCCAAGTAACTCCAGCAGTCATCTTGATTCCTACTCATAAGGGATCGACTGGGCTAGGACGGAAACGCATTCGCGATAATGTCGAAAAAGCAGTGGGGCAGGATATTTTATGAGAATAAATGAATTTGGCCAAGCGATTGGAGATGAACTGCCAGATTTTACACCGGGGCGTCTACCAGCTATTGAGCGGATTGAGGGGCGCTATACCGTAATCGAGCGCCTGTCAAAGGAAAAACACGGAGCGGATCTTTATCAGGTCTACGGGCCAGCCTCCCCAGCAGATATGTGGACCTATCTATTCAATGGCCCTGCCCACAATGAAGCTGAGTGGGATCGTCTGTTGGATGATCTCATGACAGCCCAAGGTCGCTTTTACTATGCGATTGTAGACAAAGATTCCGGCAAGGCTTTAGGGACATTCTCTCTCATGCGGATGGATCAAGCCAACCGGGTGATCGAAGTTGGAGCGGTGACCTACTCACCATTGCTTAAGAAGACACGCATGGCAACCGAAGCTCAGTATCTCTTGGCGCGCTATGTGTTTGAGGATTTGGGCTACAGACGCTATGAGTGGAAATGTGATGCCTTAAACCAAGCTTCGCGTAAAGCAGCTGAGCGCTTGGGATTCACCTATGAAGGCTGTTTCCGTCAGGCTGTTGTTTATAAAGGTCGGACTCGAGACACAGACTGGTTGTCCATCATTGATCAAGAATGGCCAGCTATCAAAGAGCGCTTCGAAGCTTGGCTGGATCCAACTAATTTCGATGAAAATGGTCAACAAAAGCAATCTCTAGCCGATATGGTGCAAAAGTAATACAAAGAAACAAAGGATTCCCAGGAGGAATACATGACTCAAGGAAAAATTATTAAAGTTTCCGGTCCCTTGGTGGTCGCATCAGGGATGCAGGAGGCCAATATCCAAGATATTTGCCGGGTCGGCGATCTTGGATTGATTGGCGAAATTATTGAGATGCGTCGGGATGAGGCATCTATCCAAGTATATGAAGAAACGTCTGGAGTCGGACCAGGTGAACCAGTGCTCACAACTGGGGCTCCCCTCTCTGTTGAGTTAGGACCAGGTTTGATCTCGCAGATGTTTGACGGGATCCAACGCCCCTTGGAACGCTTCCAAGAAGTCACAGCCAGTGACTTCCTTATTCGTGGGGTTCAGGTTCCAAATCTAGACCGTAACACCAAATGGACCTTCAAACCAAGTGTGGCAGAAGGGACAGAGGTGGTCGCTGGAGACATTGTCGGCACTGTTCAAGAGACCAATATGGTGGAACACCGCATCATGGTGCCTTACGGAGTCAGTGGGCGTGTGACCAAGATTGCAGCAGGGTCTTACACAGTAGAAGAAGCAGTTTATGAGATCGAGCAGGCTGATGGTAGCCTCTTTACCGGAACCTTGATGCAAAAATGGCCGGTTCGTCGAGGCCGTCCCTTTGCACAAAAACTGATCCCAGTAGAGCCTTTGGTCACAGGCCAACGGGTCATTGATACCTTCTTCCCAGTGACAAAAGGTGGTGCTGCAGCTGTTCCTGGTCCTTTCGGAGCTGGAAAAACCGTCGTGCAACACCAGGTGGCCAAGTTTGCCAATGTGGACATCGTGATTTACGTTGGTTGTGGGGAACGTGGAAATGAAATGACAGACGTTCTGAATGAATTTCCAGAATTGATCGATCCAACAACCGGCCAATCCATCATGCAACGGACGGTTTTGATTGCCAATACCTCTAACATGCCAGTTGCGGCGCGGGAAGCTTCCATCTACACAGGGATTACCATTGCCGAATACTTCCGTGATATGGGCTATTCCGTTGCCATCATGGCGGACTCTACTTCTCGTTGGGCAGAAGCTCTCCGTGAAATGTCTGGTCGTCTAGAAGAAATGCCAGGGGATGAAGGCTACCCAGCCTACCTTGGTAGTCGGATTGCTGAGTATTACGAGCGTGCAGGTCGGGTTAAGACACTTGGAAGCACTGCGCGTGAAGGCTCTATTACTGCCATCGGTGCCGTTTCCCCTCCGGGAGGAGATATCTCAGAGCCCGTAACGCAAAACACCTTGCGGATTGTTAAGGTCTTCTGGGGACTGGATGCTCAGTTGGCGCAACGTCGCCACTTCCCAGCCATCAACTGGTTGAGTTCTTATTCCCTTTACCAAGATGAGGTGGGCCAATACATCGATCAACACGAGCAGATTAGCTGGGCAGAAAAAGTGACCCGCGCTATGAACCTGTTGCAAAAAGAGAGTGAATTGCAAGAGATTGTGCGCCTGGTTGGTCTAGATTCCTTGTCTGAAAAAGACCGCTTGACCATGAATGCGGCCAAGATGATCCGCGAAGACTACCTGCAACAAAATGCCTTTGATGAGGTCGATACCTATACCTCCTTCAGTAAGCAGGTTGCCTTGTTGACCAACATTTTGACCTTTGATCAAGAAAGTCAAAAAGCATTGGAATTAGGGGCTTACTTCACAGAAATCATGGAAGGAACGGTAGACCTTCGGGACCGCATTGCCCGTAGCAAGTTTATCCATGAGGATCAGTTGGCCACCATTCAAGCCCTGAAAGAAGAAATCGTAGAAACCCTACACCAAATCGTAGCCCAAGGAGGAGTAGACAATGAGCGTGATTAAAGAATACCGTACTGTCAGCGAAGTTGTTGGCCCCTTGATGATTGTCGATCAGGTCCAAGGGGTTCGCTACAATGAACTCGTAGAAATCAAGCTCCATGATGGAACAACCCGTCAGGGACAAGTCCTCGAAGTCCAAGAAGACAAGGCCATGGTCCAGCTCTTTGAAGGATCTAGCGGGATCAACTTGGAAAAAGCCAAAGTCCGCTTTACCGGACGTCCCTTAGAACTTCCAGTGTCCGAAGACATGGTGGGCCGCATCTTTAACGGGATGGGCAAACCCATCGATGGTGGTCCGGAGATTATCCCAGAGAAGTACTTGGACATTGATGGACAAGCCATCAACCCAGTATCTCGGGACTATCCAGATGAATTTATCCAGACAGGAATCTCGGCCATTGACCACTTGAATACCCTGGTTCGGGGCCAAAAACTCCCAGTCTTCTCCGGTTCTGGTCTTCCTCACAAGGAGTTGGCAGCTCAGATTGCCCGTCAAGCGACGGTACTGAATTCCGAAGAAAACTTTGCCGTGGTCTTTGCGGCCATGGGGATTACTTTTGAAGAAGCAGAGTTCTTTATGAATGACCTTCGGGAAACAGGAGCCATTGACCGCTCTGTTCTCTTTATCAACCTAGCCAATGACCCAGCTATCGAGCGGATAGCCACTCCTCGGATTGCCTTGACAGCGGCAGAATATTTGGCCTATGAAAAAGACATGCATGTCTTGGTCATCATGACCGACATGACCAACTACTGTGAAGCCCTTCGGGAAGTATCCGCTGCTCGCCGGGAGGTTCCAGGACGTCGGGGTTATCCAGGTTACCTCTATACCAACCTATCCACCCTCTACGAACGTGCCGGACGCTTGGTTGGAAAGAAAGGATCTGTGACCCAGATTCCGATCCTCTCCATGCCGGAAGATGACATCACCCACCCTATTCCTGACTTGACAGGCTACATCACCGAAGGTCAGATTATTCTGTCCCGTGATCTCTACAACAGTGGCTACCGTCCACCGATCAATGTCCTTCCATCTCTATCTCGTTTGAAAGACAAGGGATCTGGTGAAGGGAAGACTCGGAAAGATCATGCGGCGACCATGAACCAGCTCTTTGCGGCCTATGCCCAAGGGAAACAAGCAAAAGAGTTAGCCGTGGTGCTTGGGGAGTCTGCCTTGTCAGATACAGACAAGCTCTATGTCAAATTTACTGATCGCTTTGAGAAGGAATACATCAATCAAGGCTTTACTACCAATCGGAGCATTCAAGAAAGTCTAGATCTGGGCTGGGAATTGCTGGCTATCTTGCCAAGGACAGAGCTCAAGCGGATCAAGGATGATATGATCGACGAATACCTCCCAAAAACTTCCAAGGAAGCACAAGCCTAGGAGTAGAAAGGAGGAAGTCAAATGGCACGATTAAATGTCAAACCCACCCGGATGGAGTTAAACACCCTCAAAGAGCGCCTGAAGACAGCAACTAGAGGGCATAAACTTCTCAAGGACAAACGAGACGAGCTCATGCGACGCTTCATCGAATCGGTCCGTGAAAATGACCGCCTCCGCCAGAAGGTTGAGGCAGCTCTCGTCGGAAATATGCAAGAATTTGTCCTCGCCAAATGTCTGGAAAATGACCTCATGGTCCAGGAAATCTTTGCGGTGCCGACGCGTGAGGTCAGCCTGCATATCGAGACGGAGAATATCATGAGTGTGCGCGTGCCCAAGATGCATGCCCATATCGATAATCCTTATGGAGACGATGAGGGAGACGTGGTCTACAGCTACGTGGCTTCCAATAGTCAGATGGATAGCACCATTCAAGAAATGGAAGAACTCCTCCCAGACCTGCTTCGTCTAGCTGAGATTGAAAAAACTTGCCAGCTCATGGCCGATGAGATCGAAAAAACGCGCCGTCGGGTAAATGGACTGGAGTATGCGACCATTCCAGACCTCAAGGAGACCATCTATTATATCGAAATGAAACTCGAAGAAGCCGAACGCGCCAATCTGGTCAGAATGATGAAGGTCAAATAAGATATAAAGCCCACAAAATGCAAGATGAAATTAGGAAATCCAACGACGGAGTGATTGCTCCTAGTTGGATTTATCTTTTTCCAAAGAGTTGTAGGCGTGTTCTATTAACAAGATACAAAGCCGTTAAAAATAGCACCCGAGTGATGTCTACAGGAAACGAACTTAGGGTGTTTTTAGCTTCTATTTTCGCTGAAAAATTCTCTAAAATCTCTTTGTTCAGGGCGTTTGAAGGCTTCTGATACAACAAATTTATTTGATTATCCAAATAGTACTAACTGTCACTAAATGTTAAGAGAATGTAACAAGGAAGGGTTAATGTTACAAATTAGGGTCAGTTAGATTAAAAGAAAAGAAGGGTCATTCCTCGGGCAAAAAATGTGGTAGAATATTAAATGTATCTGTCTGGAGATAAATCTCCGATAATAAGAAAACGAGGAAATAACGTATGAAGAAAGTAAACAAAAAAGCTCTAATTGCTTCGACTGTTGCTATGGCGGTCTTGCCATTTACAACTGGTAAAGCAGAATCAAATGGAGACTGGGTTGCCCGTTCTGTAGATGAAATTCGTGCAGATATTTCAACTTCAGAAAACAAACAAACCTACACTATCAAGTATGGGGATACCCTAAGCACGATTGCGGAAGCTTTGAATGTTGACGTAACTGTTTTGGCAAACTTGAACCAAATCAGCAACATTGATTTGATTTTCCCAGGAACTGTCTTGACAACAACTGTCAATGATCAAAACCAAGTGACAGGTGTAGAAATCCAAACTCCTACAGCAGGTAATGCTGATGCAACTGTGACAACTTCTGCTGATTTGACCAACAACCAAATTAAAGTAGACAACCAAACTGTTGCAGTGGGTGATTTGACAAAACCAGTAGCAGATGAAAGCAACCAAGCTGTAGAACTCCCTCAAGCACCTGCAGTTGTAGCAGCAGTGGCAGACCAAGTATCAGAAAGCTTGCCAACTCCAGAAGCGCCAGCTGAAACACCTGCACCAGCAGCTCCAGTAGCAGATGAAGCACCAGCACCAGTTGTTGAAGAGGCACCTGCGCAACCTGCTGCAGCGCCAGCTGAAGTAGCGGCTCCTGTAGCAGCACCAGTTGTTGAGGAAGCACCAGCAGCTCCAGTAGCTGAACCAGCTCCAGTCGTTGAAGTTCCAGCAGAACCAGAAGTTACTGCGGTTGCTTCAACACCACAATATGGTGCACCAGCACCAGTTGTTGACACGACAGCTTCAACTCCTTCAACTGCGACACCTACTTCAAATGAAGGTCTTCAACCTCAAGCGATTCGCTTCAAAGAACAAGTAATAAATGAACTTGGCTTGACTGATATCGGTGGCTACCGTCCTGGTGACCCAGAAGATCACGGTAAAGGTCTTGCAATCGACGTCATGGTTCCAGAAAGCTCAGCAATCGGTGACCAAGTTGCTCAATATGCAATCAATCATATTGAAGAAAATGGAATTTCCTACATCATTTGGAAACAACGTTTCTATGCTCCATTCGACAACATTTATGGACCAGCAAATACTTGGAATGAAATGCCAGACCGTGGAAGTGTAACAGAAAATCACTACGACCACGTACACGTGTCATTCAACCCATAATCAAGTCATAGCAAAGAGGTTGGGACAAAAGTCCCAGCCTCTTAATTGTCTTTGGATTGTCGAGCAAGACGCAGTGGTTGAGTGGGCTCTACTACGCTGATTTCATCAGCTTTTATAGCCCTACTCAACTGTGCGGAGGTGGGACGACGAAATCGAATTCTAACGAATGACCGATTTCTGTCCCACTCTCTTTTTTTGTATAAAAAATAAACCCCATTTGATCAATGGGGTTTATTGGATTAAAGGATAACATCAGATTTCTCTACTTGATAGAGAGCAATACTCATGAATAAAACAACAACCAGAAGAAGTAAAACTCCGGGTGTCCAAGAATGGAAGATTTGTTGGCTTGACCCAAATAAGATAGGTCCAAGTGCAGCAAAGATATATCCTCCTGTTTGAGCTAGCCCAGAGAGTTGAGCCGTTTTCTCAGGAGAGCTAGACTTCATGGAGAAGGTGACCATGAGGTAAGGGAATAAGATACTCGTAAAACTTCCAATCAAGATATTCAGAATCAACCAGTAAATGAAGTTGTTTGTCTTTATTAACAGCATGGCAATTCCAGTAAAACCAGCTAAAACAGTCGTTATCAGCATGATACGTCGATTTCGTTCAGTAAGGCTGGTGGTAAGACTTGGAATGGTCATAGAGAAAGGAAGACTCATCAGGGTGAATACAGATGCTAAAATTCCGGCATTGGCTTGACTGATACCAGCTTGGGTTGCCATAGTAGGAAGCCAGGTCATCGTGGTATAGAATAAGAGAGACTGGAGACCACAGAAAAGCATGATGGCCCAAACTTTGCCATTCTTATACCAGCTAGTCTTATTTTCATGAGAAGAAGAGCTTTTTTTCAAATAATGATTGTGGCGAGCATTAGGGAGCCAGATCACAAGAGCGACCGCACAGACAACTGTCAGCACCCAGACCAAGCCTTGCCAAGAGGTAGCTTGAGTAATAGGAACAGCGACAGAAGAAGCGACTGCAGTAGACAAGCCCATTGCAGTGATATAGAGGGTAGTCAAGAAGCCAAGACGTTTTGGTTCATTGGCTTGGATCAAGCTTGGTAGAAGGACATTGATAAAGGCAATGGCAGCACCGATCAAAAGAGTTCCCACATAGAGGAGAGGGAGATTGATGGTACGTAGGGCCGATCCAATCGTCATCAGGATCAAAACTCCAAGAAAGAGTCGCTCAATTCCAAAGCATCTCGCCCAGCTGGTAGCAAAAGGAGAGAAAATAGCGAAGGTTAGGAGGGGCAGACTTGTCAAGAGGCCGAGAGAACTCACCTCGACACCAAAGCTAGTAGCAATATCTGATAAGACAGTGGAGAGGGTCGTAAATGGGGCCCGCAAGACCACTCCTAGTAAAAGGACCCCTGGAATGAGAAAACGTGAATGGTTTTGTTTCATAATGTACCTCCTTGTTCAAAAATGAACAGCATCCGTATCATTATAGCACAAGAACTTGGAGGAGGCAAAAGGAATTATCGGGGGATAAAGCCCGTAAAATAGCTATTTCGCCTACAAATATAGGAAACAATAGAAAGATAGAGCTGAAAAAATTTTTTGAAGGTTTAAAAACCTTCTTCACACATCCTTTTTATAGGAGTCTAGTTATCTCCGCTCAAACTGCGTCAACGTACCTAAACTCGCTGATGCTCGTAAAGGTACGTAGAAAAAAAGCCACCTGATTTGGTGGCCTTTATGGGAGATTATTATGAAAAAGTTTAGGATTTTCTATCAAATAAAGTTAGGAGGTCTTCATTTGATGGTATTAGTATAAATCGGAAAACTTAAAGAAAGCTTAAGATACCTTCCTGTAATTTAAAATCAGTCTTAAGACGGATGGCTTGATTTGTAGCTGTCATTCGATCTCATTCTAGGTTAACTTGCATTATTGTCAGAATTGTGAGAAAATAGTCTTCATCAAAGGAGGGAAAGGATAGCGAGATGAGAGAGGATATCAAGATTAACGACCGTGCCCTAGCACTGGAGAAACAATTGATTGAAAAGTTAGAGCTTGTGTTTGATACCGATGTTGAATTGGATGTCTACAACCTCGGTTTGATTTATGAGTTGGATCTGGATGAGGAAGGGACTTGCAAAGTAGTCATGACCTTTACCGATACCGCTTGTGACTGTGCGGAAAGTTTGCCTATCGAAATCGTCGCCCGCCTAAAAGAAATTGACGGTATCGAAGACGTCAAAGTAGAAGTAACCTGGTCGCCTGCTTGGAAAATTACACGAATCAGCCGATACGGGCGCATCGCCCTTGGTCTTCCTCCGAGATAAATCAATAAAACTCACTTTACAAATTCGTAAAGTGAGTTTTTTCATATCTTATTGTTTACCAGACTGTTCCATATTCCAGAAGTCTGTCACGGCACCGCGTGAAGCAGAGGATACCGTGTGGGCATACTTACCGAGAACACCACGGCTATACAGTGGTGGCAAGGTTGTTTCAGCCTTCCGTTTGGCCAACTCTTCGTCTGAGACGTGCATGGTGATTTCTTTGGTATCTTGGTCAACTGTTACCAGATCCCCTGTGTGGAGATAGGCGATTGGGCCACCAACCTGAGCTTCAGGCGCAATGTGACCAACAACGAGACCATAAGTCCCACCTGAGAAGCGACCGTCTGTCAAGAGGGCCACCTTATCTCCTTGGCCTTTCCCGACGATCATAGATGACAAGGACAGCATTTCCGGCATACCAGGACCACCCTTAGGTCCTACGAAACGAACAACAACAACGTCCCCATCTACGATTTCATCCGAAAGAACCGCTTCAATGGCAGCTTCTTCAGAGTCAAAGACCTTAGCAGGACCAGTGATGTTACGAACTTTCACACCTGATACTTTGGCAACCGCCCCTTCTGGAGCCAAGTTCCCTTTCAAGATGATCAATGGACCATCTGCACGTTTTGGATTTTCAAGTGGCATGATAACTTTTTGACCTGGTGTCAAATCAGCAAAGGCTTCCAAGTTCTCAGCTACTGTTTTACCAGTACATGTGATGCGATCCCCATGAAGGAAACCATTCTTAAGAAGGTATTTCATGACGGCTGGCACACCACCGACATTGTAAAGGTCTTGGAAGACGTATTGACCAGAAGGTTTCAAGTCTGCCAAGTGAGGCACACGCTCTTGGAAATCATTGAAGTCTTCAAGTGTCAAGTCAACGTTAGCTGCGTGAGCAATCGCTAGCAAGTGAAGAGTCGCATTGGTGGATCCACCTAGCGCCATGGTCACTGTAATCGCATCTTCAAAAGCTTCACGGGTCAAGATGTCAGATGGTTTCAGTCCCATTTCAAGCATTCTCACAACTGCACGACCCGCTTCTTCGATATCAGCCTTTTTATCAGCTGATTCAGCAGGGTGAGAAGAGGAACCTGGCAAGCTCATACCAAGGACCTCGATCGCTGTCGCCATGGTGTTGGCCGTATACATACCACCACAGCCACCGGGGCCAGGGCAGGCATTACATTCCAGTTGCTTCACTTCTTCAGCAGTCATATCACCATGGTTCCATTTCCCGATCCCTTCGAAAACAGAAACCAAGTCGATATCCTTGCCGTTCAGATTACCAGGAGCAATGGTACCACCATAAGCGAAGATCGCAGGGATATCCATATTGGCAATGGCAATCATCGAACCAGGCATGTTCTTGTCACAACCCCCGATGGCTACAAAGGCATCCACGTTGTGACCGCCCATAGCCGCTTCGATAGAGTCTGCTATGATATCACGAGAAGTCAAGGAGAAGCGCATCCCAGGCGTCCCCATAGCAATCCCATCCGCAACCGTAATGGTTCCGAATTGAACCGGCCAAGCTCCCGCATCTTTTACACCTTCTTTGGCCAATTTTCCAAAATCATGGAGGTGCATGTTACAAGGCGTGTTTTCAGCCCAAGTAGAGATTACCCCTACGATTGGTTTTTCAAAGTTTTCATCTGTCATCCCAGTTGCCCGAAGCATGGCCCGGTTAGGGGACTTGACCATACTGTCGTAGACACTACTGCGATGGCGTGTATCTAATTCTGTCATCTAATTCCCTCTCATCGTATTTTTTATTATTATAGCACAATTTACGGCCCAACGACAGAAGAAAATTCTTGAATTTTCAGACAATTTAACAGAGTGAAGATGGAGGACAGCAGGATGAAATAAATTATTTGAAAAAAGTTGTCAAGTAACTTTACTTTACAAAAAAGTTTTGTTATACTGTTAAAGTTGATGAAAATCAAACCTAATTGAATTTATATCTTAAAAGGAGAAAAACGAAATGGCAGTACCTGCACGTCGCACATCAAAAGCGAAGAAAAACAAACGTCGTACGCACTACAAAGTAACAGCTCCATCTGTAAACTTTGACGAAGCAACTGGAGATTACTCACGTTCACACCGTGTATCACTTAAAGGATACTACAAAGGACGTAAGATCGCTAAAGCTGCATCAGCTGAATAATAGAAGGGAGATACCATGCGCGTAAATATTACACTTGAACACAAAGAATCTGGTGAACGCTTGTACCTTACTTCTAAAAACAAACGTAACACTCCAGACCGTCTTCAATTGAAGAAATACTCACCAAAACTTCGCAAACACGTCGTGTTTACAGAGGTGAAATAGGGGTTCACTACACGTCAATAGATGTTAGAAACCTTGATTTTAAGCGATTCTTGAAATTCTAAATTTCACTACATTGCAATATAAATCAACCGAATCACTACCTTTTTCACTACTTTTTTTGAAATAAGAATAATGATTCGGATATATAAAAGAAGAGGAACTTTATTGTGAAGCTCCTCTTTTTGTTATGTGTTCTTTTTCTCACAGATCGTATGATCTGGTTTGACACAGTTGGATTTCAGGTACTTTCAGTTTAGCTTTATATCAACCATCATCAAAATCCAACTATTTTCTTATTTTAAAAAATATGAATAAGTTTGATTGAATGAGGGAATTTCTTTAAATTTTTTCTTAGCACCTATAAGTTAATAATACTATTCTTTAAATTATAGTTTATAATTATCTGATGTTTCAATGACCACAAAACAAAGTACAGCGAATCACTTCCTTTAGTCAAACATATAACTGAACAACATTGTTTATCTTCCTGCACTTTCATATTTTTTCAATCCTTTTCTAAAAATTGTACGACTGATAATAATCAAAAAAACTGTAAAAACTATTTGATAGAAAAATAGGTTCAATGTATCTTTCCCTAAAAATATTAATACTGCAGGATTGGCAATTAATAAATTGGGAACAAATAACATAGTGATCAATCTGTTAATACCTGTAAAAATATTATATGGATACTTAGAAATTCCAATATAATTCAAAAATACATCTACTTTTGAAAATTTAGTTGGGAACCAAAATGAACTAATCGTTATTAGAAACCAAATTGAATAATATATAATACAACCACACATTAAAGAAAGGATATAAAATAATATTTTTAATGAATTTAAATGTACATTTAAATTTCCATAACTTATAAAAATGATCGCAAGACCAAAAAAAGTATTCACGAATTGAACTAAATTAAATGATCTAAAAATATAGAACAACTGAGTATCAAACGGCCTCAATAAAATTTGATCCAAGTTACCACTCAAAATATCTGATTCTAAAATTCCCATACTTCTAATTAACAATCCCATCATAACTCCATCTACAATAGTGTAGGAACCTACCAAAAATAAAATTTGATAATAGTCCCAACCATTAAAAGAGTCTATGTTTAAGAAAATCAATCTAAAAAATACAATAGGTAAACCAATCCACAGTATCGACGAAAATAGACCACAAAAGAAGTCAAAATGAAAATTCATATCAGATTTAAAACCAAAATGAAGTAGCCTAAAAATTACTTTTATTCTAAACATTTTATCCTCCCACATTTGAGAAGTGCTCCACTCCTTTTCTCAATATGAATCTTGATATAATATAAAAAATGATGCACCAAATCAATTGAATACAAATAATTCTCAAATAGTCTATTAATTTATATGTATCATTACTAAACATCTGAAGCGGTTCATATACTAAGTATTTAAAAGGTAATACATCTAAAAACAGACGAAAATTATTTGAAAAAAAACTTAAAGGCAATAATATTCCTGATAAAAACTGAATTACTATTTCTTTAACAGTAAGGACAAAAAATATATTTTCTAACCAAAAAGAAAGCATACCTACACAACATGATATTAAAAACCATAGAACCATAGATAGAATAATTGCAATACTTCCTAAAATAAGAATTTCAATGGTTAATAACTCATTCTTGTAATAAACACTGGAGAATAAAATGACAGGAATGATGATAAATAATAAATGAGCAAGCCTATCTCCAAGCATTTTACAAAAATAATACTTATAAAAAGTAACAGGTTTTATTAATATGCTAAAAAAATTTCCTGAATGAACATCGTCATTGATTTCCCAATCAACTGGATAAAAAACAAAATATGAAAAAATTATAGTCCCCAAATAGTATTGAACCATTGAGGTAAAATCATATCCTGCTATATTTATCTGGTTACTCTGATATATATACGTCCATAAAAATACTGATATCATAATTTGTATACTTGCCTGTAACATTAACAATAGTACACTTGATTTATAGTTCAAAATAGATCGAAATGATATCAGAATAATAGACATTTCTTTTTTCAATTGTGCTCCTTTTTTGTAAAATAGTTTTGTAAAATAATTTCTTCTAAAGAAAGATTTGATATTTCAAAATCTTCTATATCTACAAGCTTATTGATTGATTCTAATGTCTCAAAGACAAAATCTCTAGGTATTTTTAGTATACATTCCGATTTTGTTTGAGAAATGACTACTACTCCTTTAACAGAGCATAACTCTGGTACCAAATCTAATGTCATTTTTATCTTTAAATATTTAAAATCAGAAAATTTAGATAAAATAACATCCATTGACTCCTGCAAAATAATTTTTCCTTTGTCAATGACGATTAATTCGTCACAAACAGACGAAATATCATCCATATCATGACTCGTTAAAATAATAGTAGTATGACATTCTTCATTCATTTTCTTTAAAAATGTTCTGATATCTTTTTTAGACTGTATATCTAACCCTATAGTAGGCTCGTCTAAAAATAATATTTCCGGACTTGTTAAAGATGCCGCGATAAACTCCATTTTCATTTTTTGTCCAAGAGAGAGGGTCCGGACCTGCTGGTAAAGCTGATCTTTTACATTCAACAAATTGCTTAATTCCTGAATTCGTTCTTGTAAAATCGCCGGTTCTACCTCATATAAAGTACCAATCAATTGAAAATAATCCATAGCCGAAACATCTTGAAATAACTGTAATTTATTTCCTACTACTATTGAAATTTTTTTTCTAAAATTTATACTTCTTTTAAATGGAATTTCTCCATTCACTTCTAATTTTCCGGAACTAGGATAAAGAGTCCCAGTCAACATTTTAATCGTTGTGGATTTACCAGCTCCATTACTCCCAATAAAGCCAACTATACTCCCTCTCTTAATCGTAAAACTAATATCTTGAACAGCTCGAATCGTTATTTGATTACGTTTCAAAAATCTCTTGATAAATGGGAGTCTTGAATCAAAATTATAAAAATTTTTAGATAAATTCTGAGCATTAATAACTATTTCACTCATATATCTCTCCTTTCGATAAAATATATTTACTTGTACTTTTTCCATACTTTACCAAAATGCTAAAGATTGAGCTAAAATCTTCGGGATGGGTAAAATAATATTTGTCTTTAAAAAGTTTCTCAAAACCTTCAAGGCGATTATTGAAATCATTAAATTTTGTATTGTCTAGCTGGTTGAATGTCTCTTTAATATCCATAAACTTTCTCCGTGATTCTTTATTTCACTTTATAAATAGAAGAGTGTCTATATATTTATAGATCCTCAAGAACTTGCATTTTATCAAGTATAAGTAGAATAGTATGTAAGGGTTTACATATTCATATCATATGATTATTTAAGGAATCTGTCAATTTTCCACATTATTATATGACAAAATGTATTTTTTAAAAATGCAAAAATCTATGAGCAAGATGTTTGACTTCCTTTTTTAAAGTATATATACTTATATTAACCTTAGAAAAGAAAAAATGTTTGAACAGATATTCAATAATAATTACTTTTTTTAAAATTAAAATTCGAACTTTAAATTTTTATCTTTTTTATATTATTGAGTAACCTAAATTGCCCAATTTGTAAAATTTAGCTAGACAAAAAAAGACATCCAAGAGAAATTTCTTAAATGTCTGTAAACGTTGATATAAGCGTGTTGATTAACGTTTTGATAATTGTGATGCTTTACGAGCTTTCTTAAGACCTGGTTTGGAAAGTATGAATTTCAGTTGGACTAAAAACAGCGTAATATCAAGACTTTTCTCCGCTTTTATAAAAGCGTTTTTCCAATCAAATTCAACTAATTTTATCTAAATGGTGTGGATTTTACCCCCAAAATTACAGAGAATGGAGCTGATAAACACTAAACGTTCACACCATTAGTTAAATGATTTTTTTCATCATTTTTCTTAGATGATAGAACTTCTAATTTATTTCTTATTCAAGCAAAAACAACCTGCTATAAGTAAGAAAGAGGAAGATACAAGAAAAACACGGCGTAAAAACCGATTCAGTTCATTGTCCTCAATCCTTGTCTGCTTCATTTTCTTTTACGAGATCGTTTTGTGAATCTTTTTCAGAGAGTTTTTGATCAATATACTTGTCAATGTTTTCATAAAATTCCTTGGTCGCTTCACTATCTAATGTTGGCGAGTTCTGAACTTGATTCACTTTCAATTGAACAGATTGAATACCGTAAGAGGCTTGTTTTTGGTGGAGTGTTTCTAATTCTTCTTCTGAAATCGGATCTCCAACAACCGTCAAGACCAATTCATTGTTACTTGACTTGTAGACTTGATTAATAACCGTATAATTGGCGAACTCTTTTCCTACAAACTGTTTGATCCCTTCTTTGCGCGCTTGTTCTATTGTCAGAGTAACTGCCGAATAGCTAGCTGGAAGAATCAACAATACAATCAAAGAAATCAAGCCAATTCTCATTTTAATGCTCAGCTCTTTAAATGAAGTTAAAGGAGATTTTCTCATCAAAATTCTTGTTCCAACAATGTTGGCTAGCATGATAAAGACACAGTTGATCAAGAAAAGATAGAGAGCCCCCAATAAAAATCGTACATTCCCATTAGCTAAACCATAGCCAGCAGTACAGATAGGCGGCATCAAAGCTGTAGCAATGGCTACTCCTGGCACGATATTGTTTGCTTCTTTTTTCCTTGAACCGATCACACCAGCAATCCCACCAGCAATAGCAATGAGAACATCCCAAATGGTTGGAGAGGTTCGTGCGATCAACTCGCTACTTGCATAAGACAAGGGAGAAATCCAGAAATACAGAGTCGAGACAAGCAAACTGACCAACACTTGAGTCAATAAAACCTCTAGAGATTGCTTGATTAAACGCGTATCAAAAATAGCTAAACCGAATCCCAGTCCAACAATCGGTGTCATGAGAGGTGAAATTAACATGGCTCCAATAATAACAGCTGTTGAATTCATATTTAGACCGATAGAGGCAATAAAAATTGCACACATCAAAATCGCTGTATCTCTCAATCGAACATGAAGGTCATCGTATAATTTCTCACGGTATTCCCGTGTTGAATAATTGGCAGTCATTTGTCCTCTCCTCTTTCCTTATTTAAATCGGTATAATAATTAATAATAACAGCTGATAAACAGCCAAAAAATATGAGCCCATAAATCGTCAAGAAGACACTGGTAATCCTTCCAATCAAGGTCACAGCTAGGAGATCCCCGTAGCCGACAGTCGTCGAAGTCACAAAAGCATACCAAAGACCGTCTCCGTAATTTGTGATAGCAGGTTCAACTAGGAAAAGCACGCCTCCTGACCCAAAAACAAAGGTCACAAAACTCAGAGCAAACCGAGTAAAACCCGTAACCTGTATAATATGCCATAACATTTTTAAACGTCTCATTTGTTCTCCTTATTCATACTAGCTCCTGACCGAGCCGTTTTTTCCAATAATCAAAGTGAAGATAGGACATGATCTCCATCAGAGAAAGATAGACAAACTGATAGATCTGATTTAAGCTGATTATCAACTGATATTGTTTGAAAAATGACTGGAAGAAAGACCAGATATGACTGTCTTGAATCAGTCCCTTCTTAACATCAGACAGGATATTAGCTAAAGCTCCCAAGGACTGAAACGGTAAATCCTTGACATTTATATAGATCCGGTCCACCACATCATTCAGACTGGTATCTTGGATGGCATGAAATTCTCCAAAGAGAACTCCTGCCGCTCCAAGAGTAGAAACAAATTCCACCAAATAATTTCTGAGGAAATTTTCTCAACCTTTTCCCATAATGTGTTTAGTGCCATCCATAACGATCCCAACCAGAAAAAGGAAAGAAAACAAGCAAAGAAATTTTGCCGTAAATCCCAAAAAGCTTCAAGACTTGGTGTTGTTGGTTTTTCTAACTCTAAAATCAAGATGGTCATAATAATTGCTAGAACAGCATCTGTCAATACAATTAATCTGTCTTTCTTCATCGGATTGCATCCCCTTTCTTTTTTGTAACATTCTATCTTATCGCATAATATTGGATATTCTTTCATAATCCGACTACAAACAAAAATAAACCAAAAAGTCTGTCCCTATTATGCTATATTTAACTCTAGAAGTATTCATCCATCTAATTAATAAATATATCATATTTCACAATAAATGAATACTATCAAAGATTCATCCCCTTTCACTTCATCATTTAGTGTTGCTTAGATTTATCAAAAACAACCAAATTTGTATTAATTTCAAGTATCACCTAGTTACAAAAATTTGGGGTGAACAGAAAAAGCATCCCGTATTTTTGATACGAAATGCTTTCAATAAGTTTAAATAAGTTTTAACGTTTACTAAATTGTGATGCTTTACGAGCTTTTTTCAAGCCTGGTTTGGAAAGTTTGGGTTTCAGTTGGATTAAAAATAGCGTAATATCAAGGCTTTTCAGAACGGGATATACTGTTTAATTTCATAAAATTTGAATCAGTATTTTTTAAACAGGGGAATAGTTTAGGTCTGTAAGAATTAGCTTATACATTTACAAGGTTCATTCTGATCGACTTTATAACTGTCTAAGAAAAAAGCAGAGATTCATACAGTATCTAGATTTTCCAAAAATTCTTTATCATCAAATATTATTAACGAAACCATCCAAACCAAATCCGATGCATTGCTTCAAAAAATTCTTTAGTTGTTTGACTAGCGAGGTCTTTAATTAAAAAATTTTTTCAAATAATTGCCACATTGACACATAAATTCTTGCTTTCTAAATTTAAGTGTGATATATTTATAACATAAAATTTAAATGTTATATATTTATAACATAAAAAAGGAGTCTATCGTGAAAAAAAGTCAAAAAATGCGTGGCCTCATTGCAATGATTGCCGTAGCTCTCTTTATTGATTTTATTGTTTTATTTGGTTCTAATCTTAGTTGGGGGTCCAAGTTAGTTATTACTGGTATTTCAGTGTCAGGTCAAATTATAGCTATATGGAGCTGGCTACATATGAAACCACGGCCTCATAAGATTCAGAAAGGTGAGGGGAAGACTATTTTTGACTTGTCTGCTAAGCTTTACACGATACTTTTTTTTGCAGCAAGCATTTTTTATACAGTAGGGATTTGGGTTGCGACCCCAAGCGAAAGTTCTGGTATTAAAGAATGGATTTTGGGAATTGGTCTCGTTATTGAAGTGATTGTATTTGGTTTTTTCTGTTTGAAAAATGTCAAGGAAACTCCGGACGAACGCTTTTATGCTAATTTAGCCAAGGCAGCTAGCTTGATGTTTGTTTTTATACTAGGCGCACTGATGATTCTAGCAGTTATCATTGGGTATATAGGGTCTCTCACTCTTCACATGGGCCAGATCTTTATTAGCATATCTGCCTTGATTTTCATCTTTGCGGTTGTCTATCTTATCTTGGAACGGAGAGGATAAGCATGGCTAAAGAAAGCAAGATTATTACTAATCTCAAATCTGTTCGTGAGTCCACAGGCATGACCCAGCAGGAGTTAGCCGACCTCATCGGCATGCGACGCGAGACAATTCTGCACTTAGAAAATAACCGTTACAATCCTTCGCTGGAAATGGCTCTTAAAATTGCTCAAGTTTTTAATCTGAAAATAGAAGACCTCTTTGAACTCAGACAGAAAGAGGAAGCATAATTCTTTTCGAGACCTAGTATTAGGTTCATTGATTAATTAGGAATTGAAGCCAAAGGAAAAATCCTTTTTAGTCGTGATAAAGAAGTTATTTCATTGATACCTAACTTACATTGCTTAAAGAGAAATAAAAATGGAACCCCTAGTCATCCACTCTACTTATCCAAAGACATAAAACCTTCCTCATACAAAGGATAGACCTTCGACTTTCAGAAAAAAATCTTTCCCTGAAAATTTGGAATTTGAAACGATGAATATGCAAAAACAACCAGAAAAGAAACAGTTCACGACTGCTTCTTCTCTGGTTGTTTTTTATACTAACGATTTTTCCGACTTAATTGATAAGAGTACATCATAGGGATAAACACAATGGCGAGGATGACCAGCACCAATACATAAGAAAGCGCGAATTGAAGGCCAGCTTCCAGTAGGAGGATCAAGCCTCCGAGGACCCACAACTTCCCTGCCAAGCGATGGGTTTTGTGCCAGTTATCTTCACTCTGTAAGGTCCAAGGCAGACGGATCCCAACCGTATGGTTCACTTTTAGCTTAGGCATGTAGTTGCCCATGATTACAAAGATGAGCCCTAGCAAAGCCGAAACAAAAACAGATGGATTGGTAGTAGAACCTAGCGCCTTACTATAGATGAGATAGGAGACGATTAAGGAGACTATTGGAATCAACCAGTAGATTACTTTGACCATTTTCTCATTCATAGTACGGTTCTTAGGATCACGTCCGATCATAAAGATCACAAACAGATGCACCAAGAGAAGGAGAATAGGAAGACCAAAAACAACCAGGGGTTTCGATTGGAAGTTATCAGCCTGATCAGCAACATTAAAGTGAATCGGGATTTGGTTAGGTAATTGTGACCAAATCATCAGCCCCCAAAGTATGGGAAAGAGTATCACAATAGAGGTTAAGGCCAATAATTTTTTATTCGTTTTCATCAGTAGAATCTCCTTTCAAATCAACGAGCCAGACCATTAAATCTTCTAAGACAGAAGTATTGAGTTCATAGTAGATAAAATTCTTTTCTTTTTCCTCTCGAATCAAATCCGCCTGCTTGAGGATGCTTAAATGATGGGAAATGGTCGCTCCTGCTACATCAAAGTGGCCAGCGATATCGCCAGCAGATAATTTCCCCGCCTTTAGCAGTTCTAAGATACTTCTTCTTATCGGGTTTGATAAAGCCTTAAATGTTTGCGCAAAATTCATTCTCTATCTCCTCTAACCTATTTAGATATCTTTCTAAATAGATTGTATAACTCCACTATCATTTTGTCAACTCTATTTTGAAAAAAATCGAAATAGGTCTAAATTGGATCTCCTTGTGACCTGCTAGGAAGATGTTGTTGCCAGTAGAAATGTTATTTTAGAAGACACAAAAAACCTCTAGCTATTAGCTAGAGGTTGCGATTTAGTCATCTTTATTGATGTGAGAGTTTACGTTTCAATAAGATAGCACCTGATAGAACAACTGCTCCGAGAACAATGAATCCAGTAGCGGCAACTTCACCTGTACTTGGGAGGACTTTCTTCCGACCTTTACCTTTGCCATCGCCGGTACCTTCAGTTGTTGAAGATGACGGAGTTGGGTTTGGAGTAGTCGTTACTTTAGTAGTAGGTTCTTCGCTTGTGGTAGTTGTTGTCGTTGTCGTTGTTTCACCTGTCGTAGTAGTCGTTGTTGTATCTTCTTTGGTTGTTGTAGTAGTTGAAGATGTAGTCGGTTCTTCAGTTGTAGTCGTAGTAGTCGTTGTTTCACCTGTAGTGGTTGAAGTAGTAGTTGGCTCTTCGGTTGTTGTCGTAGTCGAAGTTGTTGTAGTAGTCGTTGTAGTCGTGGTCGTAGTCGTAGTCGTGGTCGTTTCTTCCTTCGGATTGACGATCGTCTTAGTTACTGAGTGATCGGCTCCGAAATCTTCAGTATTGACTTCTGTATCTGCAGATTTGATGGTGTAGCCTGCGGGTGCTTCTGTTTCAGTTAAGATATACTTATCTTTTAGCAAAGCACTGACAGTAATGTTCCCGTTTTCGTCGGTTACATACTCACCGATGACTTGGTTGTTCGCTTGACGTACGACCTTGAATTTGGCACCTTGAAGAGGTTGGTTGGCATCATCTACTTTGTGGATATTGATAGTAAATACATAGCCAACACCAGAGCCACCAGCGATTTGTACAGCGGCAGCATTGGTTACTTCTTTCACTACTGTATTTTTTCCTTTCAAGATGGCATCATTTTTTAGGAGTTCGCCATCTACAGGCTCGTAGTTGAGCTCAACGTCGTAAGCAATACGATACTGGTCTTTTTCAGTGATATCGCCTAAGTCAACTACAAAGGATTGACCGTCTTCACTAATCGTCACCTTGTGTTGGTCAGTGACATCTGTTCGATCGCTAAATTGCCATTCACCTGCTACAAAGGCAAAGGTACCTTTTAAGATTTTGATGCTGCCAGGCACATAAGAAGCGTTGGTAAATTTCATGTGATCTTCAATGGTCACGCTATTGATATTTTCTCTGGTTCGGTTGACAGAAATGGTATAGGATACCTTCTTGTGATTGTCTGAATTCACCCAGCTCGTCTTTGTCAAGACTTTGGGATTGCCGTCTCCAACTCCCTTGAAGGTTACTTTTCCGCCGACCTTTACCTCGTTGTTAATGGTAATTTCAATTGGGATTTCTCCTTTTTCAGGGTGCTTTTGGAAATCAATCCGTGCATAGAAGAAGAAGGAGCCATTTGTGTCAGAGTGTTTTTCAACATAGTCTGTATAGGTGAGGGAAATCGATTTTTTTGCAGCATCTACGGTTGCATGAGCGATGACCTCGTTGGTGTTAATATCTCGAATCTCGAAGCTGTCTGAAGAAATGATGAGGGCATCTGGCACAGTCACGACGGTGGTGTCTCCTGCCTTGACATTTTTTCCAGCTAAATCGTAAGTGGCATTAATTCGGAAAGTAGCCCATTGCTCCAACTCCCAAGTGAGATCTCCACCTTCGTTATTGGTGACGTTGACACTGGTAATCGTGTCCGCAAATTTTCCTGTTACCGAAACAGTCGATGTTTCAGCAGATAATCTATTCAACCCTAAAGTGAATAGGGTGGCTAGCAAACAAAGAACAAATGGGAAAATCCAAAATTTCTTTTTATCCATAATTTTCTTCCTTTTTCATAAGATGGGTGTTTAATAAACAATCCTACTCTTAGTTCAACTAAGACGAACAGTAGGCTTCCAAAAGATGGAATCGCTATTAAACGACACGGTATTGCGACAGGTTACTCGGTTGTTAGTTATGGTGTTGTTAAGAATAAAATCCTCCCTTTGTTCAAACAATCATAAAATTGTTTTCTTAGATAGATTGTAGCACAAAAAGCACCTTATTTCAACAGTATAACTTTGATTGTTAAAATAAAAATGAGTATAAAATAGATAGGTTAAATAGCTGAAAGGAGAGGGTCTTGAAACAGCTTTCAAAACCCCTTTTTGAAGCAGTAGGTATTGCTTTTTCTCTAAAAAAGCGTATAATCAAATTCATACTATTTAAAGGGAGTCTCTATGAAGAAGAGTTTTATTCATCAGCAAGAAGAAATTTCATTTGTAAAAACAACATTTACTCAATATTTGAAAGACAAACTAGAAGTCGTTGAGGTTCAAGGTCCAATCTTGAGCAAGGTAGGAGATGGGATGCAGGACAACCTATCCGGTGTGGAAAACCCTGTCTCTGTAAAGGTCTTACAAATTCCCAATGAGACCTATGAAGTGGTTCATTCCCTTGCAAAATGGAAGCGTCATACCTTGGCGCGATTTGGCTTTGGGGAAGGGGAAGGTCTCTTCGTCCATATGAAGGCCCTTCGTCCAGATGAAGATTCGCTGGATGCGACCCACTCAGTTTATGTCGACCAATGGGACTGGGAAAAGGTCATTCCAAATGGGAGCCGTAACCTAGCCTACTTGAAGGAAACAGTTGAAAAAATCTACAAGGCCATTCGTCTAACAGAGTTGGCAGTTGAAGCTCGCTATGATATTGAATCGATCCTGCCGAAGCAAATCACCTTTATCCACACAGAAGAGTTGGTAGAGCGTTATCCTGACTTGACGCCGAAAGAGCGGGAAAATGCCATCACCAAAGAATATGGAGCTGTCTTTTTGATTGGGATTGGTGGCGTCTTATCAGATGGTAAACCGCACGATGGACGGGCACCAGACTATGACGACTGGACAACAGAAACTGAAAATGGCTACAAGGGCTTAAACGGGGATATCCTTGTTTGGAACGATAACTTAGGGGCGGCATTCGAATTATCTTCTATGGGGATTCGGGTTGATGAAGACACCCTCAAGCGCCAGGTTGCTATTACAGGAGATCAAGATCGTTTAGAATTGGAATGGCACCGCGCGCTCTTGAATGGACTCTTTCCACTAACTATCGGAGGTGGGATTGGTCAATCGCGGATGGCTATGTTCTTGCTTCGTAAGAAACATATCGGAGAAGTCCAAACCAGCGTCTGGCCGCAGGAAGTTCGCGAACAATATGAAAATATCTTATAAGATAGTTGAAAGAAAGAAACGAAAGAAATCGAGCCTTGCATGTGATGCGGGCTCGATTTTTATGGGGCTGGAGAAGTTCCCTTTTTCTATTCCTGATGGGCTTGTAGGCTGATTTTATCGCTTGAGCGCTGTCACGAACTAGAAATTATGATAAAATAAATAGTACAAAGCAAGCAAAGGAGTGGTGTCTATGAAATTACAAAAACCAAAAGGAACCCAAGATATCCTGCCACAGGAATCCGCTAAGTGGCAATATGTAGAAGGATTTGCTCGCGAAACCTTTAAAAAATACAATTACGCAGAGATCCGCACACCTATTTTTGAACATTACGAGGTGATTAGTCGTTCGGTAGGGGATACAACGGATATCGTGACCAAGGAGATGTACGACTTCTATGATAAGGGTGATCGTCATATCACTTTGCGTCCGGAAGGGACAGCACCAGTGGTCCGCTCCTATGTTGAAAATAAACTCTTTGCACCAGAGGTTCAAAAACCAAGCAAGGTCTATTATATTGGGCCCATGTTCCGTTATGAGCGTCCTCAGGCTGGCCGTTTGCGTCAATTCCACCAGATTGGTGTAGAGTGTTTTGGATCTAGCAATCCAGCCACAGACGTCGAGACGATTGCCATGGCTGACCAATTCTTCAAAGAGATTGGCATTGAAAATGTCGTCCTCCACTTGAATACCCTAGGTAGCACAGCCAGTCGGGCAGCTTATCGCCAAGCTTTGATCGACTATCTCCTTCCAATGAAGGACCAACTTTCAAAAGATAGTCAACGTCGTCTAGAAGAAAATCCGCTCCGCGTCTTGGACTCAAAAGAAAAAGAAGACAAGCAAGCGGTTGAGAATGCTCCATCTATCCTAGACTACTTGGACGAAGAAAGCCAGGCACACTTTGATGCCGTACGGGCTATGCTAGACGGTCTCGGAATTGACTATGTCATCGATACCAATATGGTACGTGGCCTAGACTACTACAATCACACTATTTTTGAGTTCGTGACAGAAGTAGATGGGAATGAGTTGACCGTTTGTGCGGGAGGTCGTTACGATGGCTTGGTAGAATATTTTGGTGGACCAGCAACACCAGGTTTTGGTTTTGGGATGGGACTTGAGCGTCTCTTGTTGATCCTCGATAAACAAGGAGTTGAGCTTCCTGTTGAGACGTCATTGGATGTCTACATTGCTGTGTTGGGTTCAGAAGCAGAAGTAGCTGCCTTGGAATTGGTTCAGGCCCTTCGTCGTCAAGGCTTCATCGCAGAACGTGATTACCTAGGCCGTAAGTTGAAGGCTCAGTTCAAGTCAGCTGACGTCTTTGGGGCCAAAACTATCATTGCCTTAGGTGGTAGCGAGGTTGAAAGTGGGCAAATCACCGTCAAAAACAACCAGACTCGCCAGGAAATGACCACGTCCATCGAAGAAGTAAAAAAAGATTTTCAGACTATTTTGAATCAACTATAAAAAGAAAAGACGGATGCCGAGAAGGTGTCAGTCTTTTTGCATGTCCTCTACTTTCTCCTTGTGGAGAAAGCTGACAGCTGGGCCCATTTTTGATATACTAGTAGGGTATGCATGTGCCCTTTAGCACTTGCAATTCTAGTAAAGGAAAAAACACGGTATGAGTGAAAAAGAAAAAGAATCGCATAAACTTGGCTTGAGTGTCGGGTCCAATTTTCAAGATACTCAAGAGCTACGAAAGGTATTGGAACAATCAATTAGCCGGGAAGAAGAAGTTTTGACGGCTAGTCAACCGGTGGAATCAGAGCAGAACCAGGAAGAGAGCCAGGTTGCTGGAGAAGCGGTGGAAACAGAAGCTTCGACCGGAACTCTAAGTCGCCTATCACAATCTGGTCATCGTCGCAAAGAGAAGGTTGAAGCGAGATCGAAAGACCAAGAGGATGTAGAAGAGACATTAGAAGAGCAAGAAGATGAAAAGTCGTTGGGGCGCTATGCCATTAAGCGACCAGTTCCCTTGTCACTACCAATTGCTCTTAGTGTCCTACTTGGGCTGGTCCATGTAGCCCTTCCTTTTATCAACTTACTGGCGACCAATCAGCAAACCCAGGACTTATATGCCGGTTGGGCAATGTCTCAAGGTCAAGTTCCCTATGGTCATTTCTTTGGGGTCAATGGCTTGCTCTACTACGGGATCAGCGGTTTAGGAAGTTTGGTAGGAGGTCAAGTTCTCCTGGTGGTCTTCCAGATTTTAGCCTACTTTTTTGCTGGGACGAGCCTGTATCGGATGGTCAGAAGCTTAGTTGCAAGTGAAAAAATTGCAGGACAAGTCCAGCTGCTCTTCTACCTACTTGCTGGAGTGCTTGGATTTGGCGGCAATTACGCTGTCTTTTATGCCCTACCCTTCCTATTTGGCTCTATGAATTTCATTCTCGCTTATCTAGAGGGTGAGAAAACAGATGAATCCTTTGTCGCTTATGGCGCAGGAGCCTGTTTGGCATTTATGATGGTGCCATGGCTGAGTGTGATTTTTTATCTGCTTGCCTTCCTTGGATTGACAGCCTATCATGTGAAGCAAAAGAAATTTTCCCACGGCTTCTATCAATTCCTTGCTGCCCTCTTGGGATTCTCTCTTCTTTTCTATCCCTTAGGCTACATCACTGTGTGGAACGGCTCCTTTGGGTATGCAATTCATCAGACCTTATATAGTCTCCGCTCCCTCCAGTTTGATGCGGGGCACCTATTTGCCAACCTGGTTTATTACTGTTTATTGCTGTTGACCCTTGGTTTCGCTTCAGCTTTCGTCATGTCTTTCCGAAAAGTATCGACAAGCGGTCAACGTGTGATTCGGTTTATGAGTTGGTTTGGTCTTCTGCTGGTTGCCACTGTTGTGGTTGGGACACCAGAGCAAGGGGCCTATCAGTTCCTTAGCTTCTTGCCTTTTGGTTTCCCTTTGTTCGCTCTTTGGTTTGCGGGAGAAGAGTCCACTTATCAGCGCCGGAAGATGAAGAACAATTCTATCTGGGACCTTTATTTCTCCAGTCAAGCCTTCTTACCGTTTTTGGCAATGGCTTATCTAGTTGGCTATCCAGTTGTGAATCAATTTGTTCTCCAAAACAACCTAGCGAGTGAACGAAGCACCATTGCCCACTATATCAAGAGTCATAGTGATTCCAAGGATACCATCTATGCTTGGGATCAGACGGCCCATCTCTATCAGGAAAGTGGTCGCCTGGCATCTTCGTCCCTCCTAACTCCGACGGCCTATCTAGGTCCGAGGGAAAATCGAACCAATCTGATTAATCAGATTAAGCAAGACAAGCCGAAGTTTATTGTGGTCAATAAGGACCTAGATGTAACGTCTGCTCTGCAAAAAGTTTTAACTAAAAATTATGAAAAAGTGAACCAGAAAGGTTCCCAGTATACCTTGTACCAATATAAATAGACTATCAATATCTTGTGGTTTTGAAATGAAATAACATTTTGTGCCACAAGATATTGATTTTTTATTTTTGAGTGATATAATATGGAGTGAATTCTATTTGTATAAAAAAGAAAGTGGGCGAGCGTATGATAACGTTACGAGAAGAGCATATCCAAAGTCTCCCCCAACTCTTTGTGGAAAAGAGAGATGGGCGGAAGGTCAAGTTTGATGTCGATAAAATTTACCGTGCTTTGGTCAAAGCGACAGAAGAAGTGGCCGGTCTCACTCCAGCCTTGGAAGCGAAATTAGAAACCGTAACAGACCGGATTGTGGCTGAAATTTTGGAACGCTTCCCTCGTGGCGTAAAAATCTACGAGATTCAAAATGTCGTTGAACACGAGTTGCTGCAAGCCAATGAATATGCGATTGCCGAGAGCTATATTACCTATCGCACGCAGCGTGATTTTGAGCGCTCAAAGGCAACGGATATCAACTTTACCATCGGCAAGCTACTCAACAAGGACCAAGCTGTCGTTAATGAAAATGCCAATAAGGACAGCGACGTTTTTAATACCCAGCGCGATTTGACAGCAGGAATTGTCGGCAAGTCTATTGGTCTTAAAATGTTGCCCAAACACGTAGCCAATGCCCACCAAAAAGGGGATATCCACTACCATGATTTGGATTATAGTCCTTACACTCCGATGACCAACTGTTGTTTGATCGATTTTGAAGGCATGCTACGCAATGGTTTTAAGATTGGGAATGCAGAAGTAGAAAGTCCTAAGTCCATCCAAACTGCAACGGCTCAGATCTCGCAAATCATTGCCAATGTAGCCTCTAGCCAGTATGGGGGTTGCTCAGCAGACCGGATCGACGAGGTCTTGGCTCCTTATGCAGAAAAGAATTATCAGAAGCACTTGAAAGATGCAGAGGAGTGGGTTCTCCCTGAAAAACTCGAGGACTATGCTTGGCAGAAAACGAAAAAGGACATCTATGATGCCATGCAGTCCTTGGAGTACGAGATCAATACCCTCTTTACCTCAAATGGGCAAACGCCCTTTACTTCGCTTGGCTTTGGTCTTGGAACCAATCGCTTCGAACGGGAAATTCAAAAGGCCATTCTGGAAATTCGAATCAAGGGACTTGGTTCAGAACACAGGACCGCTATTTTCCCTAAGTTGATTTTCAGTTTAAAAAGAGGCCTCAACTTAGAACCAGGTAGTCCCAACTACGACATCAAGCAGTTGGCCTTGGAATGTGCGACCAAGCGCATGTACCCAGACGTTTTGTCTTATGACAAGATTGTCGAGTTGACGGGTTCCTTCAAGGTGCCCATGGGTTGTCGCTCTTTCCTCCAAGGGTGGAAGGACGAAAATGGCGTTGAAGTCAATTCTGGTCGGATGAACCTAGGGGTTGTGACAGTCAATCTCCCTCGGATTGCCTTGGAGTCAGAAGGGAATAAAGAAAAGTTCTGGGAAATTTTTAATGAACGGATGAACATCGCTGAAGATGCCTTGGTTTACCGGGTGGAACGCACCAAAGAAGCGACACCAGCTAATGCGCCGATTCTCTACCAATATGGGGCTTTCGGGAAACGCTTGGGCAAGTACGATCAGGTAGATCAGCTCTTCCGTCATCGCAGAGCAACTGTTTCTCTTGGCTATATCGGACTCTATGAAGTTGCAACCGTCTTTTATGGTCCAAATTGGGAAGCAAATCCAGAAGCCAAACAATTTACAATCGCCATCATCAAGGATATGAAGAAGCGGGTCGAAGAATGGTCCGACCAGTATGGCTACCACTTCTCGATTTATTCGACGCCGTCAGAAAGCTTGACAGATCGCTTCTGTCGCATGGATACGGAGAAATTTGGTCAGGTTCCGGATATCACAGACAAGGAATATTACACCAATAGTTTCCACTACGATGTTCGCAAGAACCCAACTCCATTTGAGAAACTGGATTTTGAAAAAGTCTATCCAGAAGCAGGGGCCTCCGGTGGCTTTATCCACTATTGCGAGTATCCAGTGCTCCAACAAAATCCAAAAGCCCTAGAGGCGGTTTGGGATTATGCCTATGACCGGGTCGGTTATCTCGGAACCAATACACCGATTGACCGTTGCTACAAGTGTGACTTCGAAGGGGACTTCACACCAACCGAGCGTGGTTTTACTTGCCCAAACTGTGGCAATAGTGATCCCAAGACAGTAGATGTGGTCAAACGGACCTGCGGCTATCTCGGAAATCCTCAAGCTCGCCCCATGGTCAATGGCCGCCATAAGGAAATAGCTGCACGGGTGAAACACATGAATGGCTCCACGATCAAATCAGCTGGACAGCAAGTGACAGATTAGAAAAGGAAGATTATGGGAAAATACCAATTAGACGATAAAGGCAAGGCCCAGGTTCAACGATTCCACGAAAAGCATTCGACAGGTGGAGTCAATAAAAAAGACCGCGTGGCCAGCCTAAGAGAGAAATTTTTAAAAAAGGCTAAGAAAAAATAAAAGTGAGAGTCCGCTCTCGCTTTTCTCGTATGGGGGGAGGTAAAGATGGAACTACGCAGACCGACTCTAGCAGATAAAGAAACTGTATTAGACATGATGGCAGAGTTTGAAGCGAATCAATCAGCTCACGATGGCGGATTTTGGGATGCTGAGAATTTTGTTTATGAAGAGTGGTTGGAAAGTAATCAGAATCATGAAATGGGGATTAATTTGCCTGAAGGGTGGGTGCCTGATATTCAGTTAGTTGCTTTTTCGAGAGATGGACAAGCCGTAGGGTTTCTCAATCTGAGATTGCGTCTTAGTGACTATTTGCTGGAGGTAGGTGGTCATATTGGCTATAGTATCCGTCCCTCTGCGCGTGGGCAAGGATTGGCAAAAGAGCAGCTGCGGCAAGGATTGCAAGTAGCCAAAAGTAAAAATATCAAACGTGCTTTAGTGACTTGTGATAGTGACAATGCTGCCAGTCGAGCAGTGATTCTGACTAATGGCGGAGCTTTAGAGGATGTTCGAGGCGGGAAAGAGCGCTATTGGATTGATTTAGATTGAGGAAAGTTTATGAAGTTACAACGACCAACTTTAGAAGATAAAGACGCGATTTTAGAGATGATTGCTGAGTTCGATGCTGCAAAATCCTATATGCACGGTGGCATGGGCTCCACTTGGAAGCGAGCAAAGGATTTTGCGGATTGGTTGCGAATCGTAGAGCAGCAGGAGGATACTGAGAATCTGCCAGAAGGCTGGGTTCCTACCATTCAATTTTTATCCTTTGATGAGACTGGCTACCCTCTGGGCTTTTTAGCCCTGCGCTTGTCCTTGAATGACAAATTATTTGTAGAGGGTGGTCACATTGGCTATTCCATCCGGCCCAGTCAACGCAGAAAGGGCTTGGCTAAGTTGCAGCTAGAGCTAGGACTAGCAGAGGCTCGAAAACAAGGACTAGAACGAGTGCTGATTACCTGTGATGAAGACAACGAAGCTAGCCGTCGCACGATTCTATCTGCTGGCGGTGTTTACGAAAATACAATCGACAGAAGTCAGCGCTACTGGATAGAGTTAGATGGGGAGGTGTCATGAACAATCCCAAACCTCAAGAATGGAAAAGTGAGGAGCTGAGTAAGGGGCGAATCATTGACTATAAGGCCTTTAACTTTGTGGATGGCGAAGGCGTCCGCAACTCCCTCTATGTCAGTGGCTGTATGTTTCACTGTGAAGGCTGCTATAATGAAGCAACTTGGTCTTTCAACGCTGGCATTCCCTATACCAAAGAGTTAGAAGAACAGATCATGGCTGATCTGGCCCAACCCTATGTTCAGGGCTTGACCCTGCTTGGGGGTGAACCTTTTCTCAACACTGGCATCCTGCTGCCCTTGGTCAAGCGGGTGAAAAGAGAGTTGCCTGACAAAGATATCTGGTCTTGGACCGGCTACACCTGGGAAGAAATGATGCTGGAAACACCGGACAAACTGGAGCTGCTTTCGCTGATTGATATTCTGGTGGATGGTCGCTATGATAAGAGCAAACGCAACCTCATGTTGCAGTTTCGTGGCTCTTCCAACCAGCGGATCATCGATGTCCAACAGTCCCTCAAAGAAGGAAAAGTCGTCATCTGGGACAAGCTCAATGATGGCAAGGAATCCTATGAACAAGTGAAAAGAGAGTAGCAAGAGTCGGAGGGCAAATAAATTGATGAAGAGAGGTTTTCGTGGTTTTTCAGTTTGCAAGAAGGGGGCTCTTTTTTCAGACAATTTCATTCTCACTGATAAAATTCAGAAGGATTCATGGTATAATGGAATGGATTGTACGAAAGTTAGAGTGATCCAACTCGTACATTTAAGGAACAGAATGAGGAAATTGACATGACATTAGTTTATCAATCAACGCGTGATGCGAAAAATACCGTAACAGCCAGCCAAGCGATTTTGCAAGGTTTGGCAACAGATGGAGGCTTATTTACTCCAGTTAGCTATCCAAAGGTAGATTTGGATTTTGACACATTGAAAGACGCTTCTTACCAAGAAGTAGCTAAGCTTGTCTTGTCAGCTTTCTTGGATGACTTTACAGCAGAAGAGTTGGACTACTGTATCACCAACGCCTATGACAGCAAGTTTGATACGCCAGCCATTGCTCCTCTTGTGAAACTAGATGGCCAATACAACTTGGAATTGTTCCACGGTTCAACCATTGCCTTCAAGGATATGGCCTTGTCTATCTTGCCTTACTTTATGACAACGGCAGCTAAGAAACACGGCTTGGAAAACAAGATTGTCATCTTGACAGCGACGTCTGGAGATACTGGGAAAGCTGCCATGGCAGGTTTTGCGGATGTTCCAGGTACGGAAATTATCGTCTTTTATCCAAAAGATGGTGTCAGCAAGGTCCAAGAGTTGCAAATGACCACTCAAACGGGTGAAAATACCCATGTCATCGCCATTGATGGAAACTTTGACGATGCCCAAACCAATGTGAAACATATGTTCAATGATGTGGCTCTTCGTGAGAAATTGGCAGCCAACAAGCTTCAGTTCTCATCAGCTAACTCTATGAATATCGGTCGTTTGGTCCCACAGATTGTCTATTATGTTTATGCCTACGCTCAACTTGTTAAAACTGGCGAGATTAATGCTGGTGACAAGGTTAACTTCACTGTACCGACAGGAAACTTTGGAAATATCTTGGCTGCCTTCTACGCTAAACAAATCGGCCTACCAGTCGGCAAATTGATTTGTGCTTCAAATGACAACAATGTCTTGACAGACTTCTTTAAAACTCGTGTTTATGACAAGAAGCGTGAGTTTAAGGTAACCACTAGCCCATCTATGGATATCTTGGTCTCTTCAAACTTGGAGCGCTTGATTTTCCATCTTTTGGGAAATGATGCTGAAAAGACAGCTGAACTCATGAATGCCTTGAATACGCAAGGTCAGTATGAATTGACAGACTTTGATGCAGAGATTTTGGACCTCTTTGCAGCTGAGTATGCGACGGAAGCGGAAACAGCAGCAGAAATTAAGCGTGTTTATGAGTCAGATTCTTATATTGAGGACCCTCATACAGCGGTTGCTTCAGCAGTTTATAAAAAATACCAAGCAGCGACAGGCGATGCGGCCAAGACCGTAATTGCATCAACAGCTAGTCCTTACAAATTCCCAGTGGTTGCGGTGGAAGCTGTAACAGGGAAATCAGGTTTGAGCGACTTTGAAGCCTTGGCTCAATTACATGAAATCTCAGGTGTAGCCTTGCCACCAGCAGTGAATGGTCTCGAAACTGCTCCAGTTCGTCACAAGACAACTGTTGCAGCAACAGATATGCAGGCTGCAGTTGAAGCCTATTTGGGATTGTAAGTGGGAGTCCCAAAATTAGAAAGCAGAAGTCTCTAGGACTTGACTGAATAAATCTCACAATAGTTCTACAAGCAGAACTCAGTTAGGCAACTAGCTGAGTTTCTTTTCATCAGGAGGAAAGTGTGTCACGTCAACAACAAGTAGATCGACAAATTTTAAGAATTGCCCTTCCAGCCATCGGAGAAAACTTTCTCCAAATGCTCATGGGGATGGTAGATAGCTACTTGGTTGCTCAGTTGGGTTTAGTAGCTGTATCGGGTGTATCCGTTGCAGGCAATATCATTACGATTTACCAAGCTATTTTTATCGCTCTTGGAGCAGCGGTCGTGAGTCTCTTATCTAAAAGTATGGGACAAAAAGATCAGAAAGCCATAGCTCGTCAGGCGACTGAATCTATTAAAGTCACGGTTTTATTAAGTTGTATCTTGGGGGTCTTATCCCTCTGCTTTGGCAAGGAATTGATTGCCCTCTTGGGGGTTGAAGCAGCGGTTGCAGAAGCCGGAGGAATTTATTTATCCCTTGTCGGAGGAAGTATTTTGCTTTTAGGTCTGATGACGACCTTGGGAGCCCTAGTCCGTGTGGCCCATAACCCGCGACTACCCATGTATGTCAGTTTGTTGACCAATGTTTTGAATGCTCTATTATCGAGCATCTTGATCTTTGTTTTTGGGCTGGGCATCGCCGGGGCTGCCTTAGGAACGGTTCTCTCTCGCTTATTAGGGGCTTTCTTGCTCTGGCGTCAGGTTCAACTTCCCTTTGCTCCTTTTCGTTGGGGCTTGGATCGAGACTTGCTCTCCCTTGCTTTGCCTGCTGCTGGTGAGCGCCTCATGATGCGAGCAGGGGATATTGTCATCATTGCTATGGTGGCCGTTTTTGGTACTAGAGCGGTAGCTGGGAATGCTATTGGGGAAGTCTTGACCCAGTTCAACTATATGCCGGTCTTTGGGATTGCGACAGCGACAGTCATGTTGGTCGCCAAAAGTTTGGGACAGAATGATTTACAAGGGATCAAGCAAATCATCAGTAGGAGTTTTTGGATTTCCTTTCTCACCATGCTTCCCCTCGCCCTTACCATCTTCTTGTTTGGAAGTCCTTTGACAGCCCTTTACACTAAGGATCCAGGAGCCCTTGCTGCCTCCTTATCCGTCATTTTGTTCTCCTTACTTGGAACGCCTCTGACAGCTGGGACCGTCATCTATACCGCGGTCTGGCAAGGGTTAGGCAACGCGCGTCTTCCCTTCTATGCGACCACTATCGGCATGTGGGTGATTCGGATTGGCTCAGGTTATCTGATGGGGGTTAGCCTCGGTTGGGGCTTGCCAGGGATTTGGGCTGGTACCCTTTTGGACAATGGATTTCGCTGGATTTTCTTAAAAACACTCTATCATCGGACATGGAAGGAATAAAATGTATGACACGAGCTTTTATTTGGGATTTGGATGGAACTCTTTTGGATTCTTATGAAGCTATTTTAGATGGGATTGCTGAGACTTATGCGCATTACTCTTTGGACTTTGATCGAGAAGTGGTCCATGCCTTTATCCTTCAACAATCCGTCCAGGCACTTCTTGAAGAAGTGGCTAGAGAACATGGTTTGGATGCGGAAGAAATGAATCGTTATCGCGCGTCTAGCCTGCGTGAGAAAAATGCCCAAGTGCATCTGATGTCAGGAGCTAGAGACATTCTAGCTTGGGCCAAAGAGGAAGGGATTGTCCAATTCGTCTATACCCACAAGGGGAAAAATGCTTATCCAATTCTGGAAGATCTAGGGATCTTATCCTATTTCCAAGAGGTTGTCACAACGGACAATGGCTTTCGAAGAAAACCAGATCCAGAAGGAGTCGATTATCTAGTAGATAAGTATCAACTGGATCGGAGTGAGACCTATTATATTGGAGATCGAACCTTGGATGTTGATCTGGCAGACAATGCAAGAATCGGGAGTATTAATTTTTTGGATTACAAGCCGGATGTCAATCATGCGATTCGTCATTTGGATGACATTCGCCTCTATTTTGAAGAAGAAAAAAGTTAACTTATTTAACAAAGCTAGGCTTCTTTGTTGCTGGAATGGCGCTATGAAAAGAATCCGTAAACAATTTGTTTTGGAAATGAAATAATTCCTTAAGAAATCTTTAAGATAAATCCGATATAATAAAACCATAAACAAAGACCTCCTAACTTTGTTTATGAAATCCTAAAACTTTTCTTTTTCATAATAATCTCCCTAAAAGGCCACCAAATCCGGTGGTCTTTTACTTTGCTTTTCTTAGGGCTACGATGGCAAGGGCTCCATCTTCAGTTACCGGTCTGCAGCAAAAAACAACTGCATGCTTTGCGCCTCAGCTTTTAGTTTTCTTAAAGCTTTCTATAAGGAATGGTTTAGGTTTGAGCTGTATACTAAACTCATCCAATAAGAAATGAGGTACAGAAAATGAAAATCTCAGTTAATTATCCAAAACGCTTTAAGAAATTGCCACAACAAGGTTCTTGCTACGGCGAATAAACACTTCTCTTCATTTTTCATAAGAAATTCCTAAAGAAGGCTCTACCCGAAAGGGTAGAGTTTTTATGTACCAGAGACCTTGTGATTCGTGGTATAATAAGCCTATGGAAAAAAAGAACAAATTACTACTCATCGACGGGTCTTCCGTCGCTTTTCGTGCCTTTTTCGCACTTTATAATCAAATCGATCGCTTTAAAAACGCCAATGGATTGCATACCAATGCGGTCTATGGCTTTAACCTCATGTTGAGCCATCTCTTGGAGCGCATCCAACCAACCCATGTTCTCGTCGCCTTTGATGCAGGAAAGACCACCTTCCGGACGGAGATGTATGCCGACTACAAGGGCGGGCGGGCAAAGACACCAGATGAATTCCGCGAGCAGTTCCCTTTCATTCGCGAGCAATTGGACCATCTGGGAATTCGCCATTATGAGCTGGCCCAGTATGAAGCGGATGACATTATTGGAACGCTAGATAAGATGGCAGAAGCTACCTCGGTACCCTTTGAAGTCACTATTGTCTCTGGGGACAAGGACTTGATCCAGCTAACGGATGACAATACGGTCGTTGAAATCTCTAAAAAAGGAGTGGCAGAGTTTGAAGAATTCACTCCAGCCTATCTGAAAGAAAAGATGGGATTGACACCAGAGCAATTTATCGACCTCAAGGCCTTGATGGGAGATAAGTCGGATAATATCCCAGGTGTTACCAAGATTGGAGAAAAGACCGGGATCAAACTACTCCTAGAGTACGGGTCTCTTGATGGCATTTACGAGCATATTGACGAGATGAAGCCTTCTAAAATGAAGGAAAATCTCATCAACGACAAGGAGCAGGCTTACCTGTCCAAGACCCTTGCGACCATCGATACCAATGCACCTATTGAGATTGGCCTGGACGATATCACCTATACAGGTCCCCATCTTGAAAATCTGGCTAAGTTTTATGAGGAGATGGGCTTCAAGCAACTTCGTCAGGCCTTGGATTTAGGCGGAGAAGAAGCTGCTCCCGTAGCCATTAACTACACGGAGGTGGAGCAGGTCACCTCGGATATGCTCACAGAAGATAGTTTCTTCCATTTTGAGATCTTTGGAGACAATTACCATACAGAACCCATCATTGGTTTTGCATGGGGGACAAAAGGTCAGCTCTACGCTAGCACAGACAGTAGTCTTTTACAAACACCAATTTTTAAAGAATTTCTTGAAAAAACGCCTCTTAAGGTCTATGACTTCAAGCGGGCCAAGGTCTTGCTCAGCCACTTGGGCATTACCCTGCAAAAGCCGGCTTTTGATAGTCGGTTGGCCAAGTATCTCTTATCGACCGTAGAGGACAATGAAATTTCAACGATTGCGAGCCTCTATAGCCAGATTGCGCTACCGATCGACGAAGTTGTTTATGGCAAGGGGGCCAAAAAAGCCATTCCAGAAAAGGCGGTCTTATTAGAGCATTTGGCACGAAAAGTCGCTGTTCTACTAGATACGGAAGAGCCCATGATGGAGCAGTTGCAAGCCCATGACCAACTAGATTTGCTCTATGATATGGAGCAACCACTAGCAGCTGTTTTGGCCAAGATGGAAATCGCGGGGATCAAGGTAGAACGCCAAACCCTCCAAAACATGCAGGTGGAAAACGAAGCAGTCTTGGAGCGCTTGACCCAAGAAATCTACGAGTTAGCAGGAGAAGAGTTCAATATCAATTCTCCAAAACAATTGGGGGTCATCCTCTTTGAAAAATTAGAACTCCCTCTTGAATATACCAAAAAGACCAAAACTGGTTATTCGACTGCTGTTGATGTCTTGGAACGCCTGGCTCCAATTGCACCGATTGTGTCTAAGATTCTCGAATACCGCCAGATTGCTAAGATTCAGTCGACCTATGTCATCGGGCTTCAAGACTGGATTTTGGAAGATGGGAAAATCCACACCCGCTATGTACAGGATTTGACGCAGACAGGCCGTTTGTCTAGTGTGGATCCCAACCTGCAAAACATCCCTGTCCGTTTGGAACAAGGTCGTCTTATTCGTAAGGCTTTTGTTCCAGAAGACGAAAACAGTGTCTTGCTCAGCTCGGACTATTCACAAATCGAATTGCGCGTCTTGGCCCATATTTCAGGAGATGAGCATTTGATTGATGCCTTTCAGCATGGGGCAGATATCCATACATCAACCGCTATGCGGGTCTTCAATATTGAAAAACCAGAAGATGTGACAGCAAATGACCGTCGCAATGCCAAGGCAGTAAACTTTGGCGTGGTTTATGGAATTTCCGATTTTGGACTGTCTAACAACCTAGGGATCAGTCGAAAAGAAGCTAAAGCTTACATTGAGACCTACTTTGAACGCTATCCTGGCATCAAGGATTATATGGAAAGAGTGGTGCGGGAAGCGCGTGATAAGGGCTATGTAGAAACCCTCTTCAAGCGTCGTCGGGAAATTCCAGATATCAACTCTCGCAACTTCAATATTCGAGGATTTGCGGAAAGGACAGCCATCAACTCACCAATCCAAGGATCGGCAGCAGACATCTTGAAAATTGCTATGATCCACTTGGATGAAGCGCTAGAAGCAGGGGCCTACAAGACCAAGATGCTTCTTCAGGTCCACGATGAAATCGTTCTGCAAGTACCAAGTAATGAACTTGCAGCGATCAAAGAACTCGTCAAAGAGACCATGGAATCCGCTATTGAGCTTGCGGTACCACTGGAAGCCGATGAGAATGCAGGCAAAACATGGTATGAGGCCAAATAAGATTAAGTTTGTTCAAAACAGAAAGCGGTAGGAAACTTTTCAGTTTCCTACCGCTTTTAACGACAAACACTTGCAATGCCTTCCGTATTGTTATACTATTTAAATAAAGGAAACGCATACAAAAGGAGATTCTTATGGCTTATTCATTTCGCAATCCTAGTGATGGCATTATCAAACATTACCTAGAAACCAGCAAGATCATCGCTGTGGTTGGATTATCTGACCGTGAAGATACGACCAGTCATCGTGTTAGCAAGGAGATGCAAGAGCGGGGCTATCGGATTATTCCTGTCAACCCTCGTGCAGCCGGTGGCCAAATCCTTGGAGAAAGGGTGTACGCTAGCCTGCAGGAAATTCCTTTCCCAGTAGATATCGTCGATGTTTACCGTCGCAGTGAGTTTTTGCCAGATGTAGCGCGTGACTTTATCGAGTCGGATGCGAAGATTTTCTGGGCACAATTGGAGCTGGAAAATCAAGAAGCAGAAGAAATCCTTCGTGGAGCTGGACGAGAAGATATCGTCATGAACCGCTGTATCAAACGCGAGCACACTCGTTTGGTCTTAGGAGAAGGATAGCCTTTGATTTATCCCAGAACCTCGCGTCTTTCATCCGGTGATTAAACTGATACGGGAGATGAAATAAATACAGACGGATTTCCCTAACAGAGATAAAAGAACCCACCTAGTGCTTTGGAGAATGGCTCCAATCGAAGGTGGGTTTTCTTGTTTTCTTTGTTAATCAAGTGGATTAGACTTTGGTAGATCCGGCGCCTTTTGCTGGAAGCGACTGTCCGCCTGCATCCGTTTTTGAAGGAGGGTATGGTAGAAGATGATTTGGCAACTGGTTGCATAAGGTTTGACATAAAAATTCGCCATTCCTAAAGTGAAAAAAGATAGAATTTGCCAACCAAGCAGGCTCAAATCAAGAACAAGGCGGTGGCTCTTAAAGCCTTTCATCTCTTCCTTACTTTGGCGGAGGATAGACATAGGCCCATCATAGGTTCCTGTCATCAGTCGACTATATAGGATCAACTCGACCAAACTATACTGGTAATAAAAAGGGAGGAAGAGCAGGAGCCCAACCAGAGCCATTAAGAGGCCGGTCGTCATCGTTGGAGCTAACTTTAGAATTGCTTGAACTTCTGGAGTATCCGCTCTAAGGGTAGACGTAGTGGAGGAGGATTCATTGATAGCGAGAACGTGATAGCTGACCACCGTTAAGAGGAGTTGACTCACATAGAGGAGACTCCCCCACAAAGACAGGATCACTTGCTTAATGAATAGCGTCAAAAACGCAGGTGTAAAATACTGGCTCTGAAAGATGGTGAAGATACCAAAGTTCTTTTCTCCCTTGCTAGAGGCAGAAATCAAAAAGCGAAAAGTTGCCCCTAAATAGAGAAAAGACAGGATAAAACCAACAATCGCAGGAAAAATCTGCCGACTTAGAAGAAAGAGTATCCCTTCTCTAAGTTCCATGTGAGCAAGTGTTTCAGTGATGTCTGTCCCTGTCAGCATGTAACTTGCAAGGATTGTCAGGAAAGTTGGTAAGGCAAAGTAGGAGAAGACTTTGGGATGTTGCAATTGCAGCTGACGAGCTTGAGCACGAACCAATTTTATATTCATAATGTCCTCTTTCATGGTAGTAGTACCCTTTATTATAACACAAGTCCGTGACAGAGCTGGTAAAATTTGGTACAATCGTACAGGTGCTCACAGGAGATCCTGTGACAGGAATAAGAAGGCTGGGACTGTTTTTCCCAGTACGGAGGTAACCATGACAGATTCACCGATTCAATATCGATTAATCAAAAAAGAAAAGCATACAGGAGCTCGTCTGGGAGAAATTATCACCCCCCACGGGACTTTCCCAACTCCAATGTTTATGCCTGTAGGGACTCAGGCAACCGTTAAGACCCAATCACCAGAAGAACTCAAGGAAATGGGGTCCGGAATTATTTTGGCCAACACCTACCATCTCTGGCTTCGTCCGGGGGATGATCTAGTCGCAAAAGCAGGAGGACTGCACCAGTTCATGAACTGGGACCAGCCCATTTTGACAGATAGTGGAGGCTTCCAGGTCTATTCACTAGCGGATACCCGAAATATCACCGAAGAAGGGGTAACCTTTAAAAACCACCTCAATGGTTCGAAGATGTTCCTCTCCCCAGAAAAGGCCATCTCGATCCAAAATAATCTAGGGAGCGACATCATGATGTCCTTTGACGAATGTCCTCAGTTCTATCAACCCTATGATTATGTGAAGAAATCAATCGAACGGACCAGTCGTTGGGCAGAACGTGGCCTTAAGGCTCATCGTCGCCCTCATGATCAAGGTCTTTTCGGGATTGTTCAAGGGGCTGGATTTGAAGACTTGCGCCGTCAGTCTGCGCGTGATCTGGTCAGCATGGACTTCCCAGGATATTCTATCGGTGGGTTAGCTGTTGGAGAAAGCCATGAAGAAATGAATGCGGTGCTTGATTTTACAACTCCTCTCTTGCCGGAGAACAAGCCTCGTTACCTCATGGGAGTGGGAGCTCCAGACAGTCTAATCGATGGGGTAATTCGTGGAGTGGATATGTTTGACTGTGTCTTGCCAACGCGGATTGCGCGAAATGGTACCTGCATGACCAGTCAAGGACGCCTGGTGGTGAAAAATGCGCAATTTGCTGAAGACTTTACGCCGCTAGATCATGAATGTGATTGCTACACTTGTAAGAATTACACCCGGGCCTATCTCCGCCACCTCCTCAAGGCGGATGAGACCTTTGGGATCCGCTTGACTAGCTACCACAATCTCTATTTCTTGATTAACCTCATGAAGCAGGTCCGTCAAGCGATCATGGATGACAATCTCTTAGAATTCCGTGAGCATTTCGTCGAAAAATATGGCTATAACAAGTCAGGTCGGAATTTCTAGGAAGAGCTACATATAAAGAACAAAGGCTGGAGAAAAGACTACAGCCATCTGAGAATAATAGAAACAACTGCTAGACGCAGTGGTTGATTGCTATCCTTGGAGCTTATGAAGCTCCGAAGATAACCCAATCAACTGTGAGGGAGCAAGACAGAACAAATTTGGATATAAATTTGTTCTGTCTTGCTTCTTTTTTCTATATAATAGCAACTTTTTTAGTACTCTATTTCTTTCGAAAACACTTTCATTAAAAAAACGAAAAAAATCTGTTCAAATCCCTTGCATTGAGCCTTTCATTGTGTTAAACTACTATGGTGCTGTGAAAAACAGCTATTAGCTTTGATGCAAGAGGTTGCGACACGCTCGGTTGCATTGCCACGCAACGCATGTCGGTTTTCTTGTGGAGCTAGCCTATTATCTTAAATAGACGAAAAGGAGAAAAAGATGGCAAACAAAAAAATCCGCATCCGTTTGAAAGCGTACGAACACCGTACACTTGACACAGCGGCTGCAAAAATCGTAGAATCAGCTACTCGTACAGGTGCACAAGTTGCGGGTCCAATCCCACTTCCAACTGAGCGTAGCCTCTACACAATCATTCGTGCGACTCACAAATACAAAGATTCTCGCGAACAATTCGAAATGCGTACACACAAGCGTTTGATCGACATCATCAACCCAACTCAAAAAACAGTTGACGCTTTGATGAAATTGGATCTTCCAAGTGGTGTAAACGTAGAAATCAAACTTTAATCTAAAGCTTGATACATTGAGCATAAAAAACGCTCGTTAAAAACTTTTTGAATAAAAAATTATAGAAAAGGAACTATTTTCTCATGACAAAAGGAATCTTAGGGAAAAAAGTGGGAATGACTCAAATCTTCACTGAAGCTGGCGAATTGATCCCTGTAACAGTTATCGAAGCAACTCCAAACGTTGTTCTTCAAGTTAAAACTGTTGAAACAGATGGTTACAACGCTATCCAAGTTGGTTTCGATGACAAACGCGAAGTATTGAGTAACAAACCTGCTAAAGGACATGTAGCAAAAGCTAACACGGCTCCTAAGCGCTTCATTCGTGAATTCAAAAACGTTGAAGGCTTAGAAGTTGGTGCTGAAATCACAGTTGATACTTTCGAAGCTGGAGACATTGTTGATGTAACTGGTACTTCTAAAGGTAAAGGTTTCCAAGGTGTTATCAAACGCCACGGACAATCACGTGGACCTATGGCTCACGGTTCTCGTTACCACCGTCGTCCAGGTTCTATGGGACCTGTTGCACCTAACCGCGTATTCAAAGGTAAAAACCTTGCAGGACGTATGGGTGGCGATCGTGTAACCATTCAAAACCTTGAAGTTGTACAAGTTGTTCCAGAAAAGAACGTTATCCTTATCAAAGGTAACGTACCAGGTGCTAAGAAATCTCTTATCACTATCAAGTCAGCAGTTAAAGCTGGTAAATAATAAGGAAAGGGGAATACAGTCAAAATGGCAAATGTAACATTATTCGACCAAACTGGTAAACAAGCGGGCGAAGTTGTTCTTAACGATGCGATCTTTGGTATCGAACCAAACCAAGCAGTTGTATTTGATGTAATCATCAGCCAACGTGCTAGCCTTCGTCAAGGAACTCACGCAGTTAAAAACCGCTCTGCCGTTTCAGGTGGTGGACGCAAACCATGGCGTCAAAAAGGAACTGGACGTGCTCGTCAAGGTTCTATCCGCTCTCCACAATGGCGTGGTGGTGGAATCGTCTTCGGACCAACTCCACGTAGCTATGCGTACAAACTTCCTCAAAAAGTTCGTCGCCTTGCGCTTAAATCTGTTTACTCAGAAAAAGTTGCTGAAAACAAATTTGTAGCCGTTGATTCTCTTGAATTTACAGCTCCAAAAACTGCTGAATTTGCAAAAGTTCTTGCAGCTTTGAGCATCGATTCTAAAGTCCTTGTTATTCTTGAAGAAGGAAACGAATTCGCAGCTCTTTCAGCTCGTAACCTTCCAAACGTGAAAGTTGCGACTGCTACAACTGCAAGTGTTCTTGACATCGCAAATAGTGACAAACTTCTTGTTACTCAAGCAGCTATCTCTAAAATCGAGGAGGTTCTTGCATAATGAATTTGTATGATGTTATCAAAAAACCTGTTATCACTGAAAAGTCAATGGCTCAACTTGAAGCAGGCAAATATGTATTCGAAGTTGACACTCGCGCTCACAAACTTTTGATCAAACAAGCTGTTGAAGCTGCCTTTGAAGGTGTGAAAGTTGCGAATGTGAACACTGTAAATGTAAAACCAAAAGCAAAACGTGTTGGACGTTACACTGGTTTTACTTCAAAAACTAAAAAAGCTATCATCACGCTTACAGCTGATTCAAAAGCAATCGAGTTGTTCGCTACTGAAGCTGAATAATCTAAGGAGGAAATATCGTGGGAATTCGTGTTTATAAACCAACAACAAACGGTCGCCGTAATATGACTTCTTTGGATTTCGCTGAAATCACAACAAGCACACCAGAGAAATCTTTGCTTGTTTCATTGAAGAGCAAAGCAGGTCGTAACAACAACGGACGTATCACAGTTCGTCACCAAGGTGGTGGACACAAACGTCATTACCGTTTGATCGACTTCAAACGTAACAAAGACAACGTTGAAGCAGTTGTAAAAACAATTGAGTACGATCCAAACCGTTCTGCAAACATCGCTTTGGTACACTACACTGACGGTGTGAAAGCATATATCATCGCTCCAAAAGGTCTTGAAGTTGATCAACGTATCGTTTCAGGTCCAGAAGCAGATATCAAAGTCGGAAACGCTCTTCCACTTGCTAACATCCCAGTTGGTACTTTGATCCACAACATCGAGTTGAAACCAGGTCGTGGTGGAGAATTGGTACGTGCTGCTGGAGCTTCTGCTCAAGTGTTAGGTTCTGAAGGTAAATATGTTCTTGTTCGTCTTCAATCAGGTGAAGTTCGTATGATCCTTGGTACTTGCCGTGCTACAGTTGGTGTTGTCGGAAATGAACAACATGGACTTGTTAACCTTGGTAAAGCAGGACGTAGCCGTTGGAAAGGTATCCGCCCAACAGTTCGTGGTTCTGTAATGAACCCTAACGATCACCCACACGGTGGTGGTGAAGGTAAAGCACCAGTTGGTCGTAAAGCACCATCAACTCCATGGGGCAAACCTGCTCTTGGTCTTAAAACTCGTAACAAGAAAGCGAAATCTGACAAACTTATCGTTCGTCGTCGCAACGAGAAATAATTTTAAACTAGTCGCTTAAGTGGCTAGAGAATCCGCCAGCTCGGTAGCGCTCCTTGGGAGCGCAAGCCGCTGTGGTACTATATTTAAAGGAGAAAATAATAAAATGGGACGCAGTCTTAAAAAAGGACCTTTCGTCGATGAGCATTTGATGAAAAAAGTTGAAGCTCAAGCTAATGACGAAAAGAAAAAAGTTATCAAAACTTGGTCACGTCGTTCAACGATCTTCCCAAGTTTCATTGGTTACACTATCGCAGTTTATGATGGACGTAAACACGTACCGGTTTACATCCAAGAAGACATGGTAGGTCACAAGCTTGGTGAATTTGCACCAACTCGTACTTACAAAGGTCACGCTGCAGATGACAAGAAGACACGTAGAAAATAAGGAGAACATAAATGGCAGAAATTACTTCAGCTAAAGCAATGGCTCGTACAGTGCGTGTTTCACCTCGTAAATCACGTCTTGTTCTTGACAACATCCGTGGTAAAAGCGTAGCCGATGCAGTAGCAATCTTGAAATTCACTCCAAACAAAGCAGCTGAAATCATCTTGAAAGTATTGAACTCAGCAGTAGCAAACGCTGAAAACAACTTTGGTTTGGAAAAAGCAAACTTGGTAGTATCTGAAGCATTCGCAAATGAAGGACCAACTATGAAACGTTTCCGTCCACGTGCGAAAGGTTCAGCTTCACCAATCAACAAACGCACAAGCCACATCACAGTGGTTGTGACAGAAAAATAAGGAGGTAACATCGTGGGTCAAAAAGTACATCCAATTGGAATGCGTGTCGGCATCATCCGTGATTGGGATGCCAAATGGTATGCTGAAAAAGAATACGCGGATTACCTTCATGAAGATCTTGCAATCCGCAAATTTATTCAAAAAGAATTAGCTGACGCAGCGGTTTCTACTATTGAAATCGAACGCGCAGTAAACAAAGTTAACGTTTCACTTCACACTGCTAAACCAGGTATGGTTATCGGTAAAGGTGGAGCAAACGTCGATGCACTTCGTGCAGCTCTTAACAAATTGACAGGTAAACAAGTTCACATCAACATCATCGAGATCAAACGTCCTGACTTGGATGCTCACCTTGTTGGTGAAGGAATTGCTCGTCAATTGGAGCAACGTGTGGCTTTCCGTCGTGCTCAAAAACAAGCGATCCAACGTACTATGCGCGCTGGAGCTAAAGGAATTAAAACTCAAGTATCAGGTCGTTTGAACGGTGCAGATATCGCCCGTGCTGAAGGATACTCTGAAGGTACAGTTCCACTCCACACACTTCGCGCAGACATCGATTACGCTTGGGAAGAAGCAGATACAACTTACGGTAAACTTGGTGTTAAAGTATGGATCTACCGTGGTGAAGTTCTTCCAGCTCGTAAAGACGCTAAAGGAGGTAAATAACCAATGTTAGTACCTAAACGTGTAAAACACCGTCGCGAATTCCGTGGTAAAATGCGCGGTGAAGCAAAAGGTGGAAAAGAAGTATCATTCGGTGAATACGGTCTTCAGGCTACAACTAGCCACTGGATCACTAACCGCCAAATCGAAGCTGCTCGTATTGCCATGACTCGTTACATGAAACGTGGTGGTAAGGTTTGGATCAAGATCTTCCCACACAAATCATACACCGCTAAAGCTATCGGGGTACGTATGGGATCTGGTAAAGGGGCACCTGAAGGTTGGGTAGCACCAGTTAAACGTGGTAAAGTAATGTTTGAAGTTGCTGGTGTATCTGAAGAGATCGCTCGCGAAGCGCTTCGTCTTGCAAGCCACAAATTGCCAGTTAAATGTAAATTCGTAAAACGTGAAGCAAAATAAGGAGAGGTCATGAAACTTACAGAAGTAAAAGAATTTGTTAAAGAACTTCGTGGTCTTTCTCAAGAAGAACTCGCGAAGCGTGAAAATGAATTGAAGAAAGAATTGTTTGAACTTCGTTTCCAAGCAGCTGCTGGTCAATTGGAACAAACTGGACGTTTGAAAGAAGTGAAAAAACAAATCGCTCGTATCAAAACTGTTCAATCAGAAGCTAAATAATAGACTAGGGAAGGAGAATTTCAATGGAACGCAATAATCGTAAAGTTCTTGTTGGACGCGTTGTGTCTGACAAAATGGACAAAACAATCACAGTTGTAGTTGAAACTAAACGTAACCACCCAGTCTATGGTAAACGTATCAACTATTCTAAAAAATACAAAGCACATGATGAAAACAACGTTGCCAAAGAAGGCGATATCGTTCGTATCATGGAAACTCGTCCGCTTTCAGCTACAAAACGCTTCCGTCTTGTAGAAGTTGTTGAAGAAGCGGTCATCATCTAATCTGACCTGAAAGGAGAAAACTTAAATGATTCAAACAGAAACTCGTTTGAAAGTTGCTGACAACAGTGGTGCACGCGAAATCTTGACCATCAAAGTTCTTGGTGGTTCAGGACGTAAATTCGCAGGTATCGGTGATGTTATCGTAGCATCTGTAAAACAAGCTACTCCTGGTGGTGCGGTTAAAAAAGGTGACGTTGTAAAAGCTGTTATCGTTCGTACTAAATCAGGTGCTCGTCGTAAAGATGGTTCATACATCAAGTTCGACGAAAATGCTGCAGTGATTATCCGTGAAGACAAAACTCCTCGCGGAACTCGTATCTTTGGCCCAGTCGCTCGTGAATTGCGTGACGGTGGTTTCATGAAGATCGTATCACTTGCTCCAGAAGTACTTTAATATAAAAATCACAAACACAGTCCCCTGGCTCATTGGCCAGGGTGCCCAACGGGCGTAAGAATAAAAGGAGAATAAAATGTTTGTAAAAACTGGCGACAAAGTTCGTGTAATTGCTGGTAAAGACAAAGGTGTTGAAGCTAAAGTCGTTGCTGCTCTTCCAAAAGTAAATAAAGTTGTTGTTGAAGGTGTAAACCTTGTTAAGAAACACCAACGTCCAAATAACGAAAACCCTCAAGGTGCTATCATCGAAAAAGAAGCTCCAATCCATGTATCAAACGTTCAAGTCTTGGACAAGAACGGTGTTGCTGGACGTGTTGGCTACAAATTCGTAGACGGCAAAAAAGTTCGTTATAACAAAAAATCAGGCGAAGTGCTTGACTAATCACGAAGGAAAGGAGAAGTATAATGGCTAATCGTTTAAAAGAAAAATACCTTAATGAAGTAGTTCCAGCTTTGACTGAACAATTTAACTACTCATCAGTTATGGCAGTGCCAAAAGTTGATAAGATCGTTTTGAACATGGGTGTTGGAGACGCTGTTTCTAACGCTAAAAACCTTGAGAAAGCTGCTGAAGAATTGGCATTGATCTCAGGTCAAAAACCACTTATCACAAAAGCTAAAAAATCAATCGCCGGCTTCCGTCTTCGTGAAGGTGTAGCGATCGGTGCGAAAGTAACTCTTCGTGGCGAACGTATGTACGAATTCTTGGACAAATTGGTTTCAGTTTCACTTCCACGTGTTCGTGACTTCCACGGTGTTCCAACAAAATCATTTGACGGACGCGGAAACTACACACTTGGTGTGAAAGAGCAATTGATCTTCCCAGAAATCAACTTTGATGATGTTGATAAAACTCGTGGTTTGGATATCGTAATCGTAACTACTGCGAACACAGACGAAGAATCACGTGCATTGCTTACTGGCCTTGGTATGCCGTTTGCAAAATAATATAGGAGGTAAAACTAATGGCTAAAAAATCTATGATTGCTAAGAACAAACGCCCAGCTAAGTTCTCTACTCAAGCATACACTCGCTGTGAACGTTGTGGACGTCCACACTCAGTTTACCGCAAGTTTAAACTTTGCCGTGTTTGCTTCCGTGAATTGGCATACAAAGGACAAATTCCTGGTGTCACTAAAGCATCTTGGTAATTCTAGCTTCCAATCCCGTCGTGAATCGTCGTTATCTGCATTTGCCTAACTCAAGTTATGCCTGCAAGCAGATGCCTAGACTCACTTAGGAATTGAAACCTAGAAACATATTCTGAGCCTAGCTCAATCATTAACTAGCAAGTGAAAATTTCAAACTACTAGTAAGAGGAGAAATATAAAATGGTTATGACTGACCCAATCGCAGACTTCCTAACTCGTATTCGTAACGCTAACCAAGCAAAACACGAAGTACTTGAAGTACCTGCATCAAACATCAAAAAAGGGATTGCTGAAATCCTTAAACGCGAAGGTTTTGTAAAAAACGTTGAAGTAATCGAAGATGACAAACAGGGAATCATCCGCGTGTTCTTGAAATACGGAGCAAACGGTGAAAAAGTTATCACAAACTTGAAACGTGTTTCTAAACCAGGTTTGCGTGTTTACAAAAAACGTGAAGATCTTCCAAAAGTTCTTAACGGACTTGGAATTGCTATCCTTTCAACTTCTGAAGGTTTGCTTACTGATAAAGAAGCACGCCAAAAGAACGTTGGTGGGGAAGTTATCGCTTACGTTTGGTAATATTTAGCTCCCAATTTCGTTGTGACTCTTCGTTATCGTCTCTTGCCTAACTCAAAGTTATGCCTGCGAGACGATGCCTCGATTCACTTAGAAATTGAGACCTAAACATTAATTTTTAAATCAAAAAGATTTAAACCCCGTGAAAACTGGCCGTCATGGCCTGACAATTTAACAGGAGAATAAAAACATGTCACGTATTGGTAATAAAGTTATCGTGTTGCCTGCTGGTGTTGAACTCACTAACAATGACAACGTAGTAACTGTAAAAGGACCTAAAGGAGAACTTACTCGTGAGTTCTCAAAAGATATTGAAATCCGTGTGGAAGGTACTGAAGTAACTCTTCACCGTCCAAACGATTCAAAAGAAATGAAAACCATCCATGGAACTACTCGTGCCCTTTTGAACAACATGGTTGTTGGTGTATCAGAAGGATTCAAGAAAGAACTTGAAATGCGCGGGGTTGGTTACCGTGCACAACTTCAAGGAAACAAACTTGTCTTGGCTGTTGGTAAATCTCACCCAGACGAAGTTGAAGCTCCAGAAGGAATTACTTTTGAACTTCCAAACCCAACGACTATCGTTATCAGCGGAATTTCAAAAGAAGTAGTTGGTCAAACAGCTGCTTACGTACGTAGCCTTCGTTCACCAGAACCTTACAAAGGTAAAGGGATCCGTTACGTTGGTGAATTCGTTCGCCGTAAAGAAGGTAAAACAGGTAAATAATGTTGAGTGGTTGTCTATCAACCACCCACCTATTTTCCAACTCAGTGCTTAGCACATGATTTTAAAATTAAGAGGTGAAAATTGTGATTTCGAAACCAGATAAAAATAAAATCCGTCAAAAACGCCACCGTCGCGTTCGCGGAAAACTCTCTGGAACTGCTGATCGCCCACGTTTGAACGTATTCCGTTCTAATACAGGCATCTACGCTCAAGTAATTGATGACGTAGCGGGTGTAACGCTCGCAAGCGCTTCAACTCTTGACAAAGAAGTTTCAAAAGGAACTAAAACTGAACAAGCCGTTGTTGTCGGCAAACTTGTTGCTGAACGTGCAGTTGCTAAAGGTATTTCTGAAGTGGTGTTCGACCGCGGTGGATATCTATATCACGGACGTGTTAAAGCTTTGGCTGATGCAGCTCGTGAAAACGGATTGAAATTCTAATAGGAGGACACTAGAAAATGGCATTTAAAGACAATGCAGTTGAACTTGAAGAACGTGTAGTTGCCATCAACCGTGTTACAAAAGTTGTTAAAGGTGGACGTCGTCTTCGCTTTGCAGCTCTTGTAGTTGTTGGTGACCGTAACGGACGTGTTGGTTTTGGTACAGGTAAAGCTCAAGAAGTACCAGAAGCAATCCGTAAAGCAGTAGAAGATGCTAAGAAAAACTTGATTGAAGTTCCTATGGTTGGAACAACAATTCCACACGAAGTAACATCAGTATTTGGTGGAGCTCGTGTATTGTTGAAACCAGCTATCGAAGGGGCTGGGGTTGCTGCAGGTGGTGCAGTTCGTGCCGTTGTCGAATTGGCAGGTATTGCAGATGTAACATCTAAATCACTTGGATCAAACACTCCAATCAACATTGTTCGTGCAACTGTTGAAGGTTTGAAACAATTGAAACGCGCTGAAGAAGTTGCTGCCCTTCGTGGTATTTCAGTTTCTGACTTGGCTTAAGAAAGGAGATTCAAATGGCTCAAATTAAAATTACTTTGACTAAGTCTCCAATCGGACGCATCCCGTCACAACGTAAAACTGTTGTAGCACTTGGACTTGGCAAATTGAACAGCTCTGTTATTAAAGAAGATAACCCAGCAGTACGTGGAATGATCACTGCAGTATCTCACTTGGTAACAGTTGAAGAAGTAAAATAATCTATTTATAATAGAACAAGGTTTTCAGGGGTATGGGAAATTTCTCATCCCCTAAAACTAAATATAAGTATAGGCGAGTTTGTAGTCGGGACACCTTTTCCTGATTGCATGCGTTAGCAATTTACAAAAGAGGAGAAATTAAATAATGAAACTTCATGAATTACAACCTGCTGCAGGTTCACGTAAAGTCCGCAACCGTGTTGGTCGTGGTACTTCATCTGGTAATGGTAAAACTTCTGGCCGTGGTCAAAAAGGTCAAAAAGCTCGTAGCGGTGGCGGTGTACGTCTTGGTTTTGAAGGTGGACAAACTCCATTGTTCCGTCGTCTTCCAAAACGTGGATTTACAAACATCAACGCTAAAGAATATGCTATTGTAAACCTTGATCAGTTGAACGTCTTCGAAGATGGTGCTGAAGTAACACCAGTTGTACTTGTTGAAGCAGGTATTGTAAAAGCTGAAAAATCAGGGATTAAAATTCTTGGTAACGGGGAATTGACTAAGAAATTGTCTGTTAAGGCAGCTAAATTCTCTAAATCAGCTGAAGAAGCTATCACTGCTAAAGGTGGTTCAGTAGAAGTCATCTAAGAGGGGTGACCTATGTTCTTTAAATTATTAAAAGATGCATTTAAGGTAAAACAAGTAAGATCAAAAATTTTATTTACCATTTTTATCATACTTGTTTTTCGAATCGGAACCACGATTACGGTTCCTGGTGTGAATGCGAAAATCCTTAACAACTTACAAGATGTTTCCTTCTTGAATATGATGAGCTTGGTGTCAGGGAATGCCATGAGAAACTTCTCTGTCTTTGCCCTAGGGGTGAGTCCTTACATCACGGCTTCCATCGTTGTTCAGCTCCTTCAAATGGACTTGCTTCCAAAGTTTGTTGAGTGGGGGAAACAAGGAGAAGTTGGACGGAGAAAGTTGAATCAGGCAACACGTTATATCGCTTTGGTTCTAGCTTTCGTTCAATCCATTGGAATTACAGCTACTTTCCACACCTTGTCACAGGCTAAATTAGTGTCGACACCAAACGTTGAAACCTACATCTTAATTGGTGCAATTTTAACGACAGGTTCGATGATTGTGACCTGGTTAGGAGAACAGATTTCAGACAAAGGATACGGAAACGGTGTTTCTATGATTATCTTTGCGGGGATTGTTTCTTCAATTCCAGAGATGATCAAAGGTGTTTATGAAGATTCATTTGTTAACGTTCGTTCTGGACAATTGACTAATTCACTAATTTTCGTAGGTCTGTTAATCTTAGCGGTATTAGTGATTATTTACTTCACAACCTTTGTGGAACAAGCTCAGTATAAAATTCCAATCCAATACACAAAGATTGCACAAGGAGCACCATCTAGCTCATATCTTCCATTGAAGGTAAACCCAGCTGGAGTTATTCCTGTCATCTTTGCTAGTTCGATCACGGCTGCACCGGCAGCAATTTTCCAGGTCATTAGTGCCATGGGTTACAATGCTGGATGGGTTCGAACAGCACAATCTATGTTAGCAACCAATACACCTACTGGTGTAGCAATGTATGCTTTGCTAATCATTTTGTTTACTTTCTTCTACACATTTGTACAGATTAACCCAGAAAAAACTGCGGAAAATCTACAAAAGAGTGGTGCTTACATTCCAGGTGTGCGTCCTGGTAAGGGAACAGAAGACTACATGTCACGTCTTCTTAGACGTTTGGCTACGGTCGGTTCTCTATTCCTTGGATTTATCACCATTATTCCAATCCTTGCTCGGGATATCTTTGGTCTGACAGATACAGTTGCTCTCGGAGGAACTAGTCTCTTGATCATCATCTCGACTGGTATTGAGGGAATGAAACAATTAGAAGGTTACTTATTGAAACGCAAATACATTGGTTTCATGGATACAACAGAATAGAATTAGGTTGACATTGTCAACCTTCTATTTTGTTTTTGAATAAGTTTGTTAAATTGTAACAGGCTTATTTAAAAACAAAATAAGGAGCAAATGATTATGAATTTATTAATCATGGGATTGCCTGGAGCAGGTAAGGGGACGCAAGCAGCTAAAATTGTGGAACAATTTCAAGTTGCACATATCTCAACAGGGGATATGTTCCGTGCTGCAATGGCCAATCAAACCGAAATGGGTGTGTTGGCAAAATCATTCATCGATAAAGGTGAATTGGTGCCGGATGATGTAACCAACGGGATTGTAAAAGAACGTTTGGCTCAAGACGATATTAAGGAAAAAGGATTCCTTTTAGACGGTTTTCCTCGCACGATTGAACAAGCACATGCTTTGGATCAAATTTTGGTAGATCTTGGCCTTGAACTTGAGGGTGTAATCAACATCGAAGTGGATCCATCTTGCCTTCTTGAACGCTTGAGCGGTCGCATTATTCACCGTGAAACAGGTGAAACCTACCATAAAGTATTCAACCCACCAGCTGATTACAAGGAAGAAGACTATTACCAACGTGAGGACGATAAACCAGAAACGGTTAAACGCCGCTTGGATGTGAATATCGCTCAAGGTGAGCCGATTCTTGCTCATTATCGTGCAAAAGGTTTAGTCCATGATATCGAAGGAAACCAAGATATTAACGACGTCTTTAAGGATATCCAAAAAGTCTTAGAGAATTTGAAATAAAAACGTTTTAGTTGCTTGCAATAATTGACAACAAGTGATACAATGAATTAGTCTGACTTATAATTGTTACCTCTGTGCTCAGAGGAATGAATCGAAATTTATGGAGGTACTTTTGCGTGGCAAAAGACGATGTGATTGAAGTAGAAGGCAAGGTAGTTGATACAATGCCGAATGCTATGTTTACGGTTGAACTTGAAAATGGACATCAGATTTTAGCAACAGTTTCTGGTAAAATTCGTAAAAACTATATTCGTATTTTAGCGGGAGATCGTGTTACAGTGGAGATGAGTCCGTACGATTTGACACGTGGACGCATCACATACCGCTTTAAATAATCGAAAAACTTGGAGGGATAAAAATGAAAGTAAGACCATCGGTCAAACCAATTTGCGAATACTGTAAAGTAATTCGTCGTAATGGTCGTGTTATGGTAATTTGCCCAGCAAATCCAAAACACAAACAACGTCAAGGATAAGATAGAAAGGAGAAAACATGGCTCGTATTGCTGGAGTTGACATTCCAAATGACAAACGTGTAGTAATTTCATTGACTTATGTATACGGTATCGGACTTCCAACATCTAAGAAAATTCTTGCTGCTGCAGGCGTTTCTGAAGATATTCGTGTTCGCGACCTTACACCAGATCAAGAAGATGCTATCCGTCGTGAAGTTGACGCAATTAAAGTAGAAGGTGACCTTCGTCGTGAAGTGAACTTGAACATTAAACGTTTGATGGAAATCGGTTCATACCGTGGTATCCGTCACCGTCGTGGACTTCCTGTTCGTGGACAAAACACTAAAAACAATGCTCGCACTCGTAAAGGTAAAGCTGTTGCGATTGCTGGTAAGAAAAAATAAGAAAATAAAATAAGGAGGTAAAAATCTTGGCTAAACCAACACGTAAACGTCGTGTGAAAAAGAATATCGAATCAGGTATTGCTCATATTCACGCAACATTTAATAACACAATTGTTATGATTACTGATGTGCATGGTAACGCAATTGCATGGTCATCTGCAGGTGCTCTTGGTTTCAAAGGTTCTCGTAAATCTACACCATTTGCTGCACAAATGGCTTCAGAAGCTGCTGCAAAATCAGCTCAAGAACATGGTCTTAAATCAGTAGAAGTTACTGTTAAAGGTCCTGGTTCTGGTCGTGAGTCTGCTATTCGTGCTCTTGCTGCTGCTGGTCTTGAAGTTACTGCAATCCGCGATGTGACTCCTGTGCCACACAATGGTGCTCGTCCTCCAAAACGTCGCCGTGTATAATCATCAACAATTACACAGCTTTTCGTTTCAGAGGGAGTATAGCAAATGATTGAGTTTGAAAAACCAAATATAACAAAAATTGATGAAAATAAAGATTACGGTGTATTTGTAGTAGAACCACTTGAACGTGGTTATGGCACAACACTAGGGAACTCTCTTCGTCGCGTATTATTAGCTTCACTTCCAGGTGCTGCTGTTACTTCAATTAACATTGAAGGTGTATTGCACGAATTTGATACAGTTCCAGGTGTCCGTGAAGACGTTATGCAAATCATTCTTAACGTTAAAGGGATCGCTGTAAAATCTTACGTCCAAGACGAAAAGATTATTGAACTTGATGTAGAAGGTCCTGCAGAAGTAACTGCTGGAGATATTCTTACAGATAGTGATATTGAAATTGTAAACCCTGATCATTATCTTTTTACAATCGGTGAAGGATCAAGCTTCAAAGCAACTTTGACTGTAAACAGCGGTCGTGGTTATGTTCCAGCTGATCAGAATAAAAAAGATGATGCACCAGTAGGTACACTTGCTGTAGATTCAATCTATACGCCAGTGACAAAAGTTAATTACCAAGTTGAACCAGCTCGCGTTGGTAGCAACGATGGTTTTGACAAACTAACCCTTGAAATCTTAACAAATGGAACAATTATTCCAGAAGATGCTTTAGGTTTATCTGCTCGTATTTTGACAGAACACCTTAACCTCTTTACGAACTTAACAGAAATCGCGATTGCGACAGATGTTATGAAGGAAGTAGATACAGCATCAGATGATCGAGTACTAGAACGTACCATCGAAGAATTGGATCTTTCTGTTCGTTCATATAACTGTTTGAAACGTGCCGGTATCAATACTGTGTATGATTTGACAGAAAAATCTGAACCAGAAATGATGAAGGTTCGTAACCTTGGACGTAAGAGTCTCGAAGAAGTTAAAGTTAAGCTTGCCGATTTAGGCCTTGGGCTAAAAAACGATAAATAGAGGAGGAATACATGGCTTACCGTAAACTAGGACGCACTAGCTCACAACGTAAAGCAATGCTTCGTGATTTGACAACAGATCTTATCATCAATGAAGCAATCGTAACAACTGAAGCACGTGCAAAAGAAATCCGTAAATCAGTTGAAAAAATGATTACTTTAGGTAAACGTGGTGACTTGCATGCACGTCGTCAAGCAGCTGCTTACGTACGTAACGAAGTTGCATCACAAAACTTTGATGAAGAAACTGGTAAATATTCAGAAACAACTGCACTTCAAAAATTGTTCTCTGAACTTGCACCACGTTATGCTGAGCGCAATGGTGGATATACTCGTATCCTTAAAACTGAACCACGCCGTGGGGATGCTGCGCCAATGGCAATTATCGAATTAGTATAAAATCATCAATTTTGTTGAGTGTTATGATGTTGGAAGGACTGAATGGTTCTTCTTAGTCTAGCTCTGGTCTGCCGCTAGGATTTATCCTAGCGGTAACACTCATCATATTGAGGTAAATGGTAGACGCTTGTTTACGAAATTGCTTTAATTTAAAACAATTTCGTAAGCAGGCGTTTTTTTGATATAATAGAAGAGTTATGACAGTAAAAGAAAAATCACAAGCACTCGCCCAGCAATTATTGGCAAAGCGTTACCTTGCCTCGCTGAAAGATAGTCCAGAGCAGTACATTGGGGTTGAACTCGAATTTCCAATCGTAAATAAAATGGGGAATAAAACGGATGTACTGGTTACAAAGGCTCTTTTTAGGTATCTACAAGAAGTTGAAGACTTTATTGCGATTAAACAAGATGAAGATGGAAATCCAGTCCAGTTACAACATAAAACAAACAAAGATCAAATTGTATTTGAGTTATCTTACAATACCATTGAATTTGCTTTTGAAAAGACTAAAACCATCCAAGAAGTCGAAAGCCGGTATCAACACTATTTAGGTATCATTCAACCATTCTTAAGAGAGAGACAGCATCAAATAGAAGGAAAAGGCATTCATCCTTATTGGAGAATAAATGAAAATCAACCTGTAAAAATTGATCGTTATAAAATGCTGATTCAATTCTTACAACTGTCTGAACAAGATCCTACCCATCGATTCCATCATTATCCAGACTATGGAACCTTTATTTGTGGCAATCAAGTACAATTAGATGTTTCAAGAACGAATTACTTGGAAATAATTAATGCGATGAATAAGGTAGAGTCAGCAAAAGCATACCTGTTTGCTAATTCCATTTTTGATGGAGAAGACTGGGATACGAAGATCTCAAGAGATATTTTCTGGGAAGATTCCATGCATGGCTATTATCAGGAAAATGTTGGTGTAAATCCTAAAGAGTTTATAAATGAAAAGGACTTTCTAGAATATTTAGCGAAGACAGCCTTGTTTTATGTTTATCGTGAGAATGAAATCTTATATTTCGAACCTATTAGAGTAGAGGATTATCTCGCAAAAGAAAAAATAGTAGCCTATCGCTTAGATAGAACTAGACAAGAAATAAAACCGCAAGAAGAGGACCTAAAGAATCATAGAAGCTACCATTTTCAAGATTTAACAACAAGAGGAACCATCGAATATAGAAGTGTTTGTACTCAACCATTAAATAAAACATTTGCACCAATTGCATTTCATGTCGGATTGCATCATAATATCAAAGAATTAAACGAGTATTTAGCTCAAAACATCGTTTTTGATTTTAGTAAAGAAAATCCGAAAGAATTAAGAAGGCAATATTCGAAAAAACAGTTAACTGAAAGTGAATTGGTGAAAATTAAACAATATTCGTTAGATCTGTTAAAAATATCAAAAAGAGGATTGATGGATCGTGGAAACCAAGAAGAGGTTTATCTCGAAGAAATCATAAAAGAGCTTGGGAAATGCTGATTTAACAGCATTTCCTTTTTTTTAAATCAAAAAAACAACAAAAAAATTAAAAAAATAGAAAAAAGATATTGACAAGTTTTCATGGTCGTGATATACTAATATAGTTGTCGCGCGAGAGCGACAAAGACCTTTGAAAACTGAACAAGACGAACCAATGTGCAGG
>NZ_RCYU01000003.1 GCF_004166885.1 Streptococcus sp. bf_0095 | reverse complement strand
CCTGCACATTGGTTCGTCTTGTTCAGTTTTCAAAGGTCTTTGTCGCTCTCGCGCGACAACTATATTAGTATATCACGTCCACTTCACCTTGTCAATATCTTTTTCTATTTTTTTAAAAAAAGTTTTTCTTTTTTCAAAAAATAGAAAACGAGAAGCGTATTTTTCTCGTTTTCTTATGATTATACAAGTTCTTTATATTTTTTCTGTTCTGCTTTATTTGCCCAAACGTAATGTCCTGGCTTGATTTCAACCATTTCTGGTTTGTCTGTTGAATAATCATGCTGATCAGGATCATAAACTTTCAGAACTTTTTTGCGTTCTAGAATTGGATCTGGAATCGGAACAGCAGACAGGAGAGATTGTGTATAAGGATGAATCGGATTATTAAACAATTCTTCCGTTTCAGCTACTTCTACAATAACTCCTTTGTAAATAACCGCAATACGATCAGAGATAAATCGAACTACTGAAAGATCGTGCGCGATAAAGAGATAGGTCAAGCCCAACTCTTTTTGGAATTTCTTAAGGAGATTTAAAACTTGCGCACGTACGGATACGTCAAGGGCTGAAATAGGCTCGTCTGCGATAACAAATTCTGGCTCCATTACCAAGGCACGAGCAATCCCAATCCGCTGGCGTTGTCCACCAGAGAATTCATGAGGATAACGAGTTAAATGCTCTGCTAGAAGCCCCACTTCATGCATAATCTCTTTTACTTTACGTACTCGGTCTTCTTCATTTTCGAATAGGTGATAATTGTACAAACCTTCTGAAATAATGTAGTCGACTGTTGCACGCTCGTTCAAACTTGCCGCTGGGTCTTGGAAGATCATTTGAATTTTACGGATTAATTCATTTTCATCCTTGCGCGATTGCTTCCCATTGATCTTTTTGCCATCATACAGGATATCACCTGCACTAGTGTCATTCAAACCAATGATTGCACGACCAATTGTCGTCTTCCCACTACCAGACTCACCAACAAGAGAAAATGTTTCCCCTTTGTTGATGAAGAAATTTGCATTCTTTACAGCTACAAATTTTTTACTTCCTTCACCGAAGGAAATTTCTAGATCTTTAACTTCTATTAATTTTTCTGTCATTTCCTTCTCCTAGTCCTTGATTGTAGTGAATCCCATTTTCGCACTAATCTTTTCATGAAGATTATCAATAATTTCTGGTTTATTGACTTTTGGTGCATCTTCATGTAAGAGCCATGTTTTAGCCCAATGTGTATCTGAAACATTGAAGACTGGTGGATGTTCCTCGAAATCAATTTGCATCGCATAGTCTGAACGCAAAGCAAAGGCATCCCCTTTTACTGGTGAATACAATGATGGAGGAGTCCCTGGGATAGAATATAAATCACCTTTAGAGGTAGACAATTGTGGCAAACTTGAAAGGAGACTCCATGTATAAGGATGTCTTGGATCATAGAAGATTTCTTCTACTTTACCAAATTCTACAATTTCACCAGCATACATTACGGCAACCTTATCTGCAATACTTGCGACCACACCTAAGTCGTGAGTGATAAAGATTGTTGTAAAGTTATATTCTTTTTGCAATGATTTCAACAAGTCAATGATCTGGGCTTGGATGGTTACGTCAAGGGCCGTTGTTGGCTCGTCACAGATCAAAATATCTGGACGACAAGCAAGCGCAATAGCAATAACGATCCGTTGGCGCATCCCGCCTGAATATTGGAAAGGATATTCATCAAAGCGACGTTCCGCTTCTGGGATTCCAACCTTTTCCATATAATCAATGGCCATTTCTCTGGCTTCTTTGGCACTCTTACCTTGGTGTTTAATAATAACTTCCGTAATTTGTGATCCGATTGTATTAATCGGGTCCAAACTGGTCATCGGATCTTGGAAGATGGTTGCAATTTTTGCACCGCGGATATCTTCCCAATCTTTGTTTGACTTGAGTTCTGTTAATTCTTGCCCACGATAATTAATGCTACCATTAGCAATTCGTCCGTTGTCTTCTAACATTCCTGTGAAGGTTTTTGTGAGAACAGATTTACCAGAACCTGATTCACCAACAAGTGCCATGACTTCACCTTCAACAAGGTCTAAGGACACATTGCGAATGGCTGTTAAGACACGATCCCGAACATCAAATTCTACTACGATATCGCGAGCAGATAAGATTACATTTTTATCATTTGTCATATCTACTCCTCCTATCTATGTGTACGTGGATCGCTGGCATCTGCAAGGTTTTGTCCAACGATATAGAATGACAAGGATACCAAGACTAAGACTGTCAATGGAATCCAGAAAAGATACGCATTGGTTGTTACGTTTTGTGAGTAGTCTGAAATCAGACGACCTAAACTTGGAACTGTAATTGGCAATCCCAATCCAAAGAAGGAAAGGAAGGCCTCAGTTGAAATAAAGGCTGGCAACAATTGAGTTGTTGTCGTCACAATAACAGATACCAATTGCGGCAAAATATTTTTAGTCACGATTTTTAGAGTTGGAGTCCCCAAAGTACGGCTGGCCAAGTTGTACTCTAAATCACGGTAACGCATAATTTGGACACGGATAGAATAAGCAATCCCAATCCATCCTGTTACCGTCATCGCCAAAATCAAGTTCCAGAAACCAGCACCGATTGAGTAAGTCAAGACAATAACAATCAACATAAATGGAACGTTTGAAATAACGTTATAAACTTCCATCATGAAGCGGTCGATTGATTTTGACACACCCCAAATCCCACCAATCACTACACCGATTACAACGTTGATCAAGGTAGCAATAAAAGAGATGATAATCGAATTGCGGGCACCAAACCAAACTCCATCAAACAACGATTTACCATTGTTATCTGTACCAAAGAAAGCTTTGGCACTTGGAGGATTCAAACGAGCAGTGAAATCATTTACTTTACTTACATCATTGTAATCAAAGTTTGAAAACATTGGATAAACAAAACTCATCAAGAGAATCCCCACCAAGACTGCTAACATAAAAATGGTTGATTTCTTTTTGAAAAATTGGCGAAATACCGATTTCCAGTAGGAGTACGACGGCGCATCAATTGTTTCAGAGGCAAAGTCGTCACGTTCAACAAATTGGAATTTCTTTTTATCGATTGTAGACATTATTTGCCTCCTTTCTTAGTTGTCAATTTGATACGAGGGTCTACCATAACCATGAGAATATCACCGGCCATTGCTCCAAATACAGCAAGAACAGTAAAGATGAAGACAAGACCCACCACCATGGTATTGTTCGATGCCTTGATGGAATCAATCAACATTTTACCCATACCAGGGAAGGCAAAGACGGTTTCTGTCAAGGTAGCTCCTGAAATAACCAAGACCAATTGAACAGGAATACCTGTAACGATTGGAACCATTGCATTCTTGAAAATATGCTTGCGTGAAATTTCTTTTTCAGAGAGTCCTTTAGCACGTGCAAAACGGACAAAGTCTTGTGAGTGCAAGTCAATCATATAACGACGAATCCAAACAGCCAAACCTGGAGCGGTCAATAGTCCCAGGATGACAGAAGGAAGAACGTACGATCTCCAGTCCTGAGCTCCTAAGACTGGGAAAGAGTCTGGAAGACCGATTATTGAACCAACCAAGCGGACGATGTAGACCAAGGCAATCGTTGGAAGAGCCATCATCAATGTCAAGACAGCTGTTGAGGCACTATCAAACCATGTGTTCTTCAACAAGGCCATGTATGATCCCAATGGAATTGCGATCAAGTAAGCAATTGCAATCCCGATCAAGCCGATAATAGAAGAGCTCACAATCATGGATGGATTTTCATAGTTACTCAAAGTTGCTGTATAAGCATCTCCTTCACCAAAGCGGGCAATATCTTGAGCATCTGCCTTGCTTGGTGATTTGTAAGTACGTGAGTAGATATTGATAGAAGATTCTTTTTTCCCTGTTGGGAAGTTTACTTCACTCTTCTTGGTAGTACCTTGTCCTTGTGTAATAACCTGAAGAACCGGCGTATTTGAATAAGTTGGATAAGATTCACCCAAGTTTAACGATACAAAATTTTGATGAACGAACGGGAATTGACCATTGAAATACAAAAGATATTTATGTTTAGTCCCCGAACCAACTACTGACCAACCAATAGCTGGGTCATTTTCAATGCGAATATAGCGTTCAAGTTTTGGATTGGAAGCATCTTTGATGACATTTGGATGATCAATCTGAATCAGGTTGCCGTAGAATCCAATAACACGTTCAAAGACAGGGACTTCACGAGTTGCGTAAAAGCCTTTGTTTTCAGGGAAACGTTTCAATACCCAGCCATTTCCAAGATTAGAAATGTACTTTTTGTAGATCTTTTCGTTTTCTTTAGTAGGCTCTACAGTTACTGATGAGTCTTCCTTGCTTGCTTTTTCTTTCAAAGCTTTTGAATCAAGATATTCTATATACCCCATACGATCATAGACTGTGTTTTCATAATTGATTTTAGAATCCTTAGTCTTTGCAATCTTATTGTAGTTAGGGTCGTTTTTGAAAATTAAATTTCTTGGGGTTAGCGTATAAATAATTGTATACGTCAATGTCGTAACCAAAAAGATCGACACTAACGAACGTAAAATACGCATAAATATATATTTTTTCATATTCCGTTCCTTTAATGTTCAAAAGAACTTTCTCCCCTATTAGAGAAAGTTCTGATGAAGGTGATTATTTAACGTGTTTTTCTAGTTCTTGCTGAGCTTTCTTATTTGAATCAGCTTTTTCTTTCAACCATTTTTCACGTTCTTGATCATATTGTTTTTTAGTGACAGGCTCATCTTGAACTTCAACATATTTGAAATAAGTTGATCCTTTGTTACCTGTTTGTGATGAAGGTCCAGAGAATGGAACTACTTTTGAAACAACTGTAGATGCTCCAGCGCTAGTCATAGTTGGAATCACTAATGCGCTATCTGTTAACCAAGCTTGCGCTGCTGCAAATTTGTCGTAACGTGTTACTACGTCTAGGGTTTCTTTTTCTGCATCATCAAGCAACTTCGCATATTCATCTAAGCCAACTGCTTTAGCAGAAGCATTGTCGACACCACCAGCAAATCCAAGGTAAGTCTTAGTTTGGTCTGGTGAAGATGGTTGCAAAGTATCAAGGTAAGTAGATGGGTCATCGTAGTCTGGATTCCATCCTACAAGTCCTTGAAGATCCCAGTCAGTTTCTGCAGCTGATGGTACGTTCAATGTAATGTTCAAGACTTCATCTTGGTCCATCATTTGAAGGTCCACAACAACGTTTTCTGTGCCAAGTGTTTCTTCAACTGATTGTTTGAAGGATTGCATCCGTGACACAAAGTTTGTTGAGTTTTGTGCAACTGGAACATCCAAGTGGATTGGGAATTGAACACCTTCTTTTTGGAGTTCAGCTTTTGCTTTTTCAAATTGAGCTTTTGCTTTTTCCTTGCTATAGAGGCCGTTTTGACCGTCCGCAAGATTCACACCGCTCCATTGATCTCCATATGTTTGCAACTTGTCTGCTACTACATCACCAAAGTCTTTACCGTTTACTTGAACAAAGGCAGGTGCAGTGTACATATTCCGAATAGCAGCCTTAGCATAGTCTTTACCATTGACTTGTGCTGAATAATTCTCACGGTTCAAGGCAAAGGTGATTGCTTGACGGAAATTCTTGTTTAAGATAGCTTTCTTAGTAGAAGATTTCTGGTCATCTGACGTCTTAGAAGTATGGTTGTAGGCTTGACGGTCAATGTTGAAACCTAAGACTGCTACACCAGAACCAGGCTGTGTGTTGTAGATATTATCTTTGTATTTTTCTTCAACAGACGCAAAGTTAGAGCTAGCAGGGAATAGACGAGCTTGGGAATATGAACCATCGCTAAAGCCACGCGCCAATGAATCTTGGTCTGATCCATCATAATAAGAGAATTTGATCTTGTCGATATGAACGTTGTCCTTATCCCAATACTCTTCATTCTTTTCAAAAGTGATTTCTGATTTAGAAGTGATTGATTTCAAAAGGAATGGACCATTGAACAAGATTGATTTAACATTACCTGGTTGACCAAATTCATCACCCTTGCTCTTCAAGAAATCTGTACTAATCGGGAAAAGAACACCATTAGTTGTTTTTGAATTCCAGAAAGTTTCTGGTTGGTTCAAAGTATACTCAAGTGTATAATCATCTACTGCTTTGACCCCAACCTCAGAGAAGTCTGAAATTTTTCCTTCTGAGTAGTCTTTCAATCCTTTGATTGAGTCTTTTACCAATGGAAGAGATTCTGATTTCTTGTCTGCCGCATGCTTCAATCCAGTAACAAAGTCATGTGCTGTTACTTCACCATGCTCTTCGCCGTCGGCATCATACCATTTAACACCCTTACGGATTTTGTAAGTATAGGTCAAACCGTCTTTTGAAACAGACCAATCTTCAGCAATAGATGGTACAAGGTTTCCGTATTTGTCGTTCTCCAACAAACCATCTACACCGTTTGTTGTAATATCGTGTACGGAAGCTTTTGAAGATACAGTGTAATCCAAAGTTGTTGGATCATCTGTATAAACATAGCCATATGTTGTATCTTTTTTTGATGCAGACTTGCTATCTTTTGAGCCAGAACATGCTGCAAGGAAAGTTGCTGCGAGCAATGTTACTCCGGCAAATGCAAAAACTTTACTTTTTTTCATTTTGAGTCTCCATTTTATTGAATTTAGATAGAATTATAGCATAAGTGAGACAAAAAGTAAACTAAATTTTCTGAATATTTGGCAAGTGAAAGGAGCCACTAAGCGGAGGACTGTCTAAAAAATCAATCCTTTTTAGTGGCTCCTTCCCCTACTTAAACTTATGCGTTCTTACTATCCCAGCTATTTCGATTCGATGTGGTTCTTTAATTCTTCTTGGGCTTTTTTATTGGATTCAGCCTTTTCTTTCAACCATTTTTCTTTACTTGCATCGTAATCTTTTGTCTTGATGACTTCATCTGAAAGTTCAAGATATTTATAGTTGGTTCCTGTACCTTTTGTTCCAACCCATGAAGCAGCACGACTATATGGGACAGTCCGTTGCAACATTGGCGTTCCACCATTTGAAACAGTTGGTAAGATCAACGAACTATCGGTTAGCCATGCTTGAGCGGCTGCGTATTTCTCATACCGTACAGCTTGGTCACTCACTTCTGCATTGGCATCTTTTAAGAGCTCTGCATACTTCCCAAAGTCAACTGCTGTAATAGAAGGGCTGTTTGAACCTGCATTCACACCTAGATAGTAGAAAACCGAACCGTTAACAGGACTTAAACTCTCTAAATAAGTAGATGGATCTTGGTAGTCTGGCACCCATCCTCCGCCTGCAAGATCATAATCTTTCTCAGCAGCAGTATCTGTGAAGTAGGTAATATTGTTAAAGTCATCATCAGATAATTTCTGAATATCTACGACAACATTGTCTGCACCAAGAACAGCTTCTACGGATTGTTTGAAGGAGCTAGCTTGTTGTACCTGACTGTTATCTGTCTGACTAACAACGTAATCCAAATGAATTGGGAATTGTACCCCTTCTTTTTGTAGTTGTTCTTTGGCTTTTGCAAATTCAGCCTTAGCTTTTTCTTGATTGTAGAGAGTGGTTTGGGCATCATCTAGATTTACGTCTTTCCACTCATCCCCATAGGTCACCAATTGTTTCTCAACAACCTTACCGAACTCTTCACCATTTACTTGAACAAAAGTCGGTGGAACCAAGGTGTTTCGAAGAATCTTGGTCGCCGCATCCGCACCAGATGTTTGAGCTGCATAGGCTTCACGGTCAAAGGCAAAGTTGACGGCTTGACGGAAATCCTTGTTTAAAATCGCTTGTTTTGTAGACGATTTTTGAGCATCTGTCGTTTTGGCTGTATGGTTATACTTCTGACGATCGATGTTGAAGCCTAGATAGTAAGATGTACCATATTGAACACCATAAACAATATTATCACCAAATTTCTTTTTCACACTCTTATAAGTGGAGCTATTTGGCATTACCGTCGCAAATGAATATTGTCCATTCTCAAATTTCTTGATGACTGATTCTGGATCTGATCCGTCATTGTAAGTCAACTTCACATTATCAATATGAACATTCTTTTCATCATAGTATTCTTTATTTTTTACAAGTTCAATTTGAGATTTTGAAGTTAAATTCTTCAAATAATAGGGACCGTTATAGAGAATACTACTTGGTTTTAAAGAACCAAAGTCTTTTCCTTGAGATTCTAAGAAAGCTGCGTTAACTGGGAAAAGGACGCCTGATGTCGTCTTAGAATTCCAAAAGCTTTCTGGGCGTTCCAAGGTATATTGAACGGTGTAATCATCTAGGGCTTTCACGCCAACTGTCTTGAAATCTGTTGTTTCACCCTTGGCATAGGCATCCAAACCTTTAATGGAGTTTTGGATTAAGAAGAGACCTTCTGATTTTGATTCCACAGCATGTTTGATTCCTGTCACAAAATCGTGAGCTGTTACAGCACCATACTCTTCCCCTTCACTGGTGTACCATTTAGCATCTTTTCGAAGTTTATAGGTATAGACCAAGCCATCTTCTGAAACTGTCCAGTCTTCTGCCAAACTTGGGATTAAATTTCCATATTTATCATTTTCTAACAAACCATCAACAAGGTTACTTGTAATATCAGACGTCGTTGTACGAGTCGATGCAATGTAGTCCAATGTATTTGGATCTGTTGAATAAATATAAGAATAAGTAGATTGATTGCTGCTTCCACCACCGCAGGCTGTCAATAGAAGAGCGCTGGCCAGAGAAACACCGGCCAGTACGAACCGTTTATTTACTTTCATCACTATCTCCTTATGTTAGGTTTTCTACCATTATACACTATTTCTTCCATTTTACCAACTATCTTTCAAATTTGCCTATGACCTTTGAGTCCTAATAGAGCAAAATAGGATTAGAGCAGTTGCCTTCTTTTATGATACAATAGTAGAGACAAAAAACAATCGAGGATTCAAACGTGAAAAAAATAATCACCTTACTTCTTTGTCTAATACTTGCGCTTCTCAGTACGTATCCTGTAAAAGCGGAGGACCTAGACCTTGGAGCCCAGCATGCTATTGCGATTGATGGGACAACAGGTAAAATACTCTATGAAAAAAATAGTGATGAGAAAAAAGAGGTTGGCGGAATCAGCAACCTTTTGACCACTTATCTCGTTTACGAAGCCATTCAGCAAGGAAAAATCTCTTTAACTGATGATGTGGATATTTCTGATAAAGCCTATCAACTGACAGCTGTTGAAGGAATCAGCAACGTTCCCATGGAAGCCCGTAAATACAAGGTTAAGGACTTGCTCACTGCTCTCCTCGTATCAAACGCCAATAGTGCCGCCATCGCCTTAGCTGAAAAAGTAGCTGGTAGCGAAGAAAAATTCGTCCTCCTCATGAAAGCAAAGCTCAAAGATTGGGGAATTACAGATGCGACGATTGTGAATGCTAGTGGATTGAACCAATCTATCATTGATGGGGATGAGGAAAATAAAAAGAAAAATACCGAAAATAAGCTGAGCGCTTATGATGTGGCAGTCATCGCAAAACATCTTCTAGAAGACTTTCCTGAAGTTACAAAAATCACCTCCCTCTCCCATGCAGAATTTGCTGGAATTCAATTGGAGAGTAGCAACTATATGCTGGAAAACATGCCCAACTATCGAGCTGGGGTGGATGGTCTAAAAACTGGAAATTCCGAAAAAGGAGGGATCTCATTTGTCGCTTCTACTAATCAAAATGGGATTCGAATGATTACCGTTGTCATTGGTGTTGAGGCAATCGATGGTGACCCTTACGCACGATTTGTTGCAACAGCCAACCTGATGAATTATGTGAGCCAAAACTTCGTTCCAAGCCTCATTGTCAGCAAAGGCGAAGCTTACAACAACAGTAAATCAACGGTTCACGATGGCAAGAAAACAAACGCCACTGCTGTTGCCAAGGATGACTTCATCGTGATTGAACGACAAGGAAGCCAAGCAGAAGCTAAAATCACCTTTAAAAGTAGCCAATCTTCATTTAGCGCTCCTATAAAGAAAGGTACTTCTCTTGGAACCCTTACCTACACTGATCCAGAACCCATCGGTCGAGGGTATATCGAAGGTAAAGCCCCTAGTATGGAAATGGTGAGCGGAGAAAATATCCAAAAAAGTTTCTTCTTAAAGGTGTGGTGGAATCAATTTGTTCGTTACGTCAACGAAAAACTATAAATGATCATAAACAAAAAAAGAGGTCACCCTCTTTTTTTGTTTATTCAATTCCGTCAACAGAACTTCTATCGAACTTCGAAATAAGGAAAAGCAGTATCGCTGTCTATTGGATGAGTCGGGATTTCTTGTTCAATCACCGCACGCCAACCTGCTACCAATTCTTCAAAAGATAAGCTAGTTTCAGGTGTAGCTGTTGTTAGCTTCCGACCAAACCAAGCCATGGTCGCCGTTTCTAATTGAAGCATGGCATAGCTAATCACAGGAACATTGGCAGCTTCGTAATTTTCATTGACTGCACGGGCTACAGCTGGGGCTTGAGGCAAGAGTTGAAGGCGGATTTTTTCTACAAGTTCTGGATCCAATTCTTGCCAAGAAATTAATTTCCCATCGATTTGATAATACAAATCAAATGTTTCTTGACCCGGCTTAAAATTCACTAGCATAAAGGCACGATCCGCTTTATCAGGACCGCCAACAGCCTTCACAGCATTGATCAAGAGATTTTGTTCCATCTGTCTCCAATAATCATCTGCTTCTTCAGCTAGATCAATTGTAAAGGGTGGAACAATTTCCTCAACAGGAATTTCGCCCTTATTCGTTTTTTCAACATTACCAAATAATTTTTTTAAGAATCCCATTTTGCTTCTCCTTTTATCCCCTTAACCGACAGATCCTTCCATTTCATAGCTAATCAAGCGGTTGAGCTCAACTGCATATTCCATTGGAAGTTCTTTAGTGAAGGGCTCTACAAATCCCATGACGATCATCTCAGTCGCTTCTGATTCTGATAAACCACGGCTCATGAGGTAATAGAGTTGCTCTTCAGAAATCTTAGATACTTTGGCTTCATGTTCCAAAGCAACTTGTGAATTATGAATTTCATTAAATGGGATGGTGTCAGATGCAGACAAGTCATCCATGATAATGGTATCACACTCAATGTGACTGACAGATTTCGCTGAATCTTTATTGAAGGTCACTTGTCCACGGTAGTCAACCTTTCCTCCACCTTTCGCGATGGATTTTGAGACGATTGAAGAGCTGGTATGCGGAGCATTGTGGATCATTTTAGCACCTGTATCTTGGTGTTGCCCCGCATTTGCAAAGGCGATAGAAAGCATGGTACCACGCGCACCTTCTCCATCCAGATAAACAGACGGGTATTTCATGGTCGTTTTAGCTCCAAGGTTTCCATCAATCCATTCAACTGTCGCATCTTTGGTCGCTTTGGCCCGTTTGGTTACCAAGTTATAGACATTGTCGGACCAGTTTTGGATGGTCGTGTAACGCATATAAGCACCATCCAAGGCAAAAATTTCGACAATGGCTGCGTGCAGGCTATTGCTTGAATAAGTCGGTGCTGTACATCCTTCTACATAGTGGACGCTAGCGCCTTCGTCAACAATAATCAAAGTCCGCTCGAACTGACCTGTATTTTCATTATTAATCCGGAAGTAGGTCTGCAACGGAACATCGACCTTTACACCCTTCGGTACATATATAAAGGTCCCACCTGACCAAACAGCTGAGTTGAGGGCTGCCAACTTATTATCCGTTGGAGGTACCAACTTAGCAAAGTATTGCTTAAACAAGTCTGGATATTCCTTCAAAGCCGAATCTGTGTCCGTAAAGATAATTCCGAGCTTTTGGAATTCTTCCTTCATATTATGGTAAACTACTTCAGACTCATACTGAGCAGCTGCTCCGGCCAGGTAAGCACGCTCTGCTTCTGGAATACCAATCCGTTCAAATGTTTCCTTAATTTTTTCAGGCACTTCATCCCAGCTACGTGCAGGTTTATCAGATGGTTTTTGATAATAAATCAAATCATCAAAATCAATATCTGACAAGTCCGCTCCCCAAGTTTGCATCGGCATTTTTTTAAATACTTCATAAGACTTCAAACGGAACTCCAGCATCCATTCTGGCTCATTTTTCGCAGCAGACAACTCACGAATAACCGATTCATTCAACCCTTTTCCTGTTGACAAGATTGGGTCTACATCATCGTGAAAGCCAAATTTATATTCACCAAGATCAATTGGTTTTGGTTCTACTCTTTCTTCTGTCATATCTTTCCTTTCATTTTCTTTTTAGTGCTCTTTACATGTGATTACTTTTTCTAGCCTGGACCATCAGCAGCCGAATGTTAATAGCACTTCTCACCAGAAGCTCGGTTAAAAAACAGACTTGAATCTTCATCACTTTTATTCATCATTAGGCTTGAGCATCGATTGCTTTTTTGAGAGCATTCCAAGCCAGGGTCGAGCACTTGATCCGTTGTGGAAATTTAGCAACCCCAGCTAAAAAGGCTGCATCTCCCAACTGGTCTTGACGGGCATCTTCTTTGCCTTGGACCATTTCTGAAAAAATAGTCGCCAACTCTAGCACTTCTTCCTTGGATTTTCCTAGGACAACGTCTGTCATCATACTAGCAGAAGCCGTCGAAATCGTACAACCTGAGTTGACAAAGGCAATGTCCTTGACTAGTCCTTCATCATCAAACTGAACAGACAAACTAATCACATCGCCACAGGTTGGATTGTTTAAGTTGATTTGTTCAACCCCTTCAATCTTTCCATGGTGGTGGGGATTTTTTGAATGGTCAGCTACTACAGCCATATAGAGGCTATCTAATTTAGAAAGTGCCATTGAAAAACTCCTTTGTTTTTATCAGCGCTTCTACAAGCTTATCACAGTCTTCCTTTGTATTGTAGAGATAAAAGCTAGCTCGAGCAGTCGCTGGAACCTCCAAATACTGGATCAAAGGTTGAGCACAATGGTGGCCTGCCCGAACGGCAACCCCTTCATAATCCAAGGCAGTCGCAAGATCATGAGGATGCAGATCCCCTAAGTTGAAGGAAATCACCCCAGAGCGTTTCGCTAAATCTTGGGAGCCATAGATTTTCAAGCCTTCAATTGCTTGAAGTTTGGGAAAGACGTAGGCAATCAAGTCTTGCTCGTGATGCTCAATTGCATCCATGCCAATGGCCTCCAAATAATCAATCGCCGCAGCTAAACCAATAGCGCCAGCCATATTTGGAGTCCCAGCTTCGAATTTCCAAGGGAGTTCCTTCCAGGTTGCGGATTGTTCATAGACAAAGTCAATCATTTCCCCACCAAATTCAACAGGTGACATTTGGTTGAGATAGTGCTCTTTTCCATACAAGACTCCAATTCCTGTCGGTCCAGCCATTTTATGCCCGGAAAAGACAAAGAAGTCTGCATCTAGTTTTTGCACATCAATTTTCATATGCGGGACTGATTGAGCCCCATCCACTACCATAATGGCTCCTTTTTCATGAGCCAATTGAGCGAGTTCCTGGATAGGATTGATCACCCCGAGAACGTTAGAAGCATGGGTAATGGAAACAAATTTGGTTCGATCTGTCAATTTTTCTCGGAAATCCTCTAGATCCAGATCACCGTCTTTCAAGTAGGCATAGACCAACTTCGCCCCTGTCTTCCGACAAGCTTCCTGCCAAGGAAGGATGTTGGAATGGTGTTCCATAATAGAAATGAGGACCTCATCCCCCTCTTCGAGAATTTCCTCTGCAAACCGCCCAATCCAGTTCAAACCTGTCGTAGTCCCTCTCGTAAATAAGACCTCTTTGGTCGAGGAAGCGTTTATAAAACGACGGACAGTTTCTCTTGCTGCTTCATAGGATGCGGTCGCCCGTTCCGCCAAGGTATGAACCCCGCGGTGAACATTGGCGTTATCCTCTTGGTAATAGCGATTCACTGCCTCTAAGACAGCTTTTGGTTTTTGTGTCGTCGCTGCATTATCTAAATAGACAAGCGGCTCATCATTCACTATTTGATCTAAAATCGGGAAATCTTTCCGAATCTTTTCGACATCTATCATGTTTATCTCTTCAATAATTTATCTTCAATGGTTTGGATCATTTCTTCACGAACTTCTTTGACTGGAATCTCCACAATCACTGATCCAAGGAAACCACGAACCACTAGGCGTTCTGCAGTTGCCTGATCCAAGCCACGGCTCATGAGGTAGTACATGTCTTCTGGATCTACCTGACCGATAGAAGCTGCATGGCCTGCAGTCACATCATTTTCATCGATCAAAAGAATTGGGTTAGCATCGGAACGAGCTTGGTCAGAAAGCATCAATACACGGCTTTCTTGTTGGGCATCTGCCCCTTTTGCTCCCTTAATAATGTGGCCAATCCCGTTGAAGGTCAAGGTTGCCTTTTCAAGAATGACACCATGTTGGAGAATGTTCCCTACCGAATTGCAACCATAGTTGGTTACGCGGGTATCAATCCCTTGTACCTGACGACCACTAGATAGGGCTACGACCTTAAGGTCTGCATGGCTGCCGTTTCCTATCAAGTCACTATCAAAGTCAGCAACGACATTTCCTTCGTTCATGACACCGATCGCCCAGTCAATGCTAGTATCCTTGCCTAGTTTTCCACGGCGGCTAATGTAGGCAGTGACATTCTCACCAAGACGATCAATCGCAGCAAACTTCACTTGCGCACCCGAACGGGCAATGACTTCTACTGTGATATTAGCAGTTGCCTTAGCACTACCTTCTCCACGTGACTCTAACCGTTCAAGGTAACTAATCTTACTGTTCTTACCAGCGATAATCAAGATGTGCTTGTTAAATGGCACATCGCTATCACTATCCTGGTAGAAGACACCCTCGATTGGCTCCGCGATTTCTACATGATCTGGAATATAGAGAACAGCTCCACTATTGAAATAAGCTGTGTGGTAGGCTGCCAACTTGTCATCATCATATTTAACAGATGACATGAAAAATTCCTCTACGACCTCTGGAATTACTTCCAAGGCTGAGTGGAAGTCTGTAAAGATGACTCCCTGGTTGGCCAAGTCAACTGGAATCTGTTCAAATACTGTATGGGTTCCATGCTGAACCAATTTTAATTGATTGTCAATCGCAGTGAAGTCTGGCACAGCAGTGAGTGGCTCACTTTCTGTGATCGTTCCATCGCCAAGATTCCAACGATGAAATTTCACGCGTTCAATCACGGGTAGTTCTAAATCATCAATTTTATCAAAAGCCTTCTGGCGTAATTCCTGCAACCATTGGGGCTCTGCATGCATTTTTGAAAAAAGTTTGATATTTTCTTTGGTCATTTACTCCTCCTCAAAGATCCTGTTCAGTTTTGGACACAAGATTAGAGTTCTTCTTTGTAGTCGTAACCTAACTCTTCTGCTAATTTCGCGTATCCTTCACGCTCCAAACGCACAGCAAGTTCAGGACCACCTGAAAGGACGACACGACCTTCCATCATCACGTGAACCACATCAGGAGTAATGTAGTTTAAAAGACGTTGGTAGTGGGTAATGATCATGGCACCAAAATCTTCGCCACGCATTTCATTGACCCCTTTTGAAACCACTTTAAGGGCATCGATATCCAAACCAGAGTCAATCTCATCAAGGAGGGCAAACTTCGGTTCCAACATCAACAATTGCAGAATTTCATTGCGTTTCTTCTCACCACCTGAGAATCCTTCGTTCAAATAGCGTTCTGCCATTTCTTCCTTCATATTGAGGAGTTCCATTTTCTGGTCCAATTTTGTGATAAAATCACGAACAGAAATCTTTTCGTCCTCTTCTTTGCCTGCATTCATGGCTGCACGAAGGAATTCAGCATTGGTAATTCCTGGAATTTCTGATGGGTATTGCATAGCCAAGAAGAGCCCCATACGAGCACGCTCATCCACTTCCAACTCAAGGATATTTACTCCATCAAATAGAATTTCACCCTTGGTCACTTCATAGTTCGGATTCCCCATGATGGCTGCAGATAGGGTTGATTTCCCTGTCCCGTTAGGTCCCATGATGGCTGCAATTTCCCCTGTTTTAAGGGTCAAGTTCACGCCTTTTAAAATTTCCTTGCCTTCAATTTCTACATGAAGATCTTTAATCTCTAATACTGACATTTGTATTCCTTTCTGCTATAGAGTTTTGTCTTATCTAGTATAACAAAAAAAAGCCTAAAAGGCTTTTCTCATGTTTAGAATCGTTCTTATTTAGTCTTGTTTTTTCTATTTTGTCGAACTTCCTCTCGATAGGCAGAATTCCCTATATAGCGTAAGCAATTGAGGAGCGGACTATGGTGAGGACCTAGGACTCCAATCAATTCTGCTAAGAGCTCCACCCCTAATACCAAACCGATGACAAGCAGAACCCCGCCAATACGAGTAGAGATATTCAACAAAAGAGAGATCATAGCAAAAATCATCGAAATCCCATAGATAACCAAAACGGTTCCGCGATGCGTTAAGCCCAAAGAAAGTAGGCGATGGTGCAAGTGATTCCGATCTGGCGCATAAAACTTCTGACCAGAGAGAGTCCGACGGACAATTGCTAAAAAGGTATCCGTAATTGGAACTCCCAAGATAATCATCGGCGTAACAACCGCAACAGCTGTCGCATTCTTCAGACCTTGCAAGGACAAAACAGCGATCATAAAACCAATGAAGAGGGCTCCCGTATCCCCTAAATACAGAATCGCTGGATGATAATTAAAGGGGAAGAAACCAGCAATGGCCATGACTAAGACAAAAATCGTCATGGTCAAGAAGAGATTGGGAACTGGGAGAAAGAAATGAGAAACAATCCCCATCGTCACCAAGGAAATAATCGAAACCCCACTGACCAGTCCATCTAAACCATCAATTAGATTGACAGCATTGGTAATCGAAATGATCCAAATGACTGTTAAAATATAGGACAACCAGGGATCAAAATGAAGAAATGGCCCACCGAAAGGGATCTTAAAATCATCCAAGCGAAAATCTGTAAAGAACCAAATCACACTAGCCCCTAGGAAAATCCCCAGCATCTTTAACCGCGGTGATAATTCTTTTATATCATCAACTAAACCAGTCAGGCCAATGATCCATCCTCCAACAACAACTGGTAAAGTATAGGTCAGATAAGATGTCTTAGCTACATAGCCTTTGGTAATCATCGGTAGCAATACCACGGTTGCAATGGTAAAAGCAAGAAGAATGGCTAAACCACCAGCGCTAGGCATGGGTTTCTTATTGATTCGGCGCGCATTTGGATAGTCTACGGCATCTATTTTAAACGCTAATAGCCTCACAAAGGGAGTTAGAATCAAACTGATTAAGAAAGTTGCAATCAGGACCAGGATAAATTGTAATGGAAAAGTAATCATACCAAATTAACCTTTTGAAGTTCGTGAATAGCATCTGAAACGAGCAAGAGATGACCATGTTCCTGGAGGACAGCTCTAGTAGTATCTGTGTCTTCTGCATATTCACGCATGGTTGCCAAGAGCCAACCTGGATAATCTTGCGGGCACCCTTCCAAATCAATCAAGACGGTTAAATAGTAAACCCCGTCCATTTTATAAAGTTCCGAAGTCTCAACCTCATAATGAACTGTTTTTGTAAACCAAATCACTTCTTCTAACTGAGAAAACTGGAGGATATAATAAATATACCGTGTATCTACTGGATGATTCGGTGTATCTTCTTCTGAAAGCTGGTTTTCATCAGCCAATTCCTCAGCTTCTAAATGACGGATAGCATCACCGTCTCCCTTACTCTTTTCAGAGATGGTCTTTTCCAAGGTCTTGATAAATTCGTCCGGAGACATTTGCGACAATTCTTCCATGTCCGGCAAGTCGGAAAAATCATCAAAATTTAGATGTTGATCAATTTTTGATTTGGTCACAAAAACATCGAGCTTATCTGGCTTAGGAGTCACTCGGAAACTCAACATGCCACTGTCTAAGAAGCTTTCTGGCATTTCCAATTCATCTAAGATGGTATAGAAAAATTCTTCTGTTTTTTCTTGAGGCACCAAAAAATCGGCCATTTCCATGCCTCGTTCTTCTAAATCCTCTAATTGAATCGTGATTTTAATGGTTGAATCACTGATTTGCTTCATTTTCATGACTGCACCTCATACTGTTAGTCTTTCTATTATACTAAAAAGGGACATATATTTCAAAACATGACCCCCATCTCAGATATGAAAAAACCTTAAACAAAAGAGTACTTCCTCTCCCCTCAAACATAGCCATTTGAAGAGAAAGAAGAAGCACTCCTATCTCATGATTAGATAAAGATTTTAATCACTGCGTAGACCAGCAAAATCGCTCCCAGAACAATCCGATATTTTCCAAAAACGGTAAAGTCATGAGTTTTGACATAATCTGTCAAGAAGCGAATCGCTACCATACTGACACCGAAGGCAACCGCCATAGCAACTAAAAGGATTGTCCCTTGGCTGAAGCTTAAAGCATTTCCTCCCAAGACAAACTTAGCGACCTTTAATAGACTAGCCCCAAACATGGCAGGAATCCCCAGATAAAAGGTAAATTCTGTCACAACTGAGCGACTAACTCCATTGACCAAACCACCTACAATTGTTGCACCTGACCGACTGGTTCCTGGGAAAAGTGACAAGACTTGGAACAAACCAATATAGAGAGCTGTCTTATAAGGCAACTTGTGTAATTCCGTCACTTCTGGCTCTACTTGTTCCCGTTTTTCAAGGTAAATAAAGGCCCACCCATAGGTGATCAGCATGATGGCTACAGAAAAAGAGTTATGAAAATGAGCTTCAAACCAATCATCTAATTTAAAGACAAAGAGCAAAGGCAGGGTCGCCACAGCAACCTTGGCCCACAATTGCCAAGTCCGTCTCACCTCTTTTTTCGATTTTCCAGGCTTAAAGGGATAAAGCTTGTCGAAGTAAATCACGACGACGGCCATAATAGCACCAAGCTGAATAACGACATTAAACATCTCCATAAAGGCAGGGTTTTGATCCTTAAACTGAATAAAGTCTTGGATCAAAATCAAATGACCTGTACTTGAGATTGGAAGCCACTCGGTGACTCCTTCAACGATTCCAAAAAGAATCGCTTTTATCACTTCAATGATAAACATCTTCTTCTCCTAAACTTACATTTGCTATATTATAACACATTTCTAGCCATAGAACCAGATGCGCTTGCAAGGATGCATAGACTAAAAAAAGTGAGGTAGATCCTACCTCACTTCTCTAAAATTGTAACTACAACTGTGGCTAGCTAGCACTTTTCGACTCTAAAAAGCACCGAAACCACCGCCTCCACCACCGCCAGAGAAACCACCACCAGAACTACCGCTCGAAGACACTGTGAAATGACTAGCGGTTGTCGCGGTCGTTCCATAAGTAGACAAGAGATGACTGGAATGGATCAGATTACTACGAAATGGAGTGTAGACATAGGCATCCATACTTGGGTTATCCAGATGGATTTGACGAAGTTTCATCACTTTACTTACTTGATCTGCAAAACCAAACAGAGTAGCATAAACTAATAAGCGATTCCATAAAACCAGCGATTGAACTTCTGCTTCTTCCAAATGAGCGATATCCCGCAACATATTACGGAAGCTATCCCAGTAATAGCGCTGTTCTGCACCGAGGTCCGTTGGGACTCCATCCCGTCGATAGAGGGTGAACTTCCCTTGGAAGGATGCCGGAAGAATCCACATTACCAACACATAGATCACACAAAAGATAGAGAGCCAATTCAAGATGAAATAAGCAATTAGGCCGGCTACCAAAGCAATGCTCCATGCAGCCCATCCAAAGAAGAGACACATACGGCCTGCACGTTCCTCCCCTACCTCTAAAGAACGGTAGTAAGGAGAAAGGGCAAAGGTTTGAATCTTTTGTTGAACTGCCTGAGCGACACGAGAAATCGCTGCATCAATCCGATCTTGCGCTTGTTTTCCTCTCTTGCGAATGGCATCTTGCTCTTTCTCAGAGACATATTTATAGAGAGAATCCGAAATTTCATAATCTGAAAACAAGTCATCTGTTCTACAATATTTTTGAGAACCGAAAGCAAGTCTAAGAAACTCGCGCTCAAATTCATCCAATGTATCTTCATTTTGAATGGTTAAAACTGTATGAGTGTCGTATTGCTCACAGATGATATTTTTTCGATCAATCAAATCAAGTAAGGTCGCTTGCACCAACTGATCAAATTTAAAGGCACCCCGAGCATGTTTTTTGGTTGGAGAAATCTCATCTAGCTCTGTAGAGTATACAATCGAGGCCATTAGTAGAGGCGCAACGTCATTTGGTATCTCATACAAGCGGCTATTTTTCGGGAAAACTCTGGTAGAAGTCACAGATTGCATGAATCGATGACGACAATAAATAGCGAGAAGAAGGAAGAACAGAATAAGGATTGGGAGTAGGACCTTCATAAATAGGCGAATCCAGGTCCTTTTTTGAACTATTCCTGCTTCCGTCCGATGATAGTTGGACTCCTCCATCAAGCCTGTATCGCGATAGGATTCCCCAAAGGAAGCTACATCCGATTTAAGCCAATAAGCATAAATCTCAACACCTTCTTTTCGTTTCAGATTCTCTAGAGTAGCCTTATAGTTTGCTTCTTCTTTCTGAACAGTTGCCTCAGCCCCCATATAAGCCGTATGGATATTCAGTTCCGATTTCGAGGCAGGCGTGGCAAATTTCGGGATAACCTGTAACTCCACTTTTTTGACCTCTTGATCCCCATCACTGATTGGTTTCCAGTTCAATAATAGGATATCTTGGTGAACATAGAGCAGGTTTTTTAAGCGCCAGGTAACCTTTATCTTGACAGTATCCCCTGCACTTCCGCCGTTATAAATCTTCACCTGATAACCATCGCCTAAATTATGAACTTCTGGTTCTTGCGACAAGGTTCTACCTTCCACTTCCACCAAAGGAGGAATTACTATTTCAAAACCTTGAGGCATTTTACCAGCACTTCCCAAGCTGACATATTGACCATTATAGGAAGTTGTAAAATGATAGACCAATTCTTCCTCATAGGTAGCATCGTCCCAAGTTTCCAAGGTAAGAGTCCCTCGATAAGACTGAACCTCATAGGAAGGACCATCCGCTTTTACAAAACCTGTTATAAATAGACAGGCCATCACTGCTAATAGAACATACAGATTTTTTTTCATTTCCCCTATACTCCTTTGGTTTATTATAGCATTTTTTCATGAAAAGGTTATCAGGTTTGAAAAGTAGACCAATTTCCTGTACAATAAGATGATACTATTTATAAAGGAAGAGGAGACTACATGAAAAAAACAATTTATGCTCTCTTTACCGGACTACTTTTGTGTCTGGGAATGAGCCATATTGTCCAAGCAGATGAGTATCTCCGGATTGGAATGGAGGCTGCGTATGCTCCTTTCAACTGGACTCAAGAAGATGATTCAAATGGAGCCGTGAAGATTGATGGCACCAACCAATATGCCAACGGGTACGATGTTCAAATCGCCAAAAAAGTTGCTGAGGGACTAGGTAAAAAACCTCTGATCGTAAAAACATCTTGGAACGGACTAATTCCAGCCCTCACTTCTGGGAAAATCGATATGATTATCGCCGGGATGAGTCCTACTGCTGAGCGCAAAAAAGAGGTTGCCTTTTCTAATAGCTACTATACTAGTGAGCCAGTCATGCTGGTCCGCAAAGATGGAAACTATGCGAATGCCACTAGTCTAGATGACTTTAAGGATGCCAAGGTCACCTCTCAACAAGGGGTCTACCTCTACTCGCTCATCTCCCAACTCAAGGGTGCAAAACAAGAAACTGCAATGGGAGACTTTGCTCAAATGCGCCAAGCTTTAGAATCTGGTGTTATCGATGCCTATGTTTCTGAGCGTCCAGAAGCCTTGACAGCTGAGTCCGCTAATTCAAAATTTAAGATGATCCAATTCAAAAAAGGATTTGAAGTTGGGGAAGAAGATGCGACCATCGCTATCGGGATGAAGAAGGGTGACGCTAGACTTGACCAAGTCAATGCGGCACTAGCGAAAATTTCATCTGAAGACCAAGTCAAACTCATGGATGATATGATCAAGAAGCAACCAGCTTCCAGCGATGCTAGCGATGATGAGCAGACTTTCTTCAGCCAAATGATGAAGATTTTGAAAGATAATGGCCCACAGTTCTTACGTGGAACTGGTATGACCCTCCTCATCTCCATGACAGGGACCATTGCTGGTTTGATTATCGGTTTGTTAATCGGTGTCTTCCGGACTGCTCCTACCTCTAAAAACAAGGCTCTAGCTGCCTTGCAAAAATTCTTCGGCTGGTTCCTCAATGTCTACATTGAAATCTTCCGCGGAACTCCGATGATCGTTCAATCCATGGTTATTTTCTACGGTTCAGCCCAAGCCTTTAACATTTCCTTGGATCGTACCTGGGCCGCTATCTTTATTGTTTCTATCAACACAGGTGCTTATATGAGTGAGATTGTTCGTGGTGGGATCTTAGCGGTTGATGCAGGTCAGTTTGAAGCAGCTACTGCTCTCGGGATGACCCATGGACAAACCATGCGTAAGGTCGTTCTCCCTCAGGTCGTTCGGAATATCTTGCCAGCGACAGGGAATGAATTTGTCATTAACATCAAGGATACATCTGTCTTGAATGTGATCTCTGTGGTTGAACTCTACTTTACAGGAAATACGGTCGCAACTCAAAACTACCAATACTTCCCAACCTTTACCATTATTGCGGTTATTTACTTTATCCTGACTTTCACCATCACCCGTATCCTTCGTTACATCGAACGTCGCTTAGATTCTGATACCTATACAACTGGTGCCAATCAAATGCAAGTCAAAGAGGTGAAATAATGGCAGAAAAAATACTTGAAATCAAACACTTAAAAAAATCCTACGGTCAAAACGAAGTTTTGAAGGACATCTCTCTTTCTGTTGAGAAGGGCGAAGTGATCTCCATCATTGGGAGCTCTGGTAGTGGGAAATCTACCTTCCTTCGCTCCATCAATCTCTTAGAAACTCCGACTGATGGAGAAATCCTCTACCGGGGGCAAAACGTTCTCGATCCTGATTACGATCTCACCCACTATCGGGAAAAATTGGGCATGGTGTTCCAAAGCTTCAATCTCTTTGAAAACCTGAATGTCTTAGAGAACACCATTGTCGCTCAGACAACTGTCCTAAAACGGGACAGAGAAACGGCAGAGAAAATTGCTAAAGCGAATTTAGAGAAAGTTGGTATGGGAGAACCTTATTGGGCTGCTCGTCCAAAACAACTTTCAGGAGGACAAAAACAACGGGTCGCTATCGCTCGGGCCCTCTCTATGGATCCTGATGCCATTTTGTTCGATGAGCCAACCTCTGCTCTGGACCCTGAAATGGTCGGAGAAGTTCTTAAAATTATGCAAGACTTAGCCAAAGAAGGCTTAACCATGATCGTGGTCACCCATGAAATGGAATTTGCACGAGATGTGTCAAGTCGTGTTATCTTTATGGACAAGGGGGTCATCGCTGAACAAGGTGATCCGAAAGAAATCTTTACCAATCCAAAAGAAGAACGGACCAAAGAATTCTTACAACGTTTCTTAAACTAAAACAAACTCCCTCACTGGAAATCCTTCCGATGAGGGAGTTTTTAAATACCATCAATTGAAAGCACGATTCCACACATAAACTTGTTGAAATCCTTTGATAGATATGAAGTAAGCTAGTGATACTTTCCTACGATATCCTGATTTATACTATATAAAAAGAAGGGAAGCTTTTTCCCTTCTTTTTTATATCTAAGTTTAATTTTCGAATTTTTGATGATTCTTATCATAAAAATCGATCAAGCCAAGCGCAGTTTCAAACGAAATGTTTTTCACTTTTGCACGACCTTGCGCAAGTGCAATGATAGACATTTCACGGGCGTTCGTTTCTTTACTGATACGATAGCCAGTGATCTTTTTATCACGTACCCAACCAACAACTGATTCCACTTTTTCGAAGTTCGATTTAGCCATGATTCTTCTCCTATATTATTATTTCCAATACTAATATAAAATTTTTTGCATATTTTGTCAACCATAATAGCTGAAAATACGAACAATTTTAAAAAAGTCAGATATTTTGTTATTTAGCTTTTAAAGCTGAGAGGATTTGGGTGCGAATATTCTCTACGCCATCCGGATTTGCTGGTAAGAAGAGGGTATTGGTACCTTGTTTTTCTGCAAAGTTATTCAAAGTATCCAAATATTGGTTGGTCAAAAGAATCGACATAATCTGTTCTTCTGTCAAATTCACATTGGTGTCTTTCAATTCCTTGATAGAATCTGCCAAACCATCTACAATAGCCTTCCGTTGCTCTGCAATCCCGACCCCGTGAAGGCGATCTTTTTCAGCTTCTGCTTCGGCTGCGGTAACAATCTTAATCTTGTCCGCTTCAGCCAATTCTTGGGCAGCCACACGTTTCCGTTGAGCAGCATTGATTTCATTCATTGACTGCTTCACTTCAGCATCTGGTTCAACCTTGGTAATCAAGGTTTTTACAATGATATACCCGTAGGTTGACATTTCTTCAGCTACTTGTTTTTGAACCTCAAGGGCGATTTCATCCTTTTTCTCAAACAATTCATCCAAGGTCAACTTTGGAACAGATGAGCGCAAAGCATCTTCGATGTAAGATTTGATCTGAGCTTCTGGACGCATCAATTTGTAGTAAGCATCCGTTACATTGTTTTCATTTACGCGGTATTGTGTCGCGACATTCATGGTAACGAATACGTTATCTTGTGTCTTCGTTTCGACTACAATCTCGCTTTGCAAGAGACGCAATTGCACACGCGCAGCAATTTTATCGATTCCAAATGGTGCACGCACATGAATCCCACTGTTGCTGATTTTTTGGTAGCGCCCAAAACGCTCAATAATCGCAACAGATTGTTGTTTCACCACATAGAGTGAGCTAATGAATACAGTAGCTCCAACTACTAGAATAGCCAATAGAAAAATCCAAATCATTTCCTGATTCTCCTTTTTATTTTATTACTTTTTTAAGTGACTCTTTGTTAAAGAAACCATCATACCAACATGTTATAGAGGGTTTCATTTCCATTTAGGTTAATGAAAGAAGGGTCAAATTGTTCAATCCGATTGATCAGACCTGCATAGTCATGCTTATCTGCCAAAGCAACCCCAATCAAGACTGGGCCAGTCCCCTTACTTGCTCGTTTGATGTACTCAAACCGCGTGATATCGTCATTTGGTCCTAAGATATCATTTACAAATTCTCGAAGAGCTCCTGGACGTTGCGGGAAGTTGACGATAAAGTAGTGTTTGATACCATCATAGATCAAAGCTCGCTCTTCCATCTCTGGCATCCGGTTAATATCATTGTTCCCCCCAGAAATCACACAGCAAATGGTCTTCCCTTTGATATACTCTCTCAACACTTCTAAGGCTGCTACACTGGCAGCTCCAGCTGGTTCTGCAACCAAGCCTTGCTTAGAATAAAGATCAATCAAGGTCTCAGAGATCAAGCCCTCGTTGACGCCAATCAAGGTCTCAACATTTTTTTTCGTTGCCTCATAAGTCAACTGGCCTACCTTTTGAACAGCAATCCCATCCGCAAACTTATCAATCTGTTTGAGTTTTACCGGGCCTCCAGCTTCAAAGGCTGCCTTCATCGATCGAGCCCCATCTGCTTCAATTCCAATAACCTCGATTTCCGGCGCTTGTTCCTTGATATAGGTGGATACTCCGGCGATGAGGCCTCCCCCACCAACTGGTACTAACACCGCATCGAAGGCAATGGATTCTTTCTTAGCTTCCTCTAGAATTTCGTAGGCTACAGTTCCTTGACCCGCTTGGACATTGGCATCATCAAATGGATCAATGAAGGTACAGTTTTTAAGTTCAGTATATTCCTGCGCCGCCTTAGAAGAAGCATCAAAAGTATCTCCTACTAATTTAATGGTCACATATTCTCCACCGAAGAAACGAACCTGGCTAATTTTTTGCTGAGGTGTTGTAATCGGCATAAAGATGGTCGCTGGGATTTTCATCTCCCGGCAGGTGTAGGCAACTCCTTGAGCGTGGTTCCCTGCTGAGGCACAGACTACTCCTCGCTCTCTCTCTTTCTCATTCAACTGAGAAATCGCGTAGTAGGCTCCACGAATCTTAAAGGAACGAACCCGTTGCGCATTTTCCTTCTTTAAATAGATTTTTGCTCCATATTTTTCGGATAAATAATGATCATAATCTAAGGGAGTCTCAACAACCACACCCTTTAAGACCTTGTGGGCTTTTATGATATCTTTCGATGTTATCATGGTCTTCCTCTTCTTCTCCTTATTTCATCTAATTATATCAAAAGACTGCAAAAATTTCAGCGTGTTTTCCAAATTTTCAGAAAAATCACCCAAAATGTTCGATATGGCACGTCTCTTCATACAGATTCTGCTAAATGGTTGAAAATACCTTCCAATCCTTCTCTGCTATTGATGAAAAAGAAGTTGGGATTTCTCCCAACTTCACCATCACCTCATTAGTTATAGATTTTAAAGGCGTCGTCGTCATTTTTTCCAACGAATGGCATTGCTTTACGCAATTCAGCACCAACTTTTTCGATTTCAAGGTTAGCCGCTTGTTCACGGTAAGCAGTCAATTTTGGACGACCAGCTTTGTAGTCGTTCACAAAGTCGTTGGCGAATTTACCATTTTGGATATCCGCAAGAACGGCTTTCATGTTTTCTTTCACTTGCTCAGTGATGACACGTGGACCTGACACGTAGTCACCGTATTCAGCAGTGTTAGAGATTGATTGACGCATTTTCTTGAATCCACCTTCGTAGATCAAGTCAACGATAAGTTTCATTTCGTGAAGTACTTCAAAGTAAGCCAATTCTGGAGCGTATCCAGCTTCCGTCAAGACTTCAAAACCTGCTTCGATAAGGGCAGTCAAACCACCACAGAGAACGGCTTGTTCACCAAACAAATCTTCTTCAGTTTCTTCTTTATAAGTTGTTTCCAAAAGACCAACGCGTGCTGAACCAACACCTTTACACCAGTCCATGGCGATATCTTTAGCATTTCCTGTAGCATCTTGGTAGACAGCGTAAAGTGCAGGAACACCAAATCCTTCTTCATACGTACGACGTACCAAGTGACCAGGTCCTTTAGGCGCACACATGAAGACATCTACATCTGCAGGAACTTTGATGAATTCGAAGTGGATGTTGAAACCATGTGCAAATCCAACAGCATTACCAGCTTCCAAGTTTGGAGCAATTTCTGCTTCGTACAATTCTTGTTGGATTTCGTCTGGAGCCAAGATCATGATAACGTCAGCCAATTTAGTTGCTTCTGCTACTGTGTAAGTATCAAAGCCATCTTCTTTTGCTTTGTCAAAAGATTTACCTGGACGTACACCGATGATCACATCATGACCTGAGTCACGCAAGTTTTGAGCGTGGGCATGACCTTGTGAGCCATAACCGATCACGGCGATTTTTTTACCGTCAAGTGCTGCTACTTTTACATCTTTTTCGTATTCCATTTGAACTGCCATAGTTTTTTTCTCTCTTTTCTATTATTTATTGCCTCTTAGGCGGTAGTAACTATTTTGAATGGTGGGCTTTAATCGCGGGTAAAGCCAGTTGCACCCGTCCGTGCAACATTCTTAATCCCATAAGGACGAATGACACGCAAGAGAGCTTCGTTCTTCTCTGCATTTCCTGTCATCTGCACGGTGATGGAGCTTGGAGCCACGTCTACCACAGTCGCGCGGAAGGGCTGGATAATAGCCAGCAATTCTGCCCGTTTCTCTGCTGGTGCAGAGACCTTGATCAGAATCACTTCACGCTCTAGGTGAGGTTTATCTGTAATGTCTCGGACGCGAATCACATCGACCTGGCGATTGAGTTGCTTGATGATTTGTTCGACTTCATCATGAGAGGCAACATCGATGATGATGGTAATCCGTGATACATTCGGATTTTCTGTTGCTCCTACTGAGATGCTCTCAATGTTGACTTGTCGTCTAGACAAGACACCGGTAAAGCGATTGAGAACCCCAGACCGGTTTTGAAGTTTGGCTGTTAACATTCTACGCATTAAACTTCACCCCCAACATCTCATGATTGCTCTTACCAGCTGGTACCATTGGTAAAACGTGTTCTTTCCGAGAAATGTCAATCTCGATGAACATTGGTACATCTTCGGTAATGACTTCCAAATCCTTCTCAAGGGTTTCGGGATTATCAAATTTGTAATTCTTAATCCCATAGGCTTGCGCCATCAATTGGAAGTCTGGCAAGGTTTCAAAGACGGACTCTGATGTTCGTCCATCATAGAAGGCTTCTTGCCACTGCCGAACCATCCCAAGTGAATGGTTATTGAGCATGATGACCTTGATCGGAATCTTGTAAACATTCAAGATTGCCAATTCTTGGTTGGTCATCTGGAAGCCACCATCTCCGACAAAGAGCACGACTTCTTTGTCTGGATTGGCAATCTTAGCACCAATTGCAGCTGGTACACCGAATCCCATGGTCCCTAGACCACCAGAAGTCACTAATTGCCGTTCGTTTTGATATGGGTAGTACTGAGCTGCCCACATTTGGTGTTGGCCAACGTCTGTCACGACGATGGCATCCCCCTTGGTCAACTCACCCACGCGTTCAATAACTGCTTGGGGTTGGACCACGCGTTCTTTCTTATCGTAAGAACGAACCCGATTTTTATCTTGGGTAACTTTCTCAACCCATTTCTCCGTATTGGTATGAACCACTGGCTCTGCTAACAACTGTTGTAGAGCTTTCTTCGCATCACCAACTACTGGAATATCTACTGCAATGATTTTACCAATCTCTGCTGGGTCAATATCAATATGAGCGACTTTGGCATTCTTCGCAAAGGTCTTTGGATTTCCTGTCAGACGGTCATCGAAACGACAGCCAATACTGATCATGAAATCCGCTTCGGTCATGGCAATGTTGGCCGCAAAGGATCCGTGCATCCCACCCATTCCAAGGAAGAGAGGATGGTTTGTCGCAATCGTTCCCTGACCTAAAAGGCTAGTCACTACAGGGATCTGATAGCGTTCTGCTAAGGCTACCAATTCTTCTGCCGCTTCCGCATAGCTAACGCCACCCCCAGCCAAAAGGACTGGTTTCTTAGCCTTGCCCAATTGCTTCAAGATTTTCTTAATCTGCAATTCATTTGGCTCAATGGTCGGTTGGTAACTTGGAATGTTGATTGCTGGGTTGAATACATAATCTGTTTCTAAGGCAGAGACATCTTTTGGAAGGTCAATGACGACAGGGCCTGGACGACCAGTTGTCGCAATATGGACCGCTTCAGTAATAATCCGTGGAATATCTGCTGTCTCTCGTACTTGGTAATTGTACTTGGTGATCGGCATGGTAATCCCAACAATATCTGCCTCTTGGAAGGCATCCTTCCCGATACCGGAACGGTTGACCTGTCCAGTAAATACAAGAAGAGGGACACTATCACTCATGGCGTCAGCAATACCTGTAATGGCATTGGTTGCCCCAGGTCCACTAGTGACGACTGCGACACCCAACTTTCCAGTTGATTTGGCGTAGCCTTCCGCTTCATGCAAACACCCTTGTTCATGTCGGCCAAGAATGTGTTTGATCCCTTTAAAACTATAAATAGCATCGTAAAGGGGCAAAACGGCTCCACCCGGGTACCCAAAAATGGTATCAATCCCAAGATCTCGAAGCGTTTCTAGCACAAGCTCTGAACCTGTCTTTGCAGTTTCTAAGGTAATTTTCTCCATGTCTCTCCTTTCTGTTTCTTTGATTATCAAATGAGCATGCTACTATCATACCATTTTTGGAAAATAATTCAAGTAAAAATCACAAATTTTCTGAATTTTCTATCCAAATCCGATTAATGAGAGTTGTCCTAAAAAAGAACAATCCAATCAAAAAAGTCTCTAGGAATCCTAGAAACTTTGCTTGCTTATAGCCATCCCTTTTCTTGGGCTATCTTTGCTGCTTCCGTCCGATTTTCTGCATCCAATTTAGTTAGAATGCCTGACATATAATTTCGGATGGTCCCGTTAGAGAGAAATAAACGATCAGCAATTTCTTGGTTGGAAGCTCCTTTGGCGACTTCTTTTAGGACTGCTTGCTCCTGAGAACTTAGAGGATTGGGATGGGTCAAGATTCCCTCCATTAATTCAGGAGAATATTCTTTTTGACCTGCCAAAACTGTATGAAGGGTCCCCATCAAGTCCGTGATGCGTCGCTCTTTTAGAACATAGGCATCGACTCCGGCCTTGAGGGCCCGCTCAAAATAACCCGGTCTCTTAAAGGTGGTAACGATGACAACCTTGAGCTGGGGTTGTTGACTTTTGGCCCATTCCAACACTTCTAGTCCTGTTTTGATAGGCATCTCAATATCTAAAATAGCAATATCAACTGGATGGGTTTCGAGTAAGCGAATGGCTTCTTGCCCATCTCCAGCCTGCAAGACTTCTTCTACATCCTCTTGCAAAAGCAGGAGCTGGCAGAGGGCATCGCGCAACATACTTTGGTCTTCTGCAACTAATAAGCGCATCTTATTTCCTTTCTTGATAGGGGATCCGTATTTCTATGCGGGTCGGCTTGTATTGATGACTGATATCCAGCTCTCCTCCCAACAAGGCAATCCGTTCGCGGATTGAGTGCAGGTCCTTATCCGAGACCTTATCAAAGCCGATACCATTGTCTTCTGCGACCATTTCTACCCCTGTTTCGGTGGAGCGATAAGTGAGAAGGGCTTGCGTCGCTTTGGCATGTTTGATCATATTGGTAGCTAGTTCCAGAGACACCATGGCCAGAGCAGACTCTAGAACCGGCGAGATGCTAGCTGTATCGAGATTGTTTTGGATCTCCACTTTGACTTGCGCCACTTCTAGCATTTGCTTGACGGTTTCCAGCTCTCTTGCCAGGGTTCGCTGCTTCAAGTTCTCCACAATCTCTCGGACTTGGTGCATGGACTCTTGACTAATGGCTTGAATCTCTTGCACCTGCTCCTGCGCCTTCTCAACCTGACCCAATGCTAAGAATTGATCAACCAGGTCTGCCTTGACACTGAGCATAGCAAAGGTGTGGCCAAGACTGTCATGTAGATCACGTCCAATCCGATGGCGCTCGTTTTCTGCCAGCAAAAGATTGATCTGGGCATTTTGCTTGGCATGGTCAGCTTTCAACTCTTCCATCATCCGAATCCGAACCATGCCGTAAGTCATGGCATGGGTAAAGAAGAAAATGATGATTAAAAATACCCATTCATACTCCATCGCATTCTGTTTGAAAAAGATAACTCCAAAAAGTAGGAATTGCGATAGAAAAACTGTCCAAAGATAAAGAGAGCGAAAATCGCTAATCTCAAAGTGATAGACTAACAGGTTACTGATGAAGAAATAAAACCAAAAATAGTTGGCGTTAATAAAAAGAGTATTTCCTGCTACATAGGCTAGGAGGTACAGCCAACAAATCCAGATCAGCTTCTTGTTTTCAGTAATCAAGATTCCTAGATAGGAAGCAATAAACAAGAGGGCTAAAAAGAAGTGCCAGTAGGGAACCTCACCCAATAAAATAGAGATAAATGGGAATCCCATAAAGACTAGGCTAGCGTAAAACATATAATGAATACGCTTGAGTTTTTCAATCATGAACGAACCTCAGAATGACGACGATAGACGATGACAAGGGTAAACAAGACCAAGGTAAACAAGATTAAATAGAGACTAGCAAAGCCATTGACCTGCCCCTTATTTAAAAAGTTCTTGATCAGTTCCATCAATTGATAGGTTGGAAGGCATTTGCCAATAGCTTGCATCCATTCTGGAAAGACACTAATAGGCATCCATAGGCCACCCATGACAGCCAGTCCCATATAGAGGAGATTGCCCGCAACCGACATCAATTGACTGGAAGGAAGCAAGGTCAAGACCAGACCGATAGCTACAAAAGCTAGACTTCCTAGGATGAGAAGGAAGGCCGCTAAGACCCAATCCTGTAGAGACATGTTCACATGCCGCACCACATGACCCACGGTAAAGACGACCCCAATGGATAGGAGAAAGTCTACAAAGAGACCCGCAACCTTTATTAGATAATATTCTACCATAGATACCGGGGTATGGCGCAAGACTTTTTGCCAATTGTTGAGTCGATCGGTTTCAAGAACTGTTGGAAAAGAAAAGATAGCCGTAGACATCATAGAAAATGCCGTCATAGAAAGGAGATAATCCCTCATAAAGTGAGCGGGTGCCCCTGGTGTGTCCTGGTACATCCCTGAAAAGAAGAGATAAAAGGCCGTGGGCATCCCAATTGATAACAAGTAATAAATGGCTTGGCGTCTAGTCAAATGCCACTCAACCACGCCGAGAGCTTTCATGCGTTTCATCTTCTCTACCTACTTCCTTTGTATTTTCAAAAATAGAATCCAATAAACTTCGATTGGTCACCTCGATCTCTTGGATCGAACACCCTTCTTCCTGCAATCGCCTCCACAAACGATTGGCATCGCTTGTCACAACCTGAAGGGCATCGGGTTTGACCGTCACTTGACCAATCCCTTCCATCTCGGCCACTAGACCTTGGTAGCGTAGTGGCAGGGTGAAATGTTTTTCTACCTCTTCGCTTCTCATAGCGAGAGGTGTCGTATCCCGAAGCAAATGGCCCTGGTGTAAGACTATGATCCGATCAGCTGTATGCTCTACTTCCTCGATGTAATGGGAAGAATAGACAATAGTCACACCTTGGTCCTTTAAATGCCCGACAATCTCCCAAAAGCGTTGGCGAGTGGACGTATCCATGGCAGCCGTTGGCTCATCCAAGAAAAGCAAACTGGGACGACCAATCAAAGTCAACACAAAGGATAAAAGACGCTTTTGCCCACCAGACAGCTTACTGGCTAATTGCTTCTTTTGTTCTGGAGTAAAACGCAATAAATCATCGATGTCATTGACCGTTAAAGGGTTGGGATAAATCGAGCGAAAGAAACTGATCAGTTCCTGCACGGTTAGCTTTTGTACGATGGCATTCTCTTGAGGGAGATACGAGACACTAGCCTTTAGTTGAGGATGGCCAGGAGCTTTTCCCTCTACTTCAATAGTTCCAGAAGTCGCCTTCCTATCTCCTAGGAGGCAATCCATCAAGGTTGTTTTCCCAGCTCCGTTTGGCCCAATCAAAGCCAGACAATCCCCTCTCTCGACTGTGAAAGAAAGATCTTCTAGGATCCCCTTTCCTTTGATGCTTTTGTTCAAGTTCTCAACTCTAATGACACTCATGGGACTCTCCTTTCAACCAAATCTGGCCAGCTGGAATGATGACATAGACGACCAAGGTCACTCCCCAAATCGTTTGGAAAAACCAGCTAGGAAAATGGGCAGAAAACCAGCCCGTCATCATCTCAGTTGCCCAAAGGAGCAAACACAAAACAGCTACCAATCCAATTTCAATTTTCTTTTTCATTGCTCCATCTCCTTTTTAACAGCCTTGACCATTTTTAGACCTTCTTGGACTGCCCAACTCATGATGCCAATTCCAGCAAATAATTCCCAAGGGAAATGGTAATAGAGACTATCATCCTTTGAAAAAATCAAATAGACGACCATCCCAACCACTGTTAACGTAAATACTTTATAGATCCATTGTTTCATTTTTCCTTACCTCTTACTTTCTGACTATATTATAGCGAAAGGAATAACTGCCCACTAGATGATTTTGTCACTGGCTGACATGACAAATGTCATGGAAAATAAAAAAAGGCCGGACAAGAGTCCAAACCTATGGTGCTGGGGTTTCTTCTTTGAAACCATGGAGTTTTAATCCTGTGAAAACGGTCGATGCCTTGATGTCTTTCAGGTCACCGATACCAAGATCTTTAAAGTAAGATAGATCTTTAACCTTGTCCCAATCAATGGTTTCCATATCAACAGAGACTGTTGAGGCTAATTTTTTCTCTGGAGTGACCTTATATTCGATACTGAAGCCAGCTGTGTCTTTCAGAGCCTTGTATTCTGAATCTGACTGCAAACCTTCATTGATAATTTTTGTCATCTCTTCAGGACTAAGATTAGCTGAGTTAGTGGCAATTTTTTCTGGTAGGGCCGATAAAACATCTAACTTTAATTTCTGAACCTTATCACCTTTTGTCGTGATGGTGTAGCGATGTTGATTGCCATTGATTTCTGCAGTGAGAACCTTGGTTTCTTCTTTTGCCTCACTGGTAACAGTTTCACTTTTTTCTATCGAAGTAGTGGTTGAGCTTTTTGATGTTTCTGTGGACTGAGACTTAGTAGCACATCCTGTCATCACCAAAAGCAAAGCTCCTAAAAAGCAGATTACCTTTTTCATTTGCTTTTTTCTCCTATTTCTATTTTTCTAAAGTATAACATATCAAATAAAAATTGTCTAAAAACACCTATCTAATCGCTTTCATAAAGCTTTTTTTATCAAAAAAGGGCCAAAAAATCATTTTTTGGCTCTTTTTCCTACTATTTTTGAAATTTTTTGATTATTCAACGCTAAACAAATATGGGTAAACTGGTTGATTTCCTTGATGAATTTCGACTTCAACATCCTCATATTTAGCCATCAAGTTTTGAGCCAAGTCATTGGCTACTTCCTCTTTACCATCTTCACCGATATAAATAGTGACAATTTCACTATCTTCGTCCAACATCTTGTCAAAGGTAGCTGTCAAGGTTTCCATCATATCTGGATTGGAAACGACGATCTTACCATCAACCATTCCAAGATTGTCGTTTTCATGGATTTCAAGACCATCAATAGTGGTATCACGAACAGCTGTCGTCACACTACCTGAAACAACATCTTCCAATGAAGCGCTCATGCGTTCGTAGTTTTCTTCAATCGACTTGCTCTCATCAAAGGCAAGAAGACTGGTCAATCCTTGAGGGATGGTCTTCGTCTCTACGACTGCTGCTGGTTGCTCAATGACTTCTGCTGCAGATTGAGCCGCCATCAAGATGTTCTTGTTGTTTGGCAAGATAATGATGTTGCGCGCATTCAACTCTTCAACAGCTTTGACAAAGTCTTCTGTTGAAGGGTTCATGGTTTGACCACCAGAGATGATGTAATCCACTCCTTGCGCTTTGAAGATATCCGCTAAACTGTCACCCGCAACGACTGCAATGATCGCATATTCTTTTGCTTCAGCTGGTTTTGCTTGGCGCTCTTCTTTTTCAACTTGTGCTTCGTGCTGGTTGCGCATGTTGTCCACTTTTACTTTGACCAAGCTACCATATTTCAATCCTTCTTGCATAACAAGACCTGGATCTTCAGTATGGACGTGGACCTTGACGATTTCATCATCGTTGACGACTAATAGAGAATCCCCAAGATTGTTCAAATAGTTACGGAATTCATCGTAGTCAAAGTCTTTGACATAGGTTGGACCTTGTTTCAAAGCGACCATGATCTCTGTACAGTAACCAAAGGTGATATCTTCGGTTGCCACATGACCTGCTACGGACTTGTGGTGCTCTGCGTTGATCATTTCTGACATGGTTGCTGGAGTCGCCACAAATTCTTCAGAAGCGATGAATTCTCCTGTTAAAGCTGATAAGAACCCTTCATAGATGAAGACCAAACCTTGACCACCAGAGTCCACCACACCGACTTCCTTCAATACAGGAAGCATATCTGGTGTCTTGGCAAGAGCTGCTTTAGCTCCTTCAAGGGCTGCACGCATGACTTCAACCGCATCATTGGTTGATTCTGCTTTTTTCTTAGCACCGATAGCAGCACCGCGAGAAACGGTCAAGATGGTTCCTTCTACAGGCTTCATAACCGCTTTATAGGCTACTTCAACCCCTGCTTGGAAGGCTGCCGCAAGAGCTGCCCCATCCAATTCATCCTTGTCTTTGACGCTTTGAGAAAATCCGCGGAACAACTGAGAAGTAATCACTCCTGAGTTTCCACGCGCTCCCATCAAAAGCCCCTTCGCAAAGATATTTGCTGCTTCACCAACAGTTGAAGCAGAGCGATCGGCTACTTCTTTTGCACCATTTTCAATGGTCATCCCCATGTTGGTTCCAGTATCACCATCTGGTACAGGAAAAACGTTCAATGAATTGACATACTCGGCTTGTTTATTTAAGCGAGTAGCCCCTGCTTGAACCATTTCTTGAAATAAACTAGTTGTAATTTTAGACACGATTATTCTCCCACAATTTTAATGTTTTGGATATAGACGTTGACTGTATCCGTTGTGATTCCAAGTTGATTTTCTAAACTGAATTTGACACGCTCTTGAATATTTTTTGAGACTTCGCTAATCTTTGTACCATAGCTCAAAACAGTGTAAACATCAACCGCAATACTTCCTGCTTCCGCTGTTTTCACAACGACACCCTTAGAGTAGTTTTCCTTACCTAAGAGAGCTTGGAAATTATCTTTAATCGCGTTTTTGCTGGCCATTCCAACCACTCCAAAAATTTCAGTGGCTGCACCGCCTACAACAGTTGCGATGACATCATCGGTCAATTCAATCTGACCATCTTTTGTATTGATTTTTACTGTCATAATTTCTACCTCAAAAGTATTTTATATTCTATTTTACCATAAAAGAGGGCGCGTGTAAAAGGGATACACCTTTCTCCTATCGGTTGATACAAATGTCCAAAAAGAGAAAAAATGATGAAAAAAGAAAAGGACCTCCAAGAGATCCTACTTTCTGATTAAACGCGTTCTACTTTACCAGATTTCAATGCACGAGCTGAAGCCCAAACTTTTTTAGGTTTACCATCGATAAGGACAGTTACTTTTTGAAGGTTTGGTTTTACGGCACGTTTGGTTTGGTTCATCGCGTGTGAACGGTTGTTTCCTGATACAGTCTTACGACCAGTAAAATAACATACTTTAGCCATTCTGTTTTGCCTCCTATTAGATCTAATATTACGGATGTGCTAGCACCACATACCGTACTATATTACCAAAAAAACTTTCTCTTGGCAAGACCTTTGAATAAGTTTTTCTTAGATCGGCTTATGAAAAGTTATTCTCACCTACATAGATGATTTCTAGATTCCCCAGTGAGACCTCTCCGACGATGTAAAAGTCTTTGCTGGTTAAATTGCTAGGATTTTCCTGGTGTTGGATAGCTGACAGAGAACTTTCTACATTGACATGAACCCGCCAGTCGCTCGGAACATAGAGACTCAAACTTCCAAGGGAGACATCCACCGCAAACTGGGCTGACGGCCCTTCGATCCGGCAATTGTCAAAATAGATAGAAGCTTCTCCCAAGCTCACATCCGCACTCCCACCCGTAAAATTCTGGTCATTCAAATACTTGGTCACTGTAGAGAAGGAGACATCAATGTCATTGCCAGCAGTTTGAGAAGATGTTCCTGCTGAGTAGGAGTTCCAAGTAGCTTTTACTTTTTTGGAAGGCTTAAAGAGAATATTGAGACCAATCACCGCTAAAATAGAAGAAAAGATGACCACCGAATTGGATACTGGAAGAAAATGGTATTGGCCGTTAAGGGAGAAGAGGGCCAAAATCCCATATAGGAAGCCCCAACCAAAGTGGCGCTTCAAGAAACTAGAGAGGGAAAGGACTGCGAGCAAGACAACCCAACCCAGCGTCCAAATACTGATCTCCCATTTTACAAAATAGCCTTGTAAGAGCACTAGAGCTGCTAGGAGGATTAAGAAAATCCCAATTAATTTATTTTTCATTTTGTTACCTCATTTCCTTTAACCGTTCTTTTAAGAGTTGATAATAGTGTCGGGACACGTGTACCTGCTTATGGGTTTGATAAAAGTTTACTGTACTGGTTCCCGAAAAAGATTTTTCGATAGCATAAATCTGCTTGGTATTGACGATGGTCGACTTGGAGATGCGACAGAAAGCAATCGGCAAGATCTCTTCCAACTCGTAGAGTTTTTGGCGGACCTCGTAAGCTTCTTCTTTGGTATGCCCATAGATCTTTTCACCATCTGTCTCAAAGAAGAGAATTTCTGACACATCTACAAAGTATTCGCTTCGATCCTTGTAAAAGGTCAAGGGCGTCATTTTTTGCTCCAAGATCAGCTGTTGCAAGCGGGCGACATCCTCCGTCAATCGAGGAGCCCGAATGATCATTTCTGGCTCATCCATCTGCGGATCTAATTCGATACGAACTTTCATAGGACTCCTTTCTTAACCTTTGTTAGTAACATTATAACAGGTGTTCAAAATCTTACAAGACCTTTTCGGTAAGTGGTTCTTTTCAGCCCCTAAGTGGTTCTTTCAGACAGATAAAAAGGACTTGGTCTGAAGAAATCTCTTCAAACCAAGCCCCTGAAGCGAATAAAATTGGAAGCATTATTTTTCTTTTGGTGCGTCTGGAAAGAGAAAACCGAGACCAAGACAAGCCAAGACACCCGCAGTAATCACGACCCCATTTGAAATCGGAAGAAGGTCATAGATGGCATTGGCAATGATAAAACCAATGATGGCACAAATCAAGCTGGATTTATAGTCTTTCTTAAGTGCATTTTCAAGCGTAAAGAAAGCAAACAAGACAACTGGAACCAAGGGCCAAAGATTGGCATCTATTTTCGGATAACCAATGATACTAAAGGTGATGACGGCAATAGCTGCAAGGATAAATCCAAAACCAATTAATTTTTTCATGATACTACCTCTTTTTGTAATGTTATCAGAAGACTGGCTTCTTTTGATAATCCTACTATAACAAACAAAAGCAAGGGTGACAAGGAAATTTGGATAAGCGGTCAAATTATCGGACTATCTGGTTACATGAACATCCATGAGCTAGACGGTATAAATGTTTTTTTATATAGATCCTCTACTTCATGAAACCATTCCAGTCCATGACGATTGAGACAATTAAGGATGAGTTTGAAAACTTTTATAATCATTTGGTACAAATTTTGGTACAAAAAGTGATTCAACATCAAAAAAAGCCCATCACAAGTGGGATTTGTCTTGTATCATTCGATGCCGAATGCAGGGATCGAACCTGTGACCTACGCGTTACGAGTGCGTTGCTCTACCAACTGAGCTAAATCGGCGATTACCCTTATAGTATAGCACTATAAGGAAGGATGTCAAGGGATTCTTAATTCATCTTTTTAATCAAAATCTGACAAGGATTTTGAGGCCCCCACAGTTGCGGAAAAATCTCTAGTTTTTTAAAGCCAAGACTGCGATAAAAGACATTGGTTCGGTCATAATCTTTATTAGAGCCTTCTGCCACTGTTTTCACCTGCAAAAATCAACATTTTTGCCGGCTTCACTCTCTAAAGTAGCAAGCAATTGACTCCCAATTCCTCTACCTTGATGAGCTTTTTTTACACCGAGACAATCAATTTCTGCACAATCTTCACTAGAATAGGACAAGCTTACAAAGCCAAGCAAATTACTCTCCTAAAAGGCGGTCCACACCTTCAAGTCCTTGGCTCCTTCGATGTAGGCTTGCGTGCTTTCTGGTATTCCAAACCATTCTGGCAAATCCCTTAAAATCTCAGCGACAACTGCCATTTTTTGATCTTCACTCTTGACTTCTTCAATAACAAACATTACAAAATCTTTTCTTGGTTTTAGTCTTACTTTAGCTCTTACGAACCAGCACTTTCGTATGCATCTACCCCCCTGTCCCAAAGTTTCAGAGAGATGCAAAAGAAGATAAGAGAAATCAGAATCAAACCACCGATATTAAAGAAGACATCCTTGCCCTGCAAGAAATAGCTGGCAGGATAGTAGGCCGTAAAGGCGAAAGGTACAATAAAGCTAATTAACCAACGAAGGAGCGAATTGTAAATGGAAATCGGGTACTTGGCAAAATCATTAAACATATAGAAAATGTAAATCATGGCACCTGACTGCTTGGTCCAAAAAGCGATACTGGCTGTTGCAATTTTCAAGGAAGTATAAATCAAGGTCGCAAAAGGAATACAAACTAGAAAAATCAGGAATTTTGGAAGAGTCCAAGCAATGCTAGTCGCCGTTGTCGCTAGTAAAATTCCACCGACCAAAAGTTCACCCAAGGCATCAATCTGAAAGGTCTCAACGAGGATGTGAAAGAGAGGATTGATAGGACGAGTCAGATACTTGTCAAACTCTCCTTTTCGAACTAGTCGTTGACCTAAAGCCCAGAGATTGTCAAAAAAGAGATGATCTAATCCCTTTGGAATTAAGGAAAATCCATAGATAAAGGCAATTTCTTGAAAAGTCCAACCTTCTAGAGAGGGAATGTGTTGAAAGATGACATTGAGAAACAAGAGGTTCAGGCCTTGAGTCAGAAAGACTCCCAACACACCAACCACAAAATCTACCTTGTATTCCATGATTTGCTTGATGTACTGTCTGATAAAAATCAGATGCATGCGTTGATATTTTTTCATACTAACCTCCCTGAATGGTGATAAATGACTGGACTCGTTTCCAAATCAACTGAGACAAGCCCACCATCACTATAAGCCAGAAAAGCTGAAGCAAAAGTGCTTGAAGAATCTGACTGGCATCGTATTTCCCAACAATGATCATAACCGGAGTATAAATCAAGGATGAAAATGGCAAGAAGGACAGAATATCTGAAACAACCTTGGGAAAGAAAGCCAAGGGAATCAGACTCCCTGACATAAAGGCCACTATGGAAGTCTTAAGTAGATTAGAACCCCATAGATTTTTAAACACAAAGGCTGAAAATCCAAAGCAGATATTAAAGAAAAAGTTGATTAGGTAGGCTAGGGTTAAGCTAAAGAGATAAAGGATGGTTAATCCCAGCACTTCTACAATCCCTTGCCCAGATAAGATTTTCATCAAAACAATGACACTTAAAAATGGCAGTCCAACAGAGATAAAAATCAACCACTTGGAACCAAGCTCCGTAAAGAGGTAAGAAGCCGCAAAATGCACTGGTCGCAACAAGCGCATGATAATGGAACCATCCTTGACCTCATCACCAATCATAAAGGAAGAATCCGACCTAGTCAGAAGATTAGTCACAAAACTCATGATGATGTAGAGGGTGATATCCGCCATACTGAAGCCCTGAATCAAAGGCTCCTGGGAGGAATCAAAGACAGCCTTCCAGAGATAAAAGGCCACAAAAGCCCCCATGACATCGCCAATCCGATAAAGAATAAAGTTGACTCGATAGCTAATCAACTCCTGAATCCCTGCATTGATAAAGGGTTTATAACGTCTCCACAATTTGACCATCTTAGAGCTCCTTTCGATAGAAGCGACGGATAATATCTTCAATATCCGTATCTACCATCTTCAAATCACGGACCTCAAAATCAGATAAGGTTTGCTTGATAATATCAGCTGATTGGTAGCGGGAACTATCAAATTCAATAGTCAGGTTATTTCCTTGTCTATCAATGGATATATCAGGTAAGCCTTCATAATGAGAGACGAGATGACTTTGACCTGGCGTCAGATCGAAGGAGAGAGTCTTCATCTTGCCAAAGGTCTCCTTGAGCTGGCTCACCGTCCCATCAAAAATCTCCTGCCCCTTGTCAATCATAAAAATCCGATCACAGAGTTGCTCAATATCACTCAGGTCGTGAGTGGTCAAGAGAATAGTAGTTTCTTCCTCTTGATTGATCTGAGTTATGGCTCGACGAATGTTGTCCTTGACCGAAACGTCCAAACCAATAGTCGGCTCATCTAAAAAGAGAACTTTGGGATTGTGAAGCAAGGAAGCTGCAATATCCGCCCGCATCCGTTGACCCAATGAAAGAGTCCGCACAGGATCCTTGATAAATTCCTTCAAATCCAAGACTTCATTCAAAAAGTCCATGCGTTTATGGAAAAGCGAGTCTGGCACATCGTAAATCTCCTTCAAGACCGTGTAGGTCTCTTGCAGTGCCAAATCCCACCATAGCTGGGTGCGTTGTCCGAAAACGACTCCAATATCCTTGACATAATCTTGGCGATTGTCCTGTGGAATCTTGCCGTTAATCCGACAAAAACCAGATGTCGGCTTTAAAATTCCTGTCAGCATTTTGATGGTTGTCGACTTCCCAGCACCATTTGCCCCGATAAATCCTAAAATCTGCCCTTTTGGAACTTCAAAAGTTAAATCCTTGACCGCTTCAAAGGTCTGCTTTTCAGGATGAATAAAGGAGCGCAAGGCTCCCTTTAACCCCGGCTCCTTAACTGTCTTCACAAAATTTTTCTGAAGATGTTGCACTTCTATCATTGCCATATCTATCTCCCTATCGTAAGAAGCAACATTGTATTTTTGACTACAAATATTCTAAATCCTTACTTTCTACACTTTCTCAATATTATTACAGAAGGCTTTATACCAACCTATTATAATCTAATAAAAAAAGGAATGCAAGCGTTTGCTTATTGATTATGAAATTAGAGATTTCTCTCTTAAAATGAAACTTTTAATCAAAAATTCTGTTAAATAGTTTCCTTAAGACACCAAAAAACCTGCCCTTAGGGGCAGGCTACGAATTGTAAAAAGGCAAACTATTTTGATCAATATGAATCATAATCTCCTAATATTAACTCAACAATTTAATTATATTATGTAAAAACTATATTGGCCCTTCAAACAAAAAATTATTACTAGAAATGAGTGAATTGTTTTGTTTACAATAAACACTTTTCCAAATAAGAGAACCAAAAAAGACCTACCCTTACGGATAAGCCTTCTTACATGTTTATTTCTTTATTCAATCACTTGGCTTTCTGCTACTTTCTTGTACCAGTGAGCTGACTTCTTCGGATAGCGCTCTTGGGTTTCAAAGTCCACATAAAAGAGACCATAGCGTTTTTCGTAACCATTTGACCAAGAGAAGACGTCCATGAGTGACCAAATGAAGTAGCCTTTGACGTTTGCCCCATCCGCAATCGCATCGGACAGAACTTCCAAGTGTTGTTTCACATAATCAATCCGTCCATCGTCATAAACCGTATTGTCCACAAACTCATCTTTGTAGCCCAGTCCGTTTTCAGTGATGTAGATTTTCTTATAGTTTGGATAATCCGCCTTCACACGCATAATCTGATCATATAGCCCTTGAGGATAAATGATCCAGTCCCAGTCAGTGCGAGGTACATAGTCAGGAGCTACACGACGACCAACACCTTTGATTTGGTATTTAGAGCTTCCTTTCTCCCCTTTACCATTGTGGATGATTTCAGTTTCACCATCAAAGGCTTCCATCCAGTCACTCATGTAGTAGTTAATTCCAAGGAAGTCGTTTAAATCTTTAGCTGCTTCAAGCGCTGCAAAGTCTTCCTCACGAAGATCCAAGCTACCACCATTAACTGAAAGAATGTGGTTTACACCTTCCATGGTTTTATCGGAATAGTGTCCAAGGTAGGTTGCATCTAGAATAAACTTGTTATGGATGATATCTTCCAATTCAGCCGCCCGAACGTCTGCTGGATTTTCTGGATCCAACGGATACTTAGTTGGAAGAGCGTGCACAACTCCAATTTCACCTTCATATCCTTTGTCTTTATACAATTTCACAGCTCGGGCATGCGAAACCATCATATTGTGGTGTGATTGGAAAACTTTGGCAAGGTCATACTGAATCCCTGGAGGGAATTTTCCGACTAAGTATTGACCATCACCGATTGGTCCAATTTCATTAAAGGTTGTCCAATAGTTGACTTCTGGGAATTCTTCAAAACAGAAGGCAGCATAATCTACGAAGTGTTCGATATTTTCACGATTCAAGAAGTCTCCGTTTGAGTGAAGAGCTTCAGGAGTATCAAAGTGGTGAAGGGTTACAAAAGGCTCCACATGGCGTTTGTGGCATTCCTCAAATAGATTGTGATAGAATTCTACCCCTTTTGGATTTACTTCACCATAGCCAGTTGGGAAAATACGTGACCAAGCAATAGAAATACGAATTCCGTTTACGCCATATTCTTCAGCCAACTGTAAGTCTACTGGATATTTATGGTAGAAATCACTTGCTGGCTCAGCAGTATACCAATAGTTGTCTGCTAAGTATTTGTCCCATGCAACAGGTCCTTTACCGTCTGTATGAGTCGCACCTTCTGCCTGATAAGCTGCAGTTGCGCCACCAAAAATAAAATCTTTAGGAAGTGTTTTTGTCATTTTTTCACCTATTTCTTGATTGGATAAAATGAAAAGTGAGGGGAGAGGAGTTAGTGAGCCATCCATCTCCATCTCACTTTTTAGTTCTTATTCTTCAAATTGCGCCTGAACGAATGCGAGAGCGCCTTTACCATCACGAGTCAACTTAATGTATTGAGCTCCTTCAGTCTTAGCCAATTTGATGCCTAGTTTATCTGTTTCAGCCTTCATATCTTCGAAGTTGGAAGCAACCTGAGGCGCCAAGATAACAAGGTCAAATTCTGGCAACATTTCACGGTGGGCTCCATAGCCACCTGCTGCAGCTTTAACTGGAACTTTATACTCTTCTGCGGCTTTATTCAAAGCATTGGCAAGAAGACCACTTGTTCCACCACCCGCACAAAGAACGAGGACGTTTGTTTCTTCAGTAATTGTATTTTGTGCTGGTTCTACTCCAGCTTTTGCAAGAATAGCATCTGCTTTTGCAGTGTTAAAGTTTGCAGCTACTTTTTCTTTTAATTCATCATTAGCTTTACCTGAACGTTCTTCTTCAAGAATTTGTTCATCATAAACCTTGAGGAATGGATAGTAGATAGCAATATCTACTACAATTAACAATGCTGCAAGAGCGAATGATAAGAACTGGAAGTTTGTACCAAGAACAATACCAAGTGGTCCTGGTGTAGTCCATGGAAGGTTGGCAGTAAATGAGTTCATGCCAAGTGTTTCAATAAAGAACTTAAAGATCCATACGTTTGCAATTGGTGCAAAGATGAATGGGATAAAGAAGATTGGGTTCAAAACAAGCGGTGCACCAAACAAGATTGGTTCGTTTACACCGAAGAATGTAGGAACTACTGAAGCACGTCCAATAGCACGATTTCGTTTTGATTTACATAACCACATAAACATGAACGGAACAACAAGAGTTGCACCAGTACCACCCATAGTGACGATAAACATTTGTGTACCAGATGTAAGGATCTTATCAGCGTGCATACCTTGTTGAAGAAGGTTCAAGTTGACTTCGGCATTTGCATAAGTAATCGCTGCAATCGCAGGCTCAACGATAGATGGGCCGTGAATACCAATAAACCAGAAGAAGGCAAAGGCACCGAAAATAATCGTAATACCAACATAACCGTCTGCTGCTGAGAATAGAGGCGCAAGAAGAGTACCAATAGATTCAGCTACTGTTACACCAAGACTACCCTTCACAATCAGTTCAAGTCCATAAAGGAGAACCACTGATACAGTGAATGGAATCAAGTCTTTAAATACTTGAGAGATATTTGGTGGAACTTCGTCTGGCATGCGAATCGTAACATTGTTTTTCACGCAGACTTTGTAAACATTAACGGTAACGAAGGCTGCAATAAAGGCTGTCAAAAGACCTTTTGTTCCCATGAAGGCAGTCAGAAAACCTCCTTCTTTGGCTGGTTCAGCTGCCATTAGAAGGAAACCAACCATAGATGCCAACATGGTTGACAAGAAGTTGATCTGGTTTGTTGCAGGTAAATCACGGTTGACAGAATCTGTCAAAGCTTTGGCTGTGGTTCCACCTACGAAGAAAGCCAGAATTCCCATCGAATAGCTATAAGGTGTCATCAAGAAATTCTCAATTTCTTTTGACCAATGGAAGCCCCACGCATTTGGGACGTAAGCAATCAATATAAAGATAGACGAGAATAAGATCACAGGCATCCCCGCGATAAATCCATCACGAATCGCACGCAAATATTTATTACGAGAAATCTTCTCGAAGAAAGGTTTTCCTTTCTCAATTAATTCAATTAATTTATGCATTATTTAGCTCCTCTTTTGTATAGTTCAATGAGATGATGAATCACATCTTTTAATAGGATCGTTGTCATTAAGTGGTCCTGTCCATGCATCATGGTAATGCTGTATGGGAGGTCTTCTCCTGCTGCTTCTTGCGCTAGCATAGTTGTTTGAGACTTGTGAGCCTCTGCGATACAGCTTCCTGCTTCTTCTACCAAGCTTTCCGCTTGAGCGAAGTCACCCTTCTCAGCCGCCTTGAGGGCCTCCAAGAGTTTAGAACGAGCATCCCCTGCATACGCAACGATTTCAAAACCTAATAGTGTCATTTCTTCTTTGGTCATGACCAATTCCTCCAATTTGAATTTCTTAATTTTCAAAAGTTGTTACAATAAGCGTTGAATGTGCAAGACCAGATAGACCCGTTCACTCTTGTACAAGTCAACCCCGGTCTCCCTAGAAATCACATCATAAATCTTGGAACCAATCTCAAAGGCTTTGGGATAGGAGATTTTGATATGTTCCTCCATATCTAGAAGCGATTGATTATCATCCCGATTGCGATCCAGGTAATCCAAGAAGTAGTTAAGATGAATCATGAAACGATCATAAAAGTTGTTGTTGGTCTCGGTTCGTTTGATTGAATAACTATCCAAAACCTCTTCTACACCTTTTAAGATTTCTTTGCGCTGGTCCATGGAATCCACGACCTCCGCTCCATTTTCACCTTCTGCGTTGATGAAATGATAGGCGATACGAGTGACCTCATCTTCAGGGAAACTAGTTGTGAGCTTCTCCCGATAGATATCAACTGCCTCTTTAGCAATCTCAAAAGCCACTGGGTAGTTTTCTGAGATATCCAAAAGATTACTTTCCTTATACCTGCCTTGAGTCACTGCCTGGTAAGAGCAAAACATGTGGTCGGTCAAGGTCACATAGATATATTCTTGAACGGGGTAGTGATACTTTTTGCTCAAGTAATCGATCATCTCGTAGGTCACTGTGATGAAGTCTAATGGAACATCTTTTAACAGAGTCATAAAGTTCTCTCGGGATTCCTCTGTTTTCATCCGAAAGAGCTTTTCTACCTTTTCTTTAGGGACTAGGTCACCCTTCTTTTTCCCAAAAACGATTCCTTTTCCAATGACAATCAGTTCTTCCCCTTTGTCATTTCTCACCAGAGCAACATTGTGATTGAGTGGATTTAAAATCCGATACATGGTACTCTCCTTGCTAGTTTATTTAAGGTTAAGGGTATAAAAAATGACCACAAATGAGATCAGAGAGGTTTCTCCCCGATTCATCTGTGATCATGCGTAATCTAACTTACTAACACTCACCTTGTATTCACTTATGGATTTAGTATAGCACACGCTTTTGTTTTTGTAAACCCTTTCTTAACAACTTTTTAACTTTTTTGTTTTTTTCTAACAAATAGCTGTTTATAGCTGTCTTTTCTGGGCTCTTCAAGGAAATTCGAACGCCCATCGTTAAAGGAGTGGTCTACACTGTTAAATACGCTCTTTCCAAGAAGTTGCGACTTGGTCCAAGACTTGGTTGAGTTCTTCAATGTTGCGACGACCTTCGGTACGCAACCATTTACGAGCTGCTTCTTCCCCATTCTTGATGTAGGCTTCTACAGATCCAGCCCAAGTTGCACGGCCACAAAGAACTCCGTTGAAGTTCGCTCCTGCTTCATGCGCAAAAACTAAGGTTTCTTGGAAGAGTTTAGCAGAAACACCTGCACTCAAGTAGATATATGGAAGCTTGGTTGCTTCTTCTTGTTCTTTAAAGAAGGCTGCAGCTTCTTCACGACTATGCACGATTTCACCATCGCCAAATCCTTCTACATATTTGACGTTGACTGGAACTTCTACTTTCAAAACATCGATGTTAAAGCGGGGGTCTGAGAAGACTTTCATCGCTTCGATGACTTTGCGAGGTTTCACTTTAGCGTATTCTACAGAACCTGCATCAGCGATTGTTTCATCGTAAGCCAAGATTTCAAGGAAGAATGGAATTTCTTCTGCCGCACATTCTGAACCGATGCGTTCGATGTAAGCTTGTTTTTCTTGGTTGAGTTCTTCTGCACTATCCACATCATAGTAGAGCAAGAATTTCACTGCATCTGCACCTTGCTCTTTGATGCGTTTAGCTGACCAAAGGTTGAGGCAGTCTGGCAGACGCTTGGTGCTTGAAGTGTCGTAGCCTGTTTTTTCATAAGCCAACAAGAGCCCTGCTTCCGCATCCAAAACCTTAGTCGCTGGAAGTCCATACTCAGGGTCCAAGAGCATAGAAGATGCGAATGGTGTCAATTCTTCAGCCACCAAGACCTTCAACTCTTCCATTTGAGCCACTGTTGGTTCTGTGTCTTGGTATTGAGCCATGAGGCGTTTCAAGGCACCACGTTGGTCAAAGGCCAAGGCTGAGATTACACCCTCTTTGGTGCTCAATTTTTCTAAATAGTTGCGTTTTTGTTCTGTTAATACCATCTTATACCTCTTTTACATTTATCTGTTGATACAAATCATCATAGCGATGAATATTGATATGGCCTGTCGTTGCTTCTTGAGCATTCAACATGCCAAGGACATTGGCTTTGGTTAAAAGTGCTTGGTCGTCTTCCTGATGATAGAGAGCTGAGGCAATCCCAGCAACCGTCGAATCGCCAGATCCTACTGGATTGACCACTTCAATTTTTGGAATGTCCACTTTATAGAAGACATCACCATGTTTGGCAAAGGCACCGTCAGCTCCTAGGGAGACGATGACCCAGTCAATCCCTTTAAACAAGTTAGATTGAAGGACCTCTTTTAATTGATCCAGATCCTTGGTCACCTCGTAGCCCAAGAGTTGAGACAACTCTTCATTATTGGGCTTGATAACCGTTGGTTTAATAGGAGCTACTAGAGCTTTTTCCAAGGAAACACCTGAACAATCAAGAACAACTGGTTTTCCTGCCTTCTTAGCATGCTCGACTAATTTCACATAATAATCAACTGGTAAACCAGCTGGTAAACTTCCTGAGATAGCAACAACTGCTACATCTGGAAGCAAAGCTTCAAAGTGAGCCAGAAAGGCTTGCCCTTCTTCTTCAGAAACAGATGGACCTTTTTCTAAGATTTCTGTTTGTTGACCTTCGTGAAGGATCGCAATACAATTCCGGGTCTCCCCTTGAATTTCAAAGAATTCTTTGCCGATTTCCTGATCCAGATGGTCCAAGATAAATTGGCCTGTTGAACCACCAATCAGACCAGTCGCTGATACAGGATCTCCAATCTCTGCTAGGACCCGTGTGACATTGAGTCCCTTACCACCTGCGGTTTTGCTTACCTTGTCAACTCGATTGACCGTATCCAAGTGTAAAGTTTCTAATGGATAGGAAATGTCGATTGAAGGGTTCATGGTTACCGTTAGTATCATAGACTCACCTCTTAGTCGTGGTATTCCCCACGGTCCCATTTTTCAAGGAATTCTGTGAAGAAATCCTCATCTTCTTGATGGTCGTTGTGGGTTTCCAAATGTTGAATCTTGGCAATCAATTTCTTGTTTTCTTCACTTGGTTTGTATTCCGCATGGATGAAGGCTTCCAAAATGTCACACATCAGAAGTTCTCCTGTGACCTTCCCACCAAAACCAATCACGTTGGCATTGAGTTCTTCTTTCGCATAAAGAGCAGAGGTCATATCGCGGACCAAGGCTGAACGGACACCCGGAACCTTGTTAACCGCGTTGTTAATCCCAACACCAGTTCCACAGATACATACACCAAGATCTGCTTGACCACTCACTACTGCTTCCCCAACCTTTTTCCCAAAAATTGGATAGTGGGTGCGCGCATGGTCATAGGTTCCGAAGTCAAGGACTTCATAGCCTTTTGATTTCAAAAATTCAGAAACAGCCATTTTTTCATTTGTGACAATATGGTCACATCCAATTGCAATTTTCATTCGTTTACTCCTCCCCTTAGCACATCTTGTTAAGCATGTCGACACGGATTTGGTGGCGACCGCCGTCATACTTACCGTTTACAAAACCTTTGGCAATATTTTTGGCCAATTGATCACCCACGATTTGAGCCCCCATGGTGATCATGCGAGAATTGTTGTGGCCACGAGTCATGTAAGCGGAACGCTCATCTGAAACCTCTGCTGCAACCATTCCTTTAATTTTAGTTGCGACCATAAATGGACCAGCTCCGTAAGCGTCAATAACAATACCCAGATTATCTTCTGCTTGTTTCACTTCTTTTGCAACAGCTAAGGTCACATCAACAAAGTCTTGCCCTTCTTCAGTGACATCCACCACTTGGAAACCTTCTGCTTCCAAATATTCTTTGACTACTTCTTTTAAGCGAATACCTGCTGCATCCGCACCAACTACAATTGCCATATGCTTCTCCTTTTTGCATTTCCGTCAACAAAGAAAGTTCTCCTCTTTCTTCATTCGACTTCGTTTTGTTATTCACAAACACAGTATAGCGCTAATTTTGTTTGTTGTCAACTATTTTTGTTTATTTTTTTCATTTTTTCTTCATTTTTTATTATTTTTTAGCCCTAAATTGTTTGTAATAAACAAAAAAAGAGAGAATCGCTCTCTCTTTTCAGTTTATTATTTATACAATCACACGTGTATATTCCTCTAATTCTTCATGTGCTTTCTCAGATGCATCGTCCGTTATCACCGCAGTTACTTTTTTCAAGGAACAGATAGAGGTAAAGTCTTCCTTGCCAATCTTGGAGGAGTCAATCAGTAGGTAAGCTTCAGAAGAACGTTCTAAGGCCAACTTTTGCGTATAGGCTTCTTCAAAAGAAGAGGTCAGAACGCGCCCATCCACAATGCCATTCCCACTAAAAAACATCTTGTAGAAGTACATTCTTTCCATGAGAGTGTTCGTTATCTCGCCGACAAAAGCTTGACTGGTTTCTCGAAGCTCCCCTCCTAAGAGGATTACCTTAAAGGTATCACTTTTCTTCTTTAACAACTCTTGGAAAATCGGTAGACAATTTGTCACCACGCGCAGTTCCTTATTATTAATGGCTTCGGAAAGAACCTCAACAGAGGTCCCCGGCCCAAGGAAGATACTCTCACCTTCTTTTATCAGTTCGCTAGCTTTCTTCGCTACCTCACGCTTAGCCAGAATATTCTTTAGCAACTTCTCTTCATGGGGCAGTTCCCGTGATGGGAGGAATTGATTACTTTTGGCTCCATTTCGAACCCGAATAAGGAGACCTTGTTTTTCCAATTCAATCAAATCCCGACGGACCGTCATATCCGACACCTGCATACTTTCCATGATGTCTTGAACATAAACGGTTCCAGCCTTATTGACCAGATTGATAATCTCATTCAGTCTTTCCTGTTTTTTCATTTCCTACCTACTTGCTTCGTTTTTGTTTATTATAACCTTAAATTGTCAGAATCGCAATCATTATTTGTTTGAAACAAACATTTCTTAGAAAAAGAGAAATCAAAAAGGCTTATCCTTACGGATAAACCTCTGGTTAATTATTAATCTATTTATATTCAGTGAAAATTAATCTAGCATCATCACTTGGTACATCCTGATCTGTATTATATAAACTAGTTGAAATTATATCACCGTCTTCTAGCTTCACAACAACATCTTGATTACCAGGAGTTAAAGTTTGTTCTTTCGTCTTTTTTGTTGAAATATTATAAATATCAACTGTCCAACCTAAATTATCAAATTGAGGATCCATTTTTACATTTGTAGTCAATTTATATGTGCCAGCTTTTATATCGCGACCTACGACATACTCACCAATTCCTAATTCATTAGTCATTTGTACTTGGGCAGGAACAGCAGTAAATTTAACTTTAGAGATACTTTTTAGTTCTAATGAATCTCCTTCAAATAAAATTATTCTGATTTTTGAGGGATAGTCTACAGAAGTGCCTGGTGCACCTCCTAACCAATTTATAAACAACATAAGATGATTCTTCCTATTACCGAAAATATTTCCTGAACCTCCTGTTATTTCCAAATCATAAATCCCAGGTTTTACATCACCATTCTCCCCTACAACAATATCTCCAGTTGCGTAAATTTCCTCAGTTGATTTCGATTGTTTTGCCAACGAATTCATCTCCTCTACACTCGAACTCTCTTTTGTAACATCTTTCACTGATGAACTCTTTTTAGACTTAGATGTAGAATCTGATTTTACAGTTGGATTTTTTTCAGGCAAAGTAGTATCTTTCGATACATTATTTGTATGACAAGCCGTTAGCAACGATCCAGCTATTAAAACTGTTAACAATAATTTAGTGTTTTTCATATTCACACTACCTCCTATATACCTAAAACTGATTTCATTTTATCACAACTCATCACAGAAGTAAATATATTAACATTTGTATGTAACTTCGAATTAATTTTATCTTACTATTTTATTCATTTACCATTAGTTAGAAAAAATCAATGTAAAATCAAAAAAAGGCTTATCCTTATGGATAAACCTCTGGTTAATAACGTTTCAAGCAAGATTAAGCTTTGTTTTCGCTACCAAATACGTCGATACGTTCTTCAACTGAAGCTGTGATTGCTTCGAATCCTGGTTTCAAGAATTTACGTGGGTCGAAGAGTTTCTTCTTGTCGTATTCTGCTTCGTTTGCATCGTATTCACGTACGAATTGACGAGTTGCGTTAGCGAATGCGATTTGGCACTCAGTGTTAACGTTAACTTTCGCAACACCAAGTTTGATAGCTTCTTTGATTTGCTCATCAGGGATACCTGAACCACCGTGCAATACGATTGGGAATCCTGGAAGAGCTTCTGTCAATTTCTTCAAGTGGTCAAGGTCAAGACCTTCCCAGTTTGCTGGGTATGGACCGTGGATGTTACCAATACCTGCTGCCAAGAAGTCGATTCCTGTAGCAACCATTGCTTTAGCATCTTCGATTGGTGCCAATTCACCTTTACCAACGATACCATCTTCTTCACCACCGATTGTACCAACTTCAGCTTCAACTGAGATACCTTTAGCGTGAGCTTTTTCTACAACTTCTTTCGCCAATTTAAGGTTTTCTTCAACTGGAAGGTGTGATCCGTCGAACATGATTGAAGTGTAACCAACTTCGATACACTCAAGAGCATCTTCGTAGTGACCATGGTCAAGGTGGATTGCAACTGGTACAGTGATACCCATTGCTTCAACAAGGTTAGCGATCATGTTGCGAGCTACTTTGTAACCACCCATGTATTTAGCAGCACCCATAGAAGTTTGAATCAAAACTGGAGCTTTTTTAGCTTCTGCTGCACGCAAGATAGCTTGAGTCCACTCAAGGTTGTTTGTATTAAATCCACCAACTGCGTAACCATTGTCACGAGCTGCTTGGACAAATTTTTCTGCTGAAACGATTGCCATTAGTTGTAGGCCTCCTCTAATTTATTGTGGTTAAACCACTTACATTGTTTATTTTATCACTTTTTCATTGAAAATGCTAGCTTTTCCTGAAGCTTTAAAGCGTTTTCTTCTCTTTCAAGCAATCTTTCTCCTAAATGAACAAGAAAAAAGACAGCCGAAGCTGCCTTGATTATCCGATGCGGAGAGAGGGACTTGAACCCTCACGACCTAAAGCGGTCACAGGATCCTTAGTCCTGCGCGTCTGCCAATTCCGCCATCCCCGCGATTGAGTACCTTACTAGTATATCAATCTTCTACTTTCTTGTCAAGATTTTTTTCAAACTTTTTTCAAAGTTTGCAGATTCTCACAGGTCAAGAAGAGTGTTGGATACTTCACATCTCTCTTATGTCCAGATGAGAACTCATCCCGAATATAGGAGTTCTTCTTTAAGGGACTGGAATTGTCTCACTGGGGGTAACCAGATATTTTTCAAATTCTAAATCGGGCATGCAAGATGACAAGTCTTCTCTAATCCGCTCCAGTGCTTCCAAGCGCATCTCTACAGATATCGCTCTGTTTCCCTGGATGATAAAGAGGGCATTGCGGGTAGTTTCCTCCATCTTATAGCGTTCACCATCTCTCACATCTAGCCAGGCCATAATACCCTCTTGATCTCGGTAGACCGGATCGGTTTCACTAACATGCTTTTCTGTTGATAAGATGGGCAAAAAGGTATCCTCTCTTTGACTAATCGTAAACTCGATTGGTCCCTGGATTTTATCCAGATCATGCCCTCCAATGGCTAAAAAGGAACGGAGACATTCAACATTATAGATATCAATCACACTATTGATCGTCGGTAGGAAGCCTCGACTTTGGATATTCTTAATCAAAGCGAGAATAGTTGGCGGGTTCTTTTTGACACTACGCCCTACTTCCTTCAACAAGTCCATATAGCCTTGTACAGCTGCCTCCTCTTTCACCGAGCTGAGATCACAATTTAAGGCCCAAGTTTCCATCTCCTTCTTTTTAGCTAGAAAAGTTGCAGATAAGGGAGCTTGTGGGTCCACCTGTTTGGCCACTCCGATTACAACTGTCTCAATCCCCAAATCCACCAAACTTTGATCAAGTATCCAGTCCATATGTCCTTCCTCCTTCTTCGCTACATCATTCTTACACCCTTATTATACTCCTCCTTGAAGCCTCCTTCAAGCAAACAAAAAACAAGGAACGAATTCCTTGTTTTTTGGATTATTATTCTTCGTCTTCGTAAGACTCTTCTTCGTCTTCTTCGTCACTTAACTCAACTTCTTCATCCAACTCATCTGGTGAGATTTCATTGATTTCAGCGTCATAGGCTTCCACTTCATCCTTCTCATCTTCTGGATTTTCATCATCGTAAGTAAGCGCTGGATCTGCTTCATAGACATCTTCGTCTTCTGGATCATCCGCATTGTAATCGATCGCGTCTTCGTCTCCATCCATAAAGGCGTTGACACGTTTTTTCTTACGTTTCTTAGGCTCTTCGTCTTCATCAGTTTCTTCAAGAGCGATGATTTCTTCATCTACCTCATCGATTGCATACCATGAGCGAAGTCCCCATTTGTTGTCTCCTAGTGGGATAAAGCTTCCATCCACATTTAATTCTGTATAGAACAAGGGAAGAGCTTCACGAATTTCACTGTTTGATTTTTCGAGGTAGTTTTGAATTTCATTGACCAGGTCATTGAAATACATTTCATGATCACGCCCACGTGACTCCAAAATCGCACGGGCTACTTCAATCATTGAAAGTTCACTTTTTTCTTGTCCAGCAAATACTTCTAATTCCAAGGTAGATCTCCTTCATTTTTATCTCAAGGCAACACTCTTTTTCATTAAAAAAGAGGATACCCCTAGAATACATCATTTATCGTTACACTCTATTGTACGATAATTTTCCCCTTTCGTCAAAGGAAAATTCCGCGCCAAGAAGAAGAGAAAAGCCGGGACACATGGCCTCAGCTTTTCTTCTTATGACTTGTTTCCATCAAGATGGAAGATCGTCTTTTTTATTTTACTTTTGCAGTACTTGTGATCACTTCAACAGCTTTCTTCACAGCGATGTCGTGTTTCAACATTTCTGGTGAAAGCAAGCTACGAACTTGTTCAACTGGCATGTTATAGTCTGCTGCCAATTGTTCGATTTCTGCAGTTACTTCTTCGTCAGTTGCTTCGAAGCCTTCTGCTTTAGCAACTGCTTCTACGACAAGGTTTGTCTTAGTACGTGCTGCTGCATCTGCTTCATATTGTTTGTGAAGATCTTCTTGAGTTGTACCAGTGATTTGGAAGTACATGTCTGGAGAGATTCCTTGACGTTGCATGTTTCCAAGGAATTCGTTAACAGCACGGTGTACTTCTTCGTGGATCATTTCTTCTGGAAGGTCAACGATTTCTGCATTTTCTACTGCAAGGTCAATCGCTGCTGACTCAACTGCATCTTTGTAAGCTTCTTCTTTTGCTTCAGCCAACTCTTTGCGGTATTTTTCTTTCAATTCAGCAAGAGTTTCAACTTCTTCATCGATGTCTTTTGCCAATTCATCGTCAAGAGCTGGTACTTCTTTTGCTTTTACTTCGTGGATGGTTGTCACGAATTTTGCTTCTTTACCCGCAAGGTCAGTTGCTTGGTAGTTTTCTGGGAAAGTTACGATGACATCAACTGTCTCACCAGCTGAGTGTCCAACCAATTGGTCTTCGAAACCTGGGATGAATTGACCTGAACCAAGTCCAAGTGAGAAGTTATCTCCTTTTCCTCCGTCAAACTCAACACCGTCAACAGAACCTACAAAGTCGATCACAACGGTATCACCTTCAGCTGCTGGTCCTTCTTTGATTACCAATTCAGCCAAGTTGTTGCGTTCGCGTTCGATACGTGCATCTACATCTTCATCTGTTACTTCTTTAGAAACTTCTACAGATACTTCAAGGTCTTTGTAAGCACCCAATTTTACTTCTGGTTTTGTAACAACATTTGCTGTCAATGTCCAATCTTGACCTTTTTCCATTGATACAACGTCAAAAGTTGGTTGAGCAACTACTTCAAGGCCTGCTTCTTTTACTGCTGCTTCATAAGCTGCTGGAAGAAGATCGTTCAAAGCATCTTGATAAAGTGATTCTTCACCAAAACGTTGGTTGAAGATCGGACGTGGAAGGTGACCTTTACGGAATCCTGGTACGTTCAAGTTTTTCTTAACAGACTCAAACACGCGGTCTAAAGCTGGTTTAATTTGGTCTTGACTGATGGTAAAAGTCAATACTCCGCGGTTTGTTTCTTTGTTTTCAAATGATACAGACATTCTGTCTCTCCTTAAAATAATATAGTCATTCCTAATAATTTTACCATAAAACTTCGAAAATGCAAGTTTTTGGGCATCTTGGTTTTGTGGAAACTGCTTCTTTTTAGAGGAATTTCATAGTGGTTTCTGGAGACCCAAAGATTTAAAATCTCTTTCCTATCTCAAAAATTAACCCGGAACAAAAAAAACTAGTCCATGCCTGAACTAGTTTCCTTACTATTAAGATTTTCGAAGTGGATCTTCTTGATAAGTAGCACGCGCCCCACCGATTAACTTTGGACGACTCGCTAGAGCCGTCACATGAGCGCCACCCAGTTCTTTCAAGACAGGGCGAACGGGTACTTGCACATGCTTGACATGCATGCCGATAGAGGTATCTCCAATATCCAAACCAGCCTGAGCTGTGATAAATTCAACTTCGACTGGGTCTTTCATATAACCGAAGGCTGCCAACTGTCCGGCACCACCCGCATGGAGGCTCGGTAGTACATTGACGATTTCTAAGTCTTTCTTTTCTGCTAGTTCACGTTCGACCACCAGAGCGCGGTTAAGATGCTCACATCCTTGGACAGCTAAGTAAATCCCTTTGGGAGTTAGGGTATCTAGGATGGTTTTCACAATGGCTTGCCCAATCTCTAGGCTTGAGTTCTTCCCGATACTTGCGCCAGCGACTTCACTGGTGGACAGGCCTAATACGAGGATTTGTCCCTGACGCAGATTGGCCTTGGATAAAAGATCCAGCAAAATCTCCTGGGTTTCTCTTTTTAATTGCTCTAACTCCATCCTCTAATTCCCCTTCTTTGGCAAGAAATGGTACAGAGCATATCCCAGAGCCATCCCAACGAAGTTTTGAACCAAATTATGAGGAACCTCTTCAATGGCCGCTACCCAGGTATTTCCTAAAAAGAGCGCTGATGCTAGGGCATAGCCGCCTACCATGATAACCGTTCCTAGAAGCAGACCGATGTAACGGGCTTTTCCTTTAAAGCCAGCAAAGTAGCCTTGAGCTCCGTGGAACAAGAGACTAAAGAACATCCATTGAGGATAGCCAGAGAGGAGGTCCAAGAGAAAGGCACCAAGACCACCGACCACTGCTCCTTCTTTGCGCCCCAGATAAAAGGCGGTAAAGTAGACGCCTAGATCCAGCAAGGTCACCATCCCGGTCGGAGTTGGCAACTTGGTATAATAGCCTAGCACAACTGTCAAGGCGGTTAAAATGGCTAAATGCGCGATTACTTGGGTACGTTTATTGGTCATATTGAACTACTCCATATTGATCTGATTTTTGAATGGCTTGGTAGACGAACGCTTTTGAAGCCTTAACAGCTTCTAAGGTTGCCTTCCCTTGGACTAACTGGCTTGCAATACTAGAGGCAAAGGTACAACCAGCTCCTGTATTATTCTTTTCTAAAATGTCTTCTTCGAAGACCGTAAAGTCTTGGCCGTCATAAAAGACATCGATGGCTTTTTCCTTGTTGAGGCGGTTGCCCCCTTTGACCACGACAGTGGCTGCTCCCAATTCATTGAGCTTGCGAGCTGCCTCCTTCATATCGTCGAGCGATTGAATCTTGCTTTGAGTCAAGATCTCAGCTTCTGGTAGGTTTGGCGTGATGATGGTCACATAAGGGAAGAACTTGATCAATTCATCTCGAAGGGCTGATACTTCCACGTCATGGGTTTCCTTGCAGACCAAGACGGGGTCTAGTACCACGGGGATCTCCGCATGGGCTTTGACATAGTCCAAGGCTAAATCTGCCACTTCAACATTTGGCAAGAGGCCGAGCTTAATAGCAGAGAAAGGAACATCCTTGAGAGAGTTGAGCTGTTGAGCAAAGGTTGTCGGATCCACCGGAATCACTTCAAAACCGTTCTCCGTCATAGCGGTCAAACAAGTCACCGCTACAAAGCCATGCTGTTTGTTGGTTGTATAGGTCGCAAGGTCTGCGTGAAGACCTCCCCCACTAAAAATATCATTTCCTGAAATAGCTAGAATCAATTCATTACTCATAACGGATCTCCTTTAAATATAAGCCATTTGGCGCTGCTGTAGGACCTGCTAGATTGCGATCCTTCTTTTCTAAAATCAGATCGATCTGCTCTATCGGCATCCGATCATTTCCGATCTTCAACAAAGTTCCCACCATATTGCGGATTTGCTTGTAGAGGAAACCATTGCCCGAAAAGGTAAAGAGAAGACGATGATTTGCCACGTCCTCGACCAAGCGAGCCTCTGTAATCGTGCGAACCTTGTCTTCCACACTGGTACCCGAAGCTGTAAAACCGGTGAAATCATGGGTTCCCTCCAACTTTTGGATGGCTGCTCGCATCTTTTCCACATCCAAGGGATAGGGATAGTGGGTAGCATAGTGACGCATCATGGGATTCTTGGGACGACCATAATCCACGATAAATTCATAGGTCTTGCTGTGCTTCTGGTAGCGTGAATGAAAGTCCTCGGGCACTTGCTCCACCCGGATAAAGTCAATATCCTCTGGGGTTTGGGTATCGAGGGCAAAACGGAGCTTCTCCTCGTCCCGTGGCTGGGGGAGATCAAAGTGGATGACCTGTCCAAGGGCATGGACACCTGCATCCGTCCGGCCCGCTCCATGGATGGTCACAGGATTTCCTTGATTGAGACGCATCAAGGTCTTCTCGATTTCTTCTTGCACACTACGGGCATGCGGTTGGCGTTGGAAACCCGCAAATAGAGTTCCATCGTAAGAAATAGTTGCTTTGTATCGTGTCATGTTTTTATTTTATCAAGTTCATCCAAGCTGAACAAGGCGGAAAAGAGAGAACTGTCCGGGTACAGTTTCCGAGGCAAAAAAAGAACCAAGTCTTTCCTTTTCCATGTCTGGAAAATAGAAAAACTTAGTTCAATCGGGGGGCTGATTAGTCTTCTTTACGTCCTTTGAGACTCATGCCTGTCGCTCCTAAGATCGCTCCAAGCAAGGCCAAACCTAGCACAGATTCTTGTCCAGTCTGAGGAAGCTGATGACTAGACGGTGTTTGGTCTTGCACCGGTGCTGGCTGAGCTTCTTCTACTGTTTTTTGTTCTGAAGCGACTGGAGCTGGCTGAGCGTTCACAAGTGGCTTCACTTCAGAGACTATTGGTCTTACTTGAAGATGACCTCCTTGATCAACTTGAGGTAAGTCTGGTTGAGGACTTGGACCATTCTGTAAACCTGGAGTCGGAGTGATCACTTCTGCCTCCTTGGTGCCCACTTCCACAATCTCAGCAACAGCTTCTTTCGAAACTTCAGTTCCTACTACTTGGCGGCTCTCATCAAGGGTAGAAACCGCAACAAATTCACGCTGCTGGCCTTTGACACCTACTTGAACCACTTTTCGTTCACCCTTGGCTAGATCTGGATTGGTCCGTTCGACAACTTCAAAATCCAGTTCTTTTTCGACAACTTCCAAACTTGGTATGTCTGCTACCAAGGCTCTGACATCATCTTCTGCTTGGCTTCCCACTTGGGTGATTGGTTTCAATTGACTGAGAGCTTGAGTGACCTGTTCAACCTGCTCTGCCACTTTTTCTTGGTTAGCACGACTGATCTTCCAATTTAACTGATCTAGAACCGTTGCAAGAGCTGAACGAGATTCCTCAGTGTAGATGGAAAGATCTGTTGGAACATTGGCAAGAGCCGCATGAAGGGCTGTATAGTTAGCTTTGAAGTAGTCCTTATTGTGGTTGGCAAATGCTTCCATGACCTGGAAGACTTCTTCTTCCTTGTATTCATTAGCTGGTTCATCTGCCCAGATTCCCAACATACTTCCGGACACTGGTAATTTCACATCAGGGTATTTGGTTGAAGCTAATTGTTCAAATGGGACGGTTTCTGAATGTTGAAGAGCTTTATCGAGTGGATAGCTTTGATCTCCTCTATGGCCCAAAACATAGTACCAGTCACCGTTGGTATTGAGGAATTTATAGCCCTTGTCTGCGAGGTACTGTGGTGATGCGAGGTTATAGCCCCACCATCCTTTAGACCAGTAAGAAATCAAGACGTCCTTGTCAAAGGTAACATCATCTTCGTCTCCATAGTAGAAGCCATCGTTAAAGGCCATTGGCTGCAAGCCTTTTTCACGGGCCATGGCTGCCAGACTATTAGAATAGTCCGCAAACTTACCATAGAGTTCATACCATTTGAGGTAGTACCAGCCTTGGGCATTAGTAGCATCATTAGCGTATTCGTCTGTTCCGTAGTTAAAGATCTTAGACTTGCCTTTGAAATAGTCCATGTACTTGCCAATGAGGGCCTTGGTGAAATTAACCGCTTCTTCGTTGGTCAAATCCATGGTTGTCTTGGAAACCGTATCAAAGGTCGCTTGTGGATGTTCGATACCTAGTTTTTCCATCGCTACCAAGATAGCATCCATATGACCTGGACTATTGACTGCTGGGATCAAGCCAATTCCTTTAGAAGTCGCATAAGCCAACAATTCGTCCATCTCTGCTTGGGTCAAGGCTTGACCATTTGGATCGTCATAGTAGGCTTTGGTTCCTTCGAGAAGGGCCTGTTTCACGTCATCGCTGGCATAAGTCTTGCCATTAGCTTCCACCGTCATATCATCGAGGACGAAGCGCATACCATCGTTTCCGACAAGGAGGTGCAAGTCAGAGTAGCCTAGCTCACTGGCCTTGTCTACGATCCGTTTCAACTGATCTAGCGAGAAGTATTTGCGTCCTGCGTCAATGGAAATCACCTTGCTCTTAGCTAGTTTTTCAGCAGCTTCCTTGTCTGCCAACTCTTTGGCATAGCTTTCTGTATAGACTAAGGACTCTTGAGCAGCTTTGAGAGAAGCAATCAGTTCTTTAGCTTCTGCTCGAGTCGTCTCTGCTCCTACTCCTTCCAGCGCATTTTTTGCTGCTGTAAAGGCTACTAGGGAATCCGGTGTGTAGTGGTCCAAATCAGTTGGAGCTTCCGCCAGAGCTTTTTCAACGACTTCAGGATCTGCTACAAAGTAGTCCGCATTCTTATCCGCAAAAGCGTGCATGAGCTTGAAGAGTAGCTCTTTTTTATAGGTTGCGGATGGCGTATCTGCCCAGGCAGCTACCATCCCACCAATGAAGGGAACCTTAGCCCCATCATTTTTTTGAACAATATCAATCGCTGACTTGGAAATCCCTTCGAGTCCTTGATCCAGATTGTACCAGCCAGATCCAGCCTTATCCCGGCTGAGGACATAATACCAAGCATCATTGGTATTAAGAATTTGATGGCCTAGTTCAGATAGGAATTTTGACGAAGCCACATCATAGCCGTTCCAACCACCTGTCCAGTAGGATACAATGATATCCTTATCAAAGGTTCCGTAGGAGGTATCGCCATTGTAGTAGATACCATCGTTGAAGGCCATTGGTTTCATCTTGTGTTTTTTCACAATAGCCGCTAGATCATTGGCATATTGGATGAATTTTTCGTAGCCTTTATCTGGATAGCCTTCATCTGGCCAATGCTTGCTAGCTTGAAGGACCTGCCAACCATGGGCATCTGTTGCATCATTGGCATATTCGTCCAAGCCGATGTTAAAGATTTCTGTCTTGCCACTGAAATAAGCCGCATACTTGTCCACCAAGGCTTTGGTGAAATCTAGAGCTTTTTGGTTGTCTAAATCAACGGTCCGTTCTGACTTTTTCGTACCAAAGTAATTAAAGTGAGGGTTTTCAATCCCCAATTGATCCATAGCTGTCAGAATTGCATCCATGTGCCCTGGGCTATTGATTGTTGGAATGACCCCTATTTTCTTGGATTTGGCATAAGCCAAAATGTCATCCATTTGAGCCTGAGTCAAGGCTGTTCCATTTGGATCGTCATAGTAGGCTTTGGTTCCTTTTTCTACAGCCTCTTTGACCGCTTGACTTGAGTAGGACGCATCTCCCACTTGCAAGGACATGTCATCAAGGACAAAGCGTAAGCCGTCATTTCCCACTAAGAGATGCAAATCGGTATAACCCGTCTTGCTAGCTTCATCAATGATTTCCTTGATTTGATCCGGTGAGAAGTACTTGCGACCGGCATCAATAGAGATGACCTTTTTCTTAGCCAATTTTTCTTCTTGCTCTGGATCTTTAGCGGGTGTTTCAGTCGCTGCTGTCACCGGTTGAGCTGTCCCATTAGCTTCTGTAACAGAGATCGCTTCTTCGCGAATCAAGCGATCAAGATCGGATGCGCGCAATTCTCGATCAGGTAGGGTCGGTTGACTTTGCTCGACGATTGGAGCCGGAACAATTGGTTTTTCTACTGCCGGCTGAGCAGTTTCCTCGGTAGCAGACTGAGGCAAGTCTCCTTCACTTGGCTGTGTCGGAGGAGTCGTTGCAGGGCTTTCTGTAACACTCGGCGTATCTGCTGCTACGACTTGACCGCTGGCAAAAAAGCCAACCAGTACCGAAGCAACTCCTACAGCATACTTGCGAATAGCATAACGTGGTTGATGTGATTTCATCAGGACCTCCTAAAATTTGTTGTGTGTAAACGCTTACTTCCAGTCTATCTAGAAAGCAGGCCCTCGTCAAGGCTTCTTTGAAAGGTTCTTTAATTAAGAGAAGAAGCTATAAAATTTTATCCCTATGTCTCATTAAAACTAGCGGACACAAGAAAAAAGAGCTTGGCTGTTAAAACCAAACTCTTTATTTTTATTCTTGAAAAACAAAGGCTCTAAGTAGCTCATTTCCGTCTCTCGGCGCAGTGGTTGATTGGAACTACTCCTACCTACGGTACTCGTACTTCCTAATCAACTGTGCGGGGGTACTAAAAAGGTCCTGTGGACCTTTTTTGCCCGAGCCTCAAAATCGAAAAGAGAGGTAGAAATCGAGACTACGTCTACCGATTTCTGTCTCTTAGCACAGTGGTTGATGGCTCAAAACACTGTTTTGAGGTGGCGAATAGGGATTGCGGAGCAAGACTCTTCCTCATCAACTGGGCGGGGGTACTAAAAAGGTCCTGTGGACCTTTTTTGCCCGAGTCTCAAAATCGAAAAGCGAGGTAGAAATCGAGACTGCGTCTACCGATTTCTGTCTCTTGGCACAGTGGTTGATTGACGGTACTCGAACCTTTCGGTTCTTCGTCCAGTCTAATCAACTGTGTGGGGGCAGGACTACGAAATCAAACTCTTCGAGTTACTGATTTCTGTTTTGCTCCCTATATTGCCCAATCTCCGTTTCGGAAGACTGGGACGCGGGTGCCGTCTTCTCGGATGCCGTCGATATCCATTTGGCTTGAACCGATCATGAAATCGACGTGAACGTCTGAGCGGTTAAGGCCGGCTGCTTCGAGTTCTTCTTCTGTGAACTCTGCACCACCTTCTACGCTGGTTGCATAGGCTGCTCCGATGGCCAAGTGGTTAGAGGCATTTTCATCAAAGAGAGTGTTAAAGAAGGTGATGCCTGATTGAGAAATTGGACTTGGATCTGGTACGAGGGCACATTCACCCAAGGCACGCGCTCCCTTGTTTTTGAAGACCAAATCTTTCATGACTTGATTGCCTTTTTCAGCTGTGATATCCACTATTTCTCCATTTTCAAAGGTCACTTTGATGCCTTCGATGATGTTCCCATTGTAGCTAAGCGGTTTTGTAGATGTGACATAACCTTCTGCACGACGGAAGTCAGGAGCTGTGAAGACCTCTTCTGTTGGCATGTTTGGCAAGAAGCCTTCGTCTTGGGCATTGATAGCTCCAGCGGATTCCCAGACGTGGTTCTTCGGCAAACCCAGAGTCAAATCTGTCCCAGGCGCTGTGTAGTGAAGGGCTGAAAATTGCTCTTTGTTGAGCTTCTCTGCCTTGCTCTTGAGAATAGTTGCATGCTCTTCCCAAGCCTTGACTGGATCTTCCTCGTACACCCGGCAGGTCTTGAAGATTTGATCCCAAAGGAGATCCACTGCTTCTTCATCGCTCGCCGCATTTGGAAAGACTTTCTTAGCCCACTCTAAACCTGCTGCCGCAGCAACGGTCCAGCTGACCTTGTTAGATTGAGTGGCGATGCGCATTGGTTTCATGGCCATGCCCAAAGCTTTAGCAGAAGCCGAAAGCTTCTCTGGCTCGACACCATTTAAGGCACCTGGATCAGATGAACGCACACCCAAGCGACTGGCCTTGTGTTCCAAGAGGTAGTTCATCTCTGCAATCTTGTAGTCAGGCACATTGTCCAAGCGATCCATCGGTGCATGGAGGAATTTTTCACGGGTAGTAAAATCATCTGCCCATTGTATGATCACTTCATGTGCCCCCAAGGCATAGGCTTCCTTCACGATCAAGTGGGCCAATTCTCTTTGCTCCACATCAATGTTCAAAGCCAAGGTATGGCCAGGTTGCACGTTGATGCCATTTGCAACCAACAATTTTGCGTATTTTTCTAAGTTTTCTTTAAAATTTGGTAAAACCATGTTCAATCCTTTTCTATATTAATCTTTTAAGAGTGACAAGAGGTTTGCTACCACGACAGTGGAGCAGACCAGGCCAGTAACTTTTAAAATTGTATCGGTATCTAGCTCTAATTGATAGCTAAATGTTTTTTGAGCAGGTTTGTCTTCTGCAAAAATTTTTACTCTCATCGTTCTATTCCTTTCTTAGCATCCTCCTCACCTAGATAGAGACGTCGTGCCTCTGGGCTGTTAGTGAGGATATCTACATAAGTTTCATAGTCATCAAGCAAGGGCTTTCCCAAAGAGATATCTAGCTCTGGATTCACATTTTTCCCATAGAGAAAGCAGAGATAAAGACGTTCATTGAGCGTCGGAAAGACTTCTAGAGACATGAGCTCAGCCTGACCGACCCGCTCCCAATCTTGCTCTTGGATATCTGGTAGGATATAGGCTTGGAAGAGTCCCATCAGAGGATTATCCTCTGGTTGGCCACTTTCCTTGTCCGCCTGAACCAAGGAAAGCCGATGACCAAAACCAGCTACTTGGCGCTCCTGTCCCTTCACCGAAACCGTAATCGGATGCCCTCCCATATGGCTATAAATCCATTCTTTAGGCAGCCTATAATCTAAGAGAGGGTCAAAATCTTTGACAATCGTTACAGGACTAGAGCGTAGAAACTGACGAGTGACTGCTTTACAAAAGAGAATATTCTCCTCTTTCAAGGTCACTCCCTTCCAGCTATTTTCCTCCTTAAAATGGTTAAAAAATACCAGATAGGGCTCCCGCACCATTTGTGCTAAGACATAAACACCATTTCGTAGGCGAATGGAAATGACTTTCCCTGACTTCCAGGGTGTTGCTCTTTTTTTCTTTTCTATCATTAACCAACCTCAAACTGAGCGAGGATCGTTGAATCCATCAGAACAAATCGCTATGACTTCCTGTCCTTAGCAAGTTTAAAATCAATTCGTCCTTATCTACTTTGTAAACCAAAAGCCAATCCGGCTGAATATGACACTCCCGAACATCTTGAAAATGCTTGGAGTTGGTCAGTTGATGGTCACGATATCTGATAGGAAGTTCTTTTTCTTGAATCAGAAAATGCAAGACTTCTTCTAACAAATCTGCCTTCAATCCACGCTTCATTGCCAACTTAAAATCTTTTTTAAACTGTTTATGATAGCGAATCTTAAGCACGCAAGTCCTCCATCAAGTCTGAGACAGATTCAAAAGACTGGCTCATATTCCGATTTTGCTCTACATCCGTTACCACTTGAAGCAATTTCCTATTTTCATCTATCTTTACATCAAACGGTAGACCCTGATATTGAATAGCCTGACGGAGGAAAATGTTGATGGCTGTAGTCATATCCATCCCTAAATGGTTAAAAACCTGTTGAGCCTGTTCCTTAACCTCACTATCCAAACGAATACTCATACTCGTCTTAGACATATTCTCACCTTCTTTCTATTGATTATTGTAACAAAAAAGAAGGCTACTGTAAATCTATTAGATATACAATGGCGTTTTAACATTGATGATTAAGGCAATTCTTATGACTTACTTTCTATAAATTTTTTGACCATAGGTAAAATTTCTTTTTCTAATCCTTTTATCTGATCCGATTCCCATTTAGTTTTTTCTGTTATGCTAGCCATTATTTGTAATTTTAGACTCTGACGATCAAAAATTCCTTCCCACTGTTTATATTTTGCACTCGGAACTAAATTTCCAAATTTCGAATTTTGACTATCAGTAATAATACAAAGGTTACCAAATGAGTGTAAGAATTGATCATCCATTTTCTCAACTCTTTCATCACTATTTGGATGTTGTGGAAACCAATGCTCTATGGAACGACGATAAGCAAATTTGAAATGATCAAATTTAACACCTTTATACTCCCTTCCTAACTCTTCACGATTTTTCCATAAGATGTAATCAATAAAATTAAATGCATAAACAGGAATGTCACCATATTTCTTAATAATATCTTCCTCGGTGAACAATCTTCCCTCAGCATATCTCACAGCCATTTTTTCAAGAAAATCCTTAAATCGAATAGCAAATTCTTGATCATTTAGTTCCTCAATATTCTCGAAGAGGAATTGCAAAATTTCATATAACCAACGACTATCACGATTGGCAGTGAAAGTCACAGCAAACATAGATTGAAGAAGAATAATGTTTTGGTTAATTTCCGAATCTGAAAATGTATTCTTAGTAAAGCGTTCTTCAACTATGTAATGCTCTTTCGCTTTTCCGTTAGGTTGATATTCATAATAAGTTCCCTTCTGCAAAAACCATTCATCCTTATTTCTGCTTGAAGAATCCATATTTGAATTTCTAACGATGTAATTATCAAAAATATGTTTTATTTTAAGAAGAAATTCACTGAATTCAATAATCCAAGTCTTATTTTTATTTTTTATATCAAATAGAGTTAAGAGTTTCTTATCGTCTAGCTGAACCTCACTGGGATCTCTACCTTCCCAAATAGCCAATACATGGAGTAAGAAGGTAGGAAAATCTATAACTTGGGTATAATCACCAAAATCTTTTTCTACTTCTATATTTTTTTCATTTATCTTTTTTCCTAATACATCTGATAACTTTCTTCTTTCATTTTGATAAAAATCAATGTCATCATAAATATTATGAAATGAGTAATTTGAAAAGTGCCATCCAAAAATGCGTTCACGCTCCTGAAAACTGTCTGCCCTCTTCCGTCTCATCTTAAATTGACTTGCTACTGGCTTATCAAATTCAGCGCAAGCATCCCAGATTCTAGCAAATTTTTCTGCTGTTTCTTGATTTTCTCCAAACTTAGCCATCATTTGTGCCTTAAGAATTTCATGAGCTTCTAGTTGTTCTCCCCGAGAGTTAAAACGTTCGAAATAAAGATTCAAATCTAAATCTTCAGGAAGTATACTCCGAAAAATGATGACATTCTCAAAAAGATAATCAACGAAGGACTGAGGTTCAAGTTGGCGCTCTCCTAGCACTTTTTTCAGGGCATCTTTAGCATGTCTGTAACCTCTAGTTAATTCATTTTCATCGTCCTCAGAAATTTTTTCATTGATAAATAGATTTTGAATATTCTCATTTGATCTTCTCCGAGCCGGGAAAGTTAAGTTAACCGCCTCTAATTTGTCAAAATTAAACTCATTTTTCAAAACCAAAGCAATTAAATTAAGGGCTGTTGTTCGTTGTTGACCATCTATAATTTTAAAAAGACCATTCTCTTCATTGACAACTAATGTTCCAATATAGTAATTGTCTCTCTTTTCTTGATAAGCATCTGCTACATCGTTCAATAACTGCTCGATCTCATCATAAGTCCAGGAAAAATTTCTCTGATAAAGAGGAATAGCATAGCTATCTTCGTTTAATAAACGATCAACGGACAAGCTGATATGTGTCTCTACCATTTTCCTCTTTCCTCCTCTATAATCTGCTCCACAGTATAATTTTCAAATAATTCTCTATCTATCTTAAGCATGAAATCATTTGGAGTTACAGCATGGGCTAAAATTTGGAAAAGTTTTTGAACTTCTCTTTGTCTGAACTTCCCGCCTGCAGCGTAGTTTCCTAAAGTAGCATCATATATAGCACGAGACTTTACACGCGGGTAGTAAGCCCAAATAAACAAGGTCTCTACTATTTCTTTTGATAGCTCTTCTTTTCCAAATCTCTCTGCAAAAAGCAAGCAAATATTTAGAAACAAATTATGACACTTGATATAGCGTCCTTTTGAACTATTGTAAATTTTCAACATACCTTCTGGATAATCTGAACTATTTTCTGCCCTTTTAGAATCATTAGAAATTCCTAACTGTTTATTCAAAATATCTATATGATCTTTAATCGTTTGATGGACAGATTCAATATACTTAAAAAATTCACTTCCATCAATGATTGGCATGGTTATTGACATAGGGAAATTTTCAATATGACGGTATAATTCTAGGTATGGAAAATTCTGACTTAAATCAACACCTTTAAAATCATCAATAAAAGATTCTGTAAAACGCAGATATGAACCATAACGCTTATTGGTTAATCCTGTTTCTCCCCTCGACCAACGTCTCATACGAAAAAGATGCTTATCAAATAGATCTTTCAGACTTAAATCGTTATCTTCCACAAACTGCTCCCATTTCTCAATAATTTTTCCATCTTCTGAATCTTGTTGACGCAGATGGTAGGCTTTGAGTAAATCATGAGGTTCTAAAGATTTGCCACGATTATTCTGAGAGTCAAATAATTGAAAAGCTTCTGACAAACGTTCCTCTGGCATGACGATACAAGAGATAGAACAATTTTCTAATAAAAATTCGCAAATTCCTTTTGCCTGGTTTGAACCAACCAATTGAGCTAAATTTTCCCACTCACTATAATTTTCGCTCGCATGATAGCAGGATATCTCTCCAAATTCAGCACCTAAAAGTTGATTAGCACCTTCATAATTCTCTAATTTCTCTAATAAATGAAGAAATAAAGAAATAGAAATTAGCCGTTGTTGCCCATCTACAATATCTAAGTATCCATTATTATCATGCAAGATAACAGAGCCAACTTGATATTCCTTTTTTTCCATAGCATCTCGTAAATCATAAAAAAGATTACGGATATGCTTTCTGTTCCACTTATAAGGTCTTTGATAAGAAGGAATCCGCAAATTACCTTCTTTCAATAGTTCTCCAACCTTTTTAGAAGTAAATTGAATACCCATTTCATCCGCCTTTATTGTATTTTAAAAAAACTACAAATTCATATGAATCTATAGTTAAGAGTAGCTAATTCTTTGGAATAACACTTGTATTAGGAATATTTTTTGAATACTGCTCTGTTGCTTCCTTTGTCCAAAATCCTTGTGCAATCATATTACCAAACTGATCAATAACAATCCATTCAGTCATATCTACGCCTCCTTCCAACTTTTTTAATCATATATTAATCATTTATTATCAGAGATAGTATAGCATGTACAAACTATGAAATCAATATTATATAGAAAGAACATAATATTATTTTTCTCAATTTAAAATCAACTGCAATAAACTTTCTCTATTTGAGAATACAAGTATATAAAAATAGGAGTAAGGCAGTACGATTTTTAGTAAATTTCGTTCTGTCCTACTCCTGAAAAGATAATGTAACATTCTTCCAAACATAGAAAATGAACAATTCAATAAATTAGTTACTTCATCATGTAATTATGACTTTTGTTCATCTAAGATTGATAACTTTTGAATAAAAATCATTTACCCATCAAAACAAATCATCAAACAGGCTGAGCTGGTTATCCTCAGGCATATTGCCAAGGATTCCCATCTCATCCATCTTTTCTACCAAGGTTGAGGAGACGCCTCCACGTTTGCGTAACTCTGTTTTAGAGAGGAATTCTCCTTCTTTGCGAGCTCGCACAATCTGCTTGGCTACGTTCTCTCCCAATCCATCCATGGCGACAAATGGTGGGATAAGGGTGTCTCCATCGATGATGAATTCCGTTGCATCACTGCGATAGAGGTCCAGTTTGCCAAACTTGAAGCCACGCTCCCACATCTCATTGACAATTTCAAGGGTGGTGTAGAGGTCAATCTCCACATTGGAAGCTTCGTTGTTCTTACGTTTTTCAGCAATCTCCTTCATCCGCGCTTTCACGGCTTCTAGGCCTGCGCCCATGGTCTTGATATCAAAGGCCTTGGCACGGATAGAGAAGTAAGCACAGTAATAGTAGAGAGGATGATGAACCTTAAAGTAAGCCACCCGCAAGGCCATCATAACGTAGGCTGCCGCATGGGCTTTAGGGAACATATACTTGATTTTTCCACAAGACTCGATGTACCATTCAGGTACATTGTTAGCCTTCATGGCCTCGATATAACCATTGCGCTCTTCTTCAGGAATCTTGAGCCACATGCCTTTCCGCACCCGCTCCATGATGGTAAAGGCCATTTTTGGATCTAGTCCAGCGTGCATGAGGTAAACCATGATGTCATCACGACATCCGATAACGGTTGATAGGTCAGCAATCCCAGCCTTGATCAAGTCTTGGGCATTTCCTAACCATACGTCGGTACCGTGAGACAGACCAGAAAGCTGAAGCAATTCGGCAAAGGTGGTCGGATGGGTCTCATCGACCATACCCCGAACGAAGTTAGTCCCAAACTCTGGGATTCCCAGCATACCGGTTGAAGTACCAATTTGCTCCGGTGTGACTCCTAGGATATCTGTACCTGAAAAGAGGGCCATGACACCAGGATCATCCATAGGAATATCGTTTGGATCAATGCCTGACAAGTCCTGGAGCTTGCGAATCATGGTCGGATCATCGTGTCCCAGGACATCAAGCTTGAGGACGTTCTCATCAATATCATGGAAGTTAAAGTGAGTGGTCTGCCATTCAGCTGTCACATCATCTGCTGGGTACTGAACAGGGGTGAAATCATAGACGTCCATATAGTTTGGAATAACGACGATTCCCCCTGGGTGCTGACCCGTCGTCCGCTTGACCCCAGCGGCACCTTGCGCCAGACGTTCCACCTCTGCATCCCGGTAATACTTGCCGTAGTCTCGCTCATAGCCTTTCACAAACCCATAGGCAGTCTTGGCCGCAACTGTACCTACTGTTCCTGCCCGGAAGGCATATTCTTCCCCAAAGATATCACGGACATCCAAGTGGGCACTCGGCTGGTCCTCCCCTGAGAAGTTCAAATCGATATCGGGTACCTTGTCTCCATCGAAACCAAGGAAGGTTTCAAAGGGAATATCCTGTCCATTTTTGCTGAGCTTGTGACCACAGTTTGGGCAGTCTTTATTAGGCATATCAAAGCCGGATCCGTAAGAACCATCCGTGATAAACTCACTGTACTGGCATTGACCACAGACATAGTGAGGAGAGAGCGGATTAACCTCGGTAATCCCGATCATGGTCGCCACAAAACTGGATCCGACAGACCCCCGTGAACCAACCAAGTAACCCCGTTCATTGGAGCGATGTACTAGCATCTGCGAAGCCAGATAAATCACGGCAAAGCCATTCCCCAAGATGGAGGTCAATTCTTTTTCAATCCGCAGATCGACGATATCTGGTAGCGGATTGCCATAGATCTCAAAGGCCTTCTGATAGGTCAATTCGGCAACCGTTTCTTCGGCCTTGTCGATAAATGGCGTATAGAGGTCACCCTTGACCACTTCAACGGGTTCGAAGATTTCTGCCAGTGCGTTGGGATTTTCAATGACCAATTTTCGCGCCAAGTCTTCCCCTAGAAAGGCAAATTCATCCAGCATTTCATTGGTTGTACGGAAATGAGCTTTTGGCAGGGGTGCTGGTTGAGCATTTTCTCCATGACCGATCGTCCGGTTGATCATAGCCCCTTGCCCAAGACTGCGGACAATGATTTCTCGATAGATTTCTTCTTCAGGCTCAAGGTAGTGGACATTTCCTGTCGCGAGGACCGGTTTGCCAAGGCGATTTCCCACCTCAATCAAGCTCTTGATGATGGTCTGGAGCTCCTCCATGTCTTTTATCTGCTCTTTGGCAATGAGGGGCGCATAGATGGCTGGAGGCATCACCTCAATAAAGTCATAATACTTGGCCACTTCGACTGCCGCATCAACTCCTTGAGAGACAACCGCATCAAAGACTTCCCCTTCAGAACAAGCCGATCCTAGGATCAAGCCTTCCCGATGGGCATCTAAAACCATCCGCGGAATCCGAGGAACACCCTCAAAATATTGAGTATTGGAAAGAGAGACCAATTTGAACATGTTTTTCAAGCCGGTCTGGTTCTTGACATAGATGGTCGCGTGTTTGACCCGTGCCTTTTTATAGGAATCTGGACTAATTAGATCTACATTCAACTTGGCTAGATTGGTCACGCCATGTTTTTCTGCGACATCCTTGATAAAGATGAAGAGCAAGCGGCCTGTTGCTTCCGCGTCATAGTTGGCCATGTGGTGGTGCTCCAAGGCAACGCCGAAACGCTTGGTCAAGGGACCCAAACCATGACGCTTGTACTCTGGATAAAGGTTGCGCGCGAACTCTAACGTATCAATCACTGGCTGAGTGATTTTTGGAAGGCCATGACGCTCATAGTTGGTATTCATGAAGCCCACGTCAAAGGTAGCTTTGTGGGCAACCAACACCGCATCCTGACAGAATTCCTGGAATTCCTCCAAGACCTGTTTCAAAGGTTTGGCATTGCGAACATGGTCATCGGTAATGCCTGTCAGGTCCGTTATATAGGCTGAAATGGGGTGACCTGGATTGATGAACTCATCGAATTCAGCAATGATGTTCCCCTTATGCATTTTAGATGCGGCAACCTGAATCAGATCATTGTAAATCGCTGAGAGTCCCGTCGTTTCCACGTCAAAAACCACATAGGTTGCTTCATGAAGGTCTAGATCGACTTCATTGTAGGTAATCGGCACACGGTCTTCGACGATATTGGCTTCCATCCCATAGATGAGTTGGATACCAGCTTTCTTGGCAGCCTTATAGCCATGAGGGAAGGACTGCACATTACCGTGATCCGTAATGGCAACTGCCTTGTGACCCCATTTGGCTGCTTTTGCGACTAGCTCCTCGACTTCAGGTAGGGCATCCATAGTCGACATATTGGTATGGGCATGGAACTCGACCCGACGCTCGCCTTCTGGCATCAGATCCTTGCGCTCATAGTGGACCACCTCTTGGACATCCTGGACATTCATGGTCAAATCGCGTGTGAAGTTATTAACCTCGATATTCCCACGAACCCGCAACCAAGAGTTTTTCTTAATCATGTCAAACTTCTGAGCTTCTTCTTCATTTTTAGCCCATTTCTGGAGCGAAAAACTAGAAGTATAGTCGGTCATCTTGAAATTGATCAAGACCCGACCTGTCCGCGTCACCTTGTGCTCAACATCAAAGACCACTCCTTCAAAGACAATGCGGTTCTCTTCTGTCGTGATATCAATCATAGGAGTGACCTCTGCCTTATCCAGCTTGGGCTTGGCCGCAGCCTTTTTGGCCTTGAAATCAAAGGCTGGTTTTTCCTCTGCTGGTGGTGGAGCCATTTGAGACAAGGACTCCATGGCCCGCAAGGTTTCTTCATTAGCTGCTTGGAAGATTTGATCCTTCTCAGCCTCGAAGGCTTGATGGAGTTCTTCTGTCAACTGGTCATCCGCCTCAACCCGACACTGGAAATGAGGAAAACCAAACTTGGTCAATTGACTAGCAAGATTAGGCAGATGGTTTTTCCGGTGGTGCTCCGTATCCACAGATGAAGGGCCACTAATGATCAACTCTTCTCCTTGAGAGCGGACTTGTAGGTGTTGATACATGCTCTTAAAGCCCTGACTCGCACAGGGGCCATCTTCAAAAGCCTCCTGATAATAGGCTTGCAAGAGTTCCTCGCTAAAAGTTGGATTCTTCACATGAATCTCAAACACCGCTCGATTTCCTGTCTTTGAAAACTCCTCAGCCAAGCGGTTTTTGAGCTCCTGAAAAATCGTGATGGGAAGAATTTCGGCAAAAACAAAACGAAATTCCCAAACACGACTGAGCTTATGGACGATGACCTCTTGGATTTCAGCCCCTTTAAAAGCGTCTGATTCACGCATTTCCAAAGGCATTCCCAACTGATTCATTAAGATTTCAAAGCTAGTTGACATGATTTCTCCCTGACGAATTACTAGCCTTTATTTTATCATAATTCGCCTAACTTTTCGACTATAAGAAGATCCTTTCAGCTAGCTGGATCAGCTTACAAAAAAGAAGGCTAGGATGTTGAGAATCCTAGTCTTCTACCATTGCTTATTTATTTAAAATGGAAAGAGTTTCAATCAGGTTGTCTGCATGCACTTCAATCGTGTCGCCTGAAGCTTTGATTTTCACTTCTACGACACCGTCAGCTGCTTTCTTTCCGACAGTGATGCGGATTGGCAAACCAATCAAGTCACTATCGCTAAATTTAACACCAGCACGTTCGTTACGGTCGTCTACCAAGACTTCGTAGCCAGCCTTGACCAATTGGTCTTCGATCTTGCTTGTCAATTCAAGAGAAGCTTCATCCTTGACATTGACTGGAATCAAGTGCACATCAAACGGCGCCAATTCTTTAGGGAAGTTGATGCCCCAAGCGTAACGGTATTCACCTTTAGGCGTCTTGTTAACAAAGAGGCGAGCGTGTTGCTCCATAACGGCTGAAAGGAGACGGCTGACACCGATACCGTAACAGCCCATGATAATTGGCACAGCACGGCCATTTTCGTCCAAGACATCTGCCCCCATACTTGCTGAGTAACGAGTTCCAAGTTTGAAGATGTGACCAATTTCGATCCCACGCGCAAAGTTGAGAACGCCTTGTCCGTCTGGTGAGATTTCACCCTCACGCACTTCACGGATATCGACATATTCGGCAGTGAAGTCACGACCTGGGTTGACACCCGTCAAGTGGTAGCCATCTTCGTTGGCACCGACAACAGCATTACGGCTATCTTGCACCTTGCGGTCAGCAATAATCTTAACATTTTCTGGAAGATTGACTGGACCAAGAGATCCAAAGTCCGCTCCCAATAATTCTTTCACTTCGGCCTCGGTTGCAGGTTCCAAGAAGTCTGCTCCAAGGTAGTTTTTCAATTTGACTTCATTGAGCTGGTCATTGCCAACGAGTAAGGCCACAACTGGCTCCTCGTCTGCGATATAAACCAAGGTCTTGATAGTTTGCTCTTCAGAGATATTCAAGAAGGCTGCGACTTCATCAATCGATTTGACACCTGGTGTTTCCACGCGAGTCACTTCTTCTTCCGTCACAACACGGTTGCTTGGTTTGTAGGCGTTGGTTGCCATTTCCAAGTTGGCCGCATAGCTTGACTCACTTGAGTAGGCAATGGTGTCTTCACCAGAAACCATCCATTTGAGCAATTCTGCCTTAATTTCTTCTTGCACTTCTGTAGGAATTTCGTCAAATGATGCAACTGACTTGTCTAACACCACCCAACGGTCAAGGTCTGTACGAGCAGGTGTGATGGCCATAAACTCTTGGCTATCCTTACCACCCATGGCACCACCATCACCGATGATCGCTTTGAAGTCCAAGCCACTACGAGTGAAGATACGCTCGTAGGCTGCCTTGTACTCATCATAAGTTACATCCAAGCTATCGTAGTTAGCGTGGAAGCTATAACCATCTTTCATGATGAATTCACGCGTACGAAGAAGGCCGTTCCGTGGACGTTTTTCGTCACGGTACTTAGGCTGGATTTGGTACAAGTTCAGTGGCAATTGCTTGTAAGACTTGACAGAATCACGGACAATTGCTGTGAACGTTTCTTCGTGAGTTGGACCTAGGATAAAGTCTGACTTCTCACGATTTTTCAATTTATACAAGTCTTCACCGTAGGTTTCATAACGGCCAGATTCACGCCAAAGGTCCGCACTGAGAAGGGCTGGAGCCAACATCTCAACTGCACCAATCTTGTCAAATTCTTGACGCATGATCTTCTTAGCTTTTTCGATCACACGGTTAGCCAATGGCAGATATGAATAAACACCTGCTGATACTTGACGAACATAACCAGCACGGAGCATCAAAGCGTGGCTGATGACCTGCGCATCACTTGGCATTTCGCGAAGTGTTGGAATAAGCATTTTACTTTGTTTCATTCAGATTCATTCCTTTTCTATTTCAAAAATAATTTCATAATATCGTTCCAAGTAACGGCAATCATTAAGATAACCATGACCGCCACTCCAGCAAGGGTCAAGTAGGTCTCTACCTCCTGCTTCAGCGGTTTTCTACGAACCAGCTCGATCAGATTGATTAAGATTTTTCCACCATCCAAGGCCGGAATGGGGATCAAGTTAAAGATTCCGATATTGATGGACAACATGGCCATTAAGGACAGGATAGCTGGAAGTCCAAGCTCCGCCGCTTGCGAACTCGCTTTGTAGATTGCAACCGGACCACCCAACTTGTTCAAACTAAAGTGGAAGATAATATCCTTCAAGGCCGTCAAGATACGACTTGCTGTGTACCAAGTATCTGTCACACCTGACAGAAGCTTATCGAAAAAGCCCGTCTTGACAGCATTGGTCACACCGATATAATAGCGTCCACCATCTTCTTCTGGTTGGACCGTCACTTTTTGAGTCTTCCCGTCTCGTTCATAGGTAATCGTTACTTCTGGATTTTTTCCTTGGTTATAGGTTGCCTTCTGGACAGAATCTGTCAACTCATCCCAGTTGGAAACCTTATATTCATTGATCTGAACGATCTGGTCATTGTCTTTTAGACCAGCCTTAGCCACTACTCCTTGAGGAACAACTCGAACATGGTTGCTGTAGTAGTCCACTGCTCCTCCCTGCATAAAGGCTAGAAGAGAGTACACAATAATACTCAGGATAAAGTTGTTCATGGGACCCGCAAAGTTGGTTATCAGACGTCCCCAGATACTAGCATTTTGATACTGCACATCCAGAGGGGCAATCCGTACTTCTGTCCCATCTTCCTCAACGATGGTTGCATCATGGTGGACAGGATAGGTCTTGGTCTCTTCAATGACGATTCCTGTGATTTCAAGTTTATCCTCAAAATCAAAATCTGTGACATTCATGGGGAGAGCTGTCTGGTCGATATTTTTTCCAGAAAGGTTGATCCGAACAACAGTTCCCTCAGGGTTCAAAGTCAGACTGACAGGCGTTCCTGTCTTAATCTCTGTCGTGTCTTCTCCCCATCCTGCCATTCGAACATAGCCGCCCAGCGGAAGGATTCGAATGGTATAGGCTGTTCCGTCCTTGCCTACATGGGCAAAAATCTTGGGCCCCATCCCAATCGCAAACTCGCGAACAAGGATGCCTGATTTCTTCGCAAAATAGAAATGGCCGAACTCATGTACCAGGACAATGACGCCAAAAATGATAATAAAGGCAATAAATTGCATACACGCTCCTTCGTTTTAACTGATGATGGGATGACTTCTGTTTAAAACAGACCAAAGAATAGCATCAGTGGGAAAACAAAAATCAAGCTATCAAATCGATCCAAGACACCACCGTGACCAGGAATAAAACGGCCAGAGTCTTTCACTCCAAAATGGCGCTTGATGGCACTTTCGACTAGGTCACCAAACTGAGCTGCTATACTGAAAAGAATGGTAAAGAGAATCATGGTCACCCAACCGTAAGAGCCCGCAACGGTGCGATCTAGCATCATAAAGATCATCGTCACGACGACAGCACAAGCGATCCCGCCTAGACTTCCTTCAACAGTCTTGTTGGGTGATACTCTTGGCAAGAGTTTTTTCTTACCGAACTGGCTCCCAATAAAGTAGGCCCCTGAATCCGTAGCCCAAACAATAAAGAGGGCCAAGAGAATTTTATCTACGCCTGCTAAGCGTGCTTGAATCAAGGCATGGAAGCCAAAGCCAACATAAAAACTTGAAGCAATCGGATAGACAACCTCGTCATAGGTGTAGCCTTGCGCCAAGACAGTCGTCCCCATCAATAATAAGACCAAAAGGCCATAGGCGATAAAATTGCCACCTGCTGGTAAGAAGGGAAGGTAACTCTCTAAGGGCAGCGCCAACACAAGAGCTGCTAGCATGGCCAAAGCTCCTTCGATGGTTTCAGTCTGCAGACCTTTCATCTTCAACAATTCATGAACACCCAACATAGCGATAAGTCCCACTACAATCTGGAACACAAGGCCTCCCATAAGGACAACTGGGATAAAGAATGCTAGGGCGATTCCTCCAAAAATCACTCGCTTCTGTAAATCTTTTCTCATCTATTTCTCTCCTATACACCACCAAAACGTCGATGACGATGGCTGTATTCTTCTATTGCATCATGCAAGGCCTTTTCTCCAAAGTCAGGCCACATCACATCGGTAAAGTAAAGCTCACTGTAGGCTGCTTGCCAAGGCAAAAAGTTACTCAAGCGAAGCTCGCCACTCGTCCGAATAATCAGATCAGGATCTCGCAAGTCCTTGGGTAGACTACTGGTATACAAATAATTGGCAATGGTCTCTTCTGAAATATCACCCGGATTTAAGTGCGCATCGAGAACTTCCTGGGCGATTTGTTTGACTGCTTGGGTCAGTTCCGCCCGTCCTCCATAGTTCAAGGCAAAATTCAAAATCAAGCCTGTATTGGAGTGGGTTAACGCCTCTGCCTTTTCCAGAGCCTCTAAGGTTTCCTTTGGAAGACGGGAAACCTCGCCAATCATCTGGATCTTCACATTATTTCTATGAAGTTCTGGAACAAAGCGATCGTAAAATTCAACTGGAAGATTCATGATAAAACTCACTTCCTGTTGAGGACGCGTCCAGTTTTCAGTTGAGAAAGCATAGACCGTTAGAGCTTTCACTCCCATCTCCTTGGCTGCGATGGTTACTTCTTGCAGAGCCTCCATGCCTGCCTTGTGGCCAAAGACACGAGGTTGCATCCGTTTTTTGGCCCAACGACCGTTCCCATCCATAATGATTCCAATGTGCTTGGGCACTTCTAGGGGAACACTTAACTTTTCTTTCTTTTTAAAACGAAACATGTTTTTCTACCTATTTCACTGTTTTTATCGCTTCATTATATCATAAATCCGCTTAAAATGGCAGTCTAGCCCCTTTTCTAGAGGGTATATATCTAAAAATGAAAAAAGCGACCTTTTGATCGCTCTTTCTTATTATTCACCGTCGATGATAGAATCTGAGTCACCAGCGCCTTCAACTGCACCAGCTGTCACCCCTTCTGAAACTGGCAAAACTGTTTTAATAGCTGTCAATTCAAATGTGAGGTATACGCCATCCACATCCAAGACAACGGTTTTCCGTTCAGTGTCTACTTCATCAACTGTTCCATACAAACCACCGATGGTAATCACTTCATACCCTTTTTGAAGCTTGTTCAAGCTTTCCATCCGTTTTTGGTATTGTTTCTTTTGGCTACGGCTCATGAAGAACATCATTCCGACCATTAGCGCAAGCATAAATAGCAAGGTTGTACCACTTTGCATACCATTTCTCCTTTTTAAATCATATATGCTCTACTATAGCAAATTTTATAGGCATTTTCAATACGAACCCTTGATTTTCAAAAAATAAGTCGGTAGATTGAGGTGGTCTGCCCTCTATTCGATTCGAACATCTTTTCTAGTAATTCCTTTTTTAGAAAAAGAAAAAACCATAAAAAATAGGTTTTTGCTAATCGATTGCAATTCCATATTTTTCATGATTTTTATCATACCATTCAATCAACAACATGGCTGTTTGATAGGTAATGTTTTTAATTTTACTGGTTCCTTTTGTCAAGGTAGCTAGACTCATCTTACTAATATCTGTCTCAGTCGCTACTCTATAACTTGTCACCTTTCCATCCACCATCAATTGAACGACAGCTTCAACTTTCTTATAATCTTTTGTCGAATAAATATCAATTGGATTTTTCATAAAATCATCCTATCCCCTTAAATTTAGTCTTTTATATATTATATAATTTATTTGTTCATTTATAAGAAAATCTTGCTTACAGACGCTTTCTAAGGCATTTTCATACTGTATTTTGCACCAATTTATGAAAAATCATACCTATTTTTTATCATTTTTCACTTTCTGGGAAAAAAAACGATAAAACTATACCTTATATATTTTTCTTTTGTTGACATAAAAAAAGGCTAAGAATTTTTTCTTAGCCTCCTTTTTCAAACTGATTTTCTCTCGTTTATGGTGCTAGATGCCCTAGTTATTCTTCTGAGTTTCCACTCTCTTTAATAACCAATTCTCCATCTTCCATATCTGCTAGCAAGTGTTTAGCATCAAGATTATCCAAGTGGAAGTCTGTCACTTTATCTCGGATTTGTTGTTCAACCACACGACGGAGTGGACGAACACCCATAACTTCATCATATCCTTCTTCAGTCATGTATTCTTTGGCAGCATCGCTCACTGTCAAGTCGATGTCTTTCTTAGCAAGAGTTTTGTTCACTTCTACTAACATCAAGTCAACAATCTTAGAAAGGTCTTCCTTGCTCAAGTGTGAAAATTCAATCACAGCGTTGAAACGGTTCAAGAATTCTGGACGGAAGAATGGTTTCAAACGATCCATGAGTTCTGGCTTGTCCGCATCTTCTGTCAAGTTCGCTTCGTAACCAAAGCCAGCGTTTGAAGTGGCGATAATCACTGTATTCTTGAAGTTGACCGTGTTCCCTTGACCGTCTGTCAAACGACCATCATCCAAGACTTGAAGAAGAAGGGTGATCACTTGAGGATCCGCCTTTTCAATCTCATCAAGAAGGACGATAGAGTATGGATTACGACGGACGCGTTCAGTTAATGTATTGTTGTTGTCATCGTAACCTACATAACCTGCAGTTGTACCGATCAATTTAGATACGGCTGTACGGTCGCTATATTCTGACATGTCCAAACGGATGATGGCATCTTTAGTACCGAACATATCAAGGGCTAATTGTTTAGCCAACTCTGTTTTACCAACACCAGTAGGTCCGACGAAGAGGAAGCTACCGATTGGACGGTTACCTTCATCAAACCCTGCACGGTTCCGACGGATCGCTTTTGAAACAGCTTCAACGGCTTTGTCTTGACCGATAACTTTCGTTTGCAAACGGTGACCCATATCTTTCAAACGTTCGATGTCCGTAGCCCCCATTTGAGAAACAGGAATACCAGTCATCCGTTCGACAGACTCAGCTACGTCATTGACAGTTGCAGTCACCTTGTGATCTTCTGTATGGTTAGCAATTTGTTTTTCCAATTCTTCGATCCGAATTTTTGCATTAAGGGCTGCTTCGTAATCTTCTTTTGCAGCAGCTTCTTCTTGTTTAGTTTTTTCCGCTTGGATTTCGTGCTCAACCGCATGTACATCTGTCACTGGGTGTTGTGCTGCCAAGTGAGCAGCTGTCACATCGACCAAGTCAATGGCCTTATCCGGCAAGCTACGTTGTGGAATGTATTGAACAGAGTAATCAACAGCAGCTTTCAAGACTTCATCTGGCAAGACCACATTGTGGTGTTGTTGATACAGTTCACGGATTCCTTGGAGGATCTTGAAGGTATCTTCAGCAGATGGAGCATTGACCTTGACTTCGTTGAAACGACGTGCAAGAGCTGCATTTTTCAAGATAGTGTTGCGGTATTCATCTTGAGTCGTTGCCCCAATCACGGTCAATTCACCACGTGAAAGAGCTGGTTTCAAGATATCCGCAAGACCTTTAGATCCACTATCACCACCGATTGAGCCAGCACCAAGGATTTGGTGAATTTCATCAAAGAAGAGAATGACATTTCCCATGGCTTTGACTTCTTGGATCATATTTTGGATATTTTCTTCAAAGCTACCACGGTATTGCGTACCAGCTTCTAGACCAGAAATATCGATGGAAATAATTTCTTTGTTCTTGATGGCTGCTGGAACGTCACCATTCACGATAGCTTGGGCCAAGCCTTCTACAACGGCTGTTTTACCAACACCCGCATCCCCTACAAGAACAGGATTGTTCTTAGTACGGCGAGAAAGAATTTCAGAAGTTTCTTGAATTTCTTTATTACGTCCAATAACTGGATCTAGCTTACCTTCACGAGCTTCTTCGGTCAAGTTACGACCAAGCTTCGCAAGGATCCCATCTTGTTTCATGCCTTTGCCTTGTTGGTGTTGCACGGGCTCACTTCCTTCAGTTGGAAGTTGACCAGTTTGACGGTAAATGGCGAATTCTTCAGGTGTTACTTCACGACCATTGATCATGTAGCGACGGCTTTCAGAACGAAAACCACCCATGTTTCCCATTAGTTGATTGAAAAGATCATCCATATTGTTAAAGTTGTTGTTCATAGTTATTACCTCGTTTTACATAATTTTAATTTATTCTTGAAAATGAGTAGCCGATTTGGCTACTTTATGTTTTTTACATAATTTTATTTTACTTTTAAATGAATAGCCTCGAGGGCTAGGATCTTGTATTTCTTCTTTTATCAATTAGTTTTCTATATTTTGGAAATAGCATTTCACCATCTCCTTTCCACTATTGATCCTGTAAACTTTTGAGATTTTCTCAACCTCTTTTTGTTTACATAAATTATTATAAAGCAGACTGGGTTTTTTGTCAACACTTTTTTACATAATTTTTTACATTTTTTAAAAAAATTTTTCCGAAGCAAAAAAACACACCCTTACCAGGGTGTGCCTCTTATCAAATCATGTATTCGACGCTGTAGGTGGCGTCGGATAGAATCCGTGAAAGGAATTGTTTGGTTCGTTCTTCTTTTGGACTGTTGAAGAATTCATGCGGTTCATTTTCTTCGATGATGTGCCCGCCATCCATAAAGATGACGTGGTTGGCCACATCACGCGCGAAGCCCATCTCATGGGTTACGACAACCATGGTTACGCCTTCTTGAGCCAATTGCTTCATGACATCTAAGACGTCCCCGACCAATTCTGGGTCTAGCGCTGAAGTTGGCTCATCCAGCAAGATCACGTCGGGTTTCACTGCGATGGCACGCGCAATCCCGATCCGTTGCTGCTGACCACCTGACAATTGAGAAGGATAGTAATCCTTATAAGCGAGGAGGCCGACTTTTTCAAGGGCGGATTCTGCCCGTTGGATGGCTTCTTCTTTTGGAATCTTCCGAGCCACAATCAGGCCCTCTAAGATATTTTCAATCGCTGTTTTATTAGCAAAGAGATTGTAATGCTGGAAGACAAAGGCTGTCTTTTGGCGGATTTCTAGAATTTCTTTTTTGCTGAGCTTTGAGAGATCATACTCTTTTCCACCCAAAGTCAAACGGCCTGTGTCTGCCTTTTCCAAGTGATTGAGGCAGCGAAGGAAGGTTGTTTTTCCTGATCCAGATGGACCCAAAATAACGACGACATCCCCTTGGTTGACCTTGAGATTAACATCTACCAAGACTTGGTGGTCCTTAAATTTTTTCGATACGTGTTCTACTTCTAACATCTTCTCATTTCTCCTTCTTCTATGCGAGTGTCAGGCGTTTTTCTAAGAGGTTGAATCCCCACTGAATCACCCCACAAATGACAATATAAAGAATAAAAATCACTAAATAGGATTCAAAATATTGATAGCCATAAGAGGCTTCGACCTTGGCAATGGCGGTGATATCCTTGATGGTCATGACAAAGACAAGGGAGGTTCCTTTGACCAAGTTGATGACCAGGTTACACAGATTAGGCAGGGCCGCACGCAAGGCTTGTGGAAAAACAATGCGGATATAGGCTTGGCGGTTGGTCAAGCCAATGGCTTGCGCTGCTTCTAGCTGGCCCTTATCCACCGTCAGAATGGCTGACCGTAAAATTTCAGCTAGACTTCCTGTCGTCATCAAGCTAAAGATGATAAAGGCATAGTAAATGGGATTGATCTCAAAGACATTAAAGTGACTGCCTATGCTCTTAAAAAAGCTATTTAAGAGACTGGGAAAGAGACTATAAAAGAAGAGAATCAAGAGAATTGGAGGTGTCGCGCGGATAAAGGCTAAGTAAACCACTGAGAAACTGCGAACCCCTTTGACCTTATAGATCTGGCCGAGTGCCAAAAAGAGGGCTGGAAAAAAACTCAAGAGAATCGATACGACCATGATCAGAAGGGTCACTGGAACGCCACCCAAGGTGGCTAGAAACGTTTTACTAATAAAATTGAAATCCATAAGCTACCTTTCTGTTACACTGAGTCGTTTTTCAAGCAATTGAGCGGAGAAGGAAATCACAAGGGCAATAGCCCAGTAGATCACTGCTACGGCTGTATAGGTCTCGAGGGAATAATTTCCAAGATTGCGACTGATCAAGTTGTTTCCTGCTCCCATGATATCGATAAAGCCAATGGTATAAGCCAATGCCGCATCGCGCATGAGGTTCAAGATGGCAGTCGTCATATTTGGAAGAGCCACGCGAAAGGCTTGTGGAAGGACAATCCGCCAAATAGTCTGAGCTGGTGTCAAACCAATACTCAAGCCCGCTTCCATCTGACCTTTTGGAATGGCCAAATAGGCTGCCTTAAAGACCTCAGAAATCATTGCCGCAAAGAGAAGAAACATGGCAATCAGGACAAAGACAAACTTGGACCAGTGGTCAATGTCAATGCCCAACCACCAGTTCAAAAATTGGGGCAGTCCATAAAAGACCAAAAAGAGCAAGACAATCGGAGGGGTACAACGCAAGGTAAAGACATAGCCTTTGGCCAGACCTGCTCCTACCTTATCTTCTGATACTTGTGCCCAGGTCAAAACCAAGCCAAATGCCGAACCTAGAAGCGTCGTTAACACCATCAAAGCTAGGGTCGCTGGTAGGGCTTGGACCAAGGTTGGGAGAAAAGTCCAGACCTTGGAAATGTCGTATGAGACCATGTTTCTTTTCCTTTCTGTATCCGTATAGAAATAAGGAAGCTGGGGCTATGCGCACCCAGTTTCTTCTTATTTTTCTTTATCTACATAACTGAAGACATCTTCACCGAAATATTTTTCGGATAGTTTAGCAAGCGTCCCATCTTCTTCCAATTCTTTGATGGCCTTGCTGTAGGCTTCCGCAAATTTTTCGTTTTTCTTATCCTTATGAATCAATGGGTAAGTTGGAATTCCTTTGTAGGCAAACCAGCTCAGTTTGTCTGCATATTGGTGGTAAGAACCATCTTTATCTGTGACAGCTTTTTCAAAGGAAAGTTTGATGTCAAAGAAGCCGTCGTAACGTCCTTCCAGAACCCAAGCATAGGCATCTGCGACTTTGAAAGATTCTGCAGCTGTTAATTCGATTGGTTGGTCCTTATGCTTTTCATTGTATTCTTTGATGACATTCCATTGGGCATTTTGTGGTGAAATTGGAACCAATTTTCCTTTTTCTTTAGCAAAATCATCGATGTTCTTGTATTTATCCGCATCTTCTTTCCGTACGGTAAATCCGATGATACTGGCTCCGATTGGTTCTTTTGGAATGATAAATTTCTTGGCGCGTTCTTCGGTATACCAAGCTCCTTTGGTTCCAATATCGTATTTACCAGATTCTAGACCAATCAAGAGGTCGTCGTCACTCGTTCCAGTATACTCAAACTTGTAGTCTGGTAGCTTTTCGTCAATAGCTTTGAGCACAGCTACTTCATAGCCATCTGATTCCCCTTTTTCATCAACGAAATCATACGGCACGTAGTTTTGCGTGTGGGCCACTTTCAAGGTTGTTACTTTATTAGATCCTGTTGATTCTTTGCTGTCGTTTGCGTGGTTCAAGCTTCGACCAATAATCGTTGCACCTGCAAGGGCAAGAACAGCCACCCCACCGATAATCCATGTTTTTTTACTCATATTCTCTTTTCTCGCTTTCTATTTTCCTTATTCTGCTGCAGCTTCACGAACCCATTCGATTCGTTCTTCATCAATGTCACTTGGGATAGTACAATCCGCACCGATGACCAAGCCTGTGGTTCCTGTCTCTGCTATGATGCGTTTGGTTTCTGCTTGGATGGCAGCCTTGTCTCCTGTGTAGAGAAGACCAGTTTTGCCATTTTCAAAACCACCGAGAACCGTGCGTCCACCGAAGATTTCGCGTCCTTCTGCTAGGCTAATCCCTTCGGGTCCGACTGCCCAGTTAATGACTGGGGCTGGATAGTCTGTGAAGAGATGGATATCATTGCGAGCTCCTTCGTAGCCACAGATATGAAGAATATTTACGCCACCGGCTTCCTTAGCTGTCTCTAAGACATGGAGTTCACTAGGCGCGATGACTTGTTTGTAAACTTCCTGACTGACACGCGCATCTTGGATGCTTTGAACACTGAGGTAGATCCCGTCTGCTCCAGCTTCTTTAATGATTCGTTGGCTCAAACTTGCAATATCTTGGCCAATGGTATCCAATACTTTTTTAAGAGTGGCTGCATCTTGATCGATAAAGTTGGCGATCAAGTCATCTCCACCTGACACTTCTCCGACCAACCATTTGAAGTAGGTCACTGGAGCAAAGATGTTGTAGATTGCTACAATGTCCTCTTCAAAACCAGCGCGAATTTTTTTGACCAATTCTACCTGCTCTGTGATCCATGGATGATCTGCTCCAAGGGGTTCAATCCCTGCTAAATCCGAGATGTTTTCAAGGCCCTTGTAAATAGCTGGGTTTGGATAAGCAAAGTAGCCATCACTCATGAGTTTGACAAAGTCTGGTTTGACCTTGTGTAGGAAGTTTTTATGACCATTGAGGTTTTTTTCAATAATTTCAGGATTGGAAAAACCTTTCAACCATTCTTCTTCCCTTGTAAAGTGATGCCAAAAGCCAACTGGCACACGGTCAACCGCTTCCCCTCTGAAAGCTTTTAAAACTAATTCTCTTTTTGTGGACATGTTCTTACCTCGTTCTATTCTTTTCTTGCTAGTTATCTTAACACTTGGACTTTTATTTGACTAATATATATTTTTTATCAAGCCCTTCATCTTTTTTTATCACTGATCTTCTAGGAGCAGGACTCCTGCTAGATCAGACGGGCGAATGAGGGAGAGACTATGAGCTGGAATTTTCTCCAGTCTTTCCACATCCGGATCCGTTTTGCTTTCCTCTTGACTGCTAGCGGCAGCAACTTTTGCGAGTCCTAGGACTAGGAATAAAGCTACCAGCATCAGACACCAAATATTGATTTTTTTCATCTCCCTCTCCTTTCTCTTTTATAAGACAGCTGCTTGGCGCACCCAATCAAGACGTTCCAATTGGAAATCGTCTGGCACGGTGCAGTCTGCTCCAAGGATCAAACCGCGACTTCCAGCTTCTGCCACCAAGCGACGGGTTTCTTGCTCGATAGTTGCTCGTTCCCCTTGGTAGAGCAAGCCTTTCTTACCATTGACAAAGCCACCCAAGACGGCGCGATTGCCAAAGAGCTTGCGCCCCTCTGCTAAGCTGATCCCTTCATGATGGGTCGCCCAGTTGATAACCTGAGCTGGATAATCCTTGAAGAGTTCCACTTCATTGCTAGCTCCTTCAAAGCCACAGATATGAAGGATATTGATGCCACCCGCTTCATTGGCCGCTTCTAGGACAGCGATACTGCTCGGTTCAATAATCTTGCGGTATTCTTCATCTGTCACGCGCTCATCTTGGATCTGCTGAGTTGAGAAGTAAATCCCTTCCACTCCCGCTTCTTGGATCAAGCGGCGACTAAGAATAGCGATATCTTCAGCAATGACATCAAGTACATGGGCCAAGGTTTCTGGATCTTCCTTGATAAAGTCCGCAATCACTTGATCCCCGCGAGAATGATCTGTCCGGAACCAGCGTTTCAAATAAGAAATGGGCGAGAAGATGTTGTAGAAAGAAGCAATCTCCTCATGAAAATGAGAACGAATTTCCTTGACCACTTCAATTTGTTTTTCAATCCAAGGATGATGCTCTCCGATGGGCTGAATATCCTTTAATTCTTGGATTGATGTGATCTCTCTCGAATAAAGAGCACTCGGATAGCGGAAGAAGCCATCGCTCATAATCTTGACAAAATCAGGGGAAATTTCTTCAACATAGTGTTGGTGTCCTTTGATACTTTTTTCAAGTACGGCCGGATTGTCTAGACCCAATTCTTTTTCTTCTTGGGTCACATAATGGAGCCAAAATCCTACAGGAATTCGCTCTACTGCTTCGCCTCGAATGGCACGAAGAACCAATTCTTTTTTACTCATACCGTGAAACCTCCTCAATCTCTTCTCCAAAAGGAAGACTGATTGCTGCCCTTCTGAAATTTGTAACCATGATATCACCTCGAAAAGTAGCTGACTAATATATTTTCCCTATCAAGGCCTTAAAATTTCTTTATTGAGGTAGGTATCAAAAAAAGCGCAAGCCCTTGAAAATAAAGCCTTGCGCGCATTCTGATCTATTATTTTATTTTTGAAGAAAGGAACCTACTTTGAAAATTACTTGACCCCGTTATAAGAATCAACTATACCCCTCCTTTTCATTCTCCTAAAATATGGTATACTAAAGAAAAAGGAGGTGCCTATGTCTTCCATTCGTTTAATTGTCAGTGATATTGACGGAACCATTCTGGACCAGCAGCATCAGGTCGATCCCGACCTCATCGAACTCATCCCCAAGCTCCAAGAAAAAAAGATTCCTTTTATCTTGGCATCGGCTCGTTCTCCTATCGGGATTGCTCCTATCGCAAGAAGATTGGGCGTCCACCAGGAACCAATCGCTTGCTATAATGGAGCTCTCATCGTCAAGGGAGAAGAGATTCTATTTGAACACAGCCTGAACAAAGATGAGATCCGCACCTTCCTCCATCGTGTGGAAGAACTAGATTCCAGCATTTCGATTAATTGTTATAGTGGGTCAGTCTGGTTTAACTCCAGAGAGGACCAGTGGACCCAAGTTGAGGCTTCGATTACTGGTGAGACGCCACAGATACAGCCCCTTTCTCAGACCCTCTCTGACGATGCTCTCCATCTACATAAATTGCTCTTGATCGGCGATACTCAGAACATTCAAGAACTCTATCAGAAGCTGGATCCACAAGAATTTCCTCAGACTGCTTTCTACCTTTCAAAGGAAAACTACCTAGAAGTCACCGCCAAGTCCGTCTCAAAAAGAGATGCTGTCCTTGAACTGGCTGCTTATTACCAGGTCCCTTTAGAACAGGTCATGACCATCGGGGATCACTTCAATGACCTCCCCATGATTCGTCTGGCTGGACTTGGAGTTGCCATGGGAAATGCTCCTGAAGCCGTCCAAAAGGAAGCTCAAGTTGTCACCAGTAGCAACCAAGAGCACGGCGTAGCAAAAGCAATCCAAGAGTATGTCTTACCACCATCAAACAAATAACCTATGAAGTTTCTTCCTTCATGGGTTTTTATTACCCTTCTTTCATGACAAAGTAAGCACGCACTTTTGGTGCGACTTGCGTTCCAAAAAGTTCAATAGCTCGAAGAACTTGATCATGTGGCATAGAACCAAGCGGTAAGTGCAACATAAAGCGATCCAAGCCTAAATCCTCAATCATACGGATCATTTTTTCTGCTACTTGATCTGGATTTCCCACAAACATAGCGCCATTTGGCCCCACCTGCTCAAGATATTGCTCATAACGCAATTCCTGCCAGTGCGGACGGTCTTTAGAAATCGCATCCACCACTTGCTTGGTCGGATGGAAATAATCTTTCACTGCCTGCTCGCCATCTTCAGCAATCCACCCCCAAGAATGGGCTCCCACTTTCAAGTCTTTGTCAGCATGACCCGCTTCGCTTCCAATCTCACGATAAGCTTGAATCAACTTTTTAAAATAGCGAGGATTGCCACCGATAATCGCATAGACAATCGGCAAACCAGCACGGGCAATCTTGATGGTTGACTCAACGTTCCCTCCTGTCGCTACCCACAGAGGCAATTTTTCCTGAACTGGACGTGGATAGACTTCTTTTCCAGCAATGCTTTGGGTCAATTGTCCACGCCAGTTCACTTTGGTGCTTTCATTTGCCAGCTGAAGCAGGTCCAATTTTTCATCAAAGAGGGCTTCATAGTCTTTCAGGTCATAGCCAAACAGAGGAAAGGACTCGGTGAATGAACCACGCCCAGCCATAATCTCCGCACGTCCGTTTGAAAGGGCATCGATGGTGGCATATTGTTGGAACAAACGGATGGGATCCATACTCGAGAGGATGCTGACAGCACTGGTCAAACGAATCTTCTTGGTATTCACCGCACCAGCTGCAAGGACAATCTCTGGCGCTGATACCGCAAAGTCCTCCCGATGATGCTCCCCAATGCCATACACATCCAAACCAACCTTATCAGCCAACTCTATCTCTGCCACCAACTGACGGATTCGTTCATCATGACTGTATACTTGTCCAGTCCCATTTAAGGCTGTTGTTTCACCAAATGTTGAAATTCCTAATTCTACCATACTGATTTACTCGTTTCATTATTAGTTATTTTGGGATTTTATCACTAATTAGTTATAATTGCAAAAAATTTGCTTATTAAAAAAAGGCTGGGACAAAAGTCCTAGCCTCTCAATTGTTTTTGGATTGTCGAGCAAGACGCAGTGGTTGAGTGGGCTCTACTACGCTGATTTCATCAGCTTTTACAGCCCTACTCAACTGTGCGGAGGTGGGACGACGAAATCGAATTCTATCGAATTACCGATTTCTGTCCCGCTCTCTCTTAGATTATTCTACTGTTACGGATTTAGCAAGGTTCCGTGGTTTGTCTACATCAAGTCCACGGTGGAGGGTTGCAAAGTAAGCGACTAATTGTGTTGGTACGACCATTGAGATTGGTGAGAGGTAAGGGTGTACGGTCGTAAGAACGATATCGTCTGTATCTTTGGCAACATTTTCTTCTGCGATGGTGAGGACCTTAGCACCACGCGCTGCCACTTCTTGGATATTTCCACGAGTGTGGTTAGCAAGAACTGGGTCTGACAAGAGGGCCAAAACAGGTGTTCCATCCTCAATCAAGGCAATGGTTCCGTGCTTGAGCTCTCCAGCCGCAAAACCTTCACATTGGATGTAAGAAATCTCTTTGAGCTTGAGACTGGCTTCCATGGCTACATAATAATCTTGACCACGTCCGATGTAAAAGGCGTTGCGTGTTGTTTCAAGAAGGTCACGAACCTTAGCATCAATCAATTCTTTTTCTGAAAGGGTTGACTCGATAGACTGAGCCACGATAGACAACTCATGAACCAGGTCAAAAGCTTTGGCTTTTTCATTGCCATTTGCTTCACCAACCGCTTTTGCAAGGAAAGCAAGGGCTGCGATTTGGGCTGTATAAGCCTTAGTTGATGCTACAGCAATTTCAGGACCTGCATGAAGCAACATAGTATGGTTGGCTTCACGTGAAAGGGTTGATCCTGGCACGTTTGTCACTGTCAAGCTTGGGATTCCCATTTCATTGGCCTTAACCAAAACCTGACGGCTATCAGCTGTTTCACCAGATTGACTGATAAAGATGAAAAGTGGTTTCTGGCTGAGAAGTGGCATCCCATAACCCCACTCAGAGGAGATACCCAGTTCAACTGGTGTATCCGTCAATTCTTCCAACATCTTCTTAGAAGCAAATCCTGCGTGGTAAGATGTTCCAGCTGCAAGGATGTAGATGCGGTCAGCGTCTTGAACAGCCTTGATGATGGCTGGGTCTACCACTACTTGACCAGCCTCATCTGTGTAGGCTTGAATGAGCTTACGCATCACAGTTGGTTGCTCATCAATTTCTTTGAGCATGTAGTAAGGGTAAGTTCCCTTACCGATATCTGACAAGTCAAGTTCAGCAGTGTAGCTAGCACGCTCACGGCTGTTGCCATCGTAGTCTTGCACTTCAACGCTATCAGCTTTCACAATTACCAACTCTTGGTCATGGATCTCCATATATTGGTTGGTTTCACGAATCATGGCCATAGCATCTGAGCAGACCATGTTATAGCCTTCTCCAAGACCAATCAAAAGTGGTGATTTGTTCTTGGCCACGTAGATGACATCTGGATTTTCAGAGTCAATCAAGGCAAAGGCATAAGATCCACGGATGATGTGAAGAGCCTTTTTAAAGGCTTCAAGTACTGACAAGCCATCTTCTTCCGCAAATTTCCCAATCAAGTGAACGGCGATTTCAGTATCTGTTTGCCCCTTAAAGTGGTGCCCTGCAAGGTATTCTTCCTTGATTTCAAGATAGTTCTCAATCACCCCATTGTGCACCAAGACAAAACGTTCTGTCTCAGAGCGATGTGGGTGAGCATTGTCTTCCGTTGGTTTCCCATGAGTAGCCCAACGAGTATGTCCAATACCAGTTGTTCCCTCAACACCAGCTGTCTTGGCAGACAATTCTGCAATACGACCTACAGCCTTGACCAGATGGTTTTCAGCACCACCTAGGACAAAAATCCCCGCAGAATCATAACCACGGTATTCGAGCTTTTCAAGCCCTTGAATCAAAATATCCGTTGCATTTGTATTTCCAACAACACCAACAATTCCACACATAGTATATACGACACAGACCAGCTGTGCTTTCTCCTTAAAATTGGTATAGTCTGATTTGATAGAAAAATCATCAGTGGAGTCAGTATACAATGCTTTTTCCTGTTTGTCAACCTAAAAAATACTAGAAATTGGTCTAGTTAAGAAAGAGTTAAGAAAAACCTATCAACACGTTGATTGATAGGGTAGGATGATTGGCTTCATTTAAGATAGTAATTGATTTCAACTGATCTAGATGCCTATCGAGTAATTGTATAAGTTTCACTTCATTTTTTGATCTTTTTAATCATCAAATCAACTCCCAGCAAAACAACTATAACAATCGAAAGATAAGCAAGCATGAAGTGATTCGATAGATGTTCCCCACTCGCATTTTGCAAGATAATCCCATAAGATTCTTTGTAGTTCGTAATTACTGTAGACGGTGCATGATCAAAGACTTTACTAATTGCATCTTTCATTAAAATCTGTTTTAGTAGTGCATTCACTTGTGTCAAAGGGAACCAGGACATGACCTGTTGCAAGCTTTCTCCTACGGATCCAATCGAAAGATAAACACCTGAAATGAATCCGATAAAAGTTCCAACTATTGTACTCAAAGTTGTAAAGGCTGAACTGGTTCGAATAAAAGCTAAAATTGGAAGAATAATAGTTGCAGCTAGTACAGTTCCCATTGAAACAACTCCTAAAATAGATAAGTAATCCATCGTTGAAAAGTCAAGAAGAGAACTGAATCCATTAAACATACCAATTGCAAAGATACAAGAGAACATGGTCATAATAATCCCAAATAAAATCGCAAAGATCGCATACGATAGTTCAATTTTAAAGTTAGAAATTGGACTGACTTTAAAATCTTCACTCAACTTCTTTTCTCTATCCGAAACCATTACTCCAAATGCACCAAGAGTACTGGTCATTGAGATAATGGTCGTTAAACCTGAGATTAGCCAATAATTGACCATCTGGATGGTATCCGTAGAGGCGGTATCACTATTCAGAGCCTCCTTGATGGCATCAATCTGAATTTGTCCTAAAAAGACTTGATAAACCAAGATCAAGATGATGACTGATAAGAAGGACATAAAGAAAGCTAATCGATCTCGTGTATAGACTTTCCGATTTCTAGAAATTAATTCAAGCATCCCCTTCTCCTCCTTTAGATTTTAGTAAATTCAAATAAGCTGCTTCTAAATTTGAATATTCAACATTAAATGTTTCAATAATTGATTTTCCTTGATTTTCTGCAATAATTTCCATCATCTCTTCAACGGAAACATCCTTACATACGACTTCTGCCTCCGAAAGGATCTGACACTTCTTTACAAATTTAGATACAGATAACGATTTTACTGATTGACCAGGTTTTAAAGTGAGATTCAGGTTAGTGGTTGAATGCTGTTTAATAAAATTGGCAATATCTCCTGAATAATACAGGTTCCCTTCAATTAAAACATTTAAAATATCACAAGCAGCCATCTCTTCTAAATAGTGTGTAATTAGAACGACAGTCATATTATCTTTCTTATTCAACTGATTAATTGCATCCCATAAATCATGACGAGATTGTGGATCTAAACCAGTTGTCGGCTCATCTAACAACAGTAAAGACGGTTGTGGCAATAACGCTCGGGCAATATCTACTTTTCGTTTTTGTCCTCCTGATAAACTGCCATAGTTTTTCTTTTTAAGAGTGGCTACATCCAAATAGGATTGCAGATCTCTAATACGCGTTTGTACTTGTGATTTTGATAAGCCGTACAAGGCTCCACGCGAAATCAAATTTTCCTCTACCGTTAAGTTATCATCTAGACGATTGCTTTGAAATACAATACCGATATGTCGATAAAAATCTTTCGTTGACAATGATTTTCCATCTACTTCCCAAAAAATCTCTCCTGAACTTGGCTTGAAATTCTGAATCAACAAATTAAAAAGCGTTGTTTTTCCAGCCCCATTCGGTCCAAGAAGTCCATAAAATTTACCTTCCTCAAGAACTAAATCAATTCCTTTCAAAGCCTCAAAGGAACCATAGCTTTTCTTTACATTGTGTAATCTAATTTCCATTTTCTGACACCAAGATCCTTTTTTCTTTCCTTGTACTCTCAGTATATCCAATTTCTATCCTCTAACGTGAGGACATTCATGTCCAGTCTAACCATCATTTTCACCAAAAAAACCTGTGAAGATTCACAGGTTTTCAATATTCATTTTATATTTTTTTGAGAACAACAGACGAAAGGATAAATACTTCACTATACCTCAGTGTAGTTTAGACCTTTTTTGGCAAGGTCCTCTTTCCACTCTTCTTGCATGTTTCTCTTCACTAGATCCTCAGATAACAAATCAGCCATCAAGCATACTTTTTGATAATCATTTTTTGCTTTTTCTAAGTCATCTTCTATAAATAAAGCAACTTTCCAATTTAAAGCATAAACAAAAATATTATCCTGAAAATCATGTCTCTTTGTCATAATATCATTTAAGGCTTTAACAATGTCTGGCAATCTGTCGTATATCCCATAATGGGCTAACACACCTGCAGCTGAGATAAGAGTGTTTTGTAGTATTTCCAACTCTGATAAGGGGAAATAATCTATCGCAAGTAGGATTTTCTCTACTAAGTGTATAAATTCATCTTGATCAAAGGCTCCCAAAGCCAAAGAAAGCAAGCGCAATTTGATAATCTCCACATCGTTGAGACTTAACTCTTTTTTCTTCATGGCTTGCTCTAGATACTCATCTAATAAACCTTGATCAAAAGAAGGATTTTTGGATCCAATCATATCAACCGTGGCTTGGGCGACCTGGACAGACAGTTTTTCTTCCTCTGGCAGGTTATCAAAATAGTTTTCGTAAATATCCTCAATAATTTCTTCATGCCGATGAAGACGATCTTGATCTCCATAATGGTATAACGTTCGTAGTTGATATTTCAGGTTCAGATATTCTGCAGGCAATTCCAAACTAGTTTGATTCGTTAGCGTATCTAGGGAGACACCTAGTTGTTCAGCAATATACTTCGCTGTTGCAATCGTTGGCAAAGACTGACCCTTTTCAATTCGCTGGAGTTGGCGCGTCGTTAATAGGTCCTCAATACCACAGATTGCTTGTCTACTTAATCCCTTACTTTCACGTAGAGTTTGTACTTTTTGTCCTAGTTCTGTTTTAAAATCCATCATACAAGCTCCTTTTCTTCTGATTTCATTATAGCACATATTGAAGTTGAAGGGTTTTGAACCTTTTCCAGCACTAAATGAAAAATCGGAAATGAAGAATGCCGTCAGAAACATCTGCATCTGATGGAGTTCCACACTTCCGAAAATAAAACTAGTCAGTCATTTACTGAAATAATCGGGTTCTATCCTACTTAGATATCAGAATCCTCAAAAACTTACTCTTCAAATCCATTCTGCTGGCTCAACTCACGGAACCAATGGCCCGATTTTTTCAGGCGTCTTTCTTGAGTGGCTAGGTCTAATTCGACGAGACCGTAGCGGTTTTTATAACCATTGAGCCAAGACCAGCAGTCAATAAAGGTCCACATGAGGTAGCCCTTACAGTTGGCCCCTTCTTGAATAGCCCGGTGCAACTCACGCAAGTGGTCTTTGACGAAGTCAATCCGGTAGTCATCTTGGATTTCCCCATTTTGACGGAATTTTTCTTCCCCTTCAACTCCCATTCCATTCTCTGTTAGGAGCCACTCGATGTTGCCATAATTTTCTTTGATGTTTTGCGCAATGTCATATAAGCCCTGCTCATAGATTTCCCAGCCTCTGTGTGGGTTGATCTTTCTTCCTGGCATGACATAGGGTTCGTAGAATTGCTCAACTAGCATAGGAGACTCTGGGTTTGGCGCATAACGAGGCGCAGAGACCCGCATTGGTTGGTAATAGTTGACCCCTAAGAAGTCAACTGTATGTTCTTTTATCAGCCCTAAGTCACTTGAATCTACTTCTGGCAAGAGATCGCGCTCTCGCAGAATCTCTACCAACTCTGATGGGTAAGTCCCAAGCACAGACGGATCAAGAAAAGACTTGGCTTGGAAGAGTTCAGCGATTCGTGCTGCCTTGACATCTGCTGGATGTTGGCTCCGCGGATAGGCTGGCGTCAAGTTCAACACTACTCCGATTCGATAGTTTGGATCCACCTCATGGCAAACCTTAACAGCAAGGCTACTTGCCAACTGAGTATGGTAGGCGACTTTGACTGCTGCAGTAGCATCCACCTTATGTGGGTAGTGGGCATCATAAAAATAGCCAAACTCTACAGGAACAATGGGCTCATTAAAGGTAATCCACTGATCGACCAAGTCCCCATAGGTTTCAAAGCAGAAACGAGCGTAGTCGCGATAGGCGTAGACCGTCTCCTTGTTCTCCCAACCATCTCCTTGTTCTTGCAAGGTAAAAGGAAGATCAAAGTGATAAAGATTGACCATCAAATGAATGCCTTTGGACTTGATGCGTTCAAATACTTGGCGGTAAAAGGCCACTCCTACTGGATTGACTTCTCCACGACCCTCAGGGAAAATCCGAGACCATTGGATAGAAGTCCGAAAGGCGGTATGCCCAGTCTCGACTAGAAGCTCAATGTCTTCTTCCCAATTTTCATAAAAGGTCGAAGTTAAACCGGGGCCTTCTTGAAAACGAAAGCGATGAGGCTCTACTTGGTACCAGTAGTCCCAGAGGTTGTCACCCTTACCATCTCCGGTAAAACGCCCTTCTGTCTGTGGGCCAGATGTCGATGTCCCCCATAAAAAATCTTTTGGAAACTTAATCATGTGTTTATCCTCTCTCATTGTCTTCCTCTCTATTATACTCCCTTTCAGCGCGGTTCCTAGAGACTATTTTCAGTCATTTTTACGCAGATTATAGAAAAACACGCTAGCTATCAAAAGACCCGATTTCTAGCGTGTTTTGTTTCCATTATAATTGATTGACGACATAATCAAAGAGAGCCTTGTCTCCCTCGCTTATCTGGTAACGCAGTTCCGGATGCCACTGAACCCCTAAAAAGGCTGTCCCGTAGGATGATTGAACCGCTTCGATAATCTGATCTTCGGGGCTAACAGCAATCACTTCTAGATGAGGGGCTAAATCCTTGATCCCTTGATGGTGGTAGGAATTGATCTGACCAACTTCTCCGAACAAGTCTCGCAAAATGGTCCCCTCGACAGTTTCGATTGAATGACTGGCTTCGCTAGCAGGATTTTCCTGCCAGTGGTGGTCGATATCTTGGTAAAGCGTCCCACCCATAGCTACATTGTATAGTTGCATACCTCGGCAAACCGTAAAGATAGGCTTCTTAGCAGCTACCGCTTCCTTGATCAAAGCCAACTCGAAAAGGTCGCGCTCGAGCAAGTAATCATCGCTGACAATCTCCTTCTCTGCTCCATAAAACTGAGGAGAAACATGCTGACCACCTGTGATAATCAACTTGTCAATCAAGGAAATATAGTGGCCAGCCGTTGTAGGATCTCCAATTGGAAGGATCAGAGGGATGCCCCCTGCTTCTTGAACTCCCTGGACAAAGCCTGTCGGTGTATAGCTGAGGTACATTCCTTCTTCTTCACGAAAAGGGCGTTGATTACCCGTTATCCCAATCACTGGTTTCTTCATTGCTCGTTCTCCAATCTCTTCATAGCTAATATAGTTCCTTATTTTATCACACTCTGAAGACGACTTTCAACTTTTTTCATGTATTTTCAAATAATGAGAGTTTTTCCAGAATTTTTACGAATAATATATGTGAAGAATCAATTTTCTTCAAAGAAAGGAGAAAATATATGAACACAATTTCTATTCATTCTGATGACATACTATCAGATCATGAACTAGCCACTATTCAAGGGGGATTTATCCCAGCTGTAGTTGCAGGGGTAGCTACATGGAAAATTGCCACAGCTGCTGTCGGTAGTATCGGACTAGTTTTTGCTGCTGGAGTAGGTCTAGGATATCTAGCCAACCGTCCATAGGTATGAACGATGAAAAAAAGACACCTATTCCACATCATCACGATATCTACTTTACTTTTGTCTAGGATCTTTTTAGCAGTTCTACAAATCCTACACGACCTTCATTATCTCACACTCCCTTTTGAAACTTCCGGAGTGAGTGACTTACTTTCTTGGATTCTTATTATTTGGATCCTGAGCATGGCATATAGAGAACTCAGAAAGGAGAAAAGCAATGAATAATCTACAACTTTTAACCACTGAAGAATTGGAAAACACCCGGGGCGGTATTGGCCTAGCTGAAATCGTAGCTATTTCAGGAGTTGCAAACTTTTTCGTTTCCGTCTTTAATGCAGGTTATAAATTTGGGGCTGACTTGGCCCGACGTCGTTAAAAAGAAAAGAGTTGAAAAGAGAGTGGGACAGAAATCGGTCATTCGTTAGAATTCGATTTCGTCGTCCCACCTCCGCACAGTTGAGTCGGGCTGTAAAAGCTGATGAAATCAGCCTAGTAGAGTCCACTCAACCACTGCGTCTTGCTCGACAATCCAAAGACAATTAAGAGGCTAGGACTTTTGTCCCAGCCTCTTTTAACCTTATTTCACAACAATATTAACCAATTTATTTGGTACACTAATCACTTTCACGATTTCTTTGCCATCGATTTCTGCTTTAACTTTTTCGTCAGCCAGAGCGACTTCTTGCAATTCTTCGCGTGAAAGGTCTTTCGCAACCATGAGTTTGGCACGGACTTTACCTTTGATTTGGACGACGATTTCAATTTCGTCTTCAACTAATTTGCTTTCGTCCCATGTTGGCCAAGCTACGTAAGAGATGGACTCACCTGTTGCCGCCACTGTTTGCCAGAGTTCTTCTGCCAAGTGAGGCGCAACTGGGGCAAGCAATTGGATAAAGCCTTTGGCATAATCCACATAGAGTTTGTCTTCCTTGTTAGCGGCATTGACAAAGACCATGAGTTGGGCAATGGCTGTATTGAATTTCATCGACTCGATTTGCTCTGTGACAGATTTAACAGTTTCGTTATAAACCTTGTCCAGAGCACCATTGTTTTCCGCAACGATTTCTTTGCTTGTAATCAAACGGTAAACACGGTCGAGGAATTTACGGCTTCCTTCCAAGCCTTCTTCTGACCAAGCGATGGAAGCGTCAAGTGGTCCCATGAACATTTCATAGACACGAAGAGTATCGGCACCGTATTGTTCCACCACATCGTCTGGGTTAACCACATTCTTGAGGGATTTCGACATCTTGGCTGGTGCTTGTTCCAACTCTTCTCCTGTTTCCACATGGAAGAAGGAACCGTCACGTTTTTCAACCTTGTCAGTCGCTACAAGAGCCCCACGGTGGTCACGGTAGCTAGTCCCCAAGATCATACCTTGGTTAAAGAGTTTTTGGAATGGCTCCTTAGTTGGAACGACACCGATATCATAGAGGAATTTATGCCAGAAACGAGCGTAAAGCAAGTGAAGAACGGCGTGTTCTGCACCACCCACGTAGATATCGACTGGCAACCATTGTTTGAGAAGGTCCTCATCAGCCAATTTCTCTGTGTTGTGTGGGTCGATATAGCGGAGATAGTACCAACTTGAACCAGCCCATTGTGGCATGGTGTTGGTCTCACGACGACCTTTGACGCCATCTTCACGAGTCACTTCCAGCCAGTCTGTCAAGTTAGCCAATGGGCTTTCACCAGTACCTGAAGGGCGGATGTCCTTGGTGACTGGCAAGACAAGAGGGAGTTCATTTTCAGGAACAGCTGTTGAAGTCCCATCTTCCCAATGGATGATTGGGATTGGTTCACCCCAGTAACGTTGACGGCTAAAGAGCCAGTCACGAAGACGGTAAGTGATTTTTTCTTGACCAAAGCCTTTTTCTTCCAACCAAGCGACAATTTTAGCAATCGCTTCTTCTTTGTTAAGCCCGTTCAAGAAATCAGAATTGACGTGAAGACCATCTTCTGTGTAGGCAGCTTCTGCTACGTTTCCACCTTCAAGCACTTCTACGATTGGAAGGTCAAACTGTTTGGCAAATTCCCAGTCACGCTCATCGTGGGCAGGTACGGCCATAACAGCACCTGTTCCATAGCTAGCAAGAACATAGTCCGCAATCCAGATTGGGATTTCTTTACCGTTAACAGGGTTTACAGCATAAGCTCCAGTCCAAACCCCTGTTTTTTCCTTGGCAAGGTCGGTACGAGCCAAATCTGACTTGAGGCTGGCTTGGTGTTTGTAGTCAGCCACAGCCTCAGCTTGTTCAGGACTTGTGATAGCATCTACTAGTTCATGCTCAGGCGCTAAAACAGTGAAGGTCGCACCAAAAAGGGTATCTGGACGTGTCGTAAAGACGGTGAATTCCTTATCTGTACCTTTCACTTTGAAGGTGACATTGGCACCAGTTGATTTCCCAATCCAGTTGCGTTGCATGTCCTTGATAGATTCTGGCCAATCCAGGTCATCCAAGTCATTGAGCAAGCGCTCCGCATAGGCAGTGATCTTGAGCATCCATTGGCGCATTGGTTTGCGGACAACTGGATAGCCACCACGCTCAGATGTTCCATCTGGAAGGACTTCTTCGTTAGCGATGGCTGTTCCTAGTTCCTCAACCCAGTTTACTGGCACTTCAGCTTCATAAGCCAAACCTTTTTCGTAAAGTTTAGTGAAGATCCATTGCGTCCACTTGTAGTAGTTCGGATCTGTCGTATTGACTTCACGGTCCCAGTCGTAAGAGAAGCCAAGCGCATTGATTTGGCGTTTGAAGTTGGCAATATTTTCTGCTGTGAATTCTGCTGGGTCATTCCCTGTATCCATGGCATATTGCTCAGCAGGCAAACCAAAAGCATCCCATCCCATTGGGTGAAGGACATTGTAGCCTTGGGCACGTTTGAAACGGCTAAGGATATCTGTTGCCGTATAACCTTCTGGGTGTCCTACGTGAAGACCCGCTCCAGATGGGTAAGGGAACATGTCAAGCGCATAAAACTTAGGTTTTGAAGCGTCTGTTCCTGTCTTAAAGGTGTGATGGTCAGCCCAGTGTTTCTGCCACTTAGGCTCGATTTCTTTATGATTGTAAAAACTCATGCTGTCTCTCCAATTTTCGTGATGCTCCTATTATACCATTTTTAGGGGATTTTTAAAGGTTCTATCCACCAAAAAGAGGCTGGGACAAAGTCCTAGCCTCTCAATTGTCTGCGGAGGTGGGACGACGAAATCAAATTCTAACGAATTACCGATTTCTGTCCCACTCTCTTCCCTGTTCAATATACAATCGCTCTTAAACTCCTAGTCTTCTACGTGACTTTCTAGTTCTTTTTGAGCTTTCTTATTGGATTCTTCTTTTTCTTTCTTCCATTGTTCACGCGCTTCATCGTACTCCTTGGTTGTCAAAACTTTGTCTTGCAATTCCAAGTACTTGTAGTTGAAGGTTTGACCCTTGTGTCCTGTCCAAGCAAAGGCAGCTGTGTATGGAACTGTCTTACGAACACCTGGAGAGGCACCATCTGAATGAATCGGGATTAAGAGGGCACTATCAGTCAACCAAGCCTGAGCCTTAGCATATTTTTCATAGCGGTCATTGACATCTTTTGTTTCATTATGTGCATCTTCAATCAATTGATCGTATTCATCAAAACCAGCTTCTTTAGCAGCTGCGTTATTAGTACCAGCATCAAATCCGAAGTAAGAATTTGCATTTTCACCATTCTTAGAGTTTGTGATATCTAGGTAAGAAGATGGATCGGTATAGTCTGGACCCCAACCCAAGTTGTTGTTCAAATCCCAGTCTTGTTGAGAAGCATTTTCAGCAAAGTAGGTCACTCGATTAAGATCGTCCTCAGATACCATATTCAAGTCGATGACGACATTTTCTGCTCCTAGGGTAGATTCGATCGACTGTTTAAAGGATTGAGCTTGCTTGACTCCTTCTGTATAGGTGGATGAAACAGGGAGGTCCAAATGAATCGGGAACTCTACCCCTTGGCCTTGAAGAGCTTCTTTGGCCTTGGCAAACTCTTCCTTGGCCTTGGTTGGATTGTAAAGGGTATCTTTTCCATCTTCGACAGAAACACCTTTCCATTCATCACCATATTCTTCTAAGTTTTTCTCTACAGACTCACCGAAATCTTTGCCATCAATTTGAACAAAGTTTGGAGGAGTGAAGGTGTTGCGGATGACCTTGTCTGCAGATGCTTCCCCATTGGCTTGCGCTACATAGGCCTTGCGGTTGAAGGCAAACATAATGGCTTGACGGAAGTCTTTATTCAAGATTGCTTTCTTGGTTGAGCTCTTTTGAGCATCTGTAGTTTTAGTCGTAATCTCATAAGCTTGACGGTCAATGTTGAAAGACAAGTTATAAGTAGAGGATCCTTGGTCACTGAAGACAATGTCATCTTTGTGTTTCTTCTCTACACTCTTATAGTTAGAGCCATTTGGGAAGACACGGGCAAAGGTATAGTCTCCGTTATCAAATCCACGGATCAAAGATTCTGAATCTTGTCCATCATAATAGGTCAGCTTAACCTTAGAAATTTTTACATTATCAGCATCCCAATAGGTTGGGTTCTTTTCAAGCGTCACAACAGATTTAGAGGTGATAGCTTTAATCAAATAAGGACCACAATAAAGAATACTAGAAGGGTTCGTACCTTGACCGTAGTCATCTCCCTTAGAATCTAAGAATTCTTTATTGACTGGCATCAAAATGCCCATGGTGGTTTTTGAATTCCAGAAACTTTCTGGTTGGTTCAAGGTGTATTGAACCGTATAGTCATCGACAGCTTTGATACCAACTGTTGAGAAGTCTTTGGTTTTCCCTGAGACATAATCATCCAACCCTTTGATAGATTGTTGGACGAGATAGAGGGCCGAAGATTTCTTGTCCGCTGCGTGCTGAAGCCCCGTCACAAAGTCTTGGGCCTTAACTTCTCCGAATTCTTCCCCTTCAGCGGTCACCCATTTAACCCCTTTACGAAGTTTATAGGTATAGGTCAGACCATCTTTTGAAACAGTCCAATCCTTAGCAAGAGATGGGATTAAGTTGCCGTATTTGTCAACTTCTAACAAACCATCCACAGCATTACCTGTAAATTCTGAAGTTGACCGTTTATTAGAGAGTGAATAATCCAAAGTATCCGGATCTTGCGTATATACATAACTAAAGACCTGGTTGTCCGAACTTGAAGATTTCCCTCCTTGTGAGCAGGCTACCAGTGCGCTTACAGACAAAAGCAGAGCGCCGGTGGCTAAGAGTAGCTTCCCTTTTTTCATATGGATCACCTCTGTATAAAATGTTATTCTTCATATTAAATTATAGCACTTTACGGAAAAATGTAAACGCTTAACTGTATAATATTTCAAAAGTTAGAAAAAATAGTTGTTTTGACTGCATGCAAAAAAGCAGTTTTGACTGCTTCTTTGATGATGGATAAAGGCCCCTGCCACTCCTTCCCCTTACTTAAATCCCACTGACCAGGAGGGATAAGAGGGTAAGGAAGCTATTCCAAGAGGCATGCTGAAGGATAGCCCAGTAAATCGATTTGGTATAACGCAAGACCGCACAAAATAGCAGGCCCGGTACCAAGTAGACGATAAAGCTTGGCAAATCCCAGCCATGCTGCCAGACATGCGAGAGGCTGAACAAGGAGGCCGAAACAAGCATATCCAGCTTATACTTCTGATAAGGTGCCAAAGCCGTCATGACCAAATCACGAAAAACTAGCTCTTCCACAATGGGAGCCAGCAAGCAGGCATAGACATAGCGTATCAACACCAAGGCCCAGCCTGACAAATCACTAGATATTTCTGCAAGGGCTATGGAATTCTTAGTGGGCGGAAATACCGCTGCAGAAAACATATCCCATAAAAAGTGAGCAAGAAAAACAAGCACAAACACCGCCAAATAGGAAGCTTTAAAGGTGAATTTCCCGTACAAGTCCCAGCGACGACTCTTTACCAAGAGTGTAACGGCTACCCCCCCAATCAATCCTATCAACAAGAGGAGCAAGCCATAATAAGAATCATCCGATAGGTGGCCCACTAAATCCGTTGGGAGTCCCACGTTAAAAAGCGCAAAATTGATGCAGAGAATTCCAATTGTCGCTAGTTGAAACAATCTGTCTGTCTTACTCATTGCATTTACCCTTTCATTTAATCCTTTCTACCGAGTTCCAATCTGCCTTAAGATCTAACTCTCAGAACACTTCATCCTAGAACTCTATCATGTCTTAAATACGAGCGAGCGGTGGTCGCTTCACAAATCCAGGACGTCCAATCTCAATCTTATCTGACTGACCTTGAACCACATTTGGGCGAGAACCTCCTCCTCCTACAATCTGTGCCAATTCTTTTTGACTACATTCTGTCATTTCATTTCCTCCAATTTGTATTTGTAACGCTACCTCCTGAGTCTATCAAAGATTGGAGCCTTTGCCTTTTCTTTTTTCTATATGGTTGCATTTTTCAGCTATGTGGGTGGAGAATCTCTTAATTCAGAAGTATACATCTCCAAATTAAACGAAAACGAACAACCATCAAAAAAACCATCGCCAACAGGCGATGGTTTCTGTATTTCTTTGATTAGCCTAAGGACTTGACATAAGCATCTACTGCTACAATCGCTTGAGCAATATCAGATGCTTGTACCTTGAATGGCATTTGGTGAATGGTTTCTCCTTCAATGGTTGCTTGTTGGCCAACCTTGAGAAGATCTTCGTAGCTTGCATTTTCAAGATGCATTTCTTTCAGAGTCGTTGGCATGCCAATTTGTTGATAGAAATGAATGTATTTGTTCAATTCTTCTTTTGGACGGTTTTCCAAGAACAATTGAACCAAGGTTCCATAGGCTACTTTTTCACCGTGAGTCAAATGGTGGATATCCCCAGTAAGGGCCGTAAAGCCATTATGGATGGCATGAGCTGCTGCCAAGCCACCACTTTCAAACCCAATCCCACTGAGAAGGGTATTGGCTTCGATGATGTTTTCTAATGCAGGCGTCACCACTTTAGCTTCACAAGCAGCCACGGCTTGGAGACCATCAGCAAATAAGATTTCTTCACAACGTTGCGCAATCGCCACACCAGCTAGAGTTTGGTGTTTGCCTAGCATGGTTTTTCCGTTGGCTTGCATTACCGCACGCGCTTCGACCCAAGTAGCTAGTCCATCTGCGATACCAGAAGCAAGCAAACGTTTTGGTGCTTGAGAGATGACTTTACTATCTACCAAGACCAATTCTGGGTTTTTAGAATAGAAGATATAGCGAGCAAAGGCACCTTCATCCGTATAAATAACAGACAAGGCTGAAACCGGAGCATCTGTAGATGCAATAGTCGGAGCAATGACAACTGGTGATTTTAAAAGATCAGCAATGGCTTTTGCACTGTCGATGGTCTTTCCTCCACCAAGTCCGATGACTAAGTCACAGCCATTTTCTTCTGCCAGACTGACCACACGATTGATTTCATTATCAGAAGCTTCACCGTTGAAGAACACTGGCAAGACTGTAAAGCCATACCGAAGGAGATACTTTTCAAAACGTTCCCCTACGATATCATAGACTACTGAATCACAGAGTAAAACGGGATGACTCCCCAGTTCTAAAATAGGTTTTGCATTTTCAAATAAAGCATTTTCACCTTGAATGTAACGGGATGGGCTGGCAAAATTTCTCATACACTCCTCCTTTATCAAATTGTATTCTTATGATGAACAGCTGACCAATCTGCCTCGAAGTCATCTACTGCTTTTGGAATAGAAGGCATTCCAAAAGCTGCTTCAAAGACATCTGCCCCTGCCGTAATTGCTTGTGTTCCTTCTTTAAATGCTCGATTAACTTGAGCCACATTTTTAAAGGAAGCTGCTAGAATTTTGCTTGATGAATGATTACGCTCTATGGCACTCGCTAACTGAGAAATAACCTGAGCTGAATCAATGTTTAAGTTTTCCATACGATTGTAATAAGGTGCTAAATAGTCGGCTCCTGCTTCAATAGCTAACAGTCCTTGAAAAACAGTATAGATTGCTGTTGCAGTAATTTTGTAACCCTCTGCTTTTAACACTTTAATTGCAGCAAGTCCTTCAGGTGTTACTGGAACTTTAATATAGGTATTTTCATCGCATTGTTCTCGAATTTCGGCCGCATCTTTTAAAATTCCTTCATAATCTTTTGCGACAACTTGAACATGGATGGAAGGAGATCCTCCGATGATTTCCCGCACCTTATGGATACGATCAAAAAAATCAATGTTCCCTTCTTTTTTAGCAATTGTTGGGTTCGAAGTTACCCCAGCAAGGGGTAACACTCGTGCCCACTTTTTTATCTCATCTAAATTTAAAGTATCAAGCATAAATTCCATATACATACCTCTTTACTATAGAGTATGCTCTGTCCGTCCAATAATATCATCTTGTGTTGCTCTTGATAGTACATTGAAGAAGGCTGAGTAGCCAGCAACACGTACAATTAAGTCACGGTGTTTTTCCGGATGTTTTTGAGCATCTAACAACGTTTCTCTAGAAACCACATTGTATTGAATATGGTATCCATGTAGACGATTAAAGAACGTACGGAGTAAAGCAATAAGTTTTAATTTATCTTCTTCTTTGGATAAAGTTTGTGGGTTTACTTTTTGGTTCAGTAAAACACCACCAACAATTTCATCTGTTGGCAATTTAGAGACAGATTTTAGAACAGATGTTGGGCCATGTTGGTCCATATTGTGGGATGGAGAGCATCCTTCTGCAAGTGGAGTCCCGGCATTACGACCGTCCGGAGTGGCTAATGTTCCACGACCTTGTCCTACATTGGCTGAAATAGAAGATGTACCTGAGTAACGAATTCCTCCGATTGGCCCACGTCCATATCGAGTATTTGGATATTTAGCAATTTCATCCACATAAATATCGTATGCTTCTCGAACTAAGCTGTCCGCATAGTCATCATCGTTTCCATACTTCGGTGCATCATGGATAAGCATCTCTTGGATTTCTTTTCCACGTTCGCCCTCGTAATCGGTTTCCAGAGCATGCCATAGCTCTTGTGGCGTTAAGCGTCCTTCTTCGAATACCAGTTTCTTGATTGCTGCAAGTGAATCGGATAAGTTTGCAATACCCACTTGTAAACCAGAAATATAATCGTAGACAGCTCCACCTTCTTTTAGGTGTTTTCCACGTCCAATACAGTCATCTGTCAAAGCTGAACAGAGGATATCTGGCACTTCTCTTTCAAGAGATAGGTCGATAGAGTTTTCTACGATCACACTCATGCGGGTTAAGTGGCGCAAAGTCTTGTCCCAAGCAGTTTGCAATTCATCGAAGCTCTTCATGTCTTTAAAATGACCAAAGCTTGGTGCAAAGCGCTTGCCAGAAGCAGGATCGATTCCGTCATTCATCGTAATGAGCAAAACTTTAGGGAAGTTCATATAACTCATACCTGTACAGCGATATCCCCATTTACCTGGAACAGCTGTTTCTACACAACCAATTGCACTGTAATCATAAGCATCTTCTTCAAGAACACCTTTTGAAATAAAGGATGGAATAATAATCTCATCATTATTGAAAGCAGGCATACCAAATCCGAGCTTCATAACTTCAATACATTCGTTCATGAAGCGGGCATCCAGACCAGCATGATAACGAACAGTTAAGTTTGGTTGAGGAAGGTGAGTTTGAGCAACTGACTTCAACACCAAATAAGACAATGGATTGACGGCATCTTTCTTATCACGTGTTTGACCACCAATCGTAACGTTTTGATAAAGCGGACTACCTGCAGATGAGAAGGTATGTGCTTGACTACGTACTTTGTTAATTGTAATAGTCTTAATCCAAAGGTTAGTCAAGCGTTCAACAATACTCTCTTCAGTTTCCCGTCCACTTTCCAAATCAGCTTTAACGTATGGATACATATATTGGTCAAAACGGCCATATGAAAGTGAGTGTCCATTTGATTCAATCTGAAGAATACATTGGATAAACCAAACAGACTGAACAGCCTCTGCAAATGTACTTGCAGGCTCGTATGGAACTTTCGAGCAAATCTCTGCAATTTCAAGCAATTCCTTCTTACGTTCAGGAGTTGCTGTTTCAGCAAGTTGTTTAGCAAGTTCCACAAATCGTTGAGCATAGGTCTTAACAGCATCAACTACGATAAAGATTGAATCGTAAAAATGGTACTTATCAATGCTAGCTGGATCCGTTAGATCTAGGGCTGCTTTAGCTTGGCGAGCTCTTTCTTCAAAACCTTTCAAGCCATATTGCAATAATTTTTGATAATTGACTGCTAAGTGGGCATCTCCTGAATTCATCTTCCCTTCCATACCGAAGAATCCTGTTTCCATATAGACAGATACTTCTTCAGGTAGAAGAGCGCCAGCTCTTGCACGTAAGTTATTATTTTCCCAGAACGGTGCGATACTACGGAGCTGTTCTTTCGTTTCTTCCGTAATATAGAAGACATCACCATCCCGCTTTTCAAAAAGATCCAATTCCTTCAGAACGAACTCTAAAGTATATTCTGGGAAAATCGGAGCATCTTTATTAGAGGATGCTTGGTTTCCAGCAATCATGGATTCATCCTCAATGTAGATTGTCATATTTTCAAGAATCTCTTTCAACATATAGGCACGTTTAAGAACATTTGGTTGTTCCTTATAACGATCATATGCCTTAGTTGCAAGAACAGCACGTTCAGCATCGATGTAAGGCTTCTTATTTAAGACATCTTCACGATACTTATTCATGCGTTCAGTGAGGCTTCCAAAATATTCTGTTTTAATGCTTGTACTTGCTACTTCTACTTGTTTCATTTTTTCAAAACCTTTCTTTTGAAATTATTTTGTTTTCTTTCGTAACTATAGTAGCATTAAATTTTACGAATTTCAATGAATTATGAATTATACATATAAATTCTATTCTAGTCGCACATCTGTGCATACATGATAAACGCACTATTTTTCAGCTTGTAATTCATTGTTATAGGCAAGATTATCTTGGAATTTGAAGAATGGGAAATATACGACAGTCGAGGTCGCAAGAACTAGCACTTGAACGAAAGCACCTTGCCAACCTCCAACCATAAATCCAGAAATAATGGCTGGTGTACTCCAAGGAAGAGTCACACCTGAGAATGGATGCATAAATCCAATAGCAATTGATGCATAAACAATTATTGCAGCCAAAATTGGAACCAAAATAAATGGAAGGAACATAACTGGGTTCATTACGATCGGAAATCCAAATACGACGGGTTCATTGACATTAAAGATTGCAGGAAATGCTGCAACTTTCCCCAAAGCTTTATACTGTTTTGACTTAGCAGCAAATAGCATGGCAACAACCAACCCAAAGGTTATACCTGATCCAGACAAAATAAGGAAGCTATCTAAGAATTGTTGAGTTACAATGTGGGCACCATTTTCAACGGATAGCTTCCCAGCTGCCAACATTGATTTATTGGCATCTAGGTTAGAAAGTAGCAAGGCTGTTACTACACCGTTGACAACTGATTGGCCATGAACACCAAACCACCACAAGAATGAAATAAAGAAAGCAATCCCAATCGCTCCGTAAAGTGATCCTGTTAGACCTTGAAGAGGAACCTGAATGACATCATAAATCATTTCAATGAAGGTACCGCCGTTTGTCACTACTTTTGATACGATATAGACAATCATTGATAGTAAGAAAATCACGAAAGCAGGAATCATCGCTTCAAATTGTTTGGCAATGGCTTGAGGTACTTGTTCTGGCATTTTTATAACAATGTGTCTTTGGATAAACACAGTATAAATTGCACCAACTACCAGACCAATAATAATGGCCCCGATAATCCCTTGACCACCAAACCATACTTTTGAAATGGCATCGCCAATCGGTTCTCCCTTAGCTGGTACATAAGAAGATTTTAACAAGATAAAGAATGAAGACAGGGACAAAACTCCCGCTGGCAAGGGTTCTACTCCACTGTTTTTAGCATAAGAATACCCAATGGAGAAGCAAGAAATTAAGCCCATGATGGCGAATGTTCCTGAATAAACTTGCATAAATGGCTCTGTCCATGTATCGCCAAATACACTAGCAATAGCCTGATTAAGGCCTTCAAATGGTAATTGTCCAATAATCAGAAACAAACTACCAACTACCGTTAATGGAAGGATCGCTAACATCCCATCTTTAAGAGCAATAATTCCTTTCATGTTTACAAAACGCATGATTGGAGCGATAATTTTCTGAGAATTAAAATTAGACATGGGAAGCCTCCTTATTTTTCTCCTAGCAATTCTAGAGCTAGATTTAGTACCTTCTTACCATCTAACATCCCATAATCCGCCATAGGAATGACAGCAATAGGGATATGGTTTGCCTCACAAATCGCTTTTGATTTATCCAAAGTATAAGCTACTTGAGGCCCTAACAAAGCGACATCTATTTCTGGGGCAAAATCTGCTAATTTCGCTTGAGAATATGCCTCAATTTCAGCATCAATACCTAATTCCTGAGCCGCTACCTTCATATTATTTACCAACATTCCTGTTGAAAATCCTGCCGCACAAAACAATCCAATTTTCATCATCTTTTCCTCCTTATTGTTTCGCTGAAAGTTCTTTTCGTAAGTCAATCATTTCTTTAATCAAGTTAATCTCTGTGATTGAAGTCATTAAGTGATCTTGTGAGTGCACAAACAAAGCTGTAATCTCTGTCTTTGTCCCACTTGCTTCCTGGGCTAAAAATTGGGTTTGCAAGTTATGCGCTTCTAGCAATGCTGCATCTGCTTTTGCAATTTCGCCTTCAGAAGATGTAAAATCACCTTCCTTAGCATATGATAAAGCTTGGTAAACATGCTGTTTAGCATCACCCGCATTTAAAATTAAGCCCATAATAATTTGGTCTGCAACAATTATTTCCATGTGCACTACACTCCTTTGTCAATCTAATGAAAGCGCTTTTTCTATTGTCAATATACCATTTATATTTTTGCCGGTCAATAAAAAACTACAACATTTGATTATTGTTTTTAGTTTTTGCACATTTGTGCTATTTAACTCAAAAAAATAAGGACTGCATCCTCGCTGTCCTATTTTTTAGTAAATTGCTGATCACCATCTAATTCTAAAACTTTTAAGATCGTCGCTTCATCTGTGACTAAATGATTGATATAGTTGGCTTTCAAAACCGATAAAATTGCTTTTGCTTTTTGATCACCGTAGGCTAACGAGATGGTATTCGGAACCTTTCTCAATTCCTCCAATGTGATAGATATTGTTCTTTCCTGTAATTCAGGATAAACGGGGATACCTTCTTGATCAAAGAAACGACAGCAGACTTCTCCTACAGCATGTTCCGACTCCAATTTCTTAAAATCATTTGTTGTTAGCATATCAAACCACTGAGGATTCTTGCTATCTGCATGGCCACCAATCCCTACAGCAGCAACATCCAAACAACGCCAACTAGCTTTCAAGTCCTCGAAATACTTAGAAGATAAGATGCCTTCCGTTACCTCAGAATTTTCTTGAATGACACTCGCGTTTATAAAATGACATTCTCCATGAAATTTACTCGCCATACTGTAGATTAGAGTATTGACATGGTAGCGAGCATGGATATGACTGGGACCTCCAGCTAGGGGATAAAATTGAACACCATCCAAACGCTTAGTTCCAACTTGTTCCACCATTAATCTGAGAGACTTGCCCCATGAAAAACCAACTGTCATTCCATCTTCAATCAAATTACGAAGCATGACCGCACTTGCTTGCGCCAGTCGCTTTTCAAGGCTTTCTCGAGGTTCATCAACTAGATTCGGTATAATCTCAATAGCTTTTAAGCCATATTTTTGTTTGATATAATTTTCTAAATGGAAGAGGCGAGTATCAAAGTTTTCGATTTCAATTTTTACTACGCCCTCTTTCTTAGCTTCTGCTAGCATTCTGCTGACAGTTGTACGGTAGATTCCAGTTTCTGCTGCGATTTGCGATTGACTTTTGTCTTCAACATAGTATAGATAGGCTAATTTAGCAAGTAACTTTTTCCGTTCATCTTTCAATTGGCTTCTCCTTCTTATACTAAGGTTAAAATCGTTTGCGAATCCTCAAGTTTTTCTTTCGCTTCTTGAGATATATTCTTATCTGTTATGACTCTCGAAACTTGTGAAAGTGCAAATCGTCTGACAGTTCCACATTTCCCAAATTTACTTGAATCTGTTAAGACAATCACTTCTTTAGAAACATCAGACATAGCTTGAACAACTTCACTTCTCATCATATCTTTCCCAGTAAAGCCAAGTTCGTCATCATATCCGTCTACCCCTACAAAAGCAAAGGGAACTCTAAACGAGCGGATTAATTCTTTCAAAAGCGGACCTACAGTCACTCTCGATTCTTTTTGAAATTCACCACCAAGTAGGATGATTTTACAAGAATCATATTCCTGAATATAATCTGCAATAAAGTAAGAATTTGTCACAATCTTGACATTCTTTTTTGTTTGGCAAATTTCTTCTGCTAGCAAGGCACATGTAGAGCCCGATTCAATCAAAACCGTGTCGTTATCCTTAATTAATTTAGCAGCTTCCCTGGCTATTCTTTTCTTGGTATCATATTGAAAGGACAATCGAACATTGATATCATCTCCACTATTTAAAACAGCATAGCCGTGTTCTCTATGCAATAATCCTTTGGATTCTAGCTTGTCCAAATCCTTTCGAATGGTCACTTTAGAGACTTGTAATTTCTCAGACAAGCTATTAACATCAATCTTTTCAAATTCCGATACTAATTTCAATATTTCATCTAAACGTTGCATTGTTTTTACCTCTTCTCTATTTTAGCAAATTTTCGAGTGAATTCAAAACAAAATAAACTTTCGTTCGTAATTGAATTAGTTTCTTAAATAATGTATAATGGACTTACTAGATTGATAGGAGAGCAAAAATATGGAACAAAATCGTGGCATAATCTTTAATATCCAACACTTTAGTATCCATGATGGCCCTGGAATCCGAACTACTGTATTTCTAAAAGGATGTCCCCTGCGTTGTCCATGGTGCTCCAATCCTGAATCCCAGCGTGCAAATCCTGAAAAAATGTTGGATGCTGTTACTAAAAAGGAAACCATCACAGGAGAAGAAAAAACAGTTACAGAAATCATAGATGATGTCTTAAAAGACGTTGACTTCTACGAAGAATCTGGTGGTGGCCTTACCCTGTCTGGTGGAGAAATCTTCGCTCAATTTGAATTTGCCAAAGCAATCTTAAAAGCTGCGAAAGAAGTTGGACTTCATACTGCAATCGAAACGACAGCTTTTGTTGAACATGAGAAATTTGTCGATCTCATTCAGTATGTTGATTTTATTTATACAGACCTTAAACATTACAATACACTTAAACATAAGAAGGTTGTCGGAGTCAACAATCATCTGATTATTAAAAATATTCATTATGCCTTTGCTCAAAACAAAACAATCGTTTTACGTATCCCAGTCATCCCTAATTTCAACGACTCTTTAAATGATGCTGAAGAATTTGCTTCTCTTTTTAATTCTCTCGATATCGATGAAGTACAACTTCTCCCATTTCACCAGTTTGGAGAAAACAAATACAAGCTTTTAGGACGTCGCTATGAAATGGAAGGAATAAAAGCCCTGCATCCAGAAGATTTATATGACTACCAGCAAGTTTTTTTAGATCATGACATTCACTGTTATTTCTAATCCACTCAAAAATCCCCAAAGCTAGTTTCAGTAGATTGAAACTTGGCTTTGGGGATTTCTTATTCTTTCACGAGCATCGAGAAAATCATTGCTTAATTGAAGTCGAGACTACTTCCTTTGAAAAAATGATAAATCACTATCACAAAATTGAACTCGCCCTAAAAGCGTCGAGAAAAAGAGAGATTGACTGGTGGACATGGCCCACATAGTCAATCTCCTATTTTCTTCTCGCTTTTTTTACGGGCTTAGTATCTTAGACTACCAAATGATCACGCGGTCTTCTGGTGCACGCCACATGCCGTCACCTTCTCTGACATCAAAGGTTTCAAAGAATTCATCAAAGTTTGGTAACTGAACATTGGTACGGAGTTTTCCTGGTGCGTGGACATCGACACTTGCGAGAAGTTGCATGTACTCTGTCCGAGCTTTCATGCGCCAGATGCGGGCAAAGTTGGTGAAGAACTCTTCTGCTGAGAAATCTTCCTCTTTCTTAGCCGCTTCAAGGGCTGCAGCGATCCCTCCGAGGTCTGCCACGTTTTCAGAAACGGTCAATTTCCCGTTAATCTTGGCACCGTATGAGTCTTGACCTTCGAACTGATCGATAACTTTTTGCGTGCGAGCAGTAAAGGCTTCATAATCTTCTGGCTTCCACCAGTCTTTCAAGCTACCGTGCTCGTCAAAGGAAGCACCATTGGTGTCAAAGGCGTGGGAGATTTCATGGGCAATGACTGCACCGATTCCGCCGTAGTTGGCTGATGACGATTGGTGAAGGTCATAGAATGGTGCTTGCAGAATTGCTGCCGGGAAGACGATTTGGTTTTGTTGCGGATCATAGTAGGCATTGACCATATTAGCTGGCATATGCCACTCGCTTCGATCGACTGGTTGGTTCCACTTACTCCAGACATGCTCGATGGAAATTTGAGCCAATTTTTGAGCATTTTCCACCAAGGTCTTGCTCTCGTCGATGATCTTTTTGGCGTATGTTTCAGGTAACTTTTCAGGGTAACCGATATGTGGTGTGATGACATTGAGTTTGACAATGGCTTTTTCGCGAGTCTCAGGAGCGAGCCAGTCTGCTTTTTCTAAGCGATCCTTATAGACCTCAATCATGGTCGCTACTTTATGCTCTACGTCTGCTTTCGCTTCTGGTGAGAATTTTTCTCCTGCATACCAAAGGCCAAGTGCTTGGCTATAAGGTCCTTCTGCCAAAGCCAGAGCTGCTTTTTCTTTCGGACGTGCTTCTGGTGTCCCTGTAATCGTACGGCTATACTCACCAGATAAGACACGGATTTCTTCAGTCAAGAAAGACGTCCAAGAAAGAGCTGCACTGAGTTTCAACTTGGCATGAAGGGTTTCCCAGTTGGCTGCTGAGTAGAATTTTGGCGCAAATTCCTTCCAGAAGCGCTCTTCTGGAACAATGATAGTATCTGGCGTTTGCCCGATCACTTCTGTAAAGAAGGTATCGAGTGGCAATTCTGGAACCAAGGCCTTGAAATCTGCCCACTCATAAGGATGGTAGAGTTTGTTGTACTCGGATTTTTCTTCGTTTGACAAGACATATTTGGCCAATTCTGCATCGGCCGCAATCACCTTATCCAGGATATCTTTGATTTCTTCCTCTGAGAAATCAAATTTTGCCAAGAGCTTTTCAACCATTTGACGCCAAACAGCCAATAACTCTGGGCCTTTTTCATTGCCTTCTTCATAGTAGGTCGTATCAGGCAAGATCAAACCGAGTGCTTCTCCCCACAAGACATTCATTTGGGCATTCATAAAGTCTGGTGACACGCTAAATGGCATGAGATTTGGTTTGCCAGCTAGCTCATAGGTCCCCAACTTACTGGTATAGTCTTCAAAAGAAGACAAGGCCTTGATTTCATTGATCAAGGGCATAGCTGGAGCCACACCAGCTGCTTCTCGCGCATCAAAATCTGCCACCATCTTGTGGTATTTGACAAAGTTTTGGAGAATACTGTCTTCTGGCAGCTCTTCTCCTCGTTGCCATTTTCCGGTAATATCCAACATCAAGTTTTCGATCTCTTGGATCAAGTCCATAAAACCACCGGTTGACGGTTTGTCATCTGGAATCACAGCTGTCTCAGCCCATTTCCCGTTGACGTAATCATAAAAATCATCTTGTAAACGTACCATGATCTTCTCACTTTCAATCTTTTGTAATAACCTTATCAAAAATAGGTCTATTTTTCAATGATTACAAGTGAGTTAATCTAAATTATTTAAAAAAATTAACTTGACTTAATTTTTTAATTTATGTATATTAATGGTAAAGGAGAAAAATCATGATTCAAATTGAACATCTAAGTGTTGCTTACCAGCAAACACTGGCCTTGGAGAATCTTTCTCTCACCATCCAGGGTCCAACCATCCTAGGAATTCTTGGACCCAACGGAGCTGGAAAATCAACCTTGATCAAGGCTATGCTAGGACTTCTCCCTCATTCGGGAAAAGTCCTACTCGATCAAAAAGATCTCGACCAAGTTCTTCAACGAGTGGCCTACGTCGAACAAAAGACAGCTATTGATTTCCACTTCCCCATCACGGTGCGAGAGTGTGTCTCACTGGGCCTCTACCCCCATCTTTCTATCTTCAAGCGAAAAAGCAAAGAGGATCTCCAAAAGGTGGAAGATGCCTTAAAACTTGTCAATCTCCTTGATCTCGCGGATCGCCAGATTGGCCAACTCTCGGGAGGGCAATTCCAACGGGTCCTAATCGCCCGCTGCTTGGTCCAAGAAGCAGATGTCATCTTTTTGGATGAGCCCTTCGCTGGAATTGACTCTGTTAGCGAGGACATCATCATGCAGACACTCCAAACCCTGAAAAAGGAAGGCAAGACCATCCTGATCGTCCATCACGATCTCAGCAAGGTTCCAGCTTACTTTGACCAAGTCCTCCTCCTTCATCGCAAACTGATTGCTTTTGGGAAAACAGAGGAAACCTTTACCAAAGAGAATCTGCATGCAGCCTACGGGCATGAACTCTTTATAGGAGGTGAAATCAGATGATTGCAGAATTTATCGATGGATTACAACAATTTCATTTCCTCCAAAACGCTCTCATTACAGCTATTGCCATCGGGATCGTCGCCGGTGCGGTCGGATGTTTCATCATTCTGCGAGGCTTGTCTCTCATGGGGGACGCTATTTCGCACGCAGTCCTTCCAGGGGTGGCTTTGTCCTTTATCTTAGGTATCAACTTTTTTATTGGCGCCATCATCTTTGGCCTCTTAGCTTCCATCCTGATCACCTATATCAAGAGCAACTCCATCATCAAGAGCGACACTGCGATTGGGATTACCTTTTCTTCTTTCCTCGCCTTAGGGGTCATCTTGATTGGAGTCGCTAAAAGTTCCACTGACCTCTTCCACATCCTCTTTGGGAATATCTTGGCCGTGCAAGACCAGGATATGTGGATGACCATTGGTATTGGTGTGGCTGTCTTACTGGCGATTTGCCTGCTCTTTCGACCCTTGCTACTTACTTCCTTCGACCCTGTCCTCGCTCAATCCATGGGCGTTCGGGTCAAGGTCTATCACTACCTTCTCATGGTGCTCTTGACCTTGGTTTCTGTCACTGCTATGCAGAGTGTCGGGACCATTCTCATCGTCGCCATGCTCATCACACCTGCTGCGACGGCCTATCTCTATGCCAATAGCCTCTGGTCCATGATGCTCCTTTCATCCGGATTAGGTGCTCTTGCATCCATCCTAGGACTTTTTATTGGTTATAGCTTCAACATCGCTGTCGGATCTTGTATTGTCATCACTTCTGCCGTCTTCTTTCTCATTAGCTTCTTTATCGCTCCCAAGCAGAGAAAGAACAGACATTCCCCTTCGTACTAAGATTAATCTCATAAAGGAGAAAAAAATGAAAAAACTAACTTCCGTCTTAGCCCTCTTTGTGGCTCTCTTATTTGGTTTACTGGCTTGTAGCAAAGACTCTTCTTCCAAGTCCTCATCCGATAAATTGAAAGTGGTCACCACCAACTCCATCCTCGCAGATATGACAAAAAATATCGCTGGAGATAAAATCGAGCTACACAGTATTGTCCCTGTCGGCCAAGATCCCCATGAATACGAACCACTCCCAGAAGATGTCAAAAAAACTTCACAAGCAGACCTCATCTTCTACAACGGCATCAACCTCGAAACGGGTGGCAATGCTTGGTTTACCAAGTTGGTCAAAAATGCTAATAAAGTAGAAAACAAGGACTATTTCGCTGCCAGCGATGGCGTAGAGGTCATCTACTTAGAAGGCCAAAACCAAGCTGGAAAAGAAGACCCTCACGCTTGGCTCAATCTCGAAAACGGGATCATCTATGCTAAAAACATTGCTAAACAATTGATCGCCAAAGATCCAAAAAATAAGGACTTCTACGAAAAAAATCTAGCAGCCTATACTGAAAAACTGAGCAAGCTGGATCAAGAAGCCAAGCAAGCATTCAATAACATCCCAGCAGAGAAGAAGATGATCGTAACCAGTGAGGGTTGCTTCAAGTACTTCTCCAAAGCCTACGGCGTCCCATCTGCCTATATCTGGGAAATCAACACTGAAGAAGAAGGGACACCTGAACAAATCAAAACGCTGCTAGAGAAATTGCGTCAAACCAAAGTACCGTCCCTCTTTGTCGAATCCAGTGTCGATGAGCGTCCTATGAAAACTGTGTCTAAGGATAGCAATATCCCTATCTTTGCAAAGATCTTTACTGACTCGATCGCCAAAGAAGGCGAAGAAGGCGACAGCTACTACAGCATGATGAAATGGAATTTGGAGAAAATCGCAGAAGGTTTGAACAAATAAGATTCCAAACTGATTAGATTCTCAAACAAATCAGTGGCTCTTCCCCCTTCATTAATGTACAATGAAAAGAAAAAAGGAGTCTTTGCTATGACAACATTTTTAGGAAACCCTGTTACCTTTACCGGATCTCAACTTCAAGTTGGCGATACTGCTCATGACTTTTCACTGACTACACCAAACTTAGAGAAAAAATCTTTGGCTGATTTTGCTGGGAAGAAAAAAGTCCTCAGCGTGATCCCATCTATTGACACAGGTATCTGTTCCACTCAAACACGTCACTTCAACCAGGCCCTCTCTGACATGGAGGACACTGTGGTCTTGACGGTTTCCGTCGACCTTCCTTTCGCTCAAGGTAAATGGTGTGCTGCTGAAGGGATCGAAAATGCCATCATGCTCTCAGACTACTTCGACCATTCCTTCGGAAAAGCCTATGGCCTCTTGATCAATGAATGGCATTTGCTCGCACGCGCTGTCTTGGTCCTAGATGCGGACAACAAGGTCACTTACGTCGAATACCTAGACAACATCAACAGCGAACCCAATTACGACGCGGCAATCGAAGCCGTCAAAGCACTTGATTAAATAAAAAAGAGGTCTACGACCTCTTTTTTATATCTACAAAATTCGTTCAGAGACTTTCCTTAAGAGAATTTCTAAGAGTCCTTTTTCTTCAATCCGAAAGAGGACTACTATAAAAACCGATGGAGTCCATTCTGAAGGAGGACTCGCCAGCGTAAGCGTGGGATGCCTCTGAGGAAACTCCGCACACGCTTTGCTACCTGTTGCTTGTAGCTCTTGCCTCCTTGTGCAAAGGTTCCCTTCCGGCTCCAATAGCCCTGCTCTCCACGATCATTCTTCGGAGCTAGATAGCGAACACCTTGCTGATAGAGGACCTTCTTACGAAAAGGTGGATCCCACGATTTGACGGGATCGATATCCAAGTCCTTATGAGTCCGGCCTCTGGCTAAACCATAGTTGAAACTGGCTCCATTGACAATGCCATTTTCAGAAATCTGATTCGGGTCCACTTCGTTGAGAAACTGGCCACCCTGATCCAGGATATACTCAGTATGAAAGTTGAGCAAGACCTTAAAATTCAACTGGGCCTGAGCACGCGATGGGAAGGCGAGCTGGCCGTTTTGATCCACATAGACCTTATTGTGAAGACGAGCCGCCTCATAGGCATCAATCTTAATTCCTTTTGTCTCCTGTAAGTAAGCTTGTAGCGCCTCTTCATCAGTCTGTCCAGTTTTGGCATAATGCTCCCGAATCCACTGGGTCTGGTAGGCAGAGAGCAGATAGCGGAACTGGTGGATCTGGCGTTTTAAGAGCTGATCTCCTGCTTTGCTGGCTAATAGATCCTGAGCAAATGCTACTTGAACCACTCTTGAAAAAGAGGACCAAAAAGACGAATGAGGCGGGCAATCTGGCCAGAACCGCTTCAGTAAGAAGGCAGTCTCCTCACAGGTTCCTGATAAATCCCGTGGCATGAGACAGAGGTGCATGACCCCTCTTAAGAGGGCCTGGGCACGGCCTTCCGTCAACCCTTGCAGTTCTCTCTGCCACATCTCTTGGAAAAGAGGGCTGGCAAAGACGAAGACAGAGCGGTAACAGTCTTGCCTTTTTGCTGCATCTTCGTAAGATTGCAGTCGTTTTTCTAAGTAGCTGAGACCTCTGGTCGTCCAGCCCAGTTTTTCCAATTCCTGTCGCTGCATTTGCATCCTCCTTTCCACATTGTTCTTGGTTTATGCTTCTATACTATCATCTTTCTCCCTCTCAGACAATTCCTATCCACTGGCCAAGCCATTTTACGCTTTTTTTGATATACTAGAAGAAGCGAAGAAAAGAGGACCCTATGACACCAAATAAAGAAGATTACCTCAAGTGCATCTATGAAATCGGCACGCAACATGAAAAAATTAGTAACAAAGAGATTGCGGCCCGGATGCAGGTTTCGCCTCCAGCCGTGACTGAGATGGTCAAACGCATGATCTCGGAGAATCTCCTCATCAAGGACAAGACCCACGGCTATCTACTCACCGAACTCGGACTCCAAACGGTTTCCGATCTCTTTCGCAAGCACCGCTTGATCGAAGTGTTCTTGCTCAAAAAACTTGGCTATACGACCGAAGAAGTCCATGAAGAGGCTGAGGTGCTCGAACATACTGTCTCCGACCGCTTTATCGATAAACTAGACCAAATGTTAGACACTCCCAAGACCTGCCCCCACGGAGGAACCATTCCACCAAAAGGAAAACTTCTCATCGAGGCTTACCAGGACCGTTTGAGTGATGTCAGCGAACCGGGAACCTATCGTTTGCGAAGAGTCCAGGATAGCTTTGAATTGCTGAATTTTTTAGACCAGATCCAGCTGACCATTGGAGATGACATTCTCTTCAAAGGCTACGACGATTACACTGGCCTCTATCAGCTCCAGATCAAAGACCAAGACATCCAAATCAATCACCTGATTGCCCAACAACTTTACATAGAAAAACATGCCCTTTGATGAAGAGCATGTCAGATTGAAGAAATAGTATTCCTAGAAACTTTCCTTAGGTGAGTACGGACGTCAGCGAACTTCTACGAAGTTCCATGACTTAGTTTTGAACCTAAGGTTTCAAAACTCCCGAATGCTTGAAACAACAATGTTTCAAGCATTTTTCTCACGGCGGAAAGTTTCGGATTTACTTTGACAATCCAAAGTAATATAAGAATTTTTTTGAAAAATTATCCAGCTATCCTAAGTAAAAAGTAATTTGTCTACATTCAAACATGCCTTTTAATCAAGGGCTTGTTTTTTTTATGGATTTTTCGTATCGAGGATGATGGTCACCGGGCCATCATTGATGAGTTCGATTGCCATATCTGCAGCGAAGACCCCTCGTTTGACAGGGACTTCCTTTTCCAACAACTCATTGAAGTCATCGTAGAGCCGGCTGGCCATCTCTGGATCGGCTGCCCCAATAAAGGCTGGACGATTGCCTTTTTTTGTCTGGGCAAAGAGGGTAAATTGAGAAATCGAGAGGATTTCTCCTTGAATATCCTTGACAGATAAATTCATCTTCCCTTCTTCATCCGAGAAAATTCGCATTTGCGTGACCTTCCGCACCGCATACTCCAAATCCTTCTGGTCATCCTCAGGCCCCACTCCCACTAAGAGCAGAAGCCCATCCTGAATCTGACTATAAACTTGACCATCAATAGAAACCGAGGCCCTTTTGACCCGTTGAATTACTAATTTCATCTTATTATCCTATTTATACAATCTATTGGGCTCACCACTAAGCTTCAAAGAAAATCGACTTCAAACAAGGCGATGAAAAGCAGGCAGACTATTCGAAAACCAAAGGCTGTTCAATTGCTTTTAGGGCAAGGCAGCGAGACGAGTTAACCAAGCAATAAAAGAGTTCTGACCACGCTTCTCAAGCTTCAAAGAACATCGACATCAGACAAGGCAGTGAGACGCAGGCATAACTGTAGTTAGGCCAGTTGAAACTAACGCAGTATGAAGTCGATTTTCGCAGAAGATTAGCCGTTGGTACGCTTAACAGAGTACACCTCCGGCACACTCTTAATCTTATCCACAACCGTTGTCAACATGGACAAATTTGGAATCCCGAAAGAAATGTGGATATTGGCAAACTTCATATCTTTGGTTGGTTGGGCATTGACGGTTGAGATCATCTTGGCCGTATTAGAGAGGACTTGAAGGACATCATTGAGAAGGCCTGCGCGGTTGAGGCCGTAGATATCGATATGGGCGATGTAGTCCTTGGTCGAGTTATTGTCTTCCCACTCGACGTCGATCAAGCGTTGCTCGTAGTTGTCTTGGGCCCGCAGGTTCATACAGTCTTGACGGTGAATGGCAACCCCACGTCCTTTGGTAATGTAACCGACAATTGTATCTCCTGGGACGGGATTGCAACACTTAGCAATCCGGATCAAGAGACCAGAAGCCCCTTGGATGACCACGCCACCTTCATGGCGGACCTTGAGGGTGTCTTTTTTGTTTTCAACCTTGACTTCGCCACCTTTGACCAGCTCTTCAGCTTCTGCACGCGCCTTGGCCTTTTCCTCTTCTCGACGCTCTTCCTCCGTCAAACGATTAAAGACAGAGATGGCTCCGACTTCTCCAAAACCGATGGCCGCAAACAGGGCATCTTCGGTCTTGTAGCTGGTCTTTTGCAAGACCTTGTCCATGTGCTTCTTATCCATGAACTTGTTGGCAATCATATCATGCTCATGGAATTGGGCCATGAGCAACTCTCGTCCACGGTTGATCGAGAGTTCCTTGTCTTGGTTCTTAAAGAATTGGCGGATCTTATTGCGGGCCTTGCTGGTCTTGACGATATTGAGCCAGTCACGACTTGGTCCAAATGAATTTGGATTGGTGATGATTTCAACCTGGTCACCCGTTTTCAGCTTGGTAGTCAAAGGAACCATACGGCCATTAACTTTGGCACCAGTCGCTTTTTCCCCGATCTTGGTATGAATCTCATAGGCAAAGTCAATCGGTCCAGAATCCTTTGGAAGAGAACGAACCGCTCCATCTGGGGTAAAGACATAAATCTCTTCTGCCAGATAGTTTTCTTTGACAGTATCAACAAATTCCTTGGCATCATCCGCCTGGTCTTGGAGTTCCATCATCTCCTTGATCCAGTTCATCCCAATAGCCGATTCTTTGCTGTTGACTTGGCCCTTGATCCCTTTCTTATAGGCCCAGTGGGCCGCAACCCCGTACTCAGCAACCTCGTGCATTTCCTTGGTACGGATCTGGAACTCGATGGGACCTTTTGGACCGTAAACAGTGGTATGGATGGACTGGTAACCATTGGCCTTACGATTGGCGATGTAGTCCTTGAAACGGCCTGGCATAGGCTTCCACAACTCGTGGATATAGCCCAGCATGGCGTAGACATCGCTCGGTGATTCCAGGATACAGCGAATGGCAATCAAATCATAGATTTCATCAAAGCGTTTCTTCTTATCCTGCATCTTGCGGTAGATGGAGTAGATATGCTTAGGACGACCATAGATTTTCCCATAGAGGTGGCGTTCTGCCGCATAGGACTCGATCTTTTGGACAACTTCTTCTACCAAGGCTTCCCGCTCGCGACGCTTCTCCTTCATCATATGGGAAATTTTATAGAACTCGACTTCGTTCAGATAACGGAAGGATAGATCTTCCAATTCCCACTTGACGCTGGAAATCCCGAGACGGTGGGCTAGTGGTGCATAGATTTCCATGGTTTCCTGGGAAATCCGTTCTTGCTTGTCCTTGCGTAAATGCTTCAAAGTCCGCATGTTGTGCAAGCGGTCTGCTAGCTTGACCAAGATGACACGGATGTCCTGAGACATGGCCATGAGCATCTTGCGGTGGTTCTCTGCTAGCTGCTCTTCATGGGACTTGTATTTGACCTTCCCGAGCTTGGTCACTCCATCAACAATCACTCGGACATCGTGTCCAAATTCGCGTTCTAAATCATCTAGGGTCGCGTCTGTATCCTCGACAACGTCGTGCAAAAAACCACAGGCAACCGTCACAGCATCCAACTTCAATTTTGCCAAAATGCCGGCAACTTGAATAGGGTGGATGATATAGGGTTCTCCTGATTTACGGAATTGCCCACTATGGCAGTCGACTGCATAAAGGAGAGCTTTTTCTACAAATGCAAAGTCCTCTCCCGACAAGTATTTTTTGGTAAGGGCAATAACCTGGCCCCCTGTTAAAGGTTCTTCTTTCGGCATCTAGTTTTCTCCACTTTCTTGCCTTCTATTCTATCACTTTTAGCTCTATATGAAAACTAGTCCGATTGACTTTCATGCTATTGGAGGAGCTTTCCAGCACTATCAGCCAGAAATCCCGAACTTAGGTTCCCTTTTTATACAAATACTCCATTTTTTATAAAAAATTCATTAATTTGTAATATATAAAAAATAAGAAAACGAATAAATTCTGAATAAAATAAGATATAAAAGAAACGCGTGAAGATCTACCTTCACGCGTTTTTCATTAATTCTGTGACAACACTCACTGCGCTAAGGGCATAGAGTGGGGCGGTTTCTGCACGGAGAATCCGAGGGCCAAGGCCTGCAAGGACTGCTCCTTTAGCTTCAAAACTTTCAATTTCAGCAGGTGAGAGACCTCCTTCTGGACCAAAGATAAAGAGAACCTTGCTCCCTTTTTCAAGCCCACTTACAGCTTGTACAAGAGCAGCGCTTTCGCCTTCTTTGGCCGACTCTTCATAGGCTACCACGATGCGGTCAAACTGGTCGAGTTGGGCTAGAAAGTCTGCCTTTTTCTCAAAAAGGGTAATGCTTGGAACAAGATTCCGCTTGCTTTGCTCTGCTGCTCCAAGGGCGATTTTTTCTAGTTTCTCAACCTTTTTACCCAATTTCTTGCCATCCCACTTGGCAACTGACCAATCGGCAGGAAAGGCCCAAATTTGACTAGCACCGAGCTCTGTTACTTTTTGAGTGATAAACTCCAGTTTATCCCCCTTGGGAAAGCCTGATGCGATGGTCACTTGAATAGGTAGTTCCACATTGTCATCCAATTCCTCAACCAGCTCAAACTGACGCGCCTCCACATTGACCACGCGCGCCAAACGCTTAATGGCATCATCAAATACTAAAGCGACCTCATCATCTTCTTTTAAGCGCATGACCTGAAACATGTGCTTCCTGGTTTCCTTGTCCTCGATGGTGACAGGTGAGCTAGCCAATCCTTTTACAAAATACTGCTGCATGCTAGCCTCCAATCACACCGGAGACATCCTTAGTCTTCTTGAAGACGCAGGCATTCCATTCCCCTTGGATCATGTGGGTTTCAAGGAAAAATCCAGCCGATTCAGCCGACTCACGCACCATGTTCCACTTGTCCTTGATAATGCCACTCATGATCAGGTAACCTTCGTCCTTGACCAAACGATAAGCATCCTCTGTCAGATGGATAAGGATATCTGCCAAGATATTGGCCACGATGACATCTGCCTCAATCTCCACGCCTTTCAGCAAATCGCCTGGAGCTACATGGATGTTTTCCATTCCCGGATTGAGCTCAATATTTTCCTGAGCGACGCGAACCGCTACATCATCCAAGTCATAGGCAAAGATTTCCTTGGCACCGAGAAGGGAGCTGGCAATGGAAAGGACGCCTGATCCTGTCCCCACATCTAGCACTGTCTCCCCGCCACGAAGGACTTGCTCCAAGGCAAAGAGGCTCATCTTGGTTGTTGGGTGGGTTCCTGTTCCAAAGGCCATACCAGGATCCAGCTTGATAATCTTTTCTCCAGCAGTCGCCTCATAGTCCGTCCATGACGGCACAATTGTCAAGTCATGAGTGATGCGAGCTGGTTCATAGTATTTCTTCCAGTTGTCGGCCCAGTCTTCCTCCGCCAAGGCAGTAGTACCAATCTTGACTTCTCCTAAGTCCATAAAATCCGTCAATTCTGCTAAGCGAGCCTGCAAGTCCGCTTCAACCGCTACCACATCAACCGTTTCAGGATAGTAGGCTGTCACCACAATTTCTTCTTGTTGCTCGACCTCAGGGAAAATCTCACCAAAGCGATCGACGTTGCCCACATAGTCCATACTGTCTTCAATCGCAACACCCTGGGCACCTAACTCAATCAAGAGATTGGAGACCAACTCCTCTCCCTCACGCTTGACTGTAACTTTTAACTCTTGCCATGTTTCCATTATTAAGATACCAAGCCCGTAAAACACAAAGCCAAAATAGGAAACTCTCTGAAGACGTTTGTGTCTAAGAGAAGTTTATCTTTTTGGCACCGTGTTTAGGGCGGGTTCAGTTTAAAAATTTAACTGAACCGTCCTTTCTATTTCTCTATCAATTTTTTCATGTAGACCATATCCATGCCTTCTTTTTCAGGCTCAATATGGGTTTGACGATAGCCGTTTTTCTCGTAAAAGGCGACCATGCCTGCATCCTGTAATACCGTACACAAATCCCACTGTGTGATGGTTGGAAATTCCTCTTCTAGCAAGCGCAATCCCTCAGAGCCATAACCTTTTCTGAGTATAGCCGAGATTCTTGGCAAACCGAGGGATAGGTTGTTGCAACTCGCTTTCCAAATGGGACTGAATGGCATTGTCAAAACTATTCAAACGAGCTAATAGTTGCTTAAACTGATCTTCCTCCTCAATTTTGAAATCACCTATGAACTCAAATTCTGCAAAGTCTATAGAAAATTCAAATAATGTGATTTTACCATCCTCAGCATAGTGCCCATCTTCATCAACACAACAACGAGTTCCTGACTTCAATACTCGCTCAAAATCTAAATCCGCAAAGCGATTGCGGGGAAGAATGCAAACTGATTGCTCAGATTTATCTGACCTTCTCCTGAAAAACTGTTTGACTTTTTCTAGCATAGTTTTCCCCTTCTCCTTGAATCCAGTATTCAAAAAACACTTAGAATCTTTTCTAATATCTCGGATAAGGGTAAAAGGTGCTTTCTTCTAGGCCAACTTTTCCTTCTTCAAAGACTTCTTGGTTCCAGACGATCTCAAAGCTCTCTGCTTCTTCGTCTGCTAAGAAATCCATGAGGTCATCCAAGGCCAGCTCGGCTGTATCCTTTAGGAAGGTCGCAAAATAAGCTAGAAACTCCCGAGACAAGCCTTTTTTAGGCTCATACGGAATCGCCGTTAAATAGGCATCTTCTTCCACATGCGACTTGGCTGGATTGTAGAAGATGACGGCTTCTTCAAAGAAGATATCCTCGTCAGACTCTTCCCCCGACTCATCGACCAAGGCAACTCCTCCTGTGTTTTGCACTTCCAAGAGAAAAGCCACTTCTACCGCATGATTTTTCTTATCCCAATTGATCTCAAAGTCAAAGGGAAAGACCTTGTCCATTTCCTCTTCTAAAACATCCAAAAATCCATATTTAGGCATCGTGTCCTCTTTCTAATTTCCCACTCTTAGAGCGGAATATGATACAATAGTTACTACAATCTTACCATAAAAACTGCCTCTTTTAAAGGAGACAAAGCTAGAAAGGAGACCCTCATGCCCGACAATCTCGCCCTGCGCATGCGTCCCAAAACCATCGATCAGGTCATCGGACAAGAACACCTGGTCGGCCCAGGGAAAATCATCCGTCGCATGGTGGAGGCCAATCGTCTCTCGTCCATGATTCTCTTTGGCCCACCAGGGATTGGCAAGACCAGTATTGCTTCTGCCATCGCGGGCACGACCAAGTATGCCTTTCGGACCTTCAATGCAACTATCGACAGTAAAAAACGCCTGCAAGAGATTGCAGAAGAAGCTAAGTTTTCAGGTGGCCTAGTCCTGCTTTTGGACGAGATCCATCGCTTGGACAAGACCAAACAAGATTTTCTCCTGCCTTTGCTCGAAAGCGGTCTGGTCATCATGATCGGCGCAACGACTGAGAACCCTTTCTTCTCCGTGACGCCTGCCATTCGCAGTCGGGTACAGATTTTTGAGTTGGAACCCTTGACCAATGAACAGGTCAAAGAGGCTATCCAGTTGGCACTGAGCGACCCTGAGCGGGGCTTTGACTTCCCTGTTACCCTCGATGAGGAAGCCTTGGATTTCATCGCCACTTCGACCAATGGAGACCTGCGTTCTGCCTATAATTCTCTCGATTTGGCTGTTCTCTCTACCAAGGAAGGGGAGGATGGCGTTCGCTACATCAGTCTCGACATCATGGAAAACAGCCTCCAGCGCAGCTATATCACCATGGACAAGGACGGAGACGGTCACTACGATGTCCTCTCTGCTCTGCAAAAGTCCATCCGCGGATCCGATGTCGATGCTAGTCTCCACTACGCCGCACGTTTGATCGAAGCGGGCGATCTACCCAGCTTAGCCCGTCGCTTGACGGTCATTGCCTACGAAGATATCGGCCTGGCCAATCCAGATGCGCAGATCCATACGGTGACAGCCCTTCAGGCAGCGGAGCGCATCGGCTTCCCCGAAGCCCGCATCCTCATCGCCAACATCGTCATCGACCTGTCTCTTTCGCCTAAGTCCAACTCGACCTACGTCGCCATGGACAAAGCCTTATCTGACCTCCGGAAGTCGGGTAATCTTCCTATCCCCCGCCATTTACGGGATGGTCACTATGCCGGAAGCAAGACCTTGGGAAATGCCCAAGACTACAAGTATCCCCACAATTATCCTGGCAATTGGGTCCAACAGGACTATCTACCAGACAAGCTTAAGGGGGCCTCTTATTTCACTCCCAATGAAAATGGCAAATACGAGCGAGCCCTAGGGGCGACAAAAGAGAAGATTGATCAACTCAAGAAAAGGTGATATCGGTTCCAAAAAATTGAGATTTTCCCTTGAAATTTTTTTGAAATATGGTATCATATACATATAGAAACGCTGTGGTGTACGACTTCACACTTAAGTGTTGACCGACTATTTTTTGTATTATTAGGGAAACAAAGGACTTCTAACAGCATGCAGGCCGTATCACGCGGAAGCAGCTTCAGTTAGAGCAAGTTGCCCACCTGCTTAATTGCGCGGGTTCAATACAAACCGTGAAGTTTCGGCACCAATACAGCTTTTTTTTGCCTCCTTAGCTCAGTTGGTAGAGCAGTAGACTCTTAATCTATGGGTCGCAGGTTCGAGCCCTGCAGGGGGCATCCAATAAATCAACAGGAAGCCTGATATATCAGGCTTTTTTGTTTGTCATTTTGTTTTTTGTACCAAAATTTGTACCAAAAAATTTTACATTAACAAAATAAGCGAGTCTCATCCAAAGACTCACTATTTATCTAACACTCGTTTTCATCGAAAAAACCACCGCGAGGGTGGTTCCTATCTATCAATCGTCCATCACTCCGCCTGTAAGCTGGTACATGAGGTAAATGTGCTCTAGGACTTTTACTTTATCCATGTGATCCACATCTTTAAAGCCTCCCAAAGCTAGCAAAGGAACAAAACCGAAACATTCATCGTAGGCCAATTGCCCATGTTTGGCAACAGCTTTTTTGTAGAGTGGAATATCGAAATAATCGTCTTTAAAATCTTCATCATCAACATACTCTATGAAACGATCCATACGCTTAATCATAATATCCAAATCCTGAATATTATATTGGACAATTCCCACATAGGCATTCTCTTCCCAAGTAATAATATCTCCAAATGCTGTTACGAACATAGGAAAAGCGACGTCTCCTCTGAAATAACTATCTTGGAGAAGCTCTAGATAGTCATCTGGATTGATAACTTTTAGATAACCATCTAAAAAGGTTCCCAGACCATCTTCCTGCCAAATTTGAACTAACTCAGTTGGAACTTGATCTTTGTATTTTTCAATGACTTCTTGGGGCATATCTGCCACTTTTATAAAGTTGTCTAACATGTTTTCCTCTTTCTTGATTTTAGATTGTGAATTTAACCACTCCAATTACTCTATAAAATGTAACTCGATTCATTTTTATCTTCTAATTATTTGTACTCTACAGTCGCTATAAATTCTGTGTTAATTGTTCGTAAAGTATTGCTATCAAACTGATAATTATATATCAAAATCAACGCATTATTGGGTTCAATATTGGGATTTATGCCTTTTTGCTTTAAATTGTTTACAATAATATTATTATAGGATGCCTCCTTTAGCATGTCAAACAAATTTGTAAAGCTGATTTCAAAAACTTCTTTTTCAATTAAGTAATCATCAATGTCATCAATATCAATATTGTATTGATTATAAAACAATGAAGGAACCACCTCTCCTTCTTCATCATATTTCAAATTTATAAACTCATCTAAATCTAACTTAGTAGCAAAGTTGCCAATCCAAATTGACACTGTGTTTTCTGTTTCCATAATTATCCTTTCTATTTTCCAAAACTCCGCCTCGAAGGTGGCTCTTTTTTATCAATCGTCCATTACTCCGCCTGTGAGTTGGTACATGAGGTAAATGTGCTCCAGGACTTTAACTTTATCCATGTGATCCACATCTTTAAAGCCTCCTAATGCCAGGAGAGGAACAAAACCGAAACACTGGTTATAAGACAGAGCACCATGTTTTGACACAGCTTGTCTATATAAATCAAGTTCAAATTTTTTTGTAATATATTCGTTATCTAAATATTGAACGAATAAATCCATCCCCTTACAAATAATATCCAAATCCTGAATATTATATTGGACAATTCCCACATAGGCGTTCTTTTCCCAAGTAACAATATCTCCAAACGCTGTTACGAACATAGGAAAAGCGACATCTCCTCTGAAATAACTATCTTGGAGAAGCTCAAGATAATCATCTGGATTGATGACTTTTAGATAACCATCTAAAAAGGTTCCAAGACCATCCTCTTGCCAAATCTGAACTAACTCAGCAGGGACTTGGTCCTTGTATTTTTCAATCACTTCTTGGGGCATATCCACCTCTTTTATAAAGTTTTCTAGCATATTTTCCTCCGATTTAGTCTCACACTGATTTTTATTTATAACAACACTATATCTCCAGTATAGCATAATCATTAGGTATTATAGGTTTTCAAACCAAGTAAGAAACCTTTATGAGTCATTCGTTTTTGCCCCATTTTTAAATCATGACATTGAAAATACCTAAGAGCACCTTCCGAAATTCATTTAAATTCCAACATTTTTGATTACTTTCAATATGAAAAATTTTTACAAATTCATGTAGGGGGCATCCAATAAATCAACAGGAAGCCTGATATATCAAGCTTTTTTGTTTGTCATTTTGTTTTTTGTACCAAATAATTACAAAAGTTTTCTAACGTTATCAAATTCTTCATTGATCTTCTCTTGTAGTGTATGACCATATACTTCTACTAACATTGAAATATCTTTATGTCCTAGAATTTTTGCAATTACTCCCAAATCAATTTGATTATGCCACAAATAGCTACCATAAGTATGCCTTGTGCCTTTTGTAGTAATAATTGGTGTAATCTCTAATTCAGTCAAAGTCTTCTTTAATGCTTTATTAACTGTTGCAATATTTGGAATTTCTTGCACATAGCCATAATGTTGAAAAACAAAGTTTTCATTATTGATAATTCCAAGATCTGTATTCACTACTTCTTGTTCCTTCTGCAACAATTTCAATACTTCAAGCTCTTCTTCACCTATCGGAATACTCCGAATAGATGTTTTATTTTTGGGTGGAACAAATTGACAAATCGTCGTATTGTATCGTCTGTATGTTGTAATTACTTTTTCATCAAACTCTACATCTTCCCAGGTTAAAGCGATTAATTCTCCAAACCTCATACCTGTTTTAAAAAGCATATAAATTACAAAAGGAACAACTGATCTTCTATAATCCATTTTTTGCTTAAAATGGTTAATGATAGTGTTGAAATCTTTCTCGCTATGAATATACTTATCTTCTATAGCCTGGGACTCTTTTGATGAAAATAATTCCGCAAAATAAGTAAAATCTTCTAGGAAAACTTTATCTGCTTGTGCCGTTTTAATACATTCTTGAATACTAGTATGAAGTCTACTTAATGTGTTTCGTGTTACAGTTTTACCATAATCATTCATGATACGTTGATATTTACTAGGTTTTATTTGCGAAACAGGAGTCTCTCCAAATAATTTTCTAATGACTTCTTTTCTTAAAATGTACTTCTTTTTTGTCGTTTGACTGCGTTTACTAGGTAGTATTTTTAAATTAAGCCACTCTTGATATAGTTGATAAAGTGTCATTTTACCATCAAGACTGTATCCACGATTCAACTTTCTTAACAATTTTTCTGCTTCTATTTGAGCTTTTTTCTTTGTTTCAAAGCCACTTTTATAAGCAATTGTCTTACTTGTTTCATCCCTTATAGTATAGGTCCAAAGATTCTTTTTACCTCGTTTTAAATATCTAATACTTGCCATACTACAATTCCACTCCCAATACTTCTGAGACTGCACTTTTAGGCACAACCATCAAACGTTTTCGATCGTAAAAACTATAACCTTTGTTAACCATCAATTTCCTTGCTTGGTGGATAATCTGCATAGCTGTGTATTGCTTATACCCCATTTCAATCAAATCTTTTTGTGATATCGTATTATTTATCATTATTAATTCTCCTTTCTAGTGTCCTAATACATAGGTAAATTGTTTTGCAGTTTCCGCATCAAATGTACGGTAACTAATCACTCCAATTCCCTTCACATTACATTCTGAGACAAGAATTGACCCATCCGATTTAACTTGCTCCACAAAGGCAATATGCCCGTATATTGGATTAGCTCCAGCTTGTCCAGGACTAAATGATAGAGCAGAGTGTTCTGTTGGTGTATGGGTTGTTGTGAAGCCTGGCTTATTCATCCATTGGCCACCATTTCCCATGAATGGATCAAAGTTAACCCCAACTTGTTTTCCACGGTTAAAGACATACCAAGTACATTCACCCCATGGATAGGTGCTAGTGATATATCCATTTGTATCGATAGCTTTTGTAAGACTATATCCTACCGGAATATCATTTGAAGTAACTCCTCCTCCATCTCGAGTTTTTCCAGTTAATTGGATTGGTGCTTTCGGTGTTCCACCATGTTCATCGATATACTGATCTAGCTTTCTCATCGTTTCAGCTCGACGTTTGCCAGAGCCTGTAGTATCTGTAAAATAGACACCTCCATCAACGGTCTGATTCAAAGAACCATTCGCATATTTTTGAGCCTTATCATCTTGAATTTTGAAGGTTTCATTCTTATTTCCAATAATTGTCTGTTGGGTTAGAGCAACTACGGCAACCTCGTCATTGAAATTGTTGGCATTCTCAGGATTTGAATCAAATGCTCCATAACCAAACATGTTGGCACCAGGGTTTCTTGCGACTCCAGCAGTTCCGAGTGAGCTTTCATTTAAGGCAATTGCCACGATACCTCGGACATCTAGATTGGATTTGGCCTCCCATTCTAGGAGTTTTTTCCCGTTAATCCGGTTCTTATCATAGGAGATCCCTAAAGTGTCTAAAAATCCGTCTAGTTGAGCTGCTGTAATGCCATATCGATGAACTAATAGATTGTGTGTATATGGATCTCCAGAGGACCAGTGTTCCGCATAGGTGGCTCCTTCCAACTCAGATCCTCCAGTCGGACTTCCTGCTGTGGCAACCGCAAGAATGATAATGAGAAGAAAGGGGAGAATGATGGGGATTAGTCCAACCAGTAAAAACCATTTTAATTTCTTCATAGGACCTCCTTTCTAGTTAGTGTTTGATATAAGCCGTGAATAGCACTGTCCCAAAGCGCCACTTGGCATCTAGTACGACAGAATGAGCTTTGACTTGATCCAGTATAGAGTCTTTTTCACGTTCTTTAACAGGAAACAAAAGAAGGAAATCGACTGAGCGTTTCCCTTCTTGGTAAGTTTGAAAAAGAGTTTCTTCAAGAATCCTTGGGAAAGCTGTTCTTGAATGAATTCTAATATTCATTGTATTCTCCTCTCAATTGATTGAGCCGTTCTGTTAGTTTGTTTCTTCGTTCAATATTTGTTCGTAATTTATCATCTCGTGTCATAGTCTTTCGATAGGCACGAGTAAAGGCATTGGATCCTTGAGCTTTATACATAGCTTTCGGATCTTTATATTTATCTAGTTCACGTTCCAGTGAATTGATTCGGTGTTGTTTAAATGGGGAAATCCATTCTTCTTTTAGTGTATGGAATTCATCTTCTGTAGTAGAAGGTCGCTCAGCTTGAATAGATATTTCCACTTTTCCGCTAGGCTGTTCTGGCGTTCTTTCTTGTAGATTTGATTTTTTTGAAGTAGGCGTGCTCTCACTCTCATTCTCTGTTTTAATTTTAGGAGCTACTGTGCTCTCTTGTTCAAGAGGTGTTTCAGTTGGGATATCTGGTTCGAAATCTTCTTCCGGCATCGTGTCTTTCTGAGTAAAGAAAGAGCCTACTTGTTGGAAGTGATCTTTCGAATGCATGAGCATTCCTGCTCCAATTCCTGCTCCAGCTAAGGCGAAATTTCCTAAGTGTTGAGCGGTTGAAAGACTGCGAGTTGGAACTTGAGAGGCAACCTCTTTTGTTCGAGTCATTCCATGCTCCATACGATTTCCGAGGTCATTTGCCATCATACGGGCTTTGGACCCTAAAATGAATTGAATCAATTCTGCCTTGTACTTCCACATAAGAATGTAAATGGTGCCTTTAGAAACAACGGATACTAAGAGTTTAAAGACAAGGCCGAATAGGATAAGAGAAGGCAGAGTTTTTAAAACTTTATCAAAGCCACTGGTAACTAAATTTTCTAAGAGCTTTTCGATGTAAAAGATGAGAAGAGTTAAAAGACTTGTAATTGCTGGAAATGCTAGACCTCCAAACATGACTTTTAAAACTCCGAAAATCAGATCTTGCATCCGAGGGATAAAAGATACGAGAAGGACAATCGGAAAGAGCAGAATCATCATGAGAACTAAGAGTTGAGCCAGGACATTTAAGAGCTGAATCAAGATAACTGGAATCGCTAAGACAAAGGCCTCTACAATTTTAAAGATGACATAGAACATGCGAATAAAGATGAAGTCTGGCATAGCCGATACCCAACGGTTTTCTTCTGAATCTTCATTAGCACCATCTCCCATTTTGTCTAAATAGTCTATGCGAGTTTTGGCTTTTACAGGTTTGAAATTCCCATTCTTATCTCCTGTTCCAAGAACTTGACTATCATCAAAATTCTCCTCTTTTCCGTTTTGACTATTCTTGTATTTCCCATTTTCCTGACCTGTATTGACAAAGACATAGGCCTTATAAGATGTTTCTGCTATATAGTTATCTGCCATTGTCTCCCCAACTTTTAGGGATTTCTCTTTTCCATAGTTAATCTCGATGTTTGAAATCTTGGAAGAGACATCTTTGGAAACGGAGTTGATGGTATCTAGTAAATAGAGACCTCCAGATGTTCCAGCGATGGTCCCAAAGTAACTAAAGCCAAGAAGTATCACCATACAGACATGAATCATAGTTCTTGTGAAACTTCCTTTTGAGAAGAAATACTGGTAGAAGAGATAAAAGGAAAGTCCTAATAACAAAATAGAAATCAAGGAACCACTTGTAATTCCACCATGTGTGGAACCGGTGAAACCATTCCAGATTTTACTAGCTCCTTTATAAACGTAGTTCTTATAAGCAGAGTATAAATCAACACTTTCTAATACACGAATTAAGAGAGAGAAGAAACCAACTACCGCATTGAGAATGAAAAAGAAGAAGTTGACGAAGAGTTCGTTAATTAAGACCCAAGCCCCATTGAAAGACCCAAAGCTAGTCGGCTCCATATAGGACTTAAGAGAGAAGATATCGACTCCTCTTAATTTCTCAAAAGCTTCTTGCATGGATTCACCTCCTTAACTAGCATATTTATTTTCAAGACTTGACGATACTGTAGCTTTCATTGGTTTTAGAAGCATATCAATATCTTCAAAAATGTTGTGAACAGAAATCATATTGAGATTGCCGTAGACATCAGAATAAAGGCATTGACCTGAGATCATATTATCAATCCATTCTAGGTTACTTTCAGTCACTTCCAGATTGACGTGTTTCAATATATCTTCTCGTTCAGACTTTTCATAAAAGGCAAAGATTGTCCCAAAACCTGTTGTATCATCGTCATTTTCCGCATCATGCACAGACTGAGTAATAAGAGCAAGGGTATTGTTTTTAGAGCGTCCAATCCGGCGCATATTTTTGATAACCGCTTTTCCTTCTGCGGACTTCATAAGGATCCAGGCTTCGTCAAAGAACTCAATGGTATCTTCGTGTTCATTGCGTTCTCCAAAGTGAGTACAAAAGGCCCCAAGCGCAAACATTAGGGCGATAGAGTTCCGTTCATGATCTGAAATTTTTGTGGAATCGTCCTTTGGGAGTTTGAGATTATTGACCTCTAAAACAGTCACACGAGACTCATAATTGAGACCTTTTGTAGTTCCGTCTGAGAAAGCTAACTCTAAAATTGAATTATTGACAATGGATGTTAAGTAACGTCCGACTGAGGCTATGTTTGATGAAGCAGCCTCTCTTAAAACTTTTAGAACATGTTTAAAGCCGACTAACTCACCAGCTACTCGACGTTCGACAATGGTATTGATGGCTTCTGTAATAGCTGTCTTTTGGTCCATCGATACATCATCTACAGCTTGAAGAAGAAACTCGAGCATATTCTTTGCGACCTCTACAGCTTGTTCCTTATCAAGAACTACAATAGGATCCAAGACTCCGTAGTTTGAAGGTAGTGAGCTATCCAGCGTCACAAAATTAAAGTTCTCAATCTGTTTCTTGCGTTCAGGGTAAAGTCTTGCAAATTCTGGAGAACTAATCACTTTTTGGTAGTGATTTCTAAGTTCGCGTTTCGGGTCAATGTAGAGGGTTTTAACATTCTGTAAAGCGACACTTAAAAAGATAATCTGAGCGAGGAAAGATTTTCCTTGGCCTGTTGCCCCAGTGATAATGATATGAGGGTTCTTGGTGATTTTTCCTGCAATATCTTCTTTATTTCCGACTGTCGCATTGTAGAGGACGATATTTTTTGATGATTCGATAGCTTTTGAGATGGAGTCCCAGCGTCCCGTCCAGTTATCAACCCGGCCGATATACCAACCAATTCTATTTCCAGAAGTGGTATTGGTAAAGGGCATGAGTTCCGCAAAGCCTCGAGGTGTTACCATGTGAGTCCAGGTACGAGTTTTCTTTTGAAGAGGTTCCCCGTATAGGAGGGCTTGAAAGAGATAGGGGCCATCTTGTGAGGCTTCACTAATCTCAACTCCCATATCATCAAAATAGTTAAGGACCACTTGTCGTCTTTGGCGGAGCTGGTGAACACTTGAAGCTGAGACAATCAAGTAGGCTCCATATTCAATAATATCTTCTTTGTTTCCGACTTTACGCATCAGATCTTTTAGAGAGATAGATCCCATAATGATTTCATCTTGTTGGACGGTGTCGGTATTCTCAGCTTCTTCCATAATGTTTCGATAACGAGTGTTGGAGCGTCCCATCTTGCCTTTAATTTTACTAGTATCAATGAACTCAGATTTGATTCGTAACTCAACTGGAAAATTCAAGCGCTGGATGAATTCTCCCAAGTGAAAACCATTAAACTGAACGGGAAACTTTCCAACAGGAAGAATGGTCACAAAGGAGGATCCATAAGGGCTTTCGAGCTTAAGGAAGCCTCCTTTAAGGACCTTAATCAAGGTATCTGTGATATTGAAAGACGCACGATTGGCGATCACTTCTTTCTTGTAGTGAGGGATATAGCGGAGGTATTGCATCCGCTGGTAGTAGAAGAGTTCTTCATTGGTGAGGCGCTGTGCTCGAAGGACAGATAGGGCTTGAAAGATAGTTAATTCGTCACTTTGATATTCTTGATACCAAGTTGGACTCAGTTCTAACTCATAGCCAAATCCTTTTGCGATTTTTTCTGAAAAGTCTGTAAAGCTTTCATAGGCCAAGTCTTTAATGGTTGCCCCGTGATTTTGTTTGCGAAGGGTGACTCCAATCACCCAGTCAAACTGATAAGGAATTTCCATCTCGTCTGTCAGACGCTCAACACTGTAAAGAAGCAATTCTTCTCCCAGTTCACGGCTGTCCTCTGCTAGAGCATCGGAAAAGTCCCGCATTTTTTCTTCTAGGAGATAATCTTTTGGAAGCAATGAAATTTCAAAGTGTTGGTTCTTTTGGAGCTTTTTCATCATTTGCGCAACAGTAATTTTGTGTTTCCATTTTTTCTCATCATCCGTAATGGTGATGGGAGTATTGGGGATTCGATAGAAAGCGACAACGGAATGATCCTTTTTCAGAGCTAGGTTGTCATGTGTTTCTCGAATCGGGTAGGTTAAGGTAATACTCATAGGACCTCCTTTTCTATAGGTTTGTTTTTTCAAAGACAATTTCATCAATTGATTCTATTCGGTCCTCCTGGTAGATAGCTTTTTGATTAAGTTTGAAGTCCCACAGATACATCAGGTAGTCAGAGAGAAAGAGATACATCTTCTTTCCATGAGGTTCATACTCAGTGTAGAACTTGGCCAGCTTATAGGGTAGATACCAATAGAGCAAGAGAGAAATGGAGTGAGTCATTTTAGCTAATGGAACAAGAATGACTCCTCCAAACAGTAACATCCCCACAAAGACGAGGATGAAGACAATAAAAAAGGACAACTGCATAGGTGTAGCGAAGTACCAAATCCGTGTGCCCTTTTTCGTCTTAATTTCTTGGATCCAATAAGGAGCATTTAGCCCCTTACTGTAATCATAGAGTTTTTCTTCTTTCATGATTAAAGTCCTGTTTCAATTCCAAAGAGGCGTAGGAACCATCCAAAAGCTTTGAGGATATCCTGTCCTTTTGCGATGGAGACAATCACGGCATAAAAGCCAACGACCGAAAAGAGTTGGAGCCAGGAGCTGTTGCGCCAAGCCTTAATCGCTAAGAGCACGGCAATAGCTGTTAGAATCCAAATTCCGTCGCCTTGAAGGAAACTTCGTAGGTTGTCTGTATTCATATAAATTCTCCTATTCTTGATTATTTGCGTAGTTTAAGGGGATTGTGTGCTCTAGTTTAGAGACATAGTAGGTTTTTTCTTTTTCGATAAGGGTAAAGGTAAAGTTTTCAGAGTGAGTAGTTCCTCCCACTTCAAAGGTTGCTTGAACATAGGCTGTAAGCCCCTTTTTATTCTTTTTGAGATAGGTGTAGTCGATACTTTTAAAGGTTGTATTTGCGACAACATCTATATCTTTTGAGATCAAGTTGAGATTATCTTGATTGGTGGTGTAGTTAGTGAAGAAGACAGTTAGAAACTTATCTACTTTCTTGTGTACTGAATCAGAAAGACGATCTGTAGTGGTAAGAGTGAGTTTGTCTTCTTCCTTGAAGGATCCAGCTTGTGAGCTTTCTAGGGTAGTGAACCAAGGAAGGCCGGAGATATAGTATTTCCCATCTTTTTCATCAAATGGAATATTGAAACCTGTCACAATTTCTGTTTCTTGTGTTTCCTTGTCATGGCGTATCCATTCCTTGTACTTGATCCGGTAAGTTGCCACATTGTTTTCTACAGTGATTAGTTGAGCCGTTAGCAACTCGCTTGGATTTCTGACTTGGCCTTGGGATTTTACATCCGGAACAAAGTTATAAAAGCTATTGAGGTAGTCGATCTGTCCTTCTTGTTTTTCAACTTCTTGAGGTAGAGTGAAGTAGGCATAGACAAAATCATTGAGATAATACTGGAGCTTATAGTCGTACTGTTTTTCTTCTACAGGTGCCTGAGTCTTTTTGGCATGGAGAATCTCCACATTCTTTTCTAGTTTAGAGACTTGATTCGAGAGAGTGATAGCACGAATAGCCCCCGTTAGACCAACAAAAAGGAGGAAAGAAATTCCTCCAATAACCACTAGATTGATTGTTTTCTTGTTGGTGATTTTCAGTCTAGGTGGACCTCCTTTCTTTTCCATCTTTTTAAATTTTGAGAGGTAGGCTCTTGCTTTTAGTAAGTAGTGTTTAGCTTTATCCATAAGACCTCCTTTTAGAGTCCAGCCAGTTCAATTAGTTTGGATCCCTTGGCATAGAGGCGCTTATTAGCTTTTTCAATTTCTCCGTTAATGTAATAGTAGCCTCGTAACTCCGTTTGAAGCTGCTCGATTAGTTCTGGACGAAGATCTTTAACTTCTTCCTTTTTGAGTAGGCTATTTAATTCGCCAGCCTTGGTCCAAGCTTCTCTATGATCTTTCTTTTTAAGCAATTCTCCCAGTTCATTGGTGATTTGAGAGACTTTCTTTTCAAATGTTGTTTTAGTTGCCATTTCAATTTCCTTTCTAAATGTTTCTTGTTTGCTTTTAATGGTTCGTTGGATAAAAGCGATAAGTGATGGACGCATTCTTTTATTTAGGCTAAGAATTTCCCCGTCTAGCGTAAAACAGGCATGTTCATAGTCATAAAAACCTTTCGCATCCGGTAGCTTCTCGGTAGATCTTCCAGCACATTCATAGTAGAAGTTCTTGCCTTTCCGTAAGAGAATGTACATATGCCAGAATTCTTGTTCGGGCAAAAGGAAAAAGTCCGTCTGATAGATCTTCTTAAGCATCTTAAGAAGCCTCAAGGAGATCATCATAGCCCAGAGCTTGGTAGATAAAATCAGAATCAAACCAGAGCCAGTCATTAATCCTAGTTTCTGTAGGTATATCACCAGAGAAGATATCTTCACAGATGACGGTTAAAGTATCAACTCCACCACGTTCACGGACAGTGTTTAGAGTTTCTAATCCACCTGACCAGGCTTTAAAGTTTTCTAATGAATTGATTTCTACTTTGTATTCCATAGGTTGTTTTCCTTTCTAATGTTCATAGTGTTTACTATCTTTGAGGAGCTTTAACATAGCTTTTCCACGATCGGTAATCTCTCCGCTATTTTTGATCATCTTCATGTATTCCGTCTGTAGAATCTTATCTGCTTCAGAAACAAGGGCTAGGGAGTTTGCGACTTGGTAGGTTAGCCAGCGAATGGTTCGCTCAATACTATAAGGTTGAGGGTTGGTTGAGAGTTTCAAGGGTTCGACTCCTCCGAAGAGTCGTTGCCATTTTTCATCGGGTTTGTAGGCTCCAAACTGATTGATTCCGTCATAGACTTGAATCTCTTTATTTATGATGCCTCTAGCGATTTCGCCAAGATCGACACCAGCGATATATTCTTCTACAACTCCTTGAGCCTTCTGGTCTGAAAAGCGGAGTTCGTAGCGATTCCAGATACCAAAAATCTCCAAGGATTCGTCCAAGGAGATATTTTCCATTCGAGCTATTTCATATCGCTTTTCATAAAAGTTGAAGTAGAGCTGACTTTGACGACTTCCAAAGTAAATGGACAAGCCATGATTGGCTTCCATGTCTTCGTTATCAGTGAAGGATCCACCTCCCGTGATATTCCATTTTTTGAGAGTATCAAGGACAATCTCTTTGGAATGGAGTTTCTTTATCAAATCTGGTATTAGAATTTGTTGGTCTTCATGTCCATAACCTTTATAGAGTTCATCAAGGGCTATATCTAGCCGTTTAACTCGTACATCCTGATAGGAGTAGAGGATATGTTGGAGAAAGACTTGCCAGGTGATTCCCTTGTGTTCTAAGATAACTTCCAACTCACGGCATCCTTGACCAGATAGTTGAAGGCAGACTTGGTAGTCGTTAGTGATCGCTTTATCAAAGAAATCAAAGATCCAGATGTTTCCTCTTTGCCAGAGATGAGTATAGTTCATAAGACGTGTTTCTTGTTCGGTAAACTCACTCAAGGGGCAGTGAAGGAAATTCTTACAAAACTCATCTAAATCTTTGAGTCTTGGGAAGGACAAGCGGAGGTAGTCAATCTGAGCTCGAAGGCTATCTCGTTCACAGTCTTTGTGGTAACCCAGTTTTTCTTTTAGTTCTCTAAACTTGTCAATCGTTAGTCCTCTTTCGCCAGCTTCATAAGACCGATAGGTTCTAGTCGGAAGATCCACAGCTTGTGCAAAATCTTTTTGACTGAGGCCTGTCTGTTTTCGGAATTTCTTGATATGAAAAGGACTAATTTTATCCATTCATTTGATCACCTCCTTCTAACTAAGTGACACACTTTTTTGACGAAAGTGACACACTTTTTAAAATTCGAAAACCCAACTCCCACAAGGAATGAGGAGGGGTTGGTATGGTGTTTTTGCCAATTGTAACCCCCCTATTAGAAAACGGGGGTTCATTGTCATCATGAGCCAGGAACGGCGGGCTTCGGTCTTCGCCTGACCTGCGGTCAGGCTTGCCCTTGCCCTTGTCCTAGCTCATGATGACTGACAATCGCTTCAATAGCTTTTGGATAAGACTTGCGTCCATCTTCCTCAAATTGAGTGATTGTTTCAAGAAGTAACTTTTCTTGGAAAGGTTCAATGAGAATAGCGGAGTCACTCCGTTCAAATAAGATTCCGTGCTCTTCCATATAAGGAATAATTTTTCGAAGAGTTTGCATCTTTAGATCGTGCTCATCCGCAAATTCTTTGAGCGTTCTCTTGTTTGGTTCGTTTTCTATACCCTCCTTTTTCTCTATAGGATCAATTGTTTCAACTGGTGGTTTGTATTCTTCAAATACTGAGAACTCTTCTCCTTCAAATTCCATAATCGGGATTTTAGCGTATTCATCGTAGAATGAGAATCCTTGATCGAGTGGAATATAAGGTGAATAAAACTCACCAGCTAGTTTCCCGCTTGAAGCAATATAACCACGACCGACCACTTTCACTCCATTAATCTCGTCTAGCTTTTTAAATTCTTTGGTTTTATTGGCATCCCCAAACATCATGTCATAGCCTGTTGATTCTAAATGACCGACGGAAAGGCGCATCATAAAGTTGTCCCGAAGAGAGGTCTTTATGTATTCTCCATCAGGCCGTTGCATGGCAAAGATCACGTAGACTCCAGCTTGACGGCCCTCTAGAACGATTTGAGTTAGATATTCCATGAGCTCCGACTGTTGGCTATAGTCACGGTCAATCTTAGCCATGAGAGCAGCCCATTCATCTACTAGAAGAAATTTAGGTTTTAAGTTGTAATGGGTGTAATAGGTACCTGGTCTATAGTCTGGAAAAGATGTTAAGACTTCGTAGCGCTTTTTCATAAACTCGACATTCTCTTTAAAGCAATTAATGATATCCTCTTTACTAGAATAGACTCTACCGTGAAAGACTGGAAGTTTCTTCAAAGAGGCCAAGTCTGAATTTTTTGGATCGCAAATATCGATATAGCCGACTTTTAACAAGGCATAGATAATGGACATGAGAGTAACTGTTTTTCCTCCACCAGTACCTCCACCAACAAGTAAGTGAGAGTCTTTGACATAGTCCCAATAGACATCTTTCATAAGACGAATCTTTGAGCCTTTCACTTCAACTTGATCAATTGAAATGCGACTCTCAATCCGATTGATGGCGATTTTATATTTGATAAACCGTTTGTCAAAACTCTTGTCACGAAAGTCTCCATTAAACATGACTTCAAGAGTAGAGCCAAGGTTTAAAAATCGATCTTGAAATTTGTTTCCTTCCAGGATAAAACTGACTTGAAGCTCATAGCGACTTTGTTTGAGGTAGACTTTTGGAAGTGTAATCTTTTCAACCATGCCTTTCTCTCGCTTGACTTTCTTGACCAGGTATAGGTTGTTCTCTAGCAAGAAACGAGAGAGGATTCGAAGACTATTGAGCTTTTGAAAAAAGAAAATTTTCTCGTAACAAAGCCAATTAATCCCTAAAGAAAGTAACGCAGACAGTAAAATTCCTGCTCCAATGAAATAACTCTGAGGCAAAGGGTGAACCTTTAGTTGTTCAAAATGAAGATAGACATAATAAGCGAAAACCAATAAAAAAGGAAACCACCAGATAAACCATGTGATTCCCTTGATATTGCGATGAAAAGCGTGAACTCTTTTCCCACGATAGGTAAAGAGTTTCATGAGTAATCACCTCCTAATTATCTTTCTTGTTTTCTGTTTGTTTCACTTCCTTAGTTTCCTTTATTGGAGTGGTTCCTGCTTTCTTTTTGATTTTTGAAGCGAAGAGTTTAAAGATATCGCGATTGTTCACGTGAACATGGGCGACAACAATATCTTCTAATTCTACTTCTTCACGATATTTTAATCCTAGTTCTTCAATTTCAAATTGAGTCATATCAGCGATTTGAAAGAATAAGGTCTCTCGTTGAACAGATGAATGAATCCCTACGACGATACCACGAATCTCTCCGGTGTTGACCTTTTTATAGGATCCGTCTTCATTGCGCTCAGAACGGTCTGTATCATAGATAAATTCTGGACCTTCAATCCCACGGAAGGTTAGTTTTCCAAAAACTTGAGGGATATCTAACCCTTCTGTAATAACGTGATAGGTTTTATCTGAAATTTGTAGTTTTTCTCCATAGTTTAATCCGACTTTAGGCATATGTATTTTCTCCTTTAATTAAATTCTTTATTTTTTGAGTACCAGTTTTTCCGCAAAGACATTGCGATCAGGGTTGACATTACGAGTGTTTAAAGAGCTATCTGCTAGAAAGATTGGATTGATAACTTCCACCAGAGCATCTTCTGGAAAAACTGTTGGGCTAGCTGGTGTGATAACATGAAAGGCCCCATGTTTTTCACTGTTTAGAATATGACGTTGGTATTTTCCTTTTTTACCAAATACAGACTGAGGAGCTTTCCCCAATTTTTCATAATAAGCTGGGCCGATAAATTCTGGTTTCATTTTTAGTGTTTCTGGAATCATAGGATTCTCCTTTCAAATTTTGAGTAAAAGAAAAAGAGTTAAGCTAGTTTCTTAACTCTTGAGTAATAGTGATTAAAAATTTTGCGTTTATACATGCGACTATAAAGATCAATATCTCCATAAGCAAATCCTGTTTCTTTTGCCTTAGAGGCTAAGTGATCGATATCTACCAGGGCTTGGCTATATAGTTTAGCTAGTAGACTTTCTGAGCTATCAAACATCCCATAAGTAAAGAGATAGTTTTCATAGAGTCGCTTACATTGTAATGCGAAAAAAGTTTGTCATATCATTCTCCTTTATTGTAAAAGTAAAAAGCTACTAAGTGAAAAAAGGAAAGAACTTAGTAGCTTGAGAGTATGTCTATCTAATTAGATAGACAGCAGTAAAGAAAAGTTATTTGGTTGAAGGATCCCTCCTTCACGGTGGCAACGTTTAGCAAGGTGCTTTGCGTCAATTACCATCGCTTTCCCAGCCAATCTCTTTAGGTAGTCATGATCATACCCAAAAGATTCTCTTACGCCCTTTGGCGAAGCCAGTTCACTTTACTATTCGGAAAAGTGCGAAAGTCCGAAATGCGTGGAAGTCCACAAGAAAATCCTGTTTTCTATCTTCACTTCAACCATAAACGGACTTGACTTTACCTATCAAATATATTACAATAAAGTTGCTAAGTTAATTGTGTGATTTGATAATCAGTCCTCTGGTTGTCAGACGCACTTTTTATTTAATTTTCAATGATCAAAACCTTCTAAAATAAGGTTATTATTTTTAGAAGGGATATACTCTATCGAATATATTTATATTATATACTCATCTGAGTATATTGTCAAGGGATTATTGATAAATATTTTAAAATTTATTGAGGAATTAGAAATGGGATTTCCAGAACGATTAAAAGAACTTCGATTAAAAAAAGGATTAACACAAAAGGAAATTGCGGAAGAATTTGGTATCAAGCAGCCTAATTATCAACAATGGGAAAGTGGTAAAAGAAAACCATCATCTGAAACTTTAGAGAAGTTCGCGAATTTCTTTGGAGTTACGATGGACTATCTTGCAGGGAATGATGAAGAATTAGATAATGTGGAACTTCTTTTCCGTATGAACTCAAAAGGACTAACTGATGAAGAAAAAGAAATCTTCAAAAAAGAGTTGATCGAATTTATGGAAAAAAGGAAACAAATGTTTAATAAGAAATAATTTTAATTGTATTATATTTTTTTAAAATACTGAAAATTTTATAGTCAGTATTATTTGTATTAAAGGAGATTGTATATGGAATCCAAAAATAATTTAAGACTGAAGAAATCCTTTTTGGGGATATTTATTACGTTGATTCTTATGTTTCCAATAATAATGAAAACAATACAACATATTATTTTTCATGGTTTTAATTTTAGTCAAAGTCCTTTTATATCGGTAGTTAATATAGTTGTTCAAAATTTTTCTTTTTACGCTACAGCTTTAAGTATTACATTCACTGTATTTGTATTTATCCAAAATGAGAATAAAAGAAATGAAGAGCAGAATGAAAAAGATAGAATACGTAGTGAAGAAGAAGCAAAAGAAAATGAAAAAAATAGAGAAATTCGTATAAAAGAGCTTGAGGCGATAAAAGATAAATACCGACCTACATTTATTATTGAAGAAAATGGAACAAATAACAAAAATATTGTGCTACTCATGAGAGATGAAAACTTATATCTTGAAGATGTTCTACTATATAAGCTTTTTACTAATTATCAGTCTTCAAATTATCAGTCTTCTAGAAAGATAGCTTCTAATATAAAATCGGGAGATCCTGTTAGTAATATAATAGCTGATTCTTTTTTTATAACAGCTAAAACTCAAATAGGGGAAGTAATTTTATTTGGCTATTTAAATGGTGGGATAAAAATACATAAATATTTAAAAGATAATGGTAATCCTTTATACCCATCTGAAGCTAAAGATTTTAAAGAATATAATCAGAAAGAAGTTAATAAAAACTGGGGAAGTTACAACACTATAGAAAGAGATAATGATAATTTATTGGACCAATTATTCTTCCACTATACCATTGAATTACGAAAAAATATAGGATATAACTTTACAAACTTAATAAAACAAACATTAAAATCAAGTACAGCAAATGAGTTTTTTCATTCATTAATTCCTGACTTGCAAAAATTGATAAATAGCAAATCAATTAATCTTAAGTATATTAATAAAATTATGCGCTTCATGCTCAACACAATAGAAAATAAAATAGACATGTTCCAATTTAATGGTATAAATGACGAATTGGATATAGATTATTTACAAAAAAGAGTTAAGAATATTACAAATAGAGGTTGCAATCAAGCTTTTAATTTTGACAATTCATTTAGAGAGTCAGATTTAAGTGATTTGATTACATACTTGGATAATGTAATTAGTTTTTGTGAAATCCAAGCCCCTAATGCTGATAATAAAGTTAAAGAAATTCTTCTATATATTTGTGAAATTTTAGTTGAAGTTTTTAACTTCATTACTGTTAATAAAAGCCTTGATGATGAAATTATTTCATATAAAACTATAATTTTTAATTATATTAAAATAAATTAATTCTTTTAAAACTACTAATTTGTCATTTTTTATGAAAAAACATATTAATCAGGAACGGAAAATCGTCTGCTTTATTGCATGAAGAGCTAGTTTAAGTATTCTTTTTTCAAAATTAATTTGCTTGGAGGTGATACTTTTTGGATCAATTGTATTCTAATATAAGTACAGTGACAAAGGAAATTTTATATAAATTTATAATAGATAACAACATTGGCATTTTGAACTATCATTTTAATTACTTTTTGAATTTTTACATTGAAGAATATGATATTCAAGTAACTAGTCATCACTTCTCAAATAGTAAAATTGAAGGTTTGACTATTATTGATGTATTAGGTGTTAGTATTTCTTACGAAAAAACTAACCCAAAAGTTAAGCGAAATTTTACATTATGTCATGAGTTAGGCCATCTTATTCTAAATCACGAAGGAAGTTATTTCACTGAGTCTATTGATAATCAAGGAAACATACTTGAAAGAGAAGCAAATATATTTTCAGCGGTTGTATTAATGCCAGATATCGTTTTGTTATCAAAAATTTATTATAATTGTGAAACTTTCCAAAGTATACAAGATAGTTTAGAAGTATCAAGACAAGCTCTTTACTTTCGTTTGCTAGACTTATTTAGAGTTTATTTTCCAGACAAAGAAAGTGTAATAAAGTCTTCTATTGACTCTTATATTAATGGTCAAAATGCCTCGCTGCTTCTTCTATTTCATAATATTAAAGAAAGTATTATTCAGGAATTTAACCAATATAAACCATCCTTACTTAACCAAATTAAACGAAAAATTAGTAACGATGGTTTTGCTACAAGTCAAGATATTCCTGAATTGTTAAATCAAAAAAAATGGAATCAATTAAAAAAAGAAAATCCGAATCTAAAAATATGGTTGATCTATAATAAGGGAAAATCAATAGCGTATGTTTGGGACTCCAGGAAACTGTCTGATAAAGAAGCTAAGAAAAAAGCCGAATTAAAGTTACTTTTAATTTAATAAAAAAAGAAATTAAAAATAAGAGAGCTTGAAGCACTCTTATTTTTCTATTTTACGAATAAAATTAGCAATCTCTTTTACAATTTCTGTTACTAAGGCATTTCCCATAAAGAACATACGCATTTTGTCAGAAACTTCAACAATAGATCCATCTGCTAATTTCTTTTTAGAGGTCCAATTATCTGGAAAATCTTGAAGACGCTCTGCTTCTATCGGAGTAATTAGACGATACTTATCATTTACTTTAAGAAAATGAGTAGAACGATTTACGGTTCCTTCAGAAGTGAGCATAGTTCGTCCAGGCAAATCTAAGTCATCATATGGAGCCATTCCGCCTTCAGAATAGATATAGGTGTGACCATCAGCAGACGTCCGTTCAATTCGTTTTGGTCCTCTTAAAAACTGGAATTTTTCCAACTTACCAGGATCTGTTAAGAAGTATTTTTCTGGTACTTCAGATTCGTCTTGAAGTATCTCTCTTAGAGTAATAGGTTTTCTATCAAAATCAGGCTCAGTATCGATAGAGTAGTATTTTCCATATCTCATAACCCCTGTATTCCAAACTGTTCCAGTAAAGTTATCAGAGACATCAACAATATCTTCTCCTAATTCATAGAAGACCTGACGATTTTTAACTGGGAATTTTTTTATTGGGAATTGAGTGGCAAACAAACCTGTTTCAAAAATATACTCATCATATTTGTTTTCTTCAAACACGACACTATTTTGCTCATATTTTTCATCGATACTTTTTGCAAAATCTGTGTCGTTGCGATAAACGAAAAAGAAAACTCGACGTCGGCGTTGGCTTCTTCCATACTCAGCAGCGTTAATCACTCGCCATTCTACTGAATATCCTAAATTATTGAATGCCGTAAGCATGATTGCAAAGTCTCTCCCTCGCTGTTTAGAAGGAGCTTTAAGAAGTCGATCCACGTTCTCGAGAATGAGGTATTTAGGTTTGATATTTTCAGTTGCCCGAATGATTTCCCAAAATAGAACACCCTTTTTCCCTTCAATACCTTTTTCGTTCTTTTTACTTCTTGCAACGGAATAATCTTGGCAAGGAAAACCTCCAACAATCATATCGGCATCCATAGATGCAAATTTTTCATCAGAGATATCTGAAATGCTGATATTTAAGTTCTCACTATCTGGGAAATGATAGTCATAAACTTCAAAAGCATCTTGTGATTTACGTGAAGGCTCCCATTGATTAGCCCATTTAGTTTTAAAAAAATCTTTATCAGAGTTTTCAAGGCCGATTCGGAATCCACCAACACCGGCAAATAATTCTAATACTTTCATGTTTTCTCCTTTTAGAGATATAGTAAACAGTCTATTTAACTATTATACTAAAAAAATAAAAATCGATCAACTTTCTGAATTAATTATGTTAAAATAGATATAAAATTTAGGGAGTGCTATTAAATGAAGTTTAACAATAGAGAAGATGTACATAACTGGGCACTTAAAGCTCTTGGAAAAACAGTTGGGGAACTACAAGCTTTAATGCCAAATAAAAAAACGGCCAACAAATCAATCTATGGTGATGCCTGGGAGTCTTGGTTTGGAGTTGAAAAGAATAGTCTTGCCGAAGCAGATTTAAGTGCTGTTGGCATAGAGTTGAAAGCAACTCCTCTAAAAAGAGTTAGAGATGGTATCACTGCAAAAGAACGTCTAGTTCTAAACAAAATTAATTATATTACCGAGTTTGAACTAAACAATATTAATGAGAGTAATTTTTATAAGAAAAACCAAGTCCTTGAGATCGGTTTTTATCTTTATGAAAAGGGACTAAAAAATACTGAATTTAAATTCATCAAGGCTATGCAGTTTAAAGTTCCTGAAAAAGATTGGCTAATTATAAAAAAGGACTGGGAGTTAATTCACAAATATATAAAGGAAGGAAAAGCGAATGATCTTTCCGGAAGCTTAACAAACATACTTGAAGCTTGTACAAAAGCTCAAAAAGCAACAGATATAACCCCTCAACATCCATCTTTAAATGTCAGTGGAGCAAAACCAAGAGCATTTGCTCTGAAAAATTCATATTTAAAAACTCTGGTTAAAGATTATATTTACGGGGATATGGTAGATCCAAATATTCAAGTAGATTATTTCAACAATAGTTCAGAAGTAAAAAATAATCGTGAGTCTATCATTACTGACTACAAAAAACTAGAAAAAAAATCACTAGAGGAAATCATTCTTGCAAAAGTAGATAAATATAAAGGAAAGTCAACAACAGAGTTAGCAAATCTATTTTCAATTAATACTAATCCGAAACATTTACAATCAATAATCATAAATTCAATCTTGGGAATCAGAAACAACCCAGAAGATTCTGAAGAATTTTCTAAAGCTGGAATCCAAGTAAAAACTATTCGATTAGAAGGCAATAATGTACCTGAACAACACATGAGCCTCCCTAGTTTTGAATTTGAGGAATTAGTAAATACACCTTGGAATGAATCAGAACTATATAATCAACTAGAACAAACAAAGTTCTTATTTGTAGTTTTTAAAAATATTAATGGACAATATATTTTGAAAGGTGCTAAGTTTTGGTATATGCCAATGCAATTGATTGAAAGCCAAGCAAAATCAGTCTGGAGTCGCACTAAAAAAATTATTGAAGAAGGCGTCGAATTAGAAAAAGTTTCATGGGGCAATAATTGGAGAATTGAAAATAATCTACCAAAAGCAGCTGATACAGGGAGTATAATGCACGTCAGACCTCATACAAATAAGAGTAGCTATGTAAAAGGCCCTAATTCTAGTCATCTGCCAGTTAAAGCTAGATGGAAAAATAAACCAGAAGATTTTTCCGACGATTATATGACAAAACAGAGTTTTTGGATTAATCGTGACTTTATTAGTAAGCAAGTTGAAGAATTCTGGGATTAAAACTGTTATCATAAATTATAAGAATAGAAATAACTTTATAATTCTTTGACTATCTGAACTGAAAGTAATAAAATTCCTCGAATTATTTAAAACACTTCATCCCTGTCCAACCACGGATAGGGTTTTTCATTGTTGATAACACGTCTCAAACAATCTACACTAGATTGGAGATGAAATAGATCGTGATTACTTATTTTGTCTTCTGGGGTATTCTGAATTTTATCACAATGGCGTTTAATATGCCAAATGGCTTTTTTGATATTTTCTTTTTTTAAATTGTTCATACATTCATTGTATAACAAAGTACAATCTAATTTTCTTGATTAATTTATTTGGTAAGAAATATAAATTATTTAGTCAAAAAAATCAATAATTAATTTTGATGGAAATCTATTTTGTACTAAAAAACACCTATTTAGTAAATAGATGTTTAGCAATTATTGAATGATTGTTTATTGTCTAATATAGCTCATCCTTTGTTGGCTCTATGACTTCTCTATAAAATCTCTCTACTTGTGAAGCTAGATAACCTTTTGAAGACTCATTTGCTTTCATAAACAATTCAATAAAAGAATTGAGGGACAAGAGATCATTCGAGTTAATATTGAATTCTCTTGATTTACAAAGATTCAAAACATCCTTTCCAAATACACTAATTTCCTCAAGCTTTTGGTTATCGAAAACATTTTTCTGAAGTAGGATTTCAAGATTTTTGATAAAGTCATACAGATTTTCGTATTGTTCATCTAAGTTATTCATAGCCAATCCTTTCTAATCGTATCCATATTTTTTAAGTGCATTTTTGTAAGCCTCACTACCTTTTAAATAGTAATCATGTTTTGTTCCACTAATATCAACAGTAAATACTCCATCTTTAAATGTATAGCTTTCACTTCGACTTATGATTTGTGAGCCCATCAATTCAATTGTTTCATTCTCTTTATTAATTACAAAGGTATCAGCTTCACCACTATCAATTGTACCCTTATTTCCAGAAATCGTAAATATTCGTTCATTTCGATTTTCGTTTATCCAATAATATTCTCCATCTAAAGTTTGGTTGTTTTTATTGGAGCATGAAATAAGGGTAAAAGCTAGGAGCGACACAAACAGCACACTAATAAGTTTTCTCATAGATATACCTCCTTTTTCAATATAGTATACCAAAATACCATTACAGAATTGATACAACCAATGTCGGTTATAATAGAAAATGTTAAAAATGTCTGTTATAACAGCAATCTTTTTTTCAAAAAAATTAAAATAGATGATAAAAAGCTATAACATGAGAAAAGAAGAAGTCATGCTATTCTCAGCCCTTAAAGTTAATTTCCTTTTGTGAAAAAAGAAACTAATTTCTAAACTAGAGTGTTACTGATTCAAATGTTTTTTTGTTATTTGACGAAGAAGTTGTTGAACTTCGTTTTCTATAATTTCTGCATCGTTAATCCATTGCTTGACGAGAGCACTATAATAATCTTTTGGCGCATCCTCCTTCAGCAAATCCATTTTTTCAAAATATTCATGTAATAAGTCTGCATCAATGTAGTTTCTGCTATTAAATGATACTATGCCTAAGCAATCATCTGGATAGTTTAAATCAAAATAGATTGGACTCTTATTACTCTTCAATTGTCCATAAGGAAGGAAGCTTGATAACTCATACTTAATTTTATCAACTAGTCTATTGTTTTCTAGACTTGGTTTTAAATTTATACTATCTAAAGTTACATCAAATTTTCTGAAATCTAAAGCTTCGTTTAAAGCTTCAGTAAATTCTACTAGCCAAGCTACAGGTAAGCCGTATTCAAAATCGTTCATTTTTTCCTCCTTTGATAAATAAAGTCACACTACAAGTGTTTATAAAGTAAAATACACTATGTACTAAAATGAGCAGCCAACTTCTTTCAGGAAAAGGCTTCTTTTTCGGAAAGTTCTAATTTCTTTATGTAGAAAATCAATAAGCACATTAGATTCATTCAAGAAAAAATAAATTTATCAAAAATATTATATACCTAATTCTAAAATTTCTTCATACCAAAAATCAAAAGATTCATTAATATATAATAAAACATTGAACAATTTAAGAAACTCCTCCTTTGACATATCATCTTTCCATCGTCCATGACTAATCATATGTCTATTAGGTTTCTCTGATTTAAAACAAGGAGTATAGGCAAAAAAATCATTCAACCAACTTATTAGCCCGATATCATAAATAGTCTTGCTAGTAAGTTCATCTTGTAGTTTTTGATCTAACACTTTCACCGCTCTATACCCCACCTGAATTCTATCTTTTTTGCGACGATTCAATGATTTTGTTTCTATTTTTTCATAGAATCTATTTATTGCACCATCAATAGCTATTGTCGCAAGGGTATATGCTGAATAATAATTTCCACTACTATATGAATCAACCATTGATTTCACTAATGGTTTTGAATACCAATCAGACTCTCCCAAGTCTGCTATTTTTTCACTGTTATTTATAATATCTTCTAATAAACTATACCATTTCGTTTCTAATTCTTCTAAATTATCAGATATTAAATCACTAACTGGATCTCCATTTTGAAAAAAAACAACCCATCCTTTACTAGCTAAAAGGATTATATTTTCTCTGATTTTGTTATATTCTTCATCTGAATATAAAGGTTGAAGTTCAGCAATTGCATTACTTAGACTCGACAGTGCCTCAAGGTATGACTTATCAAAAGTTGAAATTGTATTATTTACAATTTCTGCTATTTTCTTAAGGGATTCTACTTGTTGCGACTGTATTTCAGAAAGTACTTCAGAGGCCTCTTTAACACCACTACTCTTCATAATCTCAGCAGATTTGGATATTAATGAATTCAACATCACACTTTCAATTGATTTTATAGCCGAAAAGCTCGTAACATCTAACCCAACATTTTTTCTTGCACTATCTCCTAAAGCCATTAATGAATTTGCTAATCTATTTAGATTTTCTACGTTTGCTTTGAAGCCATTTACGCTAATTGGAATTGGATTTTGAACTTCTTTTGACTCTCTTTTCATATTCCATCCGAATAAGATAAAGCAAAAATAAGTTACTTTACCCTATTGTCTTTCCTTTCTAATCATACGATACTTATTAATCATTAACTACTATCAACTTAAACTATTATTTATCACTATCATTATTATATCATTAGTTAATATCATTTTTTCCCAATAAAATAATTGATTCTTATGCTACAATAATTATAACAATGAGAAAGAGAGAGTTTTATTATGAAAAATCCTTGGCTAGAAACTGAGCCCCAAATTTTTGGTGATAAAAAGATAATTGTTGCTAGTGACGACTGGAAATATTTTGAAAAATTATTAAGTACCTCAGAAAAACTTAAGAATTTACAGTTAGATATCTATCCGCAACACTTTGTGGGAGACCTAAAAAATGCTGAAATTATGATACTGAGCCTAAACCCAGGATATGAAGAAAAATACAAGCGTGCTTATAAAAATAAACAGGGATATGAAGATATTATAAAAAACAATCTAGAAATGAAAAATTCACGCTTTCACGCTCTAGATTTAGCAACTGAAGATAACCTAGGTTATTGGGGAAAAAGATTGAAGTTTTTGGTTGACGATAATAATATTAAAAGCAAGAAGAAAGACACTCTAGATTCTTTAAAAAGAATAGCCCAAAATATTGCACTTGCTGAATTTTTTCCGTATCATTCTGAGTCTTACGATGACTGGTTTGACAAGATTCCAACGAAAGCAAAAATAGATAATGAAAAATATCTTCCATCTCAAAAATTTCTTTTTAATGAAATTAAGCAACGAATAAGAAATAAAGATGTAATCATCATACTTGCTCGTTCCTTTAGAAAGTGGTACGAGGCAATTCCTGAATTAATAGATTACGAAAAATGTTATGAAGTGACAAATCCTAACAACCCATCACTTAAGCCTGAATACATATACAAAGTAGAAAGAACCTCTGTTAAAACAAAAATGGAAGAAATTATAAGAGAAATCAAAAATAGATCCTAAATATAAAAGAAGTATCTATCAACAGATAACTATTTAATTTTACTTTAAAATATCTGGCAACTATAATTTTAAAAAATTAAATTTCCTTCCTTGGAAGATTATATAATCATTAAATCAAAGTATATTTGTACCAAATTTGTACCAAATTGTATTTCAAATCACTTTTATTCGAGGAAAGATTTTAATAAAAACCCCTCTATTTCAAGCATCTATTGCTATTTTCTTCTACACTAAAATGAAGGATTTCTTGCAGGGGGCATCTAAATCAACAGGAAAAAGCCTTGATTTATAAGGCTTTTTTGCTTGTCTATAACTGATTTGCCCCATCATTTGCCCCACATTTTTTTATGAGCAATCTTTCCAGACATCTCTGATTACGAAAAACAAAAAAGCTATCCTACCTTTGCAAATTTGGATAAGATAGCGGAATATTTTAATGCAACTCCAACCCAACTCTTTGGAACGAGTAAAGAGATTGAGTTAGAAAAGAGTGTTCTTGAATCTAATGAATACTCTGATAAAGTAAGTGAAATCTTAAAAGCTGTCAAATACATCGAGCATTTCCTACATACTGATGGACAGTACTTAGAGGATTTACTTTACCTAACAAGAGGCAACCAACTATACACAGAAGATGGAGATGAATTGTATATTGATCCAACTTCTCAGAAAAGAACATTTCATACCCAATATGAACCCGGTTTTATTGTAGCAAGAGAGAAATCCCCACTAGAGCTCTTAATTGAAAATAAGGACCTATTAGATTAAAAAAAGCGAGGATATCCTCGCTTCAGATTGAAGTTAAAATCTTTAGAAGACACTTTTATAAGGACTTTGTCTTAAATCTGTGAAAAGGAGTGAAAACTCCTTTTCTTTTTGTAAGTCAGACTGAAACTTCCAAATTGTTTATTTATTTTATTGACATTTTCTATAAAAATAAGTACAATAGTTTTATTAACAAACTATACTATACTATATAGGGGGTATTGAAATGAAATTTTCTAATCGTTTACTGCTATTCCTTGCAGGAGTTGTTTTTGTCCTTTTAGGACTTTTCCTATTTACAAACCCAGTAGCTAATCTTGTTGCTTACAGCTGGTGGATTTCATTTGGTTTACTGGTTTCTTCTATAGCAGCTATTTTAGGCTATTTCTCTGCACCAAAAGAGCTTCGCTCACCTGTTTATCTTTTCCAAGGATTTGTTAGTCTTCTCTTAGCTCTTTACCTCGTTGCTTATGGCTTTGTGACCCTGCCGGTCGTCATTCCGACCATTGTAGGAATTTGGTTAATTGTAGAAGCCATTATTGCTTTCTTTAAAGGCAATCGTCAAAGATTGATTTTCCCTATTATTGGTAGCAATATCATGTGGGTAGCCTTGCTTGAATTTTTACTAGGTCTAGTGATTCTGTTCAATCCAGTGGCTACAGGTGTCTTTGTCGTTTATGTCATTGCCTTTTCATTTTTAGTTACTGGCTTCACCTACATTATTGAGGCCTTTCGTAAATAGTCTAGTTGCTATTTCTATCGCATTCAAAAAAGCTGGGAAATCATATTCTCAGCTTTTTTGTCTCTTTAATTATCACTTTTTCGCATTCCATTCTGCGTAGAAATTTGTTTTTCCATTTTATTCTCCAATTTGATCTCGCACTGACATTTATTTATAACAAAACTATATATCTAGAATAGCATAATCATTAGGTATTATAGGTTTTCAAACAAAATACGAGTCATTCGTTTTTGCCCCGCTTTTGCCCCATTTTTAAATCCTGACATTGAAAATACCTAAAAGTATTTCCCTAAAATCAGCTATATTTCAACATTTTTGTTTATTTTCAATATGAAAAGTTCTTACAAATCCATGTAGGGGGTATCTAAATCAACAGGAAAAAGCCTTGATTTATAAGGCTTTTTTGCTTGTCATTTTGTTTTTTGTACCAAATTTTGTACCAAATAATTTATATTCACCAAATTAGAGAGTCTCATCCAAAGACTCGTTATTTATCTCACACTCGTTTTCGTCGAAAAAACCACCGCAAGGGTGGTTCTTTTTTATCAATCGTCAAACACTCCGCCTGTGAGTTGGTACATGAGGTAAATGTGCTCCAGGACTTTAACTTTATCCATATGATCCACATCTTTAAAGCCTCCTAATGCTAGGAGCGGGACAAAACCGAAACATTGGTTATAAGACAGAGCACCATGTTTTGACACAGCTTGTCTGTATAAATCAAGTTCAAAGTTATCAGTCACATATGAGTTATCTAAATACTGAAGGAAATATTTCAAGCTCTTTATAATAATGTCGCAGTCTTGAACGTTATATTTTACAATACCAACAAATTCATTCTCTTCCCAAGTAATAATATCTCCAAATGCTGTTACGAACATAGGAAAAGCGACGTCTCCTCTGAAATAACTATCTTGGAGAAGCTCTAGATAGTCATCTGGATTGATAACTTTTAGATAACCATCTAAAAAGGTTCCCAGACCATCTTCCTGCCAAATTTGAACTAACTCAGTTGGAACTTGATCTTTGTATTTTTCAATAACTTCTTGGGGCATATCTGCCACTTTTATAAAGTTGTCTAACATATTTTCCTCCGATTTAATTTTTAGCATCATTTTTCTCCAACCCTAGTATACCATAAACCATATGTACCAACATTTATTAAACAACAAGAAAACCACCGCGAGGGTGGTTCCTTTTTTTATCAATCGTCCATTACTCCGCCTGTGAGTTGGTACATGAGATAAATGTGTTCCAGAACTTTGACTTTATCCATATGACCCACATCTTTAACGCCTCCTAATGCCAGGAGCGGTACAAAACCGAAACACTGGTTATAAGACAGAGCACAATGTTTTGACACAGCTTGTCTATATAAATCAAGTTCAAATTTTTTTGTAATATATTCGTTATCTAAATATTGAACGAATAAATCCATCCCCTTACAAATAATATCCAAATCTTGAATGTTATATTGGACAATTCCCACGTAGGCGTTCTCTTCCCAAGTAACAATATCTCCAAATGCTGTTACGAACATAGGAAAAGCGATATCTCCTCTGAAATAGCTATCTCGGAGAAGTTCAAGATAGTCATCTGGATTAATGACTTTGAGATAACCATCTAAGAAGGTTCCTAAACCATCCTCTTGCCAAATTTGAACCAACTCAGAAGGGACTTGATTCTTATACTTTTCAATGACTTCTTGGGGCATATCTGCCTCTTTTATAAAGTTTTCTAGCATGTTTTCTTATTTCTTGATTTTAGATTGTGAATTTAACGGCCCCAATTACTCCATAAAATGTAAGTCGATTCATTTTTATATGCTAATTATTTGTACTTTACAGTCGCTATAAATTCCGTGTTAATTGTTCGTAAAATATTGCTATCAAACTGATAATTATATATCAAAATCAACGTGTTATTGGGTTCAATATTGGGATTTATGCCTTTTTGCTTTAAATTGTTTATAATAACGTTATCATAGGATGCCCCTTTTAGCATATCAAACAAATTTGTAAAGCTGGTTTCAAAAACTTCTTTTTCAATTAAGTAATCATCAATGTCATCAATATCAATATTGTATTGATCATAAAACAATGAAGGAACCACCTCTCCTTCATCATCATATTTCAAATTTATAAACTCATCTAAATCTAACTTAGTAGCAAAATTGCCAATCCAAATTGACACTGTGTTTTCTGTTTCCATAATTATCCTTTCTATTTTCCAAAACTCCGCAGTCCCTCTGGCAATGAAGCTATTCCACCATCTAATCTATAATTTGCCCAATTATTTAACCTTCTGACAAAAGTTTCATAATCCAAAGAACTATCAATTATCCCCAGCAACTCATTATGCGCACGAGTTGAACCTAGACCACCATGAACTCCGGTCGGATTCACAAATTTTACATCTGATATTGCCGTTCTAAGATCACGTATCTGTTCAGCCTGAATCCCCCATCTCTTAAATTGAGGTGCACGAGAAACAAGATGCCATTCATGCATTCCACCAGGCGCTCTTAATTGTCTTTCAATTTTACGTCTTAAATGCTTATTATCCCAAATTTCATCTAATTGTTCCGGGGTTAATCTGTTGAAAAATTCTTCAAAATTACCAGATTTAACAGTTGGAATATCCTGAGGAGATAAGTCATCAATTACTATCGGCTCTTCCAGACCTTTAGGTACTTCATCTCCATACTTAGCCAACTGCTCACTTGTTTCTTGACTAAACTCTTGGCCAACTTTCTTACTAGATTGTTCTGCTGTTTCCTTCACTCCTCGAGCGACATCATCGCTATGCTTAGCCAATTGCTCACTTGTTTCTTGACTAAACTCCTGGCTAACTTTCTTACCAGCTTGTTCTGCAGTCTCTTTCAAACCTTGGGCAACTTCATCGCCATGTTTTGCAAACTGCTCACTGGCTTCTTGTCCAACTTCTCGGCTTACTTTCTTACCAACTTGTTCAGTACTTTCCTTCAAAGTTTTAGAAACTTCATCACCATGCTTGGCAACTTCATCACCATGTTTGGCCAATTGCTCTGTAGCTTCTTGTCCAACCTCTCGGCTCGCTTTCTTACCAACTTGTTCAGTGCTTTCCTGCAAAGTTTTAGAAACATTATCACCATACTTAGCAACTTCATCGCCATGTTTAGCCAACTGCTCTGTAGCACCTTGTCCAAACTCTGTTGCGGCCTTACGAGTACTACGAACTCCATCATCGGCCATGTTATAGACTCGAGCATTACTACGGGTGATCTTATCACTATAGTTAGCCCCAGCAAGGACCCTATTATCTCCGAAATTAGATAAAGTACGTCGGAAGTTTTCACGGAAGGTATTAAACTCTGGAGATCTTGCAGCTAAGTTATCACCCCACTTACCTGCAACAGATTTTAACTTGCTAAGTCCTTCTCCAAGCTCATCACTCCAACGAGTAAAAGTTGTTTTAGAATCTGCGATGACGTTAATCATATTCTTCGCAAATGCCTTCGTCTTAGCAGGTCCACGTGTTGCAAGGTGTAGCAAGCCTTGAACCATATCATCTGCATTTTTAACAGCATGTCTTCCGACTGTACTAGTAAAGAGACGGGCGCCCTCTGCGAACGTTTTTGCAGTCTTGGCTGCTGTAAGACCTGCTTTGACTTCACCGGCACCTACAAACCACGAACCAACTTCAAAAACAACTCCACCTGTATTATACCATCCATCTTTAGTAAAGTCATTCCACAGCTTTTCAGTTGTTCTCTTTGTATCTCTCCAAGCTTCTGCTCGTGTCCGTTCATCAGTCATTAACTTCCATGAGTAATCGAGTACCTTTTGCCCATTTTCAAGAGTAAAGGTATTCGTAAATGCATCTTTAAGAGCAACTACATTATTCCATGCTCCGTTAACATCTTTCTCCATCCAGTCTGGAGCAACATTAAGACCTGTCAGTTTTTCAAATCCAACAGTAAAAAGCTCTTGCGTAAATTGATGAGCATCGAAATATAGGTAAGCAAGATCTCCAACCAAACTAGATGCACCACCAATGAATCCTTCAGCAAACAATAGAGTCTCTCTAACAACTGGAATATCTAGATTTTTGGTAGCATTTATAACACCATCCCACCAATCACCTAATCCCTTTCTTGCGTCTTTAATCATTGCTTGAGCGGGGTGATTTTTTCTCCACTCTTCTTCTTCTTCCTTTGCTTTTCTCGCAGCTTCTTCCTGTTCCTTCTTCGCTTGAGTAATCTGATCATCAACCTGTTTGATTCCTTCAGCTAATTGTGAATAGGAAACAATTTCTACAAATCGAGGATCAGTGTAGGACAGCTCCTGAATTGCATTCCCAGCATCTATCTGTTGCTGCAAAGCTGTTAGGAGAGATTCTGTATTTAGTTCAGTTTGATCACTATCAAAAGCGTTCACCTTTGTAATGGCATCAGATAAAACTGTATTAGCCTTCGTGATTGAGCTAGAAACATTACTAGATGGCGAACTGAGACTGATCAGATCATTAATACTTGAGTAGATCTGACTAATATTCGTTTCGTAATCCGAATGCTTAGTATTGGCATCCGTCATCTTCGTCTTGGTCTGAGTCATGACTTCTTCATCCAAGATAGCCGTCTCTGAAGTCTCACCAACTCCGTCACGGAAAGCAGTTAGAGCCTGGGTATAATCTGCATCCATTAATGTATAGGCTGTTTTTAAGCCTACAATAACAGCGTTATGACTATTATTAATCTCGTTATTGATTGCCTTCCCTACTTCTCCATACATGGAATTACTTGTAATAATGGCATTCATTTTATCTTTCGCTGCATTTAGCTGTTCTTCAGCTTTTTCAGCAGATTCCAGATAGGTTTTTTTCAGATTGAGTAATTCCTCCATTTCGACATGGAATCCCATTAACTCTCCTCCTCTCCACCAAACAGATCTAGTATTTGACTGTCTGTCGCTCTTGTTTTGAAATATTCTAATCCTTCGTCCATTGGCATAAAGGCAGTAGAATTTTGTTCCTTAGCTAGCTGAGTTGCTCTCAAGACTTCCATACTGAAAGTTTCATCCAAAGGATGTTGCCATCCCATATGGACTACTTTACTAATCATCATATTAGATACTGTTATTGGTACACTGACTGGCAACTGACCAATTGGCCACAGATAAGCGTAATAATCAACTAGATAACGATCGAATGGTTTTTGCAATGGCGCTTTACGTCCTGTTATGACGACAAGCTCGGCAATACCAGAGTTTTTAATTTGCTCTTTAATCACCGGTGGCATCATTTCTTCATCAAGTTCAACTACAGTACCAATCGGCAAAATTTCCGAGTATACTGCATCAACTTTTGCTAAAAAGATCAGAAAATCATCTTCAGAAAATTTTACTGTTACTCGTTGACGCTTAAATGTTACTGTTCGATCTCCACCATCTTCTCCATAGTCAAAATAGACATCAATAGGTGCTCCAATTTTTGGTTTATGATGATACTCTAACTCTAGCTTCCGATATTTTTTGTAGATTCCTCGGAGAATCTGAGGATGACTCCCAATAAAATTCCCTAGAAACAATATGTCGTCTGTCACTTCAAACTTTATTTGAGAATCATTGTGAAGAATACTATAAAAAATTTTATTTTTATCTACAACTTCTTGTCCCATTATTTAAACCTCAAATTCGCTGCATTCTTTTCGAAGTCTGCTCCATATTGAGCATCCTCATCAACAATTTTCTGTGCGACTTCCAACATTTTTTGGGTGCTTTTTGCATTATAGCCCTTATAATTTGTCAAAGTCTCTTCAACTTTCTTTTGCATTTCAATCAAGGCCTTAAAACGTGCTAGTGTCGTCTTCTCCAACTCTTGGACTGTGACGCCTGATACACCTGCCACACTACTTGCAGCACTGTTTACTGCGCTATTCCATTCTTCAGGAGATACTCCAATTCTTCCTGTGCTTCCCATACTTGCCTCCTATACCAAAGATTGAAAGAAGTTCGCAGCCATATCCCAAGCATTTTTCGCCCACTCAATCAAATTACCATTTTCTGCTTCTAGGCTAGCAATTTTCCCAGATAGAGTAGATAAATTCTTCTGGTGGTGATTGATGTCTGAGTTGATATCTAAAACAACTTCATCTACTTCTTTTTTGAAATTATCCCGAATCACACCTTTAAAGTTTGAATCTGAAATCTCAGATTCGATCTTTTCGACATTATCCATGAAGGTATTATAATCTTGTAATGCAGCAACAAGTTTCGTTTTGGCTTCATTCAAGCGCCTGATTTTTTCATCATTTGCTGCTCTCTTGGCATCATATTCCCGAGCTTGCGCTTGACATTTCTCGCCTTGAGCACGATTGTATGCATTACGTTCGGCTTTATCACTTGCCATGTCATTTCCTCCCTACTTTCTTTATTGATTCAACTTAATATGCTTAATATCACGGACTTCGAAATAGTAAGCTTCATCTAATGGAACAATTGGTTCCCCTATACGGATTTTGACATTTACTAAGTTTTGATCTGTAACACGGGTTCCGAATATACCTGCAGGAATATTCGTCCTTAAGCGTTTATTGAACTCATCAAATCCGGATTCAATAGAACGTTGTATTCCTTGGAAAATAATATAAATTCCATTTCGAGGCCCTTGGGAAATCATCTTCTTAAATAACTCAATCGAAGTCAAGATATGGTTATTTAAAAGATGAGCGTCTGGAATATAGATAAAGGTTGGTTGTTGCCAGCCATTTGCCTGCCGTTCATCAATTTCTGTAGAAAGCTCTGTCAGGAAGGTTGCATATTCAGACTCCTCAACTAACACGTCTATATTCTCTTGGGAATTTGTAAATTTCCCACCCGCATTTAATACAACACGGGTCACTTTATCTTCCAGATATTTAAATCCTTCTAAGATTGTATGAGTAAGACATTCAGATTGTTGAGAAGTATCCTCTGCAATCAAGAAATATCCGTGTTTCTTCGGTTCAAACGCGACCACTTTTGTCGACTCTTTATCCAAGGCTAACGGAAGATGTAGCTGCTCCAAACTCTCTTGGACTTCCTTCTTCTTGTAGAAATCTGATAAGTAGATAACATTTGGTAGCATTGGAATAGCGGATGGCACTTCTCCATCCCACTCCTCAGACATAGCCTTAATTTCTTCTTCCATAGCTGTCAGACGCTCAATATCATTGGCTCCTGCACTTGGAAGATAAATTTGGAACTCATGCACTCCTTCTTCAGTCTTAATCTGACCACGACCGATAATCTCTTGAGCAATTAATGCTTCTCGTCCTACAACTTCACGAACCCCATTGTCTTCTACTAAGAATAAGGCCATTCTGGTAGGCAAGTTACTATTAATCGCTAGTCTAAAGCTATTTGCTCGAAGAGCTGTCATCGATATATAAATACCTAAGCTAGCTCCTTCACGTAGCACTTGGGCCACAAGAGATTCTATCGGATCTTTTAAGCTGCTTTCTTGAATCGAATCAAAAGAATCAAGAATAATAGAAATAACCGGCAAGGACTTACCTGACTTCGCTTCGTACTGTGCCAAGCTGGCTACACCATGTTCTGATAGTAAGTCTTTTCGAGTTTGAAGCTCTTGTCTGATTCTCTTAATAAACTTAACAAGTTTCTCCTCTTCTTGAAGAGTTACAATGTCCGCTACATGAGGCAAGTTTTTTAAAGGTAATAACCCATTGGTTCCAAAGTCGAATAAATAGAAATGAAGTTGCTCTGGTGAATTCATTCTTGCCATGTTTAAAACGAAAGTTTGCAAGGCGGTCGATTTACCAAATCCTGCTGATCCTAAGATTGCAAAATGACTGTATTCTTCCAAATCGAAGTCAAAGACTCGTTGCTCTTGTTTTTCTGGTAAATCTAACAAGGCAAAAGGAATCGATAGGTGACGCGCTTCTTTCCAGTTAGTCTTATAGTCGATACTTGGTGTCACTATTTCGGATTTCAGTGGCGGTAACCAAGGTTTATCTGGAAGAATCGCATCATTCGACTCAGCTAACTCCGCAATCTCATCAATGACTGCTGTCAACTCTGTCTGCTCATCCTCAGAAATATCTTGGTAATCTTCCCCAGCCGACAAGTCCGAACTTAATAACTCTGCTTGACCAAGATCATTGATCAACCAGATCCGTTCATCTACTTTCTTCTCATTGCTACTATTTGGCTGGTAATTAGCACCACTCCAAGCTGATTGGAAGAGTTCGTAGATTTCATTGTTCCCCACTTGCAAGTAAGCTCGTCCTGGTTGGATGATACTTGCTGCATCTGGGGTCTTTATAATTTCTTTCGAATCTGACTCATCCGCCACCTTCAAAGCCAACTTAAAGCGTGAGTTAGACCAGATTTGATCATCCACGACACCACTTGGTTTTTGAGTAGCTAGGATCAAATGAACTCCAAGAGATCGACCAATACGTGCTGTCGATACTAGCTCTGTCATAAACTCTGGTTCATTTTGTTTGAGTTCAGCAAATTCGTCAGAAATTAGAAATAGGTGAGGGATTGGTTTGGTAGGATATTCCTTACCATCCTGAGAACCAGCCAATCGCTTTCCTTCTTTATACAGTTTTGTATATGCATTGATGTGGTTAACTCCAAAACGGCCGAACTCTCTTTGACGTTTTTGAAGTTCTGCACGAATACTCTTAAGAGCACGCGCCGAAGCGGCTCCGTCTAAATTTGTGATTGCTCCCATTAGGTGAGGTAATTTTGCAAATAAGTTTGCCATCCCTCCCCCTTTAAAGTCGATTGGAAGGAACCCTACATCTTCCGGCGCAAAGTTGACTGCCAAGCTCAAGATATAACTCTGTAAAATTTCAGACTTACCTGAACCTGTGGTACCGGCTACTAAGCCGTGAGGACCATGAGCACGCTCATGGAGGTTCAAATACACAACGTCGTTCTTTCCTCTTAGTCCCAATGGAACTGCGAGCGTTTTTGAAGTATCGGCTAAAGACCAACGACTAGAGATTCCGAGATCATTAACTGTCTTCGCCTGATACAATTCTAAAAAGCTGATCGCTTCAGGAATAGAATTTTTCTCTACTTCAACATGGTTCAGATTGGCGAGTTTATGAATAGCATCATTAATTCCTTTATCCCATTTGTTTGGAACAAATAATTGATTTACATACTCTCGATTATCATTGACCAAGGTTCCAGTTTCGTTATTTTGGTATTCGATAACAGCTGTCGCTGTTTCTGGGAGCATTGATAAATTCTCTTTTCCCCAGATTACAGTAACACCATATTGAGTCATGTCTTCTGCAAGAAACTCATTTAGACCATGACCTAACAAATAAGAATCATCTAAGATCGTTAACACATAATGAGGACTAAAATTAAGTTTCGCCGACTTAGAGGCGTTTTCTCGAACCATTTGTCTTCTCTTTACAATAATCTGATAAAAAGAGTTCAAGACAACGTCCCTTGTTTGCTCATTATGAATTAATCCACGTAAATTTAAATTATCCAACTGGAAGTGAGGCAACCATCTCCAATAGTCCCAAGACTTCTTATAATCCTCATCTGACAATAAAGAAACAAACTGAACATCGTGATAGGAATGCATCGCTGCAATCTGAAAGAGGATGGTTTGGATAGCTGTATTTAAATAAACTAGTGATCCCGCCAACCCCAGTGTTTGATCACGTAAGGAAATAATAATCGGTCCTTGTGAAATATGTTTGTATTTCTCTACAATTTCTTTTTTTACAAATTGTTCCCACTCATCGGTCTGTTCACGCTCAGAAAAGTCCACATGAAAGCTGCTTTTGACATCTCCAATCCCCAGACGAACATTCAGAAAGTCCTCGTGGCTAGGCATTTTTTCGTAGATTCTTGAACGATACGAGCGTATTAGGGACACTAAATCGGATACTGAAGGATAATTGTATTCTAAAGCTTCCTTCTGTTTTTCAGCTAGCTTTGCTAGCTCGGATTCTTTTTCAACAAGATAATTTTGATAGTTTTCTTCTTGTTGCTTGTTCTCTTTTTCTGTTTCCTTTTTAGACGTCCAATAACTAGATACCGAAAAAGCCGCTGTTAGGAGACTCGCTCCTCCCATACTGAGCAGCATGACTGGATTACGACGGCTAATGATTGTAACAGCACCCGTCATGACTAACATTCCTAGTGGCGGTACAATCGTCCTCAGTATTTCTCCTCTCTTTTTTTCTTTCCTGTTTTTAGGAGAGTTCAGTCTAATTCTATCTTCGGCTGGTCTTAGAAAAATTCTTGGACTTCGTCTATAGTCAGGAAAATCAAGAGGGTACTCTTCAATTAGAGCCTCTTCAATAAAGAGCTTTGAATCTAATTGAAATTTCTGCAAAAGACCAATCATTTTAAACTGTTCTGGTCGTTTTTCGATCAAAACACCATCTATAACTAGCCTATCCCCAATTCTGAAAAGCCCGTCGAATGTATCAACTTTTTCTCCATTGAAATAAATATGAGAGCCATTCGAAAAAAGGGTCAATAGATGAAACTCTTTTGAAACTGGTTTAAAGCGAATAAAGGCTTTCGTAGCAAACTTGATTGCTGAAGAAGAGAGATTTGAAATGATAAACTCATTTCTCGGTATGTTTGTATAAGTCGGATTTAATTCTCCTAGGGAATAGGCTACACAATTGTGTAAAAAATCCCCAGACCATGCTTGTCCGTTAAACAATAACTGATTGTTTTCATCAATACTAATACACCCGTACTCCGTCTCAATTTGATTGAAACTTTTAGAAAGTCCAATATGTTTGAATTTACGGCCGAATACAAATACATCGTAAAATACATTAGAAGGTACTTCTCTATTACTATCAAAAATTTGGTTGGAATGCTTATTTTCTTTCATACTCGTCTTTTCCTTCCAAAAGTTCTTCGTAATTTTTAATTTGTTCCTTATATTCTTTTAGTTTCTCTTGTTTTTCAGAACCTTTCATTTTTGTATCCCCACTAACATGGCTATACAGTTTTCTATAAGCATATAAAATCAGTTGATTGTCCCCTATATTTTGGGCTACATCCAAGGTTTTTTCATAATCGCCATTCCCAATATAGATCCAATATAAGAGAATATTTTCATTAGTTTTCATGGAAATGTTTTTTAAGATATTCTCTTTTTGCTCGTTACTGAGATTGTCCTCTTTAATCGAACTAATCGCTAACATATATTGAGTACCCTTTGGAAAGTTTTTCGGATTATCTTTCTCCAAAACTTCAATGGCCTTAGAATACTCATTGTTTGTATAATAGATCTCACTTGAGATAATTCGATCTTTGTACGGAAGCGTATTAAATAGATAGAAACCTGCTACAAGTGAAAGAATTACAAATAAAGATCCAAACGCTATCATCCCCCACTTGTAAATCATAAACTGATTTTTAGGTGTATATATATTCTCTTCTAATCTTTTTTGAACCTGTATGGCAACTTGTTGATTCAATGCCTCATTCAATTCTTCAAAATTTTGTGCTTGCTGAACCTCTTGTGAGAATGGGTTTTTAATAGCACTTGAACCATTGATGAGGTCATAGAAGTCTAATCGAGGATTCAGAATATAAAGAATCAATGCACGATAGGATTTAAAGTAGTCCTCATTTTCTACGAAGGGCATTACAGAAGTAGAAAAGCCTCTATGCCCACTTTTTACGTATTCACCCAAAACAAAGAAATTGTCTGGATGAATATAAGGAACTACCAAGGTGTGAGAATAGCGAGAAAGAAACTGCATCTTTTGAGCCAATACTAGTCGATCAACCAAAGATAACTTTTCTAGCGCTTCAACTAGAGGAATTGAAGACTCTTCAACTGTATACGTCACTCGAAGTTCTTCTTCGCTAACTTCTACAACTTCACCTGCTAAAAAATGAGTATCCTTTTCTAAAAATGTTTGATACTGTGGTAAGTCATTTATTTTAAATTGATTAGCTTTCAAACTCACCATCAAGTTCTTATCTTCCACATAGATATCTAACTCAGGATAATATTCTTTTATCTGTGACACAGGACTACCTCGCTATTCTACACTCGTAACTATTTCAAACTGATCACCATTTCCAATAGGATATTCAGATATTAGAGCTGAAGGTGCTAATGAAAAAGGTTTGTTTTTTAATACCAAATCAAATTGTTCTGGTAAATGAATTTCTTTTAAGACCAATGCTTCTCTTAACAATATTTTTAAGCGATTAATTGTTACAGCAGTTGGAATCATGACATCAAAATTTTGATTTCGAAATGCAAGTTCTATTGTAATTGTTTGGGGGTTCATCAAGACTACTCCTTATTTTTTAATTGGAAATCTGAAAATACCTTTCCTAATCTCCAACCTATAAATGCTATAAGGGTTCCCCCTAGCAAAAATAAACTACCGAAGAAAATCTTTATCCAAGAATGAGATGAATCTTCTAAAGCATTTGGTATGAATTCTGGAACAGAATAATCTGACTGGAAAAGAATATCTTTTGATGATGACTCTTTTTTATGTCCCCAATCATCCTGAAAGACTTTGTCAGTTAATTCGTTCAAATAGCTACTTTCCTTTTGTTTAAGGTCCTTATTTTGTTCTTCTTTCTTTTCAAAAAATAAATCAGTCTTATTTTCATAGTGTTCATACTGCTTTTGTTCCTGATCTCCACCATAAATGACATCATTATGAATCTCAAGTGATGATTTGTCATCCGCAAAGACAAGATTGTGTGTCAATACTAATCCTGTCAAAACTATGAAAAGATGGAATACTGAAAGTATTTTTTTACTAGACATTAAAATCTCCTAAACAGACTCTTCCTTTAATGGTTTTATAAACAAATTTAGCAATGTTACTGCAAATGCAACTAATACCAAGATAAAAATTGTCATTCCTCCAACACCGATACCATTAATTAAGGCAACATAACCATTTTCAATATTTTGGAAAGGTGAGAAACGATAAAGGAGTGAAACTATTGTTCCCGGTTTTGTTGACGAACCAATAATTGGCATTAACAGCAAGTAAATACCTAGCAAGAATGTAAAGATATATAAGGTAAGTGTTCTTTCAAATTTTCGCAATAGGTAAACAAAAAGATTAATTAAAGCGAATACTAGTAAGAATGTATATAGAATCCATACTACTTTTGAGACGGATTGAAGGATTGTCGAAGTGACAATTGCGAATACCATCGCTGATATACCTGCAATTGAGTTGATCTTTACTGTATTAGGAAGATTGTACCAGATACGATTCGGTGTTTTAATTTTATCTCGTTTATCAAGACTCCGAGGATTAATCAAGTACATAGTAAAGAAACTAATCAAAATGGTAAGAAGGGCACTAACAACTGTCATATAATACGGAATAATAGAGACCTTTGCAGTGGATCCTTTAATGGCACTAACTTCAATAGGTGATGATAAGAAATTAAATACTTTTTGATTATCTGCTCCACCATTCTTAGTATTTGATAGCACTTTATTAAAGGATTCTACATATTTTTGATTGTCTGCTAAGTTAGAATCTGTACTAGATACGTATTTATTAACACTATTTAACACAGCATTCACTGATTCCTCTAATTGCTGCACATCTGTTGAAAAGCTTTTTACAACCTCATCCATCTTAGGCAGTCCACTAGCTGTCGTTTCAGTTTGCTTTGAAATATCTTTCGCTGATTTTTGGATATTTCTCAATTGAGAAGCAACATTCGTTAACTTGGCTGTATTTGCAGCATCTTGCTCTGTTCGAGAACTTGTATCAGACTTATAAAAATCATCTAGCGTTACTTTGGCATTATTGTACCAATCACCTAACTCTGCGATTAGTTGATAATAATCATTTTGACTAGGAATAGAATTTAAAAGACCATAGAGAGTAACTTCTTTCTCAGATGTTGCTGTATCATCCGGGGTTCCCAGCAATACTGTTAAATCTGTGATTCTCTTATTTAGTTCATTAAAGATATAATCGCCATCTTTTTTATAAGCTTCAGCAAATTCATCAGACACTGACTTAGCTAATGTCTTTTTATCAATATTATTGTAGCGATAATAAATAGAGTTTGGTCCTGCTAAATCTCCCAACGAAGTATTATTATTCTGTGCACGAAGTGCAAAAGAAGTGATTGACTCTGAAGGATCCGAAAAGATCGTTGTTATTTGTTGAGCCGCTTTATCCAAAGATGAAAAATTATTAAGAATAAGTGGCAAATCTTGGACAATTGTATCGTTTTTCGTGTCAAACACAGCCAGTTTGCCAGAAGAAATCCCACCTTGACTATTAGTCCATTGGTAGTCCACTTCATTATAAGAACGATTTTCTGTAGGTTGAGAGCTCCAGGATAAATTTACAGATACCGTCACCGGTAGAGAACTTGGCGCTACTGGTACCTTCACAACCTTAGTCCGGACTTGATTACTTGAAGTCACATCTTTTTCTGGGACATTCGTTTGTTTGTCTGTACCTTGATCAGCTTGTGGGTTTTCCACAGAAGTATTTTCTGCAGGAGTAGTCTCTGCAGTGGTACTTTCTACAGTAGTACTTTCTGAAGGAACACTTGCACCCGCTGTATCATGGATAGAAATAACAAAACCATTCGATGAAGCGGATACTGTAGCTGCTTTGTTGTATGGGGCAAGTTGCTGATTTAAGCTCGATTGAATCTGAGCCGCAACACCTCCACCATTTGAAATAGAAACACCTTCTCCATTTAATGAAATGGTATCTCCACCAGTACCGATGTTAAAGGTAGCTGTTGTTTGGAAGGAATTTGCCTTGTCAGACTCTTGACGATTCACAAAATTATATGATGTAGTAGTTCCAGTTCCTACTCCAAAATCACTTGCATAACGATTAACAAGAGCTAACTCACTTCTATATAAATTAGCTTGGTCACCAGTAATAACATTCTTCGTAACAAGCGCATCAATTAATGAAGATAACGAAGCAGTTGGAGTAGCTCCCACCTGAACGTTAAGCTGTGAGAGGTAATCTTTATCAAGCTTCGATCTCTTGTCAGGATTCATTAAAACGGCAATCGCTTCTTTTGCATTTTCAACAGTTGCTGTCTCTGGAGTTAATTTACTATCTCCGTAATATTTTGAAGAAATAACTTGTTGTAGGTTTTGAAGGTCACTAATTTGACCTTCTACCTTTTTAATATTTGTTTCTAATGCTGTTTTTGTCAGTTTTTGAGCACTTTCATACTGCTTAGCATTTTCTAAGAAACGAGTATAAATACTTTTAACTGGAGTCCCTTCAGAATCAACTGGTTGAGAAGGAGTTGCTGATTCTTCCGCACCTAAAATCATAAGACTCGCAAGCATTTTGTTGTAATAAATATCTAAACCACTATATTGATTGGTACTAGCGCTTGAATCAGAGGCATTTGTCCCATTGCCTTCTGGCTGAAGGGTATCTGCAATCCCCCCTGCTTCTTCAGCATTCCCGTCCATGAGTGACATAACTGAAGAAACAAAACTTTTCTGTTCATTCTCAATAGCCGTACTGTTTGATTGTAAAGAATTGGTTATAGCTGATACGCTACTAAACGATTGTGGAAATGACTGAAAAGGTGTTTGAATATAGTTCTTCAAAAAGGTTGAGTTTTGGTATTCTGTATCTACTATTCCTGTGACATTTTGCTGTGCATCCGTTACACTTGCAACAACACTTGAAAAATACATTTGTACAATCTTCTTATTGAAATCATATAGAACTGTATTAATATTTTTCTCGATAACTTGTTGTGTTACCTGATTTTGACCATTTCTAATATGATATTCAATATTGGCTTTTTGTGGGTCTATACTTTGTAGTGATAAAACTGATTGAGAAAAATTCTTAGGAATTACAATCATAGCATCATATTCACCACCCTCAATCCCCGCTTTTGCTTGGCTTCGATTAGAGGTCGACCACTTATGTTGTTCATCTTGAGAAACTAATGTGACAAAATCATGTCCCAGTTCATATTTCTTTCCTTCAAACTCCCACCCATCATCTTCGTTAACCAAAACATATCTAGTCTCAGAAGATTCTTTACCTAATACTTGAGTTACTGACGAGTCTTTAAATGCTATATAGACAAAAGTACTCGACACTGCTATTAGCGTAATTAATGTTAATATTATTGTGAGAACCTTTTTATTTATTGTTTTCAAACGAAACATTTTTTCTCCTAAAATTGTAATTAAAATAGCCAGCACTCAAAATAGAGCACTGGCAATAATAGTTTATCTTAGAAACCGAATGATGCCTTATCAGCTACATCACGCTCTTCCACAGTATTAGCATAAGCAATAAGCTGTTGGTTTACACTCACAAGGAGTTCTTCCATTTGTTTTACATTTGCTCTCAATTGTTCAAACTGCTCAAGGTATGCATTGAAAGCTTGACCTTGCCATGTTGATGCAATTGCGTCATTAGTACTTGAAACTTTTTGAATTTCAGCTTCAATACTGCTTGCAGCTGTTGTGTACACGCTCGCTTGAGAACGTAGTTCTTCTGGGGTAAGTGAAATAGCTCCTGCCATATCTTTTTCTCCTTCTCTTTTAAAGACATAAATATACTTTGATAAGCATACTTTTGACTAATGATACCCTAAAATAACAGCAATGTCAATTACAAAAATGTATACTATGTTTCGCAAATATTACTTTGACGTTACACTAATATAACTTTTTATTTTTATTATAATATAAATGTTATATCTTCAACTCAGACGTTATAAATATTCAAATTGTGTATTAGATTGAATTGTAAACACTGACATTAACCAATATAATTTAAAAATCTTTTGCCCCGCTTTTGCCCCACTTTTGCCCCATTTTTAAATCCTGACATTGAAAATACCTAAAAGTATTTCCCTAAAATCAGCTATATTTCAACATTTTTGTTTATTTTCAATATGAAAAGTTCTTACAAATTCATGCAGGGGGCATCTAAATCAACAGGAAGAAGCCTTGGAATTCAAGGCTTTTTTGCTTGTCATTTTGTTTTTTGTACCAAAATTTGTACCAAAAAGTTTATATTCACCAAATTAGCGAGTCTCATCCAAAGAATCGAAAAAACCACCGCGAGGGTGGTTCTTTTTTATCAATCGTCAAACACTCCGCCTGTAAGCTGGTACATGAGGTAAATGTGTTCTAGGACTTTTACCCTATCCATATGATCCACATCTTTAAAGCCTCCTAATGCCAGGAGTGGAACAAAACCGAAACATTCATCGTAGGCCAATTGACCATGTTTAGCAACAGCTTTTTTGTAGAGTGGAATATCGAAATATCTTAAAACATATTCATCATCCAAAAAATTCAAAAAATGTGACAGACGCTTAATTATAATGTTACAATCTTGAATATTATATTGGACAATTCCCACATAGGCATTCTCTTCCCAAGTAATAATATCTCCAAATGCTGTTACGAACATAGGAAAAGCGATATCTCCTCTGAAATAGCTATCTTGGAGAAGTTCAAGATAGTCATCTGGATTAATGACTTTTAGATAACCATCTAAAAAGCTTCCCAAGCCATCCTCCTGCCAAATTTGAACTAACTCAGTTGGAACTTGATCCTTGTATTTTTCAATAACTTCTTGGGGCATGTCTGCCACTTTTACAAAGTTTTCTAGCATGTTTTCCTCCGATTTGATTTCCTATTCACGTTTCACTCTGCTTCCAGTATACCACAAACCATATGTACCAAAGACTACTTAACAAGAAGAATAACAGTCTCATGCGTTTTTAAGTATCTAAAGGAAATATAATAAAAATAATGTTTTTGAAGCACTCTACCAAACACCAGCCTCCTATTATCCCCCCACTTGTGGTATGATGATAGAGTATGTTTAGGTGCTAAAAGGAGAACGAATATGAAAATCGCATGGCATGAAATTAAATACCAACCCAAGAAGTTTATCCTGATTGAACTCCTCATCACCATCCTCATGTTTATGGTGGTATTCTTATCTGGTCTGACAAATGGATTGGGCCGTTCAGTATCCGCCCAAATCGATAACTATGGGTCGCTGCACTACATCCTTTCGACGGATTCAGAAGGGATTATCCCCTTTTCAACTATTACGGTGAAGGATTTAGATGAGGTCCAAAAGATAGAGGGAATGGGCTATTCGGGTTTGTCCATCCAGCGGGCAACCGTCTCAAAAACAGAGGATTCCAATACTCTGGATATCACCTACTTCGCGACCGATCACAACGAAGAAGAAATCCTCAATCCAATCATGGAAGATACAGACCTCAAGATCTCCGACCTAAAGAAAAACGAGGTCATTTTGGACAGTTCTTTCAAAGAGGATGAAGGGATCCAAGTCGGCGATCACGTGATCGACAAAACTTCTAAGCAAAAACTCAAGGTCGTGGCCTTCGCGAAAAATGCCAAATACGGTTATAGCGAGATTGGTTTTATCAGCTCTGAAACCTACACAGGCATGCGGCAAAAAACAGATCCAAGCTATCAATGGCAAGCCCAAACCCTTGTGACCAAGAAAAGCATCACTTCTAGTGATCTAGCCAACAACTTAATGGTGGCGGATAAGAAGCAAGTGATCGATAAAATCCCTGGCTACAAGGCTCAAAACCTGACGCTACGGATGATCACGTGGGTGCTCTTACTCGCTTCTTCTGCTATACTTGGGGTCTTCTTCTATATCCTCACCCTGCAGAAGTTGAAACAGTTCGGTGTCTTGAAGGCTATTGGCATGTCCATGAGCCAGATTACCTATGTCCAACTATCCCAGCTCACCATCATCTCCCTCATTGGAGTGCTACTGGGACTTGGCTTGGCAACTATGATGGCGCCATTTTTACCTAATAGCGTCCCTTCCTTTATGACCCTGAAAGACAACCTCACCATCTCGGTTAGCTTTATCCTGACCTCTATTTTGTGTGGTGCCTTGTCCCTTGTCAAAATCAAAAAAGTAGATCCAATCGAAGTCATTGGTGGAAATGGAGAATAAGATGGCCATTATCGAATTAGAAAATATCAGAAAATCCTACGCCGATGGTAGTCAGATGCACCATGTCCTCAACCAGCTGGAATTAAGTGTCGAACCCAACGAATTTGTCGCCATCTTAGGCCCTTCAGGATCTGGTAAATCCACGCTTTTGGCCATCGCTGGCTTGCTTTTATCAGCGGATGAGGGGCGGATTCGCATCGCAGGCCAAGACTTGACTGGTCTCAACCAAGGCCAATGGACGCGAAAACGGCTGGAATTGCTCGGCTTTATCTTTCAAGATCACCAGCTCCTCTCCTATATGAAAATCGGTGACCAGTTAGAACTGGTGGCCAAATTGAAGGGGGAAAAGGACAAGAAAAAACGCCATGAGGAAGTCAAAGCCTTGTTGGCAGATCTGGGCATCGAAGCTTGTTACCACCAATACCCGAATCAGATGTCCGGTGGGCAAAAACAACGGGCAGCCATCGCTCGAGCCTTCATCGGAAATCCGCAGGTCATTTTAGCCGATGAACCAACGGCTAGCTTAGACCCAGATCGAGGGCAAGAAATCGCCCAGTTGATCCGGAAAGAAGTCAAATCCAAAAACAAGAGCGCCATCATGGTGACCCATGACCGCTCCATCATGACCTATGTAGATACCATTTATGAATTAAAACATGGCCAATTGCTAAAGGTAGAAAAGGTTGATTAAATACAAACTAGCGAACAAGAGAAATTCTTGTTCGCTAGTTTTTTAGTCTTGAGGATCTTTAGGCAGTTCCATACGGAAGCGTAAGCCCATAGCCGTTTTATCAAATTGGTAGGCCAGTTCTTCATGGTCTAGCAAGTGTTGAACTACGAAGAGTCCCAAGCCTCCTTCCTTCTTCTGGCGGCTAGCGGTCATTGGCATCTCAGCGGTCTCTACCATTTCCTGGCTGGTATTTTCAACAGCCAAGTGCGTCCCTTCTTCTTCGAGACGAAGCCGGATCTCTCCACCGACATCCGAATGCTTAACAGCATTACTGATGACATTTGAGAGGACCAATTTCAGAATGGCTGGGTCCATATAGACTGGTTTGTCAGGGATTTGATTGTCAATCGTGAGCGAGCGGGATTGAGCCAAGACCTTGTACTGGTCGAGGATCTGCTCTAAGACCTGATCCAGCTGGATCCACTCCTTGTCACCAGCCAGTTCTTGGACAGAGGACAGGGACAGGATTTCCAGGACGATCTGGTTCATCTCATCGACGATATCGAGGGAGACTGATAGGTAGCGGTCCCGATCCTTGTAACGGCCGATCTTATCTCGCATATTTTCGAGGATAATCTTCAAGCTAGCTAGAGGGGTCTTGAGCTCATGCGAGGCCCCTCTCAGAAATTCGACCTTCATCTGCTCCAACTTGATATTTTCCTGTTTCTGCTGCTCTAGATTGTCGATCACTTCTAGGAGATGGTGATAAAGGTCGTTAATCTGTTGCTTGAGGACGCCGATTTCATCCTGCGAGTGAATAGGAAGACTGGCTGTCCGATCTAACCGCTTCATCCGCTTGGTCATCTGCTTGATCTCAAGGATCGGAGCAGAAATCATCCGAGCATAGAGGTAGGAAGCAATCAGCGACAGAACAAAGGAAGCAAGGAGACTATAGGGAAGAAAGCCCAGACTGATGTCCCGCGCTTCCTTTTGCGAATCGACGGTCGCTAAGAATTGCAAGGTCAGGTCTTTCCCTTCTTTGGTCTGAATCTTTCGCTCTTCAATGACCAGGGAATTATTCTGACTATCAGGGTTCACGAGCAGGTCATCCTTGACCTCTATGGCATTTTGTTTTTGCTTGCCCTTGATAGAGACCTTAATATCATTGGTCTTAGAATAAAGGTCGATGACCGACTCAATGGTCCCTTCTGCCTGACCTTGGAAACTCTTGGCCATGGCCTCTGATTTCTTCAAAATCGTCTGGCGCTGGGACTCGATATAGGTCGATGGAAAAATAAAGTAAACCGAAGCATGTAGAAGGATGACTAGGCTACTAAAAAGGGCAAAGGTGATCAGAAAGATCTTTGCAAAGATACTCCGTTTGGTCATGGTCTCTCCAATTTATAGCCGACATTGCGTACCGTAACGATACAGTCCAGCTCTAGTTTTTTTCGTAGTTCCTTGATATAGACATCAATCACCCGGTCAAAAGGGATCTCCTCCGTCTCCTTCCAGACGGCATCGAGGATCTGAGTGCGGGTCCGGGCCTTGCCTTCATGCTGGAGCAAGTATTCCAAGATTTCCAACTCCTTGGCATTCATGGAAATAGCTTGCCCAGCTAGGCTGGCTGTATAACTCTCAAAATCCACCCGTGCATCTCCATAGGTGAAGACCCGGGAAGGTTGAAGCTTTTTAAAAATAGCTTCGATCCGGACCTTCAAGAGGGACAAGGAGAAGGGTTTTTCCAGGTAGCCATCTGCCAGCTCTCCAAAGGCCGTCAACTTATAGTCCTCATCATGGAAGGCCGTCAGCATGAGGACAGGGACTGAGCTAGTCTTCCGGATGGCCTTGAGGACTTCCAAGCCATTGAGGATAGGAAGCTGGATATCTAGCAAAACTATATCCGGCGCTTCTCTGTGAAAGAGGTCCAGAGCCTCCTGCCCATCGCCTGCTTCAAAGACCTCATAGCCACATTCCATGAGATAGTCGCTCATCCCTTCGCGAATCAGGACTTCATCTTCTACGATTAGTATCTTCATATACTTTCCTTTTATCTAAGAAACTTCTTCTACCTCCTATTATACCCTATTTCTATTTTAGGAAACAATCTCTTATTCGACATCCACCAAGAGTTCCTTTGGTTTCTTATGCAAGAGCCATTGAGAAGAAAGGATGGATACGAGAATCAAGAGAAGCCCACCGACCAAAACAATCACGAGCAATTGGCTCGGTTGGATATCCATATGGATATCTGTCAGGGTCTTACTGAAGCTTTCTGCCTCAGCTCCTCCACCAAGGTTAGCTGCAGAGGATTCTTGAGCCATTTGTTTGGCAATGCCACTGGTTACGTTTTTGAGCACCGTATCTCCCACTGCTTTGGCAAGAAGTCCTGCGACTCCATAGGAGAGGAGGAAGGCTGGGATGGAAATCATGACCAATTCTGCCACGAATTGCCCCGCAATCTGTACCTTAGAAAGTCCAAGAGCCAGTAAGATACCAACTTCTCTGCGACGGGCATTGAGCCACAAGACAAGAAGAAGAGTGAGAAGCAAGCTAGCAAAGATGAGGCTACCGATAAACAAGTAGTCTGCCACTTGGAACATGCTGCTGATGGATTTTTGCAAGGCTGGGTAGTTCGAAGAGCTCTTAACCAAGTCAAAGTAATTCCATGGGATATCCAAGGCTTTGATTTTTTCGATCAGTTTATCCAGGTCCTGATCCCCTTTTGCAAAGAAGGTCGCATCCTCATAGGTGGCTGTTTGGACGGTATTGCCATAGAGTTTGGCAGCTGTATCCAAGTCAGAAATGAGTGTATCTTCATACAATTCTTGGGCGTAAGTGAGAGGAGCTTGGTTTTTCCCTGAGAACAAGCCTTTAATGGTCACTTCGACGGTTTCATTGGCCCCTTTTTCATTGTCAGCATCGTAGAGGTTGGACTTGAGACGCACCTTATCGCCCACCTTGAGGCCATTCTTTTTCGCCAAATCTTCGTGCATGAGGATTTGGTTTTTGTCCTTATCGGTCAGATGCTCCCCTTGAACCAGCTTGTAGGCCCCAGAGACAAATTTATCTTCTTTTGAAGAGTCATTGACCCCTGTCACCATCAAGGTGTTTTTGAAGTGCTTGGCCCGCTCTGGAGATTGATTTTGCAGAGTTTCTTCTGTCTCAATAATCTCGTGGTCTAGGATATCTGCGATGGCATTGATCCGCTTGATGGAGGAGGTGATGCCCTCTACCTGACTGATTTTTTCGATATCCTCTCCTCTGAGATTCCCAGCTCCCCGAGGGGTTCCCGGATTGGTCCTGCGGTTGATCTGCATGGAGAAGCTATTGGTGATGGAACCCAGACTTTCTGATGAAGCTTTTTGGGTTGCTCCCTTCATGGAGAGTCCGATCAAGCTCAAGGTCCCCATGAGGAGAATGATGGCAAAGAGCAAGAGAGACTTGGGCCATTTACGTGTGATATAAGCAAAAGCATTTCGCAACATAGCATTCCCTCCTTACTTGCTCTTCTCAACGAGGCTACGGCGACTCAATTCCAAGACCACATCGGAGGCCTCTGCCACTTCCTTACTGTGGGTGACGACGATGACACATTTTTGGCGTTCCTTGGCCAATTTCTTCAAAATCGCAATGATATCACCTGCTGTCTGTTCGTCTAGATTTCCCGTCGGCTCATCAGCCAAGATGACAGGAGCTTCTGAAACGAGCGCACGCGCAATGGCCACCCGTTGCTGCTGCCCTCCGGATAGTTGGAGGACATTACGTTTGATTTGCGTTTCGTCCAGCCCCAATTCCAAAAGAATCTCTTTCCCAGCTTGTTTGTTGACCAGGCGGACATTTTCAAGTGGTGTCAAATAATCGATCAGATTGTAATTCTGAAAGACCAGGGAAACATGGTGCTTGCGGTGGTAGCTAGACCCTTTGGTCTGGATGTCCTCCCCATCAAAGAGAACCTGCCCCTTCTTGGGATTGTCCAGACCAGCTAAGAGGGAAAGGAGGGTTGATTTCCCAGTTCCTGACTGGCCAATAATACTGTAAAATGTCCCATTCTCGAACTGATAGTTCACATTTGAGAGGATATCTTCACTATAGCTTTGGTAACTATAGGCTACATTTTTGAGTTCTAACATATGTGTTATTTCTCCTTAACTCATTTTTGTTAATATTTCTTTTGGTGTCTTGCGCCAGATCATGCTAGTCGTTACACCGAGCGACAGAAGGATCAAGCACAAGAGGCTAGCATAGGCGATTCCTAAGGAAAGGCCTTGAGGGATCTGATGGAGTAAGTCTAGGGTCTGCTGTTGACCCGTCTCTCCGACAAATTGTTCTAAGAAACGATGGCTAACCATCCGCCCGATGAGAAAGGCCGGAATCACTGCTAGTAGGGATACTAGCACCACTTCCAAAAGGAACTGTCTAAAGATCCGGCCCTTGCTCTTCCCAATGGATAAAAGCACCCCGATTTCATGGATCCGCTCCCGTGTCCAGAGACTGAGTAAGAGCGATAGGGCACCGGCTCCCGTCACCAGGAGGACGATCATCATGATCCGCACCAGGCCTTCTAGGGTCTGAGAGGATTCCTTCATCTGGTCAAAGGCCTTGCGATCTTCGACCAAACGTAGAGACTGCCAATCCAGATCCAAGCTTTTAACTTGCTTCAAGAGGGCATCGATTTTCTCAGGATCTTTGACGCCAAAGGTGACCTGGGTCACTTCTTGCTGACTGAGACCTAGGAGCTTGGTCGCATCCTCATAAGGGAGGTAGACTTGGTTTTCACTCAGATCTGAGGTCATCCCTGTGAATTTTTCCTGTTTCTTACCCGAAAAGATGCCAACGATTTTAAAGGTTTGCTCTTTGGCAGGAGTCTCTCCCATCTGAAAGCTGGATAAGGTCAAGGAATCTCCGACCTTTAGCTTGTTCTTCTTAGCCAACTCTTGGTGGATCAAGATCTGGCCGCGAGCCTTGTCGGATAAGTGCTTGCCTTGCACCAGTTGGAAACTACCACTGCGGAAATCCAGGTGCTGGTCTGTCTTCTGGGTAAAGACAGCACCTAGCGCTTGCTTGGCTTCCTGACCCAAATCGTCTCGCTCCACCGACTGCTGCCCCGTCACCGCTTCTTTACCAAGAATGCGAACGGGACTTTCATATTGAGGAACCATGCCTCCCACCCCAGCTAGTCGCTGCACCTTTTCAGCCTCTTTCAGCGCAAAGGGAGTATTCCCCTGCTTACTGGTCAGGGCAAAACTGGTCCCAGCCGACTGTTTGATATGTTCCTCCAGCCTTCCTCCTACTTGCATCAGTGAAAAACAGAAATATAAGCAAGAGAGGATCAAGAGGAGAATCAGAAAGAGAACCAGATTCCTCGTTCTTTTTCGAGTAATATAGGCAATTGCCTGTTGTAAGAGCATGAACTCACCCTCCATTTCAAAGCCCATAGCAATGCAAAATGGGCGCTTTCATCATTTGTTATAGTTATTATAGAAAAGAAATGTGAAATGTTTATGAAATAGAAAAAAAACTCCCCCAGAAAAATCTGGAAGAGCCTTAGCAAGGGGTGGATGAAAAAGTTTAATATGAAAAAGGTCGATAAAAATTAAGAATCAAAAAGTTTTAATTTATTCGATCAAGTTTTTGTCTTTAGACATGTATGTGGGAAGTATTCCCCCCTTGCTCTAGTGTAGAACATTTATCTACTTCCTATATTTTAACGCATCTTTGTTACAAAATAAAGGAATTTGTATTGCATTTTTGTTCCAAATATCGAACAGGCAGGTTACTTCAAAATACCAACTATCTATCCACCTACTTCAAAGGTTATTCTTCCCGTGATTTCACTATATGTGAACAAAAACCCACACCTCAAATAACTGCTATAATCCCCATCGGATTGATCTTAGTTTCTTCAATAAAGGAAACCGACCTGTAGAAAAGACCGGCTTCAGCCAAATTTATTTCACAAACTTTCGTAATATATATAAATATGCATCCTTCTGCCACAAAGAAAAGATTAGAATAATCAGTTCATCCAATGATCGATTGAGGATTGGAGACTTGCCAACCTCTTTGAGCTAGTAAGACGTTTAGCCAAACCGCCTGATAGCGGTTGGCGTCAAATGATTAGAAGCATAGCCTCAATCAAGCACACAGATTACGACAGAAAATAAAGAAGGCCGATAATGCCTTCTTTGTTTTCTTAGTAAGATGATTAGGTAGGCCGCAACAAAGCGGCTACCGTCCAATGATTCGGTGCTTTAGCACCAATCATTGGTATCAGATTACATCATCCCACCCATCATGCTTGGATCCATAGCCGGTGCTGCTGGAGCTGGTTCTGGTTTGTTGGCTACCACTGCTTCGGTCGTCAAGATAAGGCTCGCTACGGAAGCCGCATTTTGAAGGGCTGAACGGCTCACCTTCACTGGGTCGATAATTCCTGCTTCAATCATGTTGACCCATTCACCTGTTGCAGCATTGAAGCCTGTTCCGACTTCTGCATGTTTCAAGCGATCGATAACGATTGATCCTTCATAGCCTGCATTGTGAGCGATTTGACGTACAGGCTCTTCCAAGGCGCGAAGCACAATGTTGCGTCCTGTCGCTTCGTCCCCTTCCAATTCAAGGGTTGCAACTGCAGAAATAACATTGGCAAGGGCCGTACCACCACCGGCAACAATTCCTTCTTCAACCGCTGCGCGTGTCGCATTGAGGGCGTCTTCGATGCGGAGTTTCATTTCTTTCAACTCCGTTTCAGTTGCAGCTCCGACCTTGATGACTGCAACGCCACCAGACAATTTGGCCAAGCGTTCTTGGAGTTTTTCACGGTCAAATTCTGACGTTGTGGTTTCAATTTGTGATTTGATCACGGCCACACGGTTAGCGATAGCTTCAGGATTTCCTGCACCTTCTACAATGACTGTGCTATCTTTGTCCACTGTCACTTTACTTGCTTGACCGAGCGCCTCGATGGTCGCATCTTTCAACTCAAGACCGAGATCTTCTGTGATAACAGTACCACCTGTCAAGATCGCGATGTCTTCTAGCATAGCTTTGCGACGGTCTCCAAATCCAGGAGCCTTAACAGCTACGACATTGAAGGTTCCACGAATCTTGTTCAAGACAAGCGTTGGGAGAGCTTCTCCATCCACATCATCCGCAATAATCAAGAGCGGACGGTTGCTTTGAAGGATACTTTCAAGCAATGGCAGGATTTCCTGGATGTTTGACACCTTCTTGTCGGTGATCAAGATATAAGGATTTTCAAGGTCTGCCACCATTTTTTCATTATCAGTGACCATGTATTGAGAGAGGTAACCACGGTCAAACTGCATTCCTTCAACGACTTCCAACTCTGTTTCCATTCCACGAGATTCTTCAATCGTGATCACTCCGTCGTTGCCCACTTTTTCCATGGCTTCTGAGATGTATTCACCGACTTTTTCAGAGCGAGAAGAGACAGCCGCAACCTGGGCGATAGCTTCTTTATTAGCAACTGGAATGGCATTGTTTTTCAAGGCTTCAACAGCTGTTGCAACCGCTGCTTCAATCCCACGACGGATACCGATTGGATTCGCACCTGCTGTAACGTTCTTGATCCCTTCACGGACGATGGCTTGGGTCAAGACAGTCGCAGTGGTTGTTCCGTCTCCAGCGATATCATTGGTCTTCGAAGCAACTTCTGATACCAATTTGGCACCCATATTTTCGAAGTGGTCTTCCAATTCGATTTCTTTGGCGATGGTCACCCCATCATTGGTGATCAATGGTGACCCAAATGATTTTTCAAGGACCACATTGCGACCTTTTGGTCCCAAGGTCACTTTCACAGTATCTGCTAGGATATCCACCCCACGGACCATGGCTGCACGAGCATCTGATGAAAATTTAATTTCTTTTGACATACATCTTTCTCCTTTCTGATTCTTTAGGCTTCAACAATGGCAAGAATACTTGCAGTCCCAACAATCGTGTACTTCTCATCGCCGTCTTTCACATCAACGCCTGCATGATTTTCCACCAAGACCGTATCACCGACTTTGACACTTGGTGCTACCAACTCGCCACTGAGGGTCCGAACTCCCTCACCTACAGCGATGACTTCTGCTGTTTTGGTTTCAGCTTGACTTGCTCCTGCGATGACAAAGCCACCGACTGTTTGCTCTTTTTCTTCTACTTTCAAGACCACGCGGTCTCCTAATGGTTTTAACATGTCATTCCTCCGTTCTTGTATTTTAGCACTCTTCAACATCGAGTGCTAACTCATGTTTCTATTGTATCACTTGGTCAAAAATAGTCAAGAAAAAAACACCTCAATCTCTTCGAAGTGTTTTCGATTTCTAGCCAACCAAATTTAGTTTTTGTTGGTAAGCTTGGATGACTTTTTGTAAGTTGGCTCGACCACGATACATCCCATACCCCACTAGCAACATCCCTGCTATTCCAATCAGGGCGACCAAGCTACCTAAGATCAAAAATAGGAGGGAAGTCTTGTGAAAGAAATAAATCAGCAGTCCACCAATACTGGCCATGAGAAAGAGCACACTAAACCAGCGACCCAAGTTTTCCAACATATGGCGTTGGTAGCGAATTTCCGTCTCATACCCTTTTATTAATTCTTGTCTGGTGTGCATAGATGCCTCCTTCAATAAAAATTGAGAATGAAGTATTCGTAAAGGAGGTCACGTACTTCATTCTCAATGCTCCGGTTGCAATAAACTGTTTCCAGTTTTCTCTTAGTATTTGAGACCTGGATCAAAGATTCCAAGAGCTACCCCAGCTAAGGCGATGATGACTAAGAGAAGCATGACCTTGTTTGGTGAGACTTTCTTCTTCGCCATGAGCCACCAGCAAAGCGTGATAAAGGCAGCAGTCAAGAGACCTGGATAGACGCCATCAATCTTTTCTTGGATTTTAAGGAAGGCTTCTCCGTCAGCATTTTTGAATTCGAGGGCTGTTGTAACAGAGACCCAAGTCGCTGCTACGGCACCGATGACCATACCACCGACCACACTAATCGCTTTACGAAGGGCTTGTCCTTTTGGTCCTACAAGGAATTCAACAGCCTTGTCCCCTAAGTGATACCCTTTGAAGAAGGCGAAACGCATGCCTAAGTAGACCAAGAGGTTCCAAACGACGATATAGAAGAGAGCCCCTGCAATGTTTCCGCCTTTAGAAAGACCAAGGGCAATCCCGAGAAGTACAGGGATTAAGGTCCCAACAACCAAGGAGTCCCCAATCCCAGCGATTGGACCCATCAAACCAGCACGCATCCCGTTGATGGTTTCGCCATCTACTGCTTCTCCATTGGCACGCGCTTCTTCCAAACCAGCTGTAATCCCTACAACAAGAGATCCTAGTTGGGGCTCAGTGTTGAAGAAGGCTGTATAGGTTTGCATGGCTTCTTTTTGTTCTTCTTTGGAATCATACATTTCTTCCACGATTGGAAGCATTGAAGTCAAATACCCAAAGGTTTGCATGTGTTCTTGAGAAAAACAAGTCAAGTGACCATAATACCAATGATGGAATGCTTTGGTTAGCGTTTTCTTTGAAATTTTCTTTTTATCAGCCATCTTAGATATCCTCCTCATCATCGTCAAAGTCATTTACTCCAGCAGGGACGACTTTCATTGTTTTAATCACTTCAAGTTCATAGTAGATCACTGCAAAGATCAATGAAACTACCGCACTCGCTACCAAGTTCAAGCCAAGAGATTTTGCCAAGGTAAATCCAACAAAGAATGGAATGAAGTCTCTTACTTCTGTAACGATTTGCTTCAAGAGGATGGCAATACCGACACATGGAAGAAGGGCACCGACTGTAAAGAGGGCTTTCATCCAGTAACCATCCATTGGAAGGTATTGTTTCATCAAATCCACCATGTTTTCACCGTATTTGGTGATAATCATGGTTGGAAGGAAGGAGAAGAGGAAGTGAGAAATCCATGGGTAAACCCAATCAACTGCGTAGAGTTTTTTGAAGTTTCCTTCTTCAACGGCTTTCCAACCGATATGTTGCCAAAGCAAGTTCATGGTTGCAGTACCGTAGAAAAGAACGGTACCGATAGTCCCAACGGCTGCACCGATTGGGGCTGCTGCCGCTGCAATTGCTGCCTCACCCGTGATATTGTTAGCATGAACAAATAAGATAGAAAGGGGAATTCCGATATAAGAAATAGCCCGTACATCAGCAGATACAGTTCCACCAGGTGTTACCAAGGCGATATAAACGACCTGAAGGGCAACCCCGACCATGATACCGGTTGTCACATCTCCAAGGATTAACCCTGAGATCAACCCACCAACTAGGGGACGACCAAGTGTATAGTTCCCGATACTGGAACCACCCATACCAGGCATTGAAGACAAGCTGGCGAAAATACCAAGCAAGATTGCTTGAATCCATGAAATTGTCATAACAAACGCTCCTTTTGTTTGTAAGTATAGTTTAGTGACGAAGAGCTAGGATGCTCCCCTCTCTAGAATCCGAATTTTGATTTAAAATCATCCCAGTAACCGATGGATACATCTGGAAGCAACTGGAATTTCACCTTGTAGCCTGCAGCCTGAATGGCTTCGATGGCTTCTGCTTCTTCCTGGGTGATGGATTGGTTATTTCCCAATTTCACAGCACCCGGACGGTCATTTGCAGGACCGACAATGATTTCTTTGACATCGCCTGGGACAAACCCTTGGTCTACCAAAATTTCTTTCATATCGATGGGGTTCTTAGTAATCAAGAAATAGCGAGTTTCTGATTCCGTTACTTTGGCAGATTTTTCTTTGAAAGCTTCCTTGGTCCAAACAAAGGTTTTCTTATCTGAAGCCCCTTTATAGGCTTGAATCAAGACCTTGTTGGAAGCTGCTGCGTCGTTGACGGCGATCAAGCCATCACAAGGCTTTTCTTTAGCCCATCGAGTTACTGTTTGACCGTGGATCATACGGTCGTCAATCCGTACAAATGATACTACCATTTTCTAACCTCCCTTAGTTAAATATCATCTTCTTCATCATCGTCACCCTCTACCGGGGCAAGGGTAAATTCTTGCAAGGCTGTGGAAGCTTCGGATAAAATCACCTGGGCTAAATCAGCCCCCTCCATCATGTCCTTCATCACAACTGCTGTCAGCGCCATGGTCAAGTTCATTCCACCTAAGATCAAGGCTGTACTCAGCTTTCCTTGCTCCTCTAGCACTGTCGTTGCCGTTGTCAAAGGACTGCCACCTACAATGTCTGCTAGAACTAAGACAGAGTCCTCATCTGTTAAATGGGAAATCGCCTGACGAAAATCATGAGCAAAATCATCTACCGATTTGCCTTCTTTCAGTCCGACCGCAATCACCTGATCTATCTTATCCCCAGCAAACATTGCCAGCGAACTTTTCAGACCTTCTGCCAGTCCACCATGACTGACCAATACCAGATACTTCATCCTTTCTCCTCCTTTATGATGACCTTATTGTATTGTTTTTGAAAGCGTTTTACTATTGTCATTTGTCACAAAGAAAAGTTGACATCTGTCAATAAAAAAATGACATCTGTCACTTGACAGATGCCTAGTTGCTCTTAACGAAACTTTTCCCGAAGCATTTCCTCAATAATCTTTTGAATTTGAGGCAATTGATTATCAATATCCTTTGCTTTTAGAGCATTATGAATCAAATAATCCAATCGATCCCAGATATCATCGGGTAGGTTGCCAGGAGTACTTAGGACAGCCTTTTTCATAATCTGGTCCAGGGTCCGATTCGTCAAGGAATCAACCCCGAAATCATCCGCTTTAAGAAGGTCCCGACTTTCCGAACTATTGACCACCGAAGGGAGGACAGAGGTCCCCTGCGACTGCCGGAAGAGTTCCTGCTGGACCTGCTGGTCCTGGGTCAAAAATTCCATGAATTCCTTGGCCTCCTTGCTAGCACTGGCCCGAGAAGACAGAGCAAACAAGGACGTATCCACTAAGGTTGACGGAGTTGATCCAGAAGCCCCGGGCATAGGGATACAGGTCCAAGTGAAATTTGAATATTTGGCAACATGATAGGGATAAGGTTTATAAGTTCGGTACTGGGCCAAGGTCATCGGATAAAAAGCGACCTTGCCTTCATCAAAATCCTTAGAAGTAACATTGAAATTCCCATGAAGGGCTTCGAGTTTTTCGACAAAATAGAGCGAGCGCTTCATTTCTTTACTCGTCAGATTAATGTTATCCTGACTGAAAAGCTGGCCACCATGGGCTGCCAAGGCCTCCCTCCAGGTATAATCTGTACTTCCAAACTGATCTAGCTCACCATCTCCATCTGTATCCCGCGTCACTTTTTGACAAATCGTATAAAATTCCTCCAAAGTCCACCCCTCTTTCGGAATAGCAATCCCTTCCTTTTCCAATAAATTTTTATTGACACACATCAAAACAGGATTGCTCTCAAATGGGAGGGCATACTGACGGTTCTTGTATTTACCTGCTTCTAGGGCAACTGGATAAAAATGAGAAGGATCGACCTGTTTGTCCATCAAGGGGGTCAAATCTTCTACCGCCCCACGCGCAGCTAACACCGGGAGCTCAGTACTGGATACCATATATAGATCTGGCTCCTGTCCATGGAGGATCTGATTGGCTAACCAGCTCGCATACTGATTCTTCGGAATTCCGCTTTCGTAGACAATCTTTACCCCTGGATGCGTTTTTTCGAAACGAGCAATCGCTTGGTCCAAGACTTTTTCTTCCGTTTGGGTGGGCACATCCCAGCTAGATCCAGCGTAGACCCCCAAGCGGACAAGCTTAGGCTGACGCTGCCACCAAATCCCTCCAGCAAGTAAAAAAAGAAAAAGCAAGCCTAGAAACAATCTGGAGCCTCGAATCTTACGTATTTTCTTCATCGGCTATCACTTTCTGTTCCAAAATCCTTAGTGGTCACACCTTTTTGAACAGACCAAATAGCCAACTGGGTCCGATCCCGCAGGTTCAACTTAGACAAAATGGTTGACAGGTAATTCCGAATCGTTCCCTCAGATAGGAACAATTTGGCTGCGATTTCCTTATTAGACTCCCCAAAACCAACCTGCTGGATGATCCGCCATTCAGTCAGGGATAAGTCGCTCACATATTCTTCAGAAACGGAGATCGTGTAATTGCTCTGAGCCATCTGAGAAAAAATCTGAAAAACCTTACTAGCAATATTAGGGTTAATCATGGCTCCCCCATGATAGACAATTTGAATGGCTTGATAGAGCTCCTCTGTTGAAGCCCCTTTAAGCAAATACCCTGAAGCTCCATATTTCAAAGCACGAAAGATGAAATCATCATCGTCAAAGGTGGTCAGAATGATGATTTTAACCTCAGGGAAGCGTTCCTTGACTTCTTTTGTTGCCATCACACCATCCATCTTGGGCATACGAATATCCATCAATACGACATCTGGTCGATCTTGGGGGATTCGCTCTAGCACTTCGTGACCGTCCGCCACTGCAGAAGTCACCTGAATATCTTGATGGGCAGACAAAATAATTTGGAGCGACTCGCGAATCAGTGCTTGGTCATCCGCAATCATTACTTTGATCATAAGATCTTTCCTCCTTTTTCTTTGGGCAATTCAATTCGTGTATAAAATCCATTTCGATTGGCAAATTCTATCCTTCCTCCCAAGATAGAGACCCGCTCTCGCATTTGTTTCAAGCCATAGCCGACCTGTAGTTGGTCAAAGCCGACCCCATTATCTTTGAGAATCATGACATAGGCATCTTCCAGCAAAAAGGAAATCTGCATGTGAGTCGCATGACCGTGGCGGACAGAATTGGTCATGGACTCCTGAATCACTCGAAAGACGGTGTCCTCCACCATGACATCCAGATCTACATCATCCCAGTCATAGGTTAGCTCGACTTGTAAGTTGGAAATAGCTTGGTATTCGTGAACCAATTTCAAAACCGCATCCCTCAAGGTATGGTCCTCCAAGGCACCTGGCCGAAGCTTGTTCAAAGAGCCCCGGACGTCCTTGATTCCATCTCGTACCACCGTAGAGACCGATTGAAGCTGGGTCTTGGCACGACCAGGGTCAATATCAATCAAAACCCCAACTGCATCAATCCCTGCAGAAATACCCGTCAAGGCATGGCCCAGAGTATCATGAATTTCCCGTGCTATTCGCTTGCGCTCCCGATCCTCCGCAATCTTTTCCGAAAGGGCCATGTAGCTATTTAATTCCGTATTAACCTGCGAAACCATTTCTAACTCTTTTTCAATCCGATGGTGCTCTGCCACTACCGATAAAATGTAAAAGAGAAGAGAAATAATAAAGACAACCATATTTAAAGAAGCTAGCGCATTTTTAGCGAATAGGATGAGCATCCGAATTGATGAAGGATAGAAGGCAATATAGGCATCTAGCGAAGGCAACTGCACAACTAGAGAAAGAATGTCATAATTGGTCACAAGGAGGACTATGAAACTTAGAAGGATAAAGGCAAACCAATAGCGTCTGTCCTTGGAACTACTAAACTCTTTGGAACCATAAAAGATATCGGCAAATACCAAGAGGATGATCCCATTATAGGAGAAGCTGAGGGCCATCATGACGCCTAGCATCAGCAGTATTTCTAGAATATTCCATTTGTCAAAAACCGACCACTCCTGTGTCCCTTGACGCATCCGATAAAAGGTAATGAGAAGAATCCCTCCAAAAAGAAGGATGGAGATCCAAAAATTCTGAGCTGGTGAACTCGGTATTTCTCTTAATTGCTCCAATAATTGATACCCTTGCCCCTTGGCAATGATGTAATTGGTCGCATGCAAGTAGAGGGAACTGCTAAATAAGATGGCGATAAAATTAATGATTTTTAGCAAAATCAAACTATAACGAATGCCACGAAGCTTGGTCATTACTGCCACCCGTTGACATCATAGTGGTCAACATTATCCTTATCAATCATCTCTACTGGGATCTTATATTGTTCCTTGTAGGGTTTTCCTGTCCTCATGCACTCAATTACTTGCATCACCTGTCTCCCCATTTTAAGAGGAGATTGGGCAACCGTCCCTTCGATATCATCCGTCGTCGAGAGTAAGACCTTCATATCCGGAGAGCCATCGATTCCATAGATAGAAATCGGCAGAGCTAATTGGTTTTCCTTGATGGCCGCTAGGGCTCCGATAGCTGCCCGATCATTTAAGGCCACGACAGTATCAAATACCAGACCATCCTGAATGACCTGGGAAACAGCTGGCAGGGCCAATTCCGTTTGCCCACGAGTCTCTTCTCTCCCAACAATCTGATAGGCAGGCTTCGACTGGATGGTATCTAAGAATCCTTGGATCCGTTGCTCTGCCGATACCGTCCCCTTATGCTCTAAGAGTAGGATCTTCGCCTCATTTTTCTGCTTCATCAGGCGCTGGGCGACCAAGACCCCGGCTTGGTAATTATCAGACACCACACTGGCATCCACCGTGAAATGGCTGAGCTGACTATCCACTGCAATGATTTTAATCCCTGCCTCTCGAGCTCGCTTCAGGGAAGCAATGATTTTAGGGCTATCTCCTTTGACGGGGTTAATTACAATCACATTGACCTTTTGTTGACGAAAATAATCTATTTGCTGACTTTGTTTTTCCTCGTCCAATTCTGGATTACGAACTAGAAGCAAATCCCCTTTTTCGTCAGCCACTCGTTCAATCTCTGCATTCAGTGTTTGGTAGAATTCATTGTTCATGGTCATGTAGGTCACACCAATCCGCATCTGCCCTTTTACCGGTTTTAGTTGGCTAGCATTCAAATAGATGACCACTACCACAAAAACCAGGCTCCAAAATATCGTATAGATCATCACTCGATTGTGTTTCTTTTGAACAGCTTCCTCTTCTAACCCCATCTCTTCTCCTCTTAAAAGAACGAACCATTTTACTATATAAAGATTTTTTGTTCGTATTTAATACCTTGTATTATATCATTTTTTATCAAGAGCTTGAAGGTCTTTAGGAAATGAATGCGTTTTACTCATAAATCCATATGATGACTTACCCCTGCAACTTCCGTGAGAAGTTTCGAAAAAGAAAAAACGACACAGCTGACCAGCTGCACCGTTCTCTTCTGTTAAAAGGGAAGCTCTTCCTCTTCCAGGATGAGATCCGCTAGATCTCCTCCTGCTCCATTGGCCCGCATCGCTCGTTGAGCACGACTTTCTAAGAGCTGGAAGCCTTGACAGAGTACCTCTGTCACATATTGGGTCATTCCATTCTTCTCATAGCGTCTGGTTCGAAGCTCACCGTCCACAGAAAGCAAACTCCCTTTATTGGCATAGGAGACAAGGGTCTCTGCTAATTTCCCCCAGACCACGAGAGTGATAAAGTCCGCCTCCCGCTCGCCATTTTGATCCTTGTAACGACGATTGACAGCCAGGGTCGCACGCGAAACGGACTTATCCGTACTGGTCTTATGAAGCTCTAGGTCAGCCACAAGGCGCCCGATTAAAATTACTTTATTGTACATATTTCTTCCTCCTACTTATATAATTCGTAGTTTTTTAGCCATTTGAGGAAAAAATAAAAAAGAAACTGGGACAAAAGTCCTAGCCTCTCAATTGTTTTTGGATTGTCGAGCAAGGCGCAGTGGTTGAGTGGGCTCTACTACGCTGATTTCATCAGCTTTTACAGCCCTACTCAACTGTGCGGAGGTGGGACGACGAAATCGAATTCTAACGAATTACCGATTTCTGTCCCACTCTCTTATCCTTGCCAGTGACGGGCAGGGTCAAACGGAGTTCCCACCTCTTCTGTATCTTGCAATTCGATAATCCCACGTTTTTGTGGAGCATTTGGCAAGTGCAATTCGCGTGGACTACACATCATGCCAAAGCTCTTTTCTCCACGAAGGGCTCCTGGGAAAATCAAGCTGCCATCTGGCATCATGGCACCTGGAAGAGCCACAATCGTCTTGAGACCTTCACGCGCATTTGGCGCACCTGCTACGATTTGAACTGTCTTGTCTGATCCGACAGCCACTTGGCAGATGTTGAGGTGGTCACTATCTGGATGAGCCACCATTTCCACAATTTGCCCCACGACAAACTTAGGCTCCTTGTCATTGACCAAGACCTCTGCAAATCCTTCATCCTGTAATTCTTGATTGAGGCGTGCAACCTGCTCATCACTCAAGAAAATTTGCCCCTTGCCTTCAAGGGCAAAGAAGGTCGAAGCCTCAAAAATATTCCAGGCTACGGTTTCTTGCTTGTCTTCACGGTAGACACGGGCTACTTTGCCTTTACGATCTACTGCTAACTTGGCATCCCCACTGTTTTTCAAGGTAATCATTAAGACGTCGCCGACTTGTTCTTTATTATAGGTTACAATCATTCTTTCTCTTTCTCCTACTTCAATCCTGCTAAAAATTCTGAAATCTGAGCCTTGGTTTTGCGATCACGATTGACGAAACGCCCCAGTTCCCGATCCCCGTCTAGGACCACCAAACTCGGAATACCATAGATATCCCAAAGCTTAGCCAGATCTAGATACTGGTCTCTGTCGACCAAAATGAAGGTAAATTCAGGGTTTTCCGCTTCAATCTCTGGCAAAAAGGGCTGGATATACCGACAATCGCCACACCAATCCGCTGAAAAGAAGAAAACCTTCTTTCCTTCTTGCTCGACGTAGCTAGCTAACTCCTCTAAAGACTGTGGAATGATCATAGTTTTTCCTCTTCATAGTGAAGGAGGCCCTCTTCATAGACAAAGCGATAGTGGCGCTCATCTTCAAAAATGAGCCCTCCTACCAGACGCTCTTCGTTTGATTCATAGAGTTCCACATAAAGGGTCGCAATCTTCCCCATATTCTCCATTTGCTCACGGACTTCTGCGACTAACTCTTCTTGCGTCCGCAGACGTTTTTGATCTTTGGCAATTTTATAGGCCCCAAGGGCAAGAGCACTTGCACTAGCTGCTGCAAGGCTAGATAAAATGATTTTTTTAGCTTTCATACCTCATATTGTAACACAAAATACAAGCTGGGACAACGAAGGAGAATAGTTCTCCCCATCATGACGATCTGCTTTCATCCCCGTCAACTGCCACTACCATCTCGACTAAAAAAGTGATAAAATAACAATCAGAAAGAAGGTAACTTATGACTGATTTATTTTCTAAAATCAAAGAAGTAACAGAACTTCCTGCCATCTCTGGCCACGAAGCGCCTGTTCGCGATTATCTACGCAAACAGATCACCCCACATGTGGATGAAGTGGTCACAGACGGCTTGGGAAGCATTTTTGGGGTACGCCACTCAGAAGCGGCTGATGCTCCTCGCATCATGGTCGCAGGCCATATGGATGAAGTTGGCTTTATGATCAGTGAGATCAAGGCAGACGGCACCTTCCGCGTGGTGGAAATCGGTGGTTGGAACCCTATGGTGGTCAGCAGCCAACGTTTCACCCTTTTGACACGCGATGGCCATTCCTACCCTGTCATTTCTGGATCTGTTCCTCCGCATTTGACACGTGGCGCAAACGGTCCTGCCCTTCCAGCAATCGGGGATATTGTCTTTGATGGTGGCTTTGCCAACAAAGAAGAAGCCGAGAGCTTTGGAATCCGTCCAGGCGACACCTTGGTCCCTGAAAGCACTGCAATCTTAACGGCCAATCAGAAAAACATCATCTCCAAAGCTTGGGACAACCGTTATGGGGTCTTGATGGTCAGCGAATTGGCACAAGCCCTTTCTGGACAAGCCCTAGCAAACGAACTCTATGTCGGAGCAACTGTCCAAGAAGAAGTCGGACTGCGCGGTGCTGGGACTTCTGTGACCAAGTTTGATCCAGAAATCTTCCTAGCTGTTGACTGCTCTCCCGCTGCAGATGTCTACGGGGGCCAAGGAGCTATCGGTGAGGGAATCCTCCTTCGCTTCTTTGATCCAGGTCACCTCATGTTGCCAAATATGAAGGACTTCCTCCTCACCACCGCTGAAGAAGCCGGCATCAAGTACCAATACTACTGTGGAAAAGGCGGAACGGATGCTGGAGTAGCCCACTTACGAAGTGGTGGTGTGCCATCTACTACCATCGGAGTCTGCGCACGCTACATCCACTCCCACCAAACCCTCTACGCTATGGATGACTTCCTTCAAGCCCAAGCCTTCCTTCAAGCCTTGGTCAAAAAATTGGATCGTTCAACCGTTGATTTAATTAAGAATTATTAATATTTTTCCAAAATAATTGTTTTAAACCCCCATTTTGGGGTTTTTTTGATATAATACTGAATGAATATTGCAACGGGTGTTCTTTTGCACTCCCCTTTCCCCTATGTGAAAGGCGGAGCACCGCTAAAGATCACCCTCGCTTCTTTATTGGAGGTTTAAATGAAGAAACAAGCTTTTAGTTCCGAAAAGTATTTGAATTTGCAACGCGATCACATCCTCGAGCGCATCAACCAATTTGATGGCAAGCTCTACCTAGAGTTTGGGGGAAAAATGTTGGAAGATTTCCACGCCGCTCGTGTCCTTCCTGGTTATGAGCCAGATAACAAAATTAAGCTTCTCCAAGAACTTCGTGACCAAGTGGAGATTGTTATCGCTATTAATGCCAATAACATTGAGCATTCAAAAGCACGTGGTGACCTAGGAATCTCTTATGACCAAGAGGTCTTTCGCTTGATCGATAAATTCAACGAATTGGGCATCTATGTTGGTTCTGTCGTCATCACTCAGTATGCTGGTCAACCAGCCGCAGATGTTTTTCGTAAACAGTTGGAAAAGAATGGCATCGCCTCTTACCTCCACTACCCAATCAAGGGCTACCCAACGGATATGGATCACATCATTTCTCCTGAGGGAATGGGGAAAAACGACTATATTCAGACTAGCCGCAATCTCGTTGTCGTGACAGCTCCTGGTCCTGGTTCTGGTAAATTGGCCACTTGCATGTCCAATATGTACCATGACCAACTGAATGGTATCAAATCTGGTTATGCTAAGTTCGAAACTTTCCCAGTTTGGAACTTGCCTTTGCACCACCCAGTGAATTTGGCCTATGAAGCAGCGACAGCAGACCTAGACGATGTCAATATGATTGACCCATTCCACCTCCAAACCTATGGCGAAACAACGGTCAACTACAACCGAGATATCGAAATCTTCCCTGTCTTGAAGCGGATGTTGGAACGCATCCTCGGAGAATCTCCTTACGCTTCCCCAACGGATATGGGAGTGAACATGGTCGGCTTTGCCATCGTGGACAACGACGCAGCGATTGAAGCCTCTAAGCAAGAAATTATCCGCCGTTACTACCAAACCATTCTGGATGTGAAAGCGGAGCGTGTTGGCAGTGGGGCTATTAAGAAAATTGAACTCTTGATGAACGACTTAGGTATTTCACCAAAAGATCGCCAAGTCACCATCCTTGCCCGCCAAAAAGAAGAAGAGACTGGTGATCCTGCCTTGGCCCTCGAATTACCAAATGGAGAAATCGTGACAGGTAAGACCTCTGACTTATTTGGTCCAACGGCAGCTGTTCTCATCAACGCCATCAAGAAATTGGCCCATATTGATAAAGAAACTAAGTTGATTGAGCCAGAATATGTGAAACCAATCCAAGGCTTGAAGATCAACCACTTGGGCAGCCGCAACCCTCGCCTCCATTCAAATGAAATCCTCATCGCCCTAGCCATTACCGCCATGAACCATCCAGAGGCTAATCTTGCCATGCAAGAATTAGGTCGATTGAAAGGGAGCGAAGCTCATTCAACAGTGATGTTGACAGACGAAGATAAGAACGTTCTTCGCAAACTGGGTATCCATGTAACCATGGATCCAGTTTACCAATACGATCGCTTGTACCGCAAATAAAGAAAACCAAGGCTAGACCGTTGCTCTTAGCTCCATATACAAAAAATCCCTTGAGTACCCGAAACAGTTGGCACCCAAGGGATTTTTCGTATGTTAGTTGGATGGGGAATTACTTTTCCTTAAAAAGATAGAGCCCCACAACCAGCATCAGGACAAGGAGAATGGGATACACTTCTTTTGGAAGTAAGTCCGTTTCCAAACTCACCCAAAGAAAAAGAACAGCCAAGACAATCGCGATCAACCATTTTACAAGATAAGATTTCATCAGCCCCTCCACTCCTAGTCTAGTTAAGCTCAGTATAGTCCTGCTCAAACAACTTGTCAAGGTGAAAAAAGGTAGTTGACCCTTGGATCAGCTACCTCTGATTGAATACAAAGTAATCTTAGAAACTTTCCTTAGGTGAGTACGGACGTCAGCGAACTTCGAAGAAGTTCCATGACTTAGTTTTGGATCTAAGGTTCCAAAACTCCCGAGTGCTAGAAACACTATTGTTTCTAGCACTTTTTTCACCGCTGAAAGTTCCTGTACATGTTTGAATAAACCTAATAATATGGAGCATTTGCTTCTTTTCAACATCACTTAGGTTGTTTTATATCAAGAAACAGTTTATGTATCTTTTGTTTCTTTCACAGTCTCCCACAGTTGTCGGATCTGTTTTCTTTGGACAGGATCCACAAAGTAAGGAGCAATTTCATTTAAGGATTCTAGGACAAATGCTCGTTCTGCCACATAAGGATGTGGGAGAATCAAATCTGTACTATAGAGGATCAGATCCTCCATATAAAGGAGATCTAAATCGATGACACGTGGTCCCCATTTCACCTCACGGACCCGGCCCATTTCTCGTTCGATTCCGAGTAGCGTATCGATGAGATCTTGGGGCGTAAACCAGCTTTCGACCTCTACAACTTGGTTAAGGAAGCTATCTTGCTCGACCCCTCCCCAAGGCGCTGTCTCAATCTGAGAAGAGGTTTGGAGAATCGTGAGCCCCTTTTCTTCTAATTTGGATACAGCTGTTGCCAACTGGTGTCCCTTATCGCCCATATTGGTTCCCAAACCAATAAAGGCCCGTCTTTTTTCTCGTTCAATCGTGACCGAACAAGTATCCAAAGGCAGAGGGACTGGAGCCCAAGGTTTTTTCAATTCGAGTCGAACCTTTCTGACAAATTCATAGGTCGCAAAAATCTTCTCCACTAGCTGAAAAGCCACTGTCTCAATCAAATCGATCTTCTCAGCTTGAAGCCAGTCTGTCAGTTGCTCAGCTAAGATTCCATAATGGATCGAAGCCGTCAAATCACCCGTCCGCGCCGATTTTGTCATCTCATAATCGACACAAACATCCAGGACAAAACGCTGCCCCAATTCCTTTTCAGCGGAAAAAACACCATGATAGGCATAAATTTCCAAATCTTTGATCCGTAATTGATCCACGATAGTCACCTCAGTTCATCTAGGGGTTAGTGTCCCATCAGTTTATAAGCTTCGTTTTTCAGGTCTTTATCTGTCTCTAACAAGCCACGCGCCGCTGTCGTCACAGTAGCCGTTCCTGGTTTCCGCACTCCACGCATGTTCATACACATATGCTCTGCCTCCACCCAAACAAGAGCTCCCTGTGCTCCCAGATACTCCATCAAGGCATCCGCGATTTCCACTGTCAAGCGCTCCTGGATTTGAGGTTTTTTGGCGTACACTTCCACCGTCCGAGCCAACTTAGATAGACCTGCTACGCGCCCATTGGGGATATAGGCAACGTGGACCTTGCCATAGAAGGGCAAGAAATGGTGTTCACACATAGAGTGGAAGAAGATATCCTTTTCCACCACCATATTGTTGTCCACAATCTCAAAAGATTTTGATAGGTGGACTTCCGCAGTTTGGTTAAGCCCTGCAAAAATCTCTTGGTACATCTTGGCAATGCGTTCTGGGGTTTCTTGCAAGCCCTCACGGTTTCCGTCTTCACCAACTGCGTCGATAATCATCTTCACGGCTTCTTGAATTTTCTTTGTATCCATGTCATCTCCTACTGATTTCTTCGATTAGAAAGGCTCTCACTTGAGCCAAAAAGTACAAGGATCCCGTCACTAAGAGGAGATCAGTTTGTTGCGATTCTTTTTCTATATAATTCGTTAAAAATAGCTTCCACTCATGATAAGGCAGGCCTTTTTGAAGGGCTATTTCCTGCATTTCTTTTGTGGAATAGGCCCGTGGGTCTTCAAAGGTCGTCAAGGTCAACGAACTCTTTTCTAGTCCACTCCATAGATCCAGCATCTCCTCGATCGCCTTGGTCTGGATACAGGTAAACAAGACTTGCTTGTCCAGTTGTCCATAACGTTCTTTCATGGTGGTTACAAGAGGGGCTACTGCATGCGGATTATGGGCGCCATCTAGAATGATGAGAGGCTGGCTAGAAATGACCTCTAAGCGTCCCGGCCACTGGACACCCTCCCAAGCTTGGAGGATTTCTTCTCGGTTCAAGAGGGAGAGCCCCTTTTCTTGACAGAAGGTATCGCAGAGAGCTAATGCCAGACCTGCATTGTCTACTTGATGAAGTCCCAATAACCCTGTCTTCAGTTGCAGTTCTTCCCGATACTGACTCCGATAATGAAAAACTTCTCCATCAGCCAAAGATTCTTGGTAGCCAACTAAAAAGTCCTGTCCTAGCAACTCTACTGGTGCAGATAGGTGGCGGGCCTGCTGCACAATGACTTCTTGGGCTTCTAGTTCCATCCGGCCTAGCAAGACCGGAATCTTTTCCTTGATGATCCCTGCCTTCTCCCGTGCAATCGAGGCTAAATCCGGTCCTAAGAGTGCCACATGATCGAGACCAATCGTCGTGATGGCTGTCAAAATAGGCTGGCAAACATTGGTACTATCGAGACGACCGCCCATCCCTACTTCCATCACGACCACATCCGGTTTTTTTGCCGCAAAATAATCAAAGGCCATGACCGTCATCAACTCGAACTCGGTCAAGCCACGTAAGGTCTGATCAGAACTGTTTTTTGCAAGTAACTCCTGATAGAGGGACAGATAAGTCTCCACATCTCGGTCCGAAATGGGAATCCCATCGATACTGATTTGCTCATTAAAGGAAACTAGATAGGGGGAAGTGAAAACACCAACCCGCAACTCTTTAGCTTCTAGTAAAGACCGCAAATGAGCTAGGGTTGATCCTTTCCCATTGGTCCCAGCTAGATGGATTACAGGACAGGCGAGGTGAGGATTCCCCCTCAAGGCTAGCAGGGCTTCCATTCGTTCCAAGCCGAAATGGGGCTCGGAAGAACGATACCTAGCTAACCAACTGAGATCTACTGTCATATCTCTTCTCTTTTCTTTAGCGATATTGTTTTAAATGAAGGTCCGGCGCTTGATCAGCTTGGTAGATCGCACTACCAATAGCTACTGCCATCTTATGAAGAGGTATATCATGCACGCGAACGATTTCTACCCCTTGGCTGGCAGCCATACTCGTTAAATGGCTTGAGGCCAAATCCCGATTGTAAAATCCTTCTTTCGTTTCAGGGTCGGTCTCAAAGCCCTCTTCTTCTAGAATATTGACCACAAAGCGCTTACGAGAGACTCCTAAAAAGATCGGATAGCCCTTGGCATGAATGGTTTTTAGGTTCTGTAAGAGTTGGAGGTTTTCCCGCTTGGTCAAGCCAAAACCGATCCCAGGATCTAAGAAGAGTTGATCCTGACTCAATCCTGCTTCCTCTGCCCTCTCAAGACTCTTGTCAAAGAAGGCCCACATACAGTCTTGGATAGGAAGACCTTCAAACTGCGCTAGCTCCTCCAATGAAAAGGCCGGCTCAAAACCAAAGGACGGAAAAATCACAGAACTTGGATGATGAGGACGAGCCATGACTGGATTAAACATAACAACGGCTCCAGCACGAGCTTCTGCAATCACCCTCGCCATTTGCGGATCCCCAAGCAGGCCTGTAATATCATTGACCAAGTCTGCTCCAGCTTCTAGAGCTACACGAGCAACCTCTGACTTCCAAGTATCAACCGATATCAAGATATCACTCTCTGCTCGAATCGCTTCAATCACTGGTACGACCCGCTGGATCTCTTCTTGGATCTCTACGAAGTGACTCCCTGGACGTGTGGACTCTCCACCAATATCCAGCATCCTTGCCCCTTCTGCAATTAGCTTGCGAGCCTGTTCCAGAGCTCTTTCTACCGTTTGGTAACGCCCCCCATCTGAAAAGGAGTCGGGGGTGACATTGAGGATGCCACATAGAAGGGTCCGATCCTTGCCTAGTTGTCTCCATTCACTCTTTGACATATCTTCCTTCATCTTTCTAAGAAAAGCCAACCAAGCATAGAAAAGAGGTTAGAATGATTCCAACCTCTGAGTTTGTCTCTATCTGCGCCTAGATGCTTCTTTGGTAGCTGACCAAAGCTTCTGAATAAAACCCATTGGTCCTATCATTCTACCATATTTTAAGCAGGAAGAAAAGAAACCAGAACAGTTATCAGAAAGGCAAAAGCATTCAAGGTAAAGTGCAATAAAATAGAATATTCTACTCGTTTGTAGCGGTAGGCGACCCAAGTCAAGATGAGGGACATGCCACCATAGATGACCCAGGAACCAAGATTACTTGGTGTGTGTAAATAGGCAAAAACAACAGCCCCAACCAAATAGCCAATTTTTTCGTATCCCTTAAAGATTAAGCGGGGAATCACAGCCCGACAGATAATTTCTTCTCCTAAAGGTGCCACTACGACAATGAGCAACCCCATTGCCAGCTGAGGGGCCACTGAAGAAATCCCCTGAATTGTTTCCTGATTGGCTGTAGTGGTCTCTCCTATATTCCGAAGCACTGTAGCCCCCACAATATTATTTGCAAGTAGAAGCAAAAAGAAAAGGAAATTTCGTCCAATATCTCTGCCTGTAATCCGTGAAAAATCTAGTGGATCGAGTGGACTCCATTTCATAAACCACCAAAGCAAATAGACGAGAAGCATGGTAACCCCAAGGACCAGGCTATTGATTGTCCAATTTGACCAAGCATTTTCAATCCCCAAAATCAAAGCGACCATCGGTAGTTGAGTTGCAAACAATAGCGGTATTCCGATTAGTAACCATAGACCATTCGAAACCCATTTTTTCTCCATCCAATTTTCCATTATTTTACCTCGATTATCAAACTATTTTTCTAGTATAGCATAGATGGCCAACTGGAGCAAGCCCAAGTAGAAATCACACAACAGAAAAAAGAGGCGTTTCGAATCAGCCTCTTCTTTCTTGTTTTTTTAGAATAAAAGTCTTATCCCTTGTTTTTAAAACGTTCTACATCACGTGCAATGACTAATTCTTCATCTGTTGGGATTACCAAGACTCTCACTTTGGCATCTGGTGTTGAAATATCCCCTTCTGCACCAAAGACATTCTTTTCTGGATCCACATCACAGCCGAACCAAGTCATCCCGTTAATGACTTGTCCACGGATCGTTTTAGAGTTTTCTCCGATACCAGCTGTAAAGATGATGGCGTCTGCTCCATTCAAGACAGCAAAGTATTGCCCGATGTATTTCTTAATACGATCAACAAAAATATCGTTTGCTAAAAGTGCCTTATCATTCCCATTGCGCATGGCTTCGTGAATATCACGCATATCACTTGAAAATTCAGATACTCCAAGAAGTCCTGATTCTCTGTTCAAGATACGACTAATGTCCTCCGGAGTCTTGAAGTCATCTGTATGTTCCATTAAATATGCGATGATTGCTGGATCGATATCACCTGAGCGAGTTCCCATCATCACACCACCAAGTGGAGTGAATCCCATAGAAGTATCCACGGAGATCCCTTTATCTACTGCTGTAATAGAAGCTCCATTCCCAATGTGACAAGTGATCAATTTCAACTCTTCGATTGGTTTCCCAAGAAGTTTAGCCGCTTCATGGGCTACATACTCATGGCTAGTCCCGTGAGCTCCATATTTACGAACCTTGTTTTCAGTGTAATATTTTGTCGGAAGAGGATAACGATAGGCTTTTTCAGGCATTGTTGTATGGAAAGAAGTGTCAAATACCACCACGCTAGTGATGTCTGGCAACAACTCTTTAAAGGCGCGAATTCCAGCAGCGTTTGCAGGGTTATGCAAAGGCGCTAATAAAGAAAGTTCTTCTACCTTTTGAATGACTTCTTCATCTACAAGAGCAGACTCTTTGAAGTACTCACCACCTGCAACGACGCGGTGTCCTACTCCAGTGATTTCATCATAGGAAGCAATAATATTAAAACGAATCAAATCATCTAGAAGGATTTTAACCGCTTGTGTGTGGTTCTCAATGTCTAAAACTTGTTTTTCTGCTCGACCATCAAATTTTACTGTGGAAATGGAATCTTTGAGTCCAATTCTCTCGATGAGCCCTTTTGCCAAAACTGTTTCTTCTGGCATTTGGTATAATTGCCATTTCAAACTTGAACTACCTGCATTAATTGCAATTGTTTTCGTCATTTTTTTACCTCTTTAAGCGTTTTCACTCCTATTATAGCAAAATTTTGTTTAAATTTCACTTTCTTTATTCCAGTTTTGAAAACTTTCACGGAATTTCATGACGTCTTCCTGATTTTGCAAATCGGTTAAGGGATAGACAAATGGTTGGACCTCCGCTTCTTCTTGCTTGCGCAAAACAAAGATGGTTTTTGCTAGATTGGCTGATCGAAAGAGGTTCTCTGGCAAGGTAACCATGGCCAAGACCTGAGCATGATCCTGCATCCATTTTTTCAGGAGAGGGCTCTGCTCGCTCGTCAAAAGATCATTCGGAGCTAGAAAAATAGCGATACCACCCGGCTTTAAGTATTTTAACGATTGTTCGATTAATAAATGATGGGCATAGGTGTGGCCCTGAGGGGAAGCGACCTGATAACGACTTGCAATGGAATCATCTGGATAATAACCGACAGGTAAATCGCTGATAATCACATCACTCTCTTTCAAAACCTGTGGACGAATGGCATCACCTTGGGCAAAATTCACATCCGCCTTCATCACTTCTGCCATACTAGCCGCAAGGTCAATCAAGAGATCATCAATTTCCAAGCCCAAATAATCTAAGGAACGCTGACAGTTGTTCATCAAGGTTTGGGCCAAGTTCCCTGTTCCACTCCCCATTTCTAGCACATCTACTTGATCGGAACTCGCCAACTGATCCACTAGGAAGACCAGAAGAAATCCAATCCCATCTGGCGTAAATTGGTGATTGGCCTGTAGGGGCTCTGTTTGGGCAGCCTTCATCAAAAGATACTGGAAGGAACGACGCCACTCTTCCTTGTTTAAGTTCAAGTCCTTCAGGCGCTGGTTGTTTTCCTTCACTAGAGTCAACTCTGTTTGCCCATCCAGATAGATGGCATTCTGCTCAACTAGAGCATCATAAAAGTTGGTCTGCAAATCATTTTGGATAGTTTGGGTATTCTCTAATAGGTAGCCGTAGGCTTTCTCAATTTTTTCGAAATTCATGCTTTCCTCCATCTCTTAATCATATCAAATTTTAAGAGTTTTCGCTATGCTTTTCGAAGGCCTGAGGCTTCTCTTCCTCAGTCGTGGTCGGGTGGTCTGTGGCCGAATCTGGAGCCTGCTTCTCCTTTTCCTTCTTGTCGGTTTTTTTCTTTTCACGAGGAGGTAGAGCAAAGGTGAAATGATAGCTTCCCCCATCTTGTAAGTGACTCGTTACGTTGGCAAAGCCCGATTTTTCTTCCAAATCGACTCGACCAGTTGAGAAGGTTATGGTTTTTTCTTCCCGATCCCAAGTATCAATCGCCAATTGAGCTTGCGCATAAGCCTGGATCCGGTGCTGACTAGCAAGGAGGATCCGTCTCTCTGCCACTTGTCTGTTCAGGTAAAACTGAAGCAAGAGACTAAAAACCGCCGACATAAAAAGGGCATAAAGAAGGATCCCGGCCTCAATCTGCTTCTTTTTTATCCTTTTCCACCACACGGTAGACCACCTCCCTTTCTAACCCTTCTTCAAAGCGCAGTTGAATAGACACCAGATCTCCTCTTTTTTCAATCCTGGCGGATTCAACTCCATCTATCATCGGTTGATAGCCACGGCCAGTCGCATCTGTCTTTCGGATATCTCCCCCCTTAGCCAGTCCAATGGCTATGGGTTTTTGATCCTGAACAAGATAGAATTTGTTATCTCTGACCTCTTCAAATTGGCTACGAGACAATTCAATGTCCAGCTGGTCCTGAAAGAGCAACCATTCCTCTTGCTTGATGTGACTTTGGTACTGGAGTTCTTGACGCAAGAGGCTTGTCAATCCTTGAAACACCAATAAACCACCGCTGATGACGAGCAGGGCAACCAAGGCCTCCAATAAAGTAAAGGCTGGCAGTTTAGTTCTTTTCAACAGCAATCACAACCTTTCCTTCATGATAGACCTTTAAGGACTTGGCAGACCTCTCCACCTGGACACTGACCTGATTGATGTTCAATTGATCTTGCCTTGTCTGGATCGCCATTTTTGCGACGCGCAAAACTTCTCCTTGTCTCAACTCTTCTATGCGCTGCTGTCGCGAGTCCCCTAGCTCTCCCAGCACAAGGGTCGTGAGGACACCAAACATCGCTAAGGCAATCAGTCCTTCTAACAAGAGACTAGCGGGGAGCCGTCGATTTTTTAATTTTTCCATTCCCAATTGCCAACTGATAGGTCACCACCTCTTTCTCTGTCTGAAATTGAATCTTTGTCAGGCTTGAATTGCCTCCTGCTGGATCAAAGGTCAGTTGCTTCTCTCTGACCACTTCCACCCCTTTTGGAAGCGGTAATTCTTGATAGGGACTATGAACCCCACCGTGGTCGATGGAAAGGAGAGCTCTCTCCTCTTTTGCAATACTCATCTTTTGTGTCTCCTGATAGACCCGTTCAAATTCCGAGAAAAACAATGTTTCTTCCACCTGCCCAAAGGCTTGATGGACTGACCCAGCTAGCAGCCAACATAGAAGACTAACGATACCTAGAGTTAGTAAGCTCTCTAGAAGGGTGAAAGCTTTAATCTGCAACCGCACGGTGATCACCTGCATTCTTCACATAGTGAGCACGGTAGGCTTCTGCTTGTTTTTGAGTGATTTGTCCTTCTGCGACTAGCTTAGAAAGACTAGCTTTTTCATTCTGATGATTGAGTTCATAGAGCTCAGCCTGGCTCTCCACGACTTTGACGACTGCTCGATTTCCTGTATCTGTTACCGAATCTTTCTGCTTGGTCAAGTTCGGAACAAAGAGCAAGAGAAGAACGCTGATAATGAGCAAAACAACTAACATTTCAATCAGAGTAAAAGCTTTTACCTTGAGTGTGCGCAATGATTTCATAAAGGAACCTCCAAATTTTCATAAATTGGCAGCAACATGGCTGCATAGAGCAAAACAATCATAAGAGCAACAAAGACAAAGACCAGTGGTTGGACGACATTCATGGCCTTGTTCAAACGATGGAAAAAGCCAGCCCAGGTCTTGTCTGCATAGATTTCCAGCTCACTACCGAGCTTGGACTTGGCCTCCCCATATTCAATCATGAGGGCCAGCTCTCGTTTAAAGAAAGGATAGGTCTGAATATGGTCAGAAAAAGAAGTCCCCCGAGCCAATGCTACTTCCAAATCCTGTCCAATCTCACGAAACAGACGGGAACGTTGCCCCTGCATCATAGGAAAGATTTGATTCAGCTCCAACCCTTGGGCAATCATACTCCCCCATTCTCGAGCATAAAAAGCCGTCAGATAATCCTGTAAGAAGGGGCGAAGAAAAGGAAGGGTAGCCAAAAACGAAACAAGGGCCAGACGCTTGGCTCGACGACCTAGGAAGAGGAGAATCAAAACTCCAATCGCTAGTAACACACTTCCTACCAAGACATACTGGGGAAAGACACTGATCAATCGTGTCGCACCATTTTGACTCTCCAACTGAGGCAAGAGATAGTTTTTCAGACCCAGCATAATGGCCATCAAAAATCCCAACAATAGTACTGGATAGGTGGCCACCTCAACTAGTTTCTTTCGAACCTGGGTCAGATTTTCCAGGTAGCTACGGATTTTTTCTAAACTTAAGGTGACATTTCCATGCTGCTCTGCCAGTGCTAATTGAGTCGTTACCTGATCGGAAAAGCCTAGATCAGAAAGAATAGCTGACAGGGGCTTGCCGTTGGCAAGTCCAACTTGCATTCTTTCAACAAAATCTGCCTCTACCAAATGGCTCCGACGTAGGAAGTCGATGACCTCTGATAGATGAAAGCCACTACTGTAGAGATTGTGAAAGAGCTCAATGACATGCTCTTGCTTGGCAATCGATAATTTTTTCGGCTTGCGCCTGATCCAACTCAATATGTCCCGCTTCATAAAGTGCATCAATTTGCTGGTTCCACTTTTGACTGGAATGGTTTTGGTAATCTTGGATGACAAAGTCAGTGACACCTCCTCCCTTTATCAAACGCTGGTAACAGATCCCTTGAAGGACAATCCGTAACTCCTCCTCACTCACCCCCAACTCCAATAGGCGTTCGTACACCCCAGGGATGCTCTTGGCATGGATGGTGGAAAAGACTGTCACACCTGTCAGACTAGCCCGAATAACTGCACGAGCTGTCTCCGTGTCGCGTATTTCTCCGATGAGGAGAAGATCCGGACGATGGCGCAGAGAAAGTTTAATCAAGCTATCATAGGTCATGCCAATCGCTTCATTGAGTTGCAATTGCAACATTTCTTCTTGCTTAATTTCTACCGGATCTTCAATCGACATGACTTGTTGCCCCGAAAATTTTTTCTTGGCTAGGGCATGCATCAGTGTCGTCTTCCCCGATCCGACTGGACCCGCAAATAAGTAGAGCCCCCGCTTACTCACCTTCTCTTCTAGCTCTTGCAGTTGATCGAACCAGAAACGGAGCTCCCGGTCCTCATTGTGGAGCAGGCGAATGACCAAACTTTCATATCCCCTATAGTCCCCCACTGTGGACAAGCGTAAGGACAAGACCTTATCTCCTAGAGAATAGTCACAGGAGCCTAACTGACTCCTCCGCCTCTCCCCCACGTTCATCCCTGCCATAAATTTAAAATGGCTGATGACCGCTACCATTTGTTCTTGCGAATAAGTCTCAATAAACCGTCTCTCATCCCCAACCCTTAGAAAGAGCTGATAGTCTGACGCTCGAGGAACAAAATAAATATCCTGAGCTTCGGCACTCGAGGCCATTCGAATAATGGATTGTGCAATTTCTTGAACCATATTTCCTCCTTTCACTATATAATTCGCAAATAAATAGCCAACTAGCACTCGATTTGGAAAAAAAGTAAAAAAAAAGAAACTCAACTACATATTGAATTTCTCTTACTATAACTGATTTGTCTCGTTGTCTAGCTTACAAGAGCGATGAGCCGTGTGAGCATTCTCCTTTTCGTAGCCTGGACGGCGCTTGCTTCTCGGAATCTGCTGGTCATTCTCTAATAGGGCAACCGAATGGTACTGCTGCACATATTCCGCACATTCTTCACACCAGCGGCGATCCTCAGGATCCCAAAAAATTGTCATTAAATCACTTCTACTTTTAAATAATGGAGATTGCTCTCTTAAAAGTAACCATTGGCGTTTGTAATATTTTAGGGCTTCATAATAGTCATCAAATCTTTGACTAGCGACAATGTCCTTCTCCCAATCTTCTAAAAACCACCAGGGTTCGAAATCTCCATACATTTCAATCACTTGATACATGTTTCTCTCCGTCCTTTGTATCCAATATTATATATAAAATCCTTTGATAACAAAAGAATTCTGCTCATGAAAGGAAAAAGTGGTAAATTTCCCGAACGTTTTCGCGATTTTCTTTCAAAATCTCCCCTTATAGAGGAGAGACAGGCCATTTTTTGATAAGAAAAAGAGGCTGGGACAAAAGTCCTAGCCTCTCAATTGTCTTTGAATTGTCGAGCAAGACGCAGTGGTTGAGTGGGCTCTACTACACTGATTTCATCAGCTTTTACAGCCCTACTCAACTGTGCGGAGGTGGGACGACGAAATCGAATTCTAACGAATTACCGATTTCTGTCCCACTCTCTTTTCAAGCGATGATCGATTAGAACAATTGAAGGGCAATCATGGTTGTCATGGTTGCATCGTAATAATTATCTGTTGATAGATCTTGCATAAAGATAAACTTGTTCTGTTGCACTAACTTAAGATAGCCATCTCCATTTTCAGCCGCATAAGATACCGGAGCAATGAAGCTAGCTGCCTGATACTGATGGAGGGCATTGCCTTTAAGATCATAGCCTGCATAGATATTTCGTTGCTTCATGAAGAAGTCCAGCATCTTCTTGACCAATTTTTGACTGGTCTTATCTTGGCTTTGAGCCAAGTTGTATGGCAGGCGACAAGCGTTGTAAGAATAGGCGCCATCGTACTTGGATTCGATAGTATCCGGGTCCGCCACACGCGCCCCTTGTTCATCTACCCACATAAAGTCTGGCAGAAGCCCTGTCTTACTTTGCGAACTAATAGCATCAAGCTGTGCCAACATCTTCTCTTTGATACTCAACCATCGTTCATTACCAGTCAACTCATAGAAGGATTGGAAAAAGGATGGAAGGGTATCAGAGGTTCTCATCAAGTGATAGAATTCGGAATTCTGATCAGCCCAATTCCCAACTGTCAAGACACCCGTTTTCTCATTGTAGTTGTACTTGAGGATGTCTTCCAAGATAGCCTTGGCTTGCTTTTGATAGACATCACCTTTCTCAGGCCACTGTTTTGCGGCCTCCATCAAGGCATAGGCAATATATAGATCGCCGTCCGTCGCATTTTGATGCTCAGATGACAGCTTCCCTTTTTTGATGATTTGTTTCCAGGCCATCAATTGGGTGTCATCAAAGCGATTGTTTTGATAATAACGATACAGACGGTCAAAATCCTCTTGATTGGCTAAGTCTTTCTTAGCAGCCTCTACTGTGATCAGCATGCCATAACCTTGTGCTTCTGATAAGACAACCGTTTCTTGGTCGCTGTTTGTTGTACGAACATAGGACTGTTTTCCATCCGTCACGAGGTAGTGTTCCGTCCATTGCCGATAGAGGCGATTCCGCATCTCCACCTTACTTCTTGACCGAGCCAAAAAGAGAGTCAAACAAAAGACTGCCAGGATGACCACAAACCATAAATATTTCATTTTTTTTGTTCTCATAAGTCCTCCTAACCAGCAAACCGTTTCGTTTTCACCCACTTGGTTCCCTCGCGGTGAAGCAATTTATCCATGATGATCGATGAAATCGAATCAATCGAAACAATGATAAAGAGTTGGGAATAGCTAAAGTAGGCTGCTAGGGCCAACCAAATCTGTTTCACTGTCGCCTGACCAAATTGAGAAGCCATGGCAATATTGATTTGCAACAAATACAAACCAATCATCAGCACCCAGTTAAAGAGCATCAATTGGGCAATGTAGATATTTTCCGAGTCAAAAGCAAACGGAATCTGTACCCCAGGAGCAAAAAGATGGATAAACATGGCAGCGACATTGGCAAAGAAAATCAAGTCTGATAAGACAATCGCTGCATTAAACCAGAAGAAAATACATGAATAGTTGAAGACCTCTAATTTTACCCGCCAGTTTGCTTTTCCGAATAAGTGTTTAAAGTTAGAAAGTACAACCTCATAGTTTCCTTTTGCCCAACGTTTCCGTTGCATATAGTAAGTTTTTAAGGTCTCTGGCTCTTGTTGGAAGGCTTCCGAGTTGTAGGCTAAAGCGATCAACTTTCCGCTTTGCATGATTTTGAAGGAAATATCCGTATCTTCCGTCAAGGCACCATTCTTCCAACCACCAATACTTTTGACAAATTCTGTTTGAATAATAAAGTTGGTTCCTGGAATCCGTCCAATTTTGAAAAGATTCCACATACCGACGTGATGAACCCGCTGGGTCACGACGATTTCTTGGTTGATACAACGCGTCAAAAAGTTCTGGTTAGCATTTCTCGTCTTGTTGCGTCCAAATGAAGCCACATGGCGTTCTGGATCTTTAAGAACTTCCTTAACCAAGAAATAAAGAGCATTTTTCTCAGGCATAGCATCCGCATCATAGACGCAGATATAATCTCCTGTCGCCATCTTCAAGGCATCATTCAAGACCCCAGCTTTTCCACCTGTACCAGTACGATCAATAATGGTCACATCCCGTCCAGCGTATTCAGGAAGGGCTTTGACAGCCAGACACTCCTCATAGGTACGATCTGAGCAGTTATCGGCAAAGAGAAGCAATTCCACACGATCATGAGGGTAATTCATATCCAAAATAGCCTTAGCAGTTTGAGCAATGACCACATCTTCGTTATGAGCGGGTACCACAATGGTTACTTTTGGATAATAGAGAAGCGGGCTCGTATCCACACGGAAATCACTGTGTTTCAACCAGAATTGAACTGCTGAAATCAGGATCACCAAGCCCCAGGCTAGAGATAACCAGATAGAAATCAAGGTGAAAATCATTAAAATTTGACTAATCATGGTCCACCGCCTTAAAGTTTTTGTTTACCCGATGGTAGATGACCAAATAGGCAATAAATAATGCACAAAAGCATACAGCAAAGAATAGACTAATCCCTAGGGCCAGCCCAAAAAATAGATTTGTAAGAGTCATCGGTCCCTCCTAATATTCCACAATAATATCCGTTTCAAGTTGACGTTTCAAGTTACTAATGGCTTCCTGGTAGCTATGGAATTTCGTCCGATTGGTCGAATCCACCACCAAGTAGCCTTTTTGGAATTGAATGGCTTGATTGCCATCTTCTCCCTTAAAGACCAGAGATTCTAATTGATTTTTTAAATACAACTGATAATATTCTTGCAAATTTCGTTGCTGGCTATTCGTAAGCACTAGGAAATTGCCGTCTGAAACATAATAAAGTCTCTCATCTTGGATCAGATGGTGGCCAATCAGATAATGAATTTGGTTCAGCGTCCGATTGTACTCACGAGGATGGATTTGATAGAAGAGTTCCTCATGAGACCAATGAATTAAGAGGGCTTGTAATTTCTGCTCCTGTTGAAAGCCAGAACTTTCAAGTAAAGATCGGTAGGCGACTTCCGCTTCCTCTTCTTGGTTTTGAACCTTAGCAACCTCTTTAAACAGGTAGTAGCGAATTTTCGACAGAATTCCAACAAGAATCGGGAAAGAGAAAAGCAATAACAGTGCTTGGTTTGCAGGGATATACACGACCCCTGCTACCAGAAAGACAATTCCTAAACCGACTGAAATTAAAATCGTCCAGGTAAGCAGCAAATTGGATAAGACCAGTGAAGCAAACAAAGCTAAGACGAGAAAGAGAGCTTCCTCAATGATAATTTCACGTGCAAAGAATAGACAGTACAGCAGGACGGCCAATTCAAAACCGACCAAAATAAGCATCCAGTCTCCTAAATGATTCCTTCTTTTCATTCCTAATTCTCTCCCTCTATAAATTCAGACACCACGTCAACGAGTCCATAATAGTGCTGAATGGCTTGAACAATCCGCTCAGATGCCTTCCCATCTCCATATGGATTTCGGGCCGAAGCCATTTTTTGATACAAATCATGGTCCGTCAACAGAGCAGTCATTTCTTCCTTCACTCTCTCAGGATCCGTTCCGACCAATTTTAAAGTTCCAGCTTTGACACCTTCTGGACGTTCGGTCGTATCCCGAAGGACTAAGACAGGCTTGCCTAAGGAAGGGGCCTCCTCCTGAACTCCTCCCGAATCAGACATAATAAAGTAACTTCTCGATGCTAGGTTATGAAAATCAAAGACGTCCAAAGGAGCAATCAAATGAATACGGTCGTGATCTCCTAAGATCTCCTTAGCCGCCTCTTGAACAGCCGGACTGAGGTGGACTGGATAAACAACCTCCAACTCCGGATGAGCATCTACCATTTCTCTCAAGGCAGCAAAGACAGCTCGCATCGGTTGACCTTGGTTTTCCCGACGGTGCATGGTCACTAGGACCAGTTTCTTCTGTGGATCTAACTGATCAAGCACCTGGTGGTGATAATCCTCTTGCACGGTTAATCGCAGGGCATCAATCGCCGTATTCCCCGTAATGAAAATGGACGACTCTGGATGATGTTCCATGAGAAGATTGGCCTTGCTTTCACTGGTTGGAGCAAAATAGAGATCTGCTAGGTTATCCGTCATTTGACGGTTCATTTCCTCAGGGAAAGGCGAATACTTATCGAAGGTTCTGAGACCCGCCTCTACATGACCAATACGGACTTGATTATAAAAAGCAACAAGACTGGCTGCAAAAGTCGTCGTTGTGTCCCCATGGACCAAAATCATATCTGGTTGCACTTCTTTCACGACTGGGTCAAATTTTTCAAGGATTTTAGCCGTAATATCTAGAAGAGATTGGTTTTTCCCCATAATATCTAGATCATAATCCGGTTGAATACGGAAGGTCTCTAGCACTTGATCTAACATTTGACGATGCTGAGCAGTCACCACTGTAATCGTTTCAATGGTCTCACTTTGCTTTTGAAGCTCTAAAACCAGGGGAGCCATTTTAATAGCTTCTGGGCGCGTTCCAAAAACAACCATCACTTTAATCTTTTTCATCATCTCACCTTTTTAACCTTGTGAATTTTTTAACAAAATCGACGACACTTTTCCCATCCATTCTACCTTCAATAGCTTCAAAAGTCAAACTATCTCAATGCTTTCGTAATACATTTAATCGAATTTTAATAATCTGTAATTTATATGTAACATTCGAATCTTTCGAACCCTTAAAACCCTTGAAATAGCTGGTTTTTATACTATTTTTTTTTAACATTCAAACCTTTATGAAGTTTCATTTTCATTACTAAAATATTCATTATTTTAAATATATATTTTTTTTGCGCATATTTTTAAACTGATATTATAGGAAAAAGCGGTGACCATATGGTTATTTTTAGGCATAAAAAGAAGCCCTACTGAAAATCAGTAAAGCTTCTTTTAGGATTAATTTTCTTCCACTACAATTGATTCAACAGTTTCAGTTGCTTCTTCTGTAACAGGAACTTCTTCGATAATTTCGACTTCATTGACTGCTTGTGGTTCCAAGTTACGGTAACGAGCCATACCTGTACCAGCAGGAATAATCTTACCAATGATAACATTTTCCTTGAGTCCAAGGAGATGGTCTTTCTTACCGCGAATCGCTGCGTCAGTGAGGACACGAGTTGTTTCCTGGAAGGAAGCCGCTGACAAGAAACTATTGGTTTCAAGAGAGGCCTTGGTGATACCCATAAGGACTGGACGAGCCGTTGCAGGAACCCCACCAGAAATGACCACATCACGGTTAGCATCTGTAAAGTCTGTAATATCCATGAGGGTACCCATGAGAAGGTCTGTATCTCCTGGATCCATAACACGAACCTTACGGATCATTTGACGCACCATTACCTCGATGTGTTTGTCGCCGATTTCTACCCCTTGGCTACGGTATACTTTTTGTACTTCCGCAAGGAGGTAAGTTTCAACAGACAAGACATCACGAACGGCAAGGAGACGTTTTGGTTGGATAGAACCTTCTGTCAATGCTGCACCACGAGAGACTTGATCTCCCACTTCGACTTTCATGCGGGCTGTGTAAGGGACAACGTATTCTCCCTCACCAGTCGCACCACGAACAAAGACTTTCTTGGTACGTGTAGAAGCATCTTCTTCAATGGCTGTGACTTCCCCTTTAACCTCAGTGATGACCGCTTCCCCTTTCGGATTGCGGGCTTCAAAGATTTCTTGGACACGAGGAAGACCTTGCGTGATATCGGTATTTGAGGCAACCCCACCCGTGTGGAAGGTACGCATTGTAAGCTGTGTACCAGGTTCCCCGATAGATTGGGCAGCGATGGTTCCGACTGCTTCACCAACTTCAACCGCATCACCAGTCGCCAAGTTGATACCGTAACAGTGACGGCAGACACCATGGCGGGTGTTACATGTAAAGACAGAACGGATAGTAACTTCTTCGACACCAGCATTGACAATTTCACGTGCTAGGTCTTCTGAAATCAAGGTATCTGGACCAACAATGACTGCACCTGTTTCAGGATGTTTGACAGATTTCTTCGTATAACGACCTGTTAAACGCTCTTCCAATGGTTCAATCATTTCTTTGCCATCGGTAATCGCACGGATCACGAGTCCACGGTCAGTTCCACAGTCATCCTCACGGATAATGACGTCTTGGGCAACGTCAACCAAACGACGTGTCAAGTAACCTGAGTCGGCTGTCTTGAGGGCCGTATCGGTCATCCCTTTACGAGCACCGTGAGTAGAGAAGAACATTTCGAGTACTGACAAACCTTCGCGGAAGTTTGAAAGGATCGGCAATTCCATAATCCGTCCGTTTGGAGCAGCCATCAAACCACGCATACCGGCAAGCTGTGAGAAGTTTGAGATGTTACCACGAGCTCCAGAGTCCATCATCATAACGATTGGGTTCTTCGGATCTTGGTTATCTACCAAGCGTTTTTCCAATTTCTCACGGGCTGCACGCCATTCAGCTGTAACGGCATTGTAACGCTCATCATCTGTAATCATCCCTTTACGGAACTGTTTGGTGATTTGTTCTACACGTTTGTGAGATTCTTCAATGATTTCAGCCTTATCTTCAACAACTGGAATATCGGCAATACCCACTGTCAATCCTGCAAGAGTTGAGTGGTGGTAACCTAAATCTTTCAAACGGTCCAAGAAAGCAGATGTTTCTGTTGTACGGAAGCGTTTGAAGATTTCTGCGATGATATTTCCAAGATTTTTCTTCTTGAATGGAACGTTTAATTCCAATTGCTCAATCGCCACTTTGACATCTTGACCAGGCTCCAAGAAGTACTTAGCTGGAACACCTTCTGTCAAGTTGGCATTATTTGGCTCTTGGAGGTATGGAAGTTCTGCAGGCATGATATCGTTAAAGAGAATCTTACCAACAGTTGTCAAGAGAATCTTGTGTTGTTGAGCTTCTGTCCATGGTTTGTTCAAGCTATCCGTCGCAATTCCGACACGTGTATGCAAGTGAACATAACCATTGCGAAGGGCCATGACCGCTTCATCACGGTCTTTGAAGACCATTCCTTCGCCTTCACGACCAGCTTCTTCCATAGTAAGGTAGTAGTTCCCCAAGACCATATCCTGAGATGGGGTAACAACTGGTTTTCCATCTTTCGGGTTCAAGATGTGCTCAGCAGCCAGCATCAAGATACGGGCTTCTGCTTGAGCTTCTTCCGAAAGCGGTACGTGGATGGCCATTTGGTCACCGTCAAAGTCGGCGTTGTAGGCTTCACAGACAAGTGGGTGCAAGCGAAGAGCTTTCCCGTCAATCAAGACTGGCTCGAAGGCTTGGATCCCCAAGCGGTGGAGGGTCGGTGCGCGGTTCAAGAGAACTGGGTGTTCTTTGATCACTTCTTCTAGGATATCCCAGATACGCTCATCTCCACGTTCCACCAAGCGTTTAGCGGCTTTGACGTTTTGCACGATATCACGCGCAACGATTTCACGCATGACAAATGGTTTGAAGAGCTCGATAGCCATTTCACGTGGCACACCACATTGGTACATCTTAAGGGTTGGACCAACGGCGATAACGGAACGTCCTGAGAAGTCTACCCGTTTCCCGAGCAAGTTTTGACGGAAGCGTCCTTGTTTCCCTTTGAGCATGTGGCTCAATGATTTAAGCGGACGGCTACCTGGTCCTGTGATTGGACGACCACGACGACCGTTGTCGATCAAAGCGTCAACCGCTTCTTGAAGCATCCGTTTTTCGTTTTGCACGATGATACCAGGAGCATTCAACTCAAGCAAACGAGCCAAACGGTTGTTCCGGTTGATCACACGACGGTAAAGGTCGTTCAAGTCAGAGGCAGCAAAACGGCCACCATCCAATTGGACCATCGGACGAAGATCTGGTGGAATAACAGGAAGGATGTTGAGAACCATCCATTCTGGTTTGTTTCCAGATTTGTAGAAGGCATCTAAGACATCCAAACGGCGAACAGCCTTCACACGTTTTTGACCAGTTGCAGTCTTCAATTCTTCTTTCAAGACAGCAATTTCAGCTTCCAAATCCACTTGTTTCAAGAGGTCTTGGATCGCTTCTGCCCCCATCTTGGCAACAAAGGAACCTGGTCCGTATTCACGCAAGCGTTCACGGTATTCGCGTTCTGTCATGATGGATTTGTGCTCAAGCGGTGTATCTTTTGGATCGATAACCACGTAAGCTGCGAAGTAGATGACTTCTTCAAGGGCACGAGGACTCATGTCCAAGGTCAATCCCATACGAGAAGGGATTCCTTTGAAGTACCAGATGTGTGATACAGGAGCTTTCAACTCGATATGCCCCATTCGTTCACGACGAACCTTGGCACGTGTTACTTCCACACCACAGCGGTCACAAACAATCCCTTTGTAACGGATTCGTTTGTATTTTCCACACGCACATTCCCAGTCTTTTGTAGGACCAAAGATGACTTCATCAAAGAGACCTTCACGTTCTGGTTTCAATGTACGGTAGTTGATTGTTTCAGGTTTCTTGACCTCTCCATAAGACCATGAACGGACCTTACTTGGAGAAGCTAGGGTGATTTGCATACTTTTAAAACGATTTACATCAACCACTATTTCTTACCTTTCTTTATGTTCATTATCGATTGTATGTTCTTTTGCTTTTTGTGAAGGTGAGAAGGACTTTCCTTCACACCTTCAAGCCTAAAGCTTCGAGATAGACAACCTTCTCAGGCTTTCTACTCTCTTGAACTACATATTTTATTAATCTTCTTTCCCTTCAGCTTCGAAAGCTGCGCGAGCTTCCTTAGCTGCTTTTTCACGTGCCTTTTCTAGATCATCTACGTGGATAACATCGTCGTCTTCCCCTTCGTCAAGGTCGCGAAGTTCAACTTCTTTGTCATCTTCATCTAGGACACGCATATCCAATCCAAGTGATTGCAATTCTTTCACGAGTACTCGGAAGGACTCTGGCACACCTGGTTTTGGAATTGGTTTTCCTTTGGTAATCGCTTCATAAGCTTTCAAACGTCCGTTGACATCATCTGACTTGTAGGTCAAGATTTCTTGAAGGACATTAGACGCACCATAAGCCTCAAGGGCCCAAACTTCCATTTCCCCGAAACGTTGTCCACCAAACTGAGCTTTACCTCCGAGTGGTTGTTGGGTAACCATTGAGTATGGTCCGACAGAACGAGCGTGGAGTTTATCATCAACCATGTGGTGAAGCTTGATCATGTACATGACACCGACAGAAACACGGTTATCAAATGGCTCACCTGTACGGCCATCGTAAAGAATGGTCTTAGCATCGCTATCCATACCTGCTTCACGAACAGTATCCCAGAGGTCTTCTGAGCTTGCTCCGTCAAAGACTGGTGTTGCGATGTGGATGCCCAAGTTACGAGCTGCCATACCAAGGTGAAGTTCCATAACCTGTCCGATATTCATACGTGATGGCACCCCAAGTGGGTTCAACATGATATCAACCGGTGTACCATCTGGAAGGTATGGCATGTCTTCAACAGGAACAATACGAGAAACAACCCCTTTGTTTCCGTGACGACCGGCCATCTTATCTCCGACGCGGATCTTGCGTTTTTGTGCGATGTAAACACGAACCAACATGTTCACACCAGATTGCAATTCATCTCCGTTTGCACGCGTAAAGATCTTGACATCGCGAACGACTCCATCTCCACCGTGAGGAACACGAAGGGATGTATCACGCACTTCACGAGATTTATCTCCAAAGATGGCGTGGAGGAGACGTTCTTCGGCAGAAAGGTCTTTCTCACCCTTCGGTGTGACCTTACCAACTAAGATATCGCCTTCTTTCACTTCCGCACCAATACGGATAATTCCCATTTCATCAAGGTTTCTGAGGGCATCTTCCCCTACGTTTGGAATTTCACGAGTGATTTCTTCAGGGCCTAACTTGGTATCGCGCGTTTCTGATTCGAATTCTTCCAAGTGAACAGATGTGTAGACATCTTCTTTGACCAAGCGTTCGCTCATGATAACGGCATCCTCGAAGTTGTAGCCTTCCCAAGTCATGTAGGCAACGATTGGGTTTTGACCAAGGGCCATTTCCCCTTTTTCCATAGATGGACCGTCTGCGATAAAGTCACCTTTTTCAACGACATCGCCAACTTTCACAAGGGTACGTTGGTTGTAAGCAGTACCTGAGTTTGAACGACGGAATTTTTGGATGTGGTAAACATCAAGGGATCCATCTTCCCGACGAACTTCTACCTTGTCTGCATCCGCATAAGTAACCTTACCATCGTGTTGGGCAATGACTGCAGCTCCTGAGTCATGGGCTGCTTGGTATTCCATACCAGTACCCACATAAGGCGCTTTTGGATCGATCAATGGCACAGCCTGACGTTGCATGTTGGCACCCATAAGGGCACGGTTGGAGTCATCGTTTTCCAAGAAAGGAATACATGCTGTCGCAACGGCAACTACTTGTTTTGGAGACACGTCCATGTAGTCGACTTGATCAGATGGGAACTCTTGGTTGTTACCACGATGACGTCCCATAACGATTGGCTCGGCAAAACCACCTTTTTCGTTCAACTTAGAGTTGGACTGTGCTACGATGTACTCATCTTCTTCATCAGCTGTCAACCAAACGATTTCGTTAGTCACCACACCTTTTTCACGGTCTACTTTACGGTATGGTGTTTGGATGAAACCATATTTGTTCAAGTGTCCGTATGAAGACAAGTTATTAATCAAACCGATGTTTGGTCCTTCAGGTGTTTCGATTGGACACATACGACCATAGTGAGTGTAGTGCACGTCACGGACTTCATATCCAGCGCGGTCACGCGTCAAACCACCAGGCCCTAAGGCTGACAAACGACGTTTGTGGGACAACTCAGAAAGTGGGTTGTGTTGGTCCATGAACTGGGACAATTGTGAAGAACCAAAAAATTCTTTAATCGCTGCAGTCACTGGACGAATGTTGATGATTTGTTGCGGTGTTAATACTTCGTTATCTTGAACAGACATGCGTTCACGGACATTACGTTCCATCCGTGAAAGTCCAAGACGCACTTGGTTAGCAAGCAATTCACCAACCGCACGGATCCGACGATTTCCAAGGTGGTCGATATCATCGACACGGCCAAGACCTTCAGCCAAGTTAAGGAAGTAGCTCATCTCAGCAAGGATATCGGCTGGAGTGATGGTACGAACCTTATCATCTGGATTTGCATTGCCGATGATAGTGACAACGCGGTCTGGATCAGAAGGAGCCACAACCTTGAATTTTTGAAGAACGACTGGTTCTGTCAAGACTGCTGAATCATTTGGAGTGTAGACAATCTTGTTCAAGTCACCGTCCAAATGTTCTGAGATGCTATCGATGACGTCGCGCGTCATCACTGTTCCAGCTTCTACAAGGATTTCGCCTGTTTCAGCATCTACCAATGGTTCTGCGATTGTTTGGTTCAACAAGCGGTTCTTGATATTGAGTTTCTTGTTGATCTTGTAACGACCAACTGGTGCCAAGTCATAACGACGTGGGTCAAAGAAACGGGCTACCAACAAGCTACGTGAGCTTTCCGCTGTTTTTGGCTCACCTGGACGAAGACGCTCATAAATTTCTTTGAGGGCTTCATCTGTTCGTGAATCCATTGGGTTCTTATGAATATCTTTCTCGACAGTGTTGCGAACCAATTCGCTATCCCCAAAGATATCAAAAATCTCATCATCACCAGAGAAACCAAGGGCACGAACCAAGGTCGTAAATGGAATCTTACGCGTACGGTCAATACGAGTGTAAGCAATATCTTTTGAGTCTGTTTCGAGCTCTAGCCAAGCTCCACGGTTCGGAATAACTGTTGATCCATAGCCAACCTTACCATTCTTGTCCACTTTATCATTGAAGTAGACACCTGGTGAACGAACGAGCTGGGATACGATGATCCGCTCTCCACCATTGATGATAAAGGTCCCCATCTCAGTCATGATTGGGAAATCACCAAAGAAAACTTCTTGGGTTTTGATTTCTCCTGTTTCCTTGTTAACCAAGCGGAAGGTTACAAAGATTGGAGCAGAATAACTCGCATCATGGATACGTGCTTCTTCCAAGGTATACTTTGGTTCTCTGATTTCATAGCCGACAAATCCCAACTCCATTGTGTCGGTGAAGTTCGAAATTGGCAATACATCTTCGAAAACTTCTTTCAAACCATGATCCAGAAAATCTTTAAATGAATCCGTTTGGATTTCAATCAAATTTGGTAAATCAAGAACTTCTTTGATTCTTGAAAAACTACGACGGGTCCGATGTTTCCCGTATTGAACGTCATGTCCTGCCAAAGTTTTAACTCCTTTTTCTATACTAGGATACCAGCTAGGGGAAGCCCCTCTCTGAAGATCCGGTTTCTAGATCGCTTTTGACTACATCAGAATAGTTCTCATCCAGTCGAAACGATGTTATGAAGGGGGTGTGATTTACATCACGTGAGAAGAAATCTCCTCCGTATCATTTATCCTTTTTGGAATTTTTAGAAAGATTAAGTTTGTGTAACAAACCCAGTTTTTTCTAAAAATAGGCACAAAAAGAGCAGCTAAATCGACTTTTATAAAGTTTGATTTAACTGCTGTAAGCTTCTATTTGGACAATATTTCAAATAAAGCGCACGACAAATTACTTGTTCTTATTATATCGTATTTTCACAAAAAACACAAGGTTTTCTCTAGACATGAAAACGATTTTATGGTATTGCCCCTAATGATTTTTATCGGTTTTGACCACTAGATGATGAACTGCTTGTCGTGTTCGAACTACTTGTCGTGTTTGAACTGCTTGTCCGGTTGGTATTTCGATTTCCATTGGAAGTACCCCCTGAACCGCCTAAGATTCCAGCCCAGGCACTAGCATAATCACTATCTGATCCACCAATCGCGAAGCGATAGGTCGTTTGTGGAGCGCCATTTTTAGCCCAATAGCTCGTAACCGTTGCACCTGACAGATCGATATCACGACCATTGACATTGACACGACCAGGTCGTTGTCCGGTAGATTTCAGGACAGTAGATGAAATGACACTGCTATCTAGAGTGAAGCGGTCTTGCACTCCCCAAGCATTTGGATCCGCCTGATAGATGGCATTTGCTAAATAGGCCATGTAACTTGCGTTATTATTGTATCCTGTCAACGGAGCCATGGAAGCATTGTTATCGTGTCCAATCCAGCCACCTAAGGTGAGATTTGGAGTAGAAAGCATGAGCCACATATCTCCATTCTCATTGGTGGTTCCGGTTTTTCCAATCCAATCAGCATTTGCAAGGGTTGGATTGACCTGGCTAATCCGGCTCTTAAAGGTCGTAGTCGCACCAGAACTGATGACCCCTCTTAACAGATCTTGCATGATGGTCGCAGCTGCCGCTGAATAAACCCGTGTTGGCTTGCTTTCATGCTGGTAAACAACTTTCCCATCTCGATCCATGATTTTTTCAATCATGTAGCGCTTTTGGTAATTCCCATTATTGGCAAGGGTTTGATAACCATTTGTATGTTGAGCAACGCTTACTTCGATTCCGCCTCCCATTGGCAGACTTTCAATCCCATACTCAGCGATGTCGTAGCCCATTTTTTCCATATAGCCTGGGACATCGACACCCTTTTCACGAAGAGTACGATAGGTCCAATAAGCTGGGATATTCCATGAGGTGTTGAGGGCCTCTCTGAGGTCCATCATCCCAGTCCCTCGATTATCCACGTGCATAATTGGCTCTCCACTAGAGAAGTTGGTTGGGTAATTGGAGAGGATACTATTGCTTCCCATCAAGCCTTGGTCAATGGCAATTCCATAAGCTAGCAAGGGTTTAATGGTAGACCCTGGAGAACGCTCTGTGTCAAAAGCATGGTTATTTTGATTCCCGTCAAAATTCCGTCCCCCAACAAAGCCAAGAATAGCCCCTGTTCGGTTGTCCATAAGGACATTCCCTACTTCTACCGTACCTGTTCCATCGTCCAAGATGCCTCCATAATTGGCAACGGCGTCTTGCATGGCATTGTAGATAGCTTTGTTAATAGTGGTTTGGACCGTATAGCCACCCTCTCTCAATTCTTTCTTCGCCAACTCTTGATAAGATTTAACGGTCGAATTGTTTTTTAGGTCGTGGCTAGAGACGTTGTCTCTCTTGATTAAATACTCATACATGGCTTCTTCCGCTTCACTGACGGCTTGGAAATACAAGTAGTCGTGTGGCGTCTTCTCGATGCCATTTGACGGAAGGAAATCCTTACTTAAATCATATTGACTATATTGGTCGTACTCTTCCTTAGTGATAGCCCCTGTCCGATACATATTGTACAAGACATCCTTTGCCCGATCCAAGCCTAAAGCTTGATTTTCTGGAGTTTTGAGACTTCCATCAGAAGCATAAGGTGAGTAGACAATTGGGCTCTGTGGCAAACCAGCAATAAAGGCCGCCTGTGGAATGGTCAAGTCTTTGGCAGAAACTCCAAAAATCCCTTGAGCTGCCGCTTCTACTCCAGCAATATTTTGTCCACGGTTGTTTCGACCAAATGGAGATACATTGAGGTAGGTCGTTAAAATTTCGTCCTTATCCATTACCCGCTCAAGAGCAAGGGCATCGATAATCTCCGCAGCTTTCCGTGAGAAGGTCGGTGCATCTCCCACAACTTGTTGTTTGATCAACTGTTGGGTCAAAGTCGAACCCCCACTAGAGGAACCTACTCCAGCAACTGAACCCAAGGTAGCCCGGATTACTGCTTTTGGAACAACCCCGTTATGGCTGTTAAAATTCTCATCTTCTGTGGCAATGACGGCCTTTTTAACATTGTCCGAAATCGCATCCTTTTGAACAGGAATCCGAATGAGGTCACTGTCAATATCAGAAATGACACTCCCATCTGAGTAGGAAATCTTTGAAACACTGGAAATGTTTCGTACTTGTTGAACCAGCTGTGTTGGATCCGGTGTTTCTGTCGCATTAAATAGACTGGCCGCATAGCCAATCGCAATCCCTGCTCCAAACAAGAGGCCACCTAAAGCAAACACTAGTAGCACATCCCAAAGGAGCTTCATGGTTCGGAGAACTGTCGCTACGAAATCTCCTAATGACCAGCCCTCCTTGTTTTCTTTCTCATTGACTTCAACAGTCATTTTGGCAAAGAAGCCTTTTATTTTCTTCCCGCACTTTGTAAAAAATTCTCTCATTTGACTCACTCTATTTCTCCTTGTCCTTCCTATTATACCAAATGGACTACTTTCTTTTCAATTCCTAAAGTTGAGAACACTGTTTCCAATTGGATTTTTTTCGTCCATTCATTGCTATTTCAAGTCATTATGGTAAAATAGAGAGAAACCATACAGATACTGGACTGTTTTCATCGATCTGGCCAGTAGCTTAGAAAAGGAGAGAACGATGCACATTTTTGATGAGCTAAAAGAACGTGGTTTGATTTTCCAAACGACTGACGAAGATGCTTTGCGTAAAGCCCTAGAAGAAGGACAAGTATCGTATTATACTGGCTACGATCCAACTGCTGATAGTTTGCACCTTGGGCACCTTGTTGCCATCTTGACCAGTCGTCGCTTACAATTGGCAGGCCACAAACCTTATGCGCTTGTCGGTGGTGCGACCGGACTCATTGGAGACCCTTCTTTCAAAGATGCCGAGCGCAGTTTACAAACTAAGGAGACTGTAGACGGTTGGGTCACTTCTATCCAAGGGCAATTGTCTCGTTTTTTAGATTTTGAAAATGGGGAAAACAAGGCTGTCATGGTCAACAACTATGACTGGTTTGGCAGCATCAGCTTCATTGACTTCCTTCGCGACATCGGAAAATACTTTACTGTCAACTACATGATGAGCAAGGAATCTGTGAAGAAACGAATTGAAACAGGGATTTCTTACACTGAATTTGCCTACCAAATCATGCAAGGCTACGACTTCTTTGTCCTCAACCAAGACCACAATGTCACTCTGCAAATCGGTGGTTCTGACCAATGGGGAAATATGACAGCTGGTACTGAGTTGCTTCGTCGGAAGGCTGACAAGACTGGTCACGTTATCACTGTGCCCCTCATCACAGATGCAACTGGTAAGAAATTTGGTAAATCTGAAGGGAATGCTGTTTGGCTCAACCCAGAAAAGACTTCTCCATACGAAATGTACCAATTCTGGATGAACGTCATGGACGCTGACGCAGTTCGCTTCTTGAAAATCTTTACCTTCTTGTCACTGGATGAGATTGAAGAAATCCGCAAACAATTCGAAGCAGCTCCACACGAACGCTTGGCTCAAAAAGTCCTTGCTCGTGAAGTCGTGACTCTGGTTCACGGAGAAGAAGCCTACAAAGAAGCCCTTAACATCACTGAGCAACTCTTTGCAGGAAACATCAAAAGCCTTTCTGTCAAAGAACTCAAACAAGGACTTCGTGGTGTGCCAAACTACCAAGTACAAGCAGACGAAAACCACAACATCGTAGAATTGCTCGTATCATCTGGCGTAGTTAACTCAAAACGCCAAGCCCGTGAAGACGTACAAAACGGAGCTATCTACGTCAACGGTGACCGCATCCAAGATCTTGACTATGTCTTAAGTGATGCAGATAAGTTAGAGAACGAACTCACTGTTATCCGCCGTGGGAAGAAAAAATACTTTGTCTTGACTTATTAAAAAGAAGACCTCTGAAACTATGACTTTCAGAGGTTTTTTGGTACACTAGAAGTATCATGACGATCAAACCAAAATTACAACGATTTCAGACCGCAACAGCTTTTGCCTGTCCCATCTGTCAGGAAGCCCTTGACCTGGTCCAACAAAGCTTGACTTGTCCCAACCGTCACTCCTTTGACCTTGCTAAGTTTGGCTATGTGAACTTGGCTCCACAAGTGAAGCCCTCTAAGGACTATGACAAGGAGAGTTTCCAAAACCGGCAACTAGTTTTAGAGAACGGCTTCTACGACCATATCCTTACTACCCTATCAGAATGCTTGTCTCCACTGGACCATCCATCCAACATTTTAGATATTGGTTGCGGGGAAGGGTACTATTCTCGCATCTTACAAGAACGGTATCCAGACCATTCCTTTTACGCCTTTGATTTGTCTAAGGAATCGATCCAGCTGGCTGCTAAGAGCGACCATGAATGGAAGGTCAAGTGGTTTGTCGGGGACCTAGCTCGCCTCCCTCTTTTAGACCAGAGTATGGACCTTCTTCTAGACATCTTTTCGCCAGCGAACTATCAGGAATTTAAACGGATCCTGGCCCCAGACGGTCGCCTTATTAAGGTTATCCCAACACCAAGCCATCTGCAAGAAATTCGTCAGAAGGTTAAGGAGCACCTCGATCAGGCCGATTATTCCAATGAGCAGATTATTCAACATTTCTCTGATCATTTTACGGTTGAACAAAGCCTCCATTGCCAGGAAACTTTCGAACTCACACCAGCATTGCGGGAGGCTCTTCTGAGCATGACGCCTCTCCTCTTTCATGTCGATGCATCTCAAATCGACTGGAGCGATTTGACTCACATCACTATTTCTGCCACTATTTTGGTTGGAAGAAACAACTAACAAACACCCTCCATTGATTGACAAATGGAGGGTCTTTTTTTATGTTTATAGATTAGTCACTTTCCTCTACGCCGATTTGTTGACGGTAGGCTTTGGGCGACTTGCCACACAACTTGCGGAAAACCTTGTAAAAGTAACCGACATTACTGTAGCCGACTTCATAGCAAATATCTTCAATACTTTCAGTTGTGGATAAAAGTAGCTGTTGGGCCGCTTTGATCCGTTGTTTATTCAAGAGCTCAGCAAAGGTGGAATTGGTTTCACGTTTAATCAATTGTCCTAAATAAACGGGATTGATATAGAGATCTTTGCTAATATCCTTGAGCGACAGTTCCTTCCGATAGTCACGTCCAATAACTTCCAAGACAGTCGCCACATTATTGTTCATTCGATATTGAGAGAAGAAACTCTCCAATTGGTTCCGAACGCAGGTAACAAGATCCTCGAAAGTCGTTGTCTCATGAACAGCTTTCACAACTTCTGTCAGGTCATCTCCGTGCAGGTGTTCAAATAAATGAAAGACATCCATAATAAACTGAATAAAGAGTTGCTTGGCTATCGCCACTTTTGGAGTATGGCTTTTCACGGTTTCTTCCAACCAGTTCAACTCCTCTAAAATCTGTTGGATATTCCCCTGGATGATGACACGGTAGATGGGTTCGTAGTAATTAAAGACACCACCTTCTTCTTCCAAAGGGAGATCCCCATAAAATAGTCTTCGTTCAACAAGCTCTTTAAACTGTTGAAAATGTTCCTTATAAGGTGCTTGGAAACGACGCTGTAGGAAAGCCCCCTCATCCTCATCTGAAAGATAGAGTTGAAGATTTTGTCCCAAGACCTGATAAGACGAACTGGCAAAGCCTTTCCTTTCCTTATCCACTCCAATCCAGAGTTGCTTTCTTCCTCGGATGGCCTGCTCAAACTCTTCTTCTGACCAATCTTCATGAAGGAGCCGATTGGCCGTCTCTTGATCTGGTTTTTTCAGAGTTTGAGATAATTTTTCTAGGATATTCCCCAACTCCACCTTATTGACAGGCTTTAACAGATAGTCTGCTACCCGGAGGTTTAAGGCTTTTTTTACATAAGCAAAATCTTGGTAACCTGACATAATGATATAAGCTGCATGGGGAAGAATGGACTGCATTTGATCAATCATTTCCAGACCAGTTTTTCCTGGCATATTGACATCCGTAATCACGATATCTACTGGATAATCCGCAACATAAGCCAAGGCCTGATCCGCATCCTCTGCTGTGTACACAACCTCCATGTCCCATTTTTCAAAGGGAATCAGTTTTTTCAACCCCTCAGTAATCATATATTCATCGTCAACCAATAAGACTTTATACACGATTTCTTCCTCTTAAGTGTCCTCGATGGTAATCGTATAGAGGACACCTTTTCCTTTTTCTGATGTAATTTGAATGTGGTAACGATCCCCAAAGTAGAGAAGGAAACGCTCGTGGACATTGACAATCCCAATTGATTGTCGTTCCTTACTCTCTTCTACTTCTTCTCGAGGATCCCTATGACTCAATATTTGTTGGATCCGTTGCAACTGGTTCGGTTCCATTCCTCTCCCGTTGTCCTGAACACGAATCTCCACAGCTTCTCCAACACGACGGACTTTGATACTAATGACATTGTCCTTGCGCTTGTGATCAATCCCATGGACGAAGTAATTTTCCACTAATGGCTGAAGAGTAAACTTCGGAATGACCATCTCTTCTAGACCAGGTTCAATTTTAAAGCCATAAGCAATCGATTTTGGATAACGTACCATACAGAGATAGCTGTATTTTCTACAAAATTCCAACTCATTTTCGATGGTCGTCTCCTTCTCCTCTGAAATATTGTTTCGAAGAAGACTACTAAATTCGTAAATAATATCGGCTAATTCTTCTTGATCCTGCATGACAGCATACATGCGAATAAACTCCATGGTATTATACATGAAATGCGGATTAATCTGCGCTTGCAAGGCTTTCATATTGGCATCTTTTTGACTCAGTTGTAGCTGATAGATATCCCGGATAGACTTGTCCATATTGTCCAACATGGTATTGGTCATTTCCGCAACTAAGAGGAGCTCCTGCTCTTTGGTATCCACATTGATCCGTCGCTCGGAATCCCCCTGGCTGATGGCTTCCATGGTATCTACCAAATCCAACACTTGTTTTTGGTAATTACGGAAAATACGTTGAAGCAAGAGATACAAGACCAAGACCAGGATTAGGGCGACCGAAATCATCCAGGTAAAACTAAATAAGGCTGTTCGAACCGTGTAAGAGGTCGGGATTCCAACCCAGATTTGATAGCCGTAAGCAGTATCTCGCACAATCCACTGACTATGATCTTCTGGATTGATGTCTCCCCTGTGGTAAAAAACCTTCCCCAAGGGATTATAAATCTGGACGGCAACTGGAATCGTGTCTTGAATATTGTCGACAACAGAATCTAAAAGCGCCGGATTGATTTTAATATAAGCCAGTCCAATATCTTCGCCAGTCGTAACATCCGTCAAGGAAACTGGAATCGCTTGTGAACTAGCCACGTATTGATCCGCTGGAACTTGTTGCCCTCCTTTTTTATTCTTACTGGAGACAAAGACCGTTGTGTAGTCATTTAACACCAAATCAATTTCATCCAGGGCGTCGTGTTCCAAGTAAAGAGTCTCAACATTGCGGTGTAGGGAGACTTGAATATAGTTGGAAAAATAATTGTCTAGACGCCAACTTTCGTATTCCGAAGGCGACATTGAAAAGTACTTGTAAACTCCTTCGAGCTTGGCAGGGTTTTCTACCAGACTCTTTCCCCATTGTGTCGATCTTTTGTAGATATCCTCTACCTCAGCAGTCAAGCGAGAGGAAATCAACTGAGCAATCCGATCGGTTTCTGCTCGCTGATTATGCCAATAGACCAAGGATACCGTCACGCCTAAGGTCGTGATGATTCCCACCATGATATAGGCATAGAACTTCAAAAGAGTTGCTAACCATATTTTTTTCATAATTAAGAAACCACTTTAGAGCGAATTGTTTCATAGACTGGTTGAAAAATATCATTGACAAAGAAATGCCACAAGCCCAGTAAAACAAAGAAAAACAAAGCCGGAACGAAATGGGTAACAACCCCTAACAGAAAGGTCCCCAAGAGAAACTTGGTCACTGCACGAATATCCAGAAAAGCACCGATGAAACTCAACTTCAAGCTGTTGAGATAGGACAAGTCAAAATGGACTTGAAGCTTGAGATAGACTGCAAAAGTCAGGGGAGCCACCAATAAGAAAATCAAATTGACCAATAAGATAAAAATCTGAAACAGGGACAAGTGGGGCAATTGAACCATCAGATACATGCCATAAATAAGAATGGCTTCTATTAAAAAAAATGTATAGAAAACCTGGTTGGCTCGACGGAAATTTTCTTTATAGAGCGCCCAAGCCTCAAACCAACCATATTGCTTGTAATCAGATCCATGTTCGGCATATAGACTCATAATCGTTGCACTAGCTGGCCCAAATCCAAACAGGATGCCTCCACAAAAGGTTAGCGCCCAAAAGATCCCTGTTGCCAACATGGCTAAATAGACCCTTGTAAAAATTAATTCAATCATTCTTCCCATAATTTGTCTCCATGTTCATTTGCTGTATAGGGGAGCTTATGACTTAGTATAGTTTCCCTAGTACAACTGATGATTATACCCTATATTATAGCACATTTCCCCTGATGATTTCGATTTCAAAATCATCAACAGAAAAGACTTTGAAGTGCGAAGACCTCAAAGTCTTTTGATAGACTTAAGCAAGTAATGTTAGCTTATTTCTTAGAAGCAAGGTACTCATCGTATTGTTTTTGGATTTCATCCAATACTTTTTGGTAAGCACCTTCTGATTTCAATTTTTCAAGCATCTTAGGAATTTCAACTTCAGGATCTACTGTACCTGTATTGATGGCACTTGTGAATTGGTTCAAAGTGTTTGTAAGGGCAGTGATTTCTGATTTCACGTTTTCAGTGTTGAAGATGAATCCAAGTGCTGGAGATTCTTTTGCAGTTTCCAAGTCTTTCTTAGATTGTGCAATTTGCTCATCCGTTACGTTTTCGTTGATGTAAAGAATCCAGTTGTTACCAGTGTTCCATCCAGACATGTGAGTGTTTCCGTTGTAGCCATCCAAGACTTTCACACGGTTTTCTTTACCTTCAACTTTTTCCCAGTTCTTGCCTTCTGGACCATAAACAAGACCGTTCAAGAGTTCTGGATTTGTGTTCAAGAGGTTCAATACTTCCATTGCTTTTTCTTTGTTCTTAGAGTTATTTGAGATGACAAAGTTTGCAACTTGAGTAGTGTTGTTTTTCTTGTAAAGTTGAGTGAATGGTTTGATCTCGATCTTACGGTTTGCTACACGAGTAAGCAAGCTGTTACCGTAGTCAGCAGGTCCTACTGTTTCTTCACGTACCAACCAAGTATCTTGAGAAAGGTCATATCCAGTGTCGCTTGTAGCTACGTCTTTTGGAATGTAGCCAGCTTCATAGTATTTATGAAGAGTCTTCAAGTTTTCAACATAACGTGGAATAGTGTAACGGTCAACGATTTTAGTTGTGTCACCTTGCAAATCGACAACGAATGGAAGTCCATCTACTGCAATGTAATCGAAGTCATCAGAAGGTCCACCGTAGCTCTTGTTCATTGCGAATGGAACAACGTTTGGATCTTTTTCTTTGATCGCTTTCAAGACTGGTTCAAGGGAAGCATAGTCTGTGACGTTTGAGATGTCGATACCATATTTTTCAAGAAGTGGTCCGTTGAAGGCAAAGTTTTGTGAAGATGCAACGTTGGCTGCAACTGGAACAGCATAGATCTTGCCGTTTACAGTATTCCCTTTGATGTAAGCTGGGTCAAGTGCTTCATAGAGCTCTTTCCCTTCTTTCTTGTACAAGTCTGTCAAGTCAGCGTAAGCACCTTTTTGAGCGTTGATAACATAGTTGTTAGCAAAAGCAATATCGTAGCTTTCACCAGATGAGATGATAACGTTCATCTTCTTGTCGTAGTCACCCCAACCAAGGTATTGGATGTCTAATTTAACGCCAGCTTTTTCTTCGATGATCTTGTTCGCATTTTCTAACAAGGTATCCAAGTTATCCGGTTTGTCACCGATTTGGTACATTTTGATAACTGTTTTGCCATCTTCACTTTTAGATGATTTTTGGTTATCACCTGTCAAGTTACCACAAGCAGCAAGAGTTGCTCCAAGTGTGAGAACGCTAGCAGAAGCTAAAGCATATTTTTTCCAATTTTTCATGAGAAAAACTCCTTTTTTATTTTTCTTTATTAACATAATGAAGGGTGGGTGAGAAAGGTTTGCTTACTCTTTCACACCACCGATGGTCAATCCTTTTACAAAGTAACGTTGGAAGAATGGATAGAGGATAGCGATTGGAACTGTTGCCACCACCACCATGGCCATCCGTCCAGTTTCCTTAGGAAGGGATTGGACTGCACCAGCGATTTGGCTAGATGCACCGACTGATTTAGAGATGTAATCCATATTATTTTGGATTTGCATCAGCAAGTATTGAAGGGGATAGAGGTTTTCACTCTTGATATAGAGGAGGGCGTTGAACCAGTCATTCCAGAAGCCGAGGGCTGTAAAGAGACTGATGGTCGCAATCCCTGGGAGAGAAAGTGGTAAACAGATCTGGAAGAAGATCCGTGTCTCACTGGCTCCATCTATCCGAGCAGACTCAAGAATGGCTTCTGGGATCGTCCGTTTGAAGAAGGTCCGCATCAAGATGATGTTAAAAGGACTCAATAACATCGGAATGATAAGGGCTCCAACCGTATCTCCTAAATGAAGCAACTGAGTGGTAACGATATATCCTGGTACCATCCCTGCACTAAAGAGCATACTCAAGAGGGCAAAGACAGTAAAGAAGTTTCTGTACTTAAAGGTTCTACGAGAGATCGCATAGGCGTAGGTCGTTGTAATAAAGACATTACATGCTGTCCCTACAATCGTTACAAACAAGGTAATAAAGAGGGCTTGAAGAATCTTATCCTTAAATTGCACAAGGAAAAGATAGCCATCTGTACCGAATTTAGCAGGCCAAAATTGGAAGCCGTGAATTGCCAAACTTTGTTCATCTGTCAAGGAAATCATGACAACGAAGATGAAGGGCAAGATACAGGATAGAGCAACCAAGCCAACGATGCTACTAAAGAAGATGTCTGCTTTCTTACTGAAGGAGTGGATCCCAACATTATCAACTTTTTCTTTTTTAATTTTTGATTTTGCCATGGTATCCTCCTTTCTAGAAGAGCGCTGCATTCTTATCAATTCGACGTGCTACAATATTAGAAAGTAAAACGAGAATCAATCCGACAACTGATTGGTAAAGACCAGCCGCTGCGGCCATCGCAATATCTCCTGATTTAGCAAGTCCGTTGTAGACATAGACATCAATTACGTTTGTCACACTATAAAGAGCACCTGAGTTATGTGGGATTTGGTAGAACAATCCAAAGTCAGCACGGAAGATATTTCCGATGGCAAGGATGGTCAAGACCGTGATCAAGGAAGCCAACTGAGGAATGGTAATGTGGCGGATTCGCTGCCACTTAGATGCTCCATCCACTGTTGCGGCTTCGTAGAAGGTTGGATCAATTCCCATGATGGTTGCATAGTACATAACACTGCTATAACCAAAGCCTTTCCAGATTCCTAAGAAGAGGAGAAGCGCTGGCCAGATGGCAACCTCTGTATAGAAGTTGATTCCTTTCATCCCAAGTGATGTTAAGATGTGGTTAATCAAACCTTTATCGACGTTTAAGAAGGCATCTGTAAAGAAGCTGATGATAACCCATGACAAGAAATAGGGGAACAACATTGATGTTTGAAACACTTTAACCAACCGTTTGGAACGCATCTCACTAAAGATGATGGCAATCCCAACGGAAACAATCAAGCCCAAGAAAATAAAGGCAAGGTTGTAAAGGACGGTATTTCTTGTAATGATATAAGCATCTTTAGAACTAAAGAGGAATTTGAAGTTATCAAATCCTACCCACTTACTCTTCATTACACTATCAATAAATCCCTCTCCGGTGATATGATAGTCTTTAAATGCGACAACGTTTCCCAAAACAGGTATGTAGAAGAATAAAATCAACCACGCTGCACCTGGTAAAACCATCAAGAAGAAAATGAGATTTTCTCTCAAGGTCTTAACAAACTTTTTCATCTGACTCCCCCCTTTGTCATTTTATTTTTGGTAACGTTTACATTTTTTATTATAAAACTCTATGAAAACTTTTTCAAACTCCTAATTATAGAAAAAATTCTACAAATTTATGACATAGCCTTAAAAATGGAGAAAAAAGGAGAAGAAATGCCTCCATCGGACATCTTTCTCCTCCTTCAAGATCATTTTCTTTAAAGACACCCTTTTTGAATTAGGTCGTATAAATGGTCGAAGCTGTCGCAATGGTATGCCACTGGTTAGCCGTCGTCGCTGCGAAGTCCTTATCTCCATAGAAATCATTAAATGGCAGGATGTCTACTTCTAGTTCGTCGATACGAGAGATTTCGCCTGCTAGGTAGTTTTCAATGCGGCTTTCTGCGCGCTTGATCCGTTGCAAGAGGCCACCCATACGAATATCCACGGTATCCAAGCCAAAGACCTTGTTTTCTTTCAACCATTGGTGGCTAAAAAGAGCATGGAAGTGTTCAATCTGGCTTCTGAGTTTTGGCAATTCTTCTCTAGCGATTTGTTGCAAACTCTCTTTATCACCCGCTTGATAGGTTTGACGGATGCGTCGACCTACATCCACTTTGCTACTTAAAATAGCATTCAACTGTGCCTGAGTTTCGAAAAGGTAAGAATAGGCACCTGCTTTTTCTTTGATGTTAGAAAGGGTCTCAGCTGCTTGGGCAAAGTGAGGTTTGTCCTGTTCAGGAGTCATGTGCTTATCAAGGATTGGGCAGAGAACATCCTGATAAAAGACATAGCGGTTGGGATTGAGTCCACTGAGATTACCTGGTAGATCTGGCAAGAGGTTGGCAAGATCCAGTTGCATAAAGTCCTCAACGGATAGGCCTGTATTGGTCTTGAAGTGGGCAGATAAACGTTCTAAATCATTGCGGTAGCTGAGTTCTGCCCAGATTTGCAAGCTTGGCAGAATAGAGAACTGAGCTGTTTCACCGCCATTGTCCCCCCAGCCAGTCACAATAACTTCCTTGATTTGATTGGCACGGCAGGCTTTGTTGGCTTCAAGAGCGATAAGACGACTGAAATGATTATGAGGTGTAAAGCCAATCCACTTCCAAGCCCCACCTGCAAAGGCGATATCCTGACTAATCTTATGGTGGTTATTGAAGTTACGATTGTATTTTTCTTCGCTATCCTGATAATAATCCCAGTAAACCAAGGTGACACGGTCCTTGAGACGGTCTAAGTAAACACGAGTTTCTTCTGGAATTTCTACATCACGGTCGTACTGGCCATCTGCTGACATGAGTTTGAAGAACATATCGCTCCACATCTGGCAGTGGAAACCATACTTGTCTGCAATATCCAGCACACGCTCCAAGTGTTGGCACATAAGGAGACTACGATCCACAATACCGTTCAAGATAAGGTAGCGTCCCAAACCAACCAGGTGGGCTTCATCCATCCCAATGTTGACCTTGCGAGTTTGTAGCTTAGACAACGTCGCAAACATGCCGTCGATTAAGTCGTAAACTTTTTCTTCGCCGATGAGGAGAATGTCCTCTACATCGCGGAGTTGCTGGACTTCTTTAACCCCCCATTTGACAAAGGCTGACAAGTGAGCCAAGGTTTGGATGCATGGGACAAAGGTCATGTCAAACTGTTGGGCGTAGGCTTCGATTTCCTGTAATTCCTCAGCTGAATAAGCCCCACGGAAATAACCAAAGTAAGGTTGTCCTTCAATTTGATAAGTGTCTTCCATGTAGAGCTCAAAGGTTGAATAACCCATCAGAGCTAAGACTTCAATCATCTGCTTGGCTGATGCAACATTGAGCACGGCATTTCGCGAACAGTCGGCCATATAGGCTAAATCTTCATAGGCCGCCTGCTCTTCAATCTCTACCCTGTCCCCTTCTGCTAAAGCTGTTGCTAGCACAGATAAAGCACGGTAGAGTTGATGAGGTTTACGGTAGGTCAGTTGATACTGCCCCTTCTCACCCTTGATAGAGATAGAAGCTTGGTCAGACTGAGCGACTGCCACCTCTACATCTGATAGAGAAATGTGATTTTTTAATACTTCGATAGCTTGCGCTTGTTTGGGACTAAGTCCTGTAAAACTTACCATTGGTTTTCCTCCTGTAACCAGTTGACAAGGGCACCGTAGAGATTGGCATCTGCCTGATAGGTGCAGGCTTGAATGACTGGAGCAATTGTATATTCTTCATAGATTTCGACAAAGGTGTCTACTGCTTTTTGCACCCCTTTGATAAACTCAGGATTTTGGCTGATAGAACCACCTAAGCTAATGACATCTGGGTCGATTAGATACTGGATATTGAGCAGGCCTTGAGCTAGGTTACGGTTCATGCGTTCAATGGCTTCTTGGCAGAGGGTGTTTCCTGCTGCAGCCTCTTGGTAAATCTTACGGCCATCCCAGTCAGACTGACCTGATTTTTCAATGACGTAGCGCACCATACTTCCCGTAGAAGCGAGTTGTGACCAGTTGTTGAGTTTTTCTGCAGGCTCGATGGTGGTCATGTAGCCAAACTCACCGCCCAGTCCATGGCGACCTCGGTGAAGCTTGCCATTGATAATCATGGCGCCACCGATTCCTGTACCAACCACGACACAGGCTGCATTTTCAATTTCAGGATGAGCTAACAGTTCACTCAGTCCAACACAGTTGGCATCATTTTCTAGATGAACAGGGAGTTGGTGATGAGCAAGGACCTCATACCAAGAAAAACCATGAATGTAAGGGATGGCACTAATTCCTTCAATCACTCCTGTTTCTTGATTAACGGCTCCTGGCACACTCATGGCAATCCCACGATAGTCCTGTTCGGACAAGCGTTGCTCCAACCAAGCTAGCAACTCTTCCAGAGTCTCTGGAGTCGGAGTGCTGGCCTTATCTAAAATTTTTCCATCAGGTGTGAGACTAGCAAATTTTATGCCGGTCCCTCCGATATCAATGGTTGCAAGGGTCATGGCTTTCACCTGTAAAAAGGAGCGAGTCAGCAATCGATTCTTACTTTTTCGCTCCTCCTTTCTGTTTATGTTTTCTTTTTGAAATTAAATTTCTTCTTTTTTGATCAATTCTGTACGAATTTCTTGTGGTGCCAATAATCCTGAATGAACTGGATATGGGCGTTCCAACAAGTCAAGAATGGTTTGTTGTTTTTCAGACACACAGACATTTTCTTGACTCATGTTGTAATAACGAAGGACGTAGCCTTCTTCATTTTCAGCAACTTTAAAGGCTGTTGGGCATACTTGTGGCAAGTTCAGTACCGGATGGTTAAAGAGACTTCCCGTTGCTGCAACGCTACCCTCTTGTTTTGCAACTTGAAGAGCTGTAAATGGCACCTGGAAGGCTTTGGCACGACGGAAAGCTGAAAAACGATCCTGAGCTTGGTGGCACTCTACTGCAAACTCAACTTCGATAGCTCGCAAGCACTGAGCTTCCGGTGTTGGGAAGTAGCCCCAGTCACCTAGCTCACCTGAAGCACGCAGAAGGGTTACTGCGATTGTGTCGTCTCCAAGGATTTCGTATTCGTGCAATCCTTTGTTAGCTACTGTCACTCCTTTGACATCATCATACAAGCTGACAAAGGCTTGTTGGTGTTGTGGATTTTCAGGATTTTCCCAAGAAGCTGCTGGTTTATTTGGCCGTGTCACAACTTCATAGATGCTTTCCGAGTCATTACTTGGACGAGTGTTATGAGTCTTCACCAAGAGACGAATACGGTGATCCTTAGCAGTATTGGTAAAGCTCGTCTTGAAGCGAATTTGCGGGTCATCCACAAAGACGGTCATCACTGTTTCAAGAGGGATGGTTGTCACCTCTTCTGAACGACCTGCCTCTCGGTTCATAAACTCAATAATGCCTCTTTGCTCCGCATCCAATTTTTCATCTGCACTGACTGGGATGGTTAAGTCATGCTTGAGCAAGATTTTGGCATAACGAGCATTGTTTTCCAAGATCTCATGGCTTTTCAGCTCCGCATAGATTGGCTCGGTTCCTTTTGGTTGGAAGTAAATATACTCATTTCCAATATCCCCACGATCCTCGAATTGGATGAAGTCTTCGTAAGCTTCGTTAGTCGTCTTATCGTAAAGGGTCAAGCCATCATCAATACTGAGGGTTACGAATGGTGTATCGAGAACCCCATTTTGGTAAATCCCATCATGATGGGAAGCTTTTCCTTCCAGAAGCTGGAAGGTGGTCCAAGAAAGAGGCGCTAGGTGAACAGGAACCGTCACGCGCACTTGACGCGCAATATAGGGTTGGCGGAATTTATCCTTTGGTAAGGTATAGCCAAAACTTGCCCCCAAGTCTTCAATCTCAGCTTCTACAAGATGCCCATCTAAATCCTCTACATGATAGTCTGGCAAGGTCAAAGCGGCCATTTTCTTGAAGCCTTCTGTCGGGTGCAATTCCTTAAATGGACAAACCGCTACATCGACAATCGTACTGACGGTATCCACCTTGCCATGCAAGCCAGTGTTCATAACCGTAAAGAGATGCTCACTCTGGGCTTTCTGAGTCGCGAGTTTCTCTTTCCATTCGTTCAAAAGGTTGGTTTTGACGAAGTTTCCGACTTGATTGACCTTGGCAAAACGAACTTCCATTTCACGGTGAACTTCGTCAATACTGCAGCCACAGATGCTATCGTGCGGTGCATTTTGTAAGAGCGTCTTCCAGGCATAGGTCAATTGATCCTTGTGGTGATATCCACCAGTGATGATGGTCAAAGGTTCCACCACTTGCTCTAGCAAATTGCTGTTCTCTTGAAAGGCTTGTTTGAGGTAAATACGGGAAGAAGATGTGTTAGCAAGAGTATACCAACCATCCGTTTCCTGACTGGTCAACTCACCTGTGACGGTTGATAATTGTTCAGGAAGGGCACTTTCTACTGCTTGCACGTAGTCATCAAAGGAACTGTGAATAAAGGTCACGTCAGGGAAGAGTTCATTGGCGACGCGAATGGCTTCACTCAAGTTTCGTTGAACGGGTTGGTGGTCACAGCCGTTCATCATCAACCATTGGTTGGTCGATGCATAGTCACGGACATCCGCCAATTTTTGTTTCCAGAAAGTCAAGGCTTCGTCTTTATCCACTGGAATTTCATTCCCGTTACTGTACCAGTTAGCAAAAAGAATGCCGAGTACACGGCTACCATCAGCCCCTTGCCAGTACATCTCAGAAAATTGAGAGGTAAACTGTTCATCTTCAAGGACTTGATTGTCAAATCCGATTGGTTTGACACCGCGACCAAAGGCTGCGACGTGAATGCCTGACTTTTGAAGGATTTGAGGAGCTTGTCCCATATTTCCAAAGGTGTCTGGGAAGTAACCGATCTGCGTAGATTTGCCCCATTTGGCACATTCCGCTTGTCCAATCAAGGTATTGCGGACGTTAGCTTCACTGGAAATCAAGTAATCATCCTGCAAGATATAGAAGGGTCCAATCTTGAGTTTGCCTTCGTCGATATAACGCTGCACCTTGTCACGGTTTTCAGGACGAATTTCTAAATAGTCATCAAGGACGATCGTTTGGCCATCCAAGTGGAAGCTCTTGAATTCAGGATCATTTTCAAAAAGATCAAACAGATTGTCAAACAGTTCCACCAATTGCATGCGGTGGCTTTCAAAAGGTAGATACCACTCACGATCCCAGTGGCTGTGAGAGATGATATGTACAACAACATTTTCCATGAGTAAAACCTCATTCTAACTTAAATTTTTAATGTTTAAAATATAAACTTGTGATTCTAACAAGAATCAGTGAAGCTAAAGCGTGCTCCTTATACTCAATGAAAATCAAAGAGCAAACTAGGAAGCTAGCCGCAGGCTGTACTTGAGTACGGCAAGGCGAAGCTGACGTGGTTTGAATTTGATTTTCGAAGAGTATTAACGAATATCCAAGTAATCCAAGACTAATTCGCAGAACATCATGTTGGCCCAAGAGAACCATTCGCGCGAGTATTTAGTAGGATCATCTACGTGGAAGCTTTCGTGCATGACACCCGTACCACCATCACAAGCAACCAACTGGTCAAGCAAGAATTTCTTCTCGGCTTTATCTGTAGCTGTTAAACCTTGGATCGACAGGGCAATCGGCCAGATATAGCGGTAGAAAGTATGAGAGCTTCCGAGACCGCTAGCGTATTCTCCTTGGTAGAAGTAGGGATTTTCAGGGCTGAGAATGGTGCGACGAGTGGCTTGATAGACCTCATCGTTCACATCGCAGTAACCAAGATATGGAGCAGCTAACAAACTTGGTACGTTAGGGTCATCCATGATGCTAGCATTTCCTAGACCATCCACTTCAAAGGCATAAATCTTTTCACCCTTACTGTTAGTGGTGTAGGCATAATTTTCAATCCCTTCTTGAATCTCAGCCTGCAGACGTTTGGCATCAGCAATCATGCTTTCACTATCAGCTAGATTCAATGTAGTAAAGATTTCTTGGACATAACCTAAGACAACGACCGCAAACATATTGGATGGAATCAAGTAGCTATACTGACAGCAGTCATCACTTGGACGGAAGGCTGACCAGGTCATCCCTGTCACAGCGAAATCTGGCCCAAAGCCGTCATTGACCAGAGTGTCCTCCTTACGATCGGTATCACGGACGAAACGGTATGGTGAGTTATTGTGGTCTTGCTCCACTGTCCAGAGATGAAGAATTTCCTTGACCGCTGTAACAAAAGTCTCATCAAATTGACTAGTTTCTCCTGTTTCTTTCCAGAGAAGATAAGCCAACTGTAAAGGGTAGCAAAGCGAATCCACTTCATACTTACGCTCCCAAATCCAGCCATTGAGGTCTGTATGGTCTGTTTCGTGGTGACCTTTCCAGTTTTCCTCAATATTGAAAGAGTTAGCATAGGGATCCTTGAGAATCAAGATCATCTGACGTTTGACCAAACCTGCAATGGTCTGACGCAAACGAGGATCTCTTTTTGCCACATGAAGGTATGGTCTCAGCTGAGCAGTTGAGTCACGAAGCCACATAGCGGGGATATCCCCAGTTAGTACAAAAGTTGAGCCGTCTTCTAAGATCTCAACTGTATTATCCAAGGTGTCTGTATAGCAACGCTCAAAGACATCCACCCACTCCGGGTACTCCTTGGCACGTTCTGCTACTTGGTCCAGCCATTCTCTGACGATTTCTTTTGAATAAGTCATTCCTTTTCCTCACACGTATCGATTCTTTCCTATTCAGTATAAAAGATTTCAGATGGGAAATACATACGCAAATTATAGCCCTTTTTCTACAAACTTTTCTAGTTTTGAAAAAGACTTTCCCATTTGAGTGGCTTCTGCTAAAATAAAGAAAGAAAGAAAAGGGCTTGAAGGCCCTCGTATGACACAGGAGGTCCCGCATGAAGACCGATATTACTCACATTGATACCCGCTTAGGAACAGACAATCACTCAGCTTATTCTAACGGCAACACCCTCCCTTACACAGGAGTTCCTTTTGGGATGAATTATTTCCTCCCGCAGACGACACATGAACAGGGGGCTTGGTTTTTCAATCCCAACCTTCCTATTTTTCAAGGTATTCGCTTGACCCATCAGCCTAGCCCTTGGATTGGAGATTTTTCCTGGTGTCTCCTCACCCCACTGACAGACATTCCGACTCAAGAAGACCTCTATTTCAGACAGAGCAGTTACCGGGTCCAAGAAGCTGTCTTTCAGCCCCATTATTTAGCCCTCACCTCAGAGCGCTATCAAATCCACACAGAGCTGACACCCAGCCTCTACGGGGCTATTCTCCGCTTTAGAGGGCCGTCTGCACTTTCACTGGCCATTCATTGCCCCAATGGACTAGCTGAAGTAGAATTCGGAGAAACGAATCTACATTTCCACATCCTAGACCAAAATCATACCGACCAACAAACCTATCCTTTCTATCTTCATGTCGAATTTGACCAAGCCATCACTCGCACTCACTGGCTAGGACAGGATTTGATCCTAGAATTTGACAGCCCTACCCTAGAAGCTCAATTAGGCACTTCCTTTATCAACCCTGAGTTGGCCAAATCTCACCTTCCTACAGCTAGCTTTGAAGAGATGAAAGAAAAAGCGAGCCGCAAATGGCAAGAGCTAATGGATCGATTTGACATTTTAGATACGGGCGGAGAGGATCGAACCTTTTTCGATCACTGTCTCTACCGTAGTCTGCTCTTTCCTCAGACTTGTTATGAAGTGACCCCAGAGGGGAAAGCAGTCCATCGCGATTTCGCACACAACCGCATTCAAGAAGGAAAATACTTCACGAGTTTGGGCTTCTGGGATCTTTTTCGGACCACCTTTCCTCTCTATAGCCTAGCCTATCCTGAGCTCTACCAAGAATTTCTCGAAGGCTTCCTCAGCCATTACCGGGATACCGGTTTCCTCCCTAAATGGCTAGCGCCGGACGAAAGAGGCATGATGCCTGGAACCCTCATTGACGGAGTCATTGCAGATGCTATTCAGAAAAGCCTAGCCCCCGACCTCCACACGGAGCTTTTTGAAGCCATGTTGGATACAGCTAGGAAAGAGGATCCAAATGGTCATTACGGTCGACGAGGAGCTAAAGAATATCAGGAGTTAGGCTATCTATCCACCGACTATCACGAAAGCGTGAGTCACACCATTGACTTCTCCTATAGCGACTTTTGTATTGCCCAAACAGCCCAGCTACTTGGCAAGGAAGAGTTGGCCAAAGAATATGCCCAGTCTAGTCTTTCCTATCGAACCCTCTTTGATCCAGAAACAGGTTATATTCGGGCCAAAGATAAGAAAGGTCATTTTAGACCAGACTTCTCGCCCATCAGTTGGGGACGCGACTATGCAGAGTGCTCTGCCATTCAGGCAACCTTAGGCGCCCTTCACGACATCGAGGGCCTCAAGCAACTTTTTGGTGGAGAAGAAGGCTTCACCCACTATTTAACTCGACTAGCCACTCAAGCACCGCATTATGAGGTGACGGGCTATGGCTACGAAATTCATGAAATGAGTGAGATGGCCCAAGCTCCTTTTGGGCAAATTGCCATTTCAAACCAACCGAGTTTTCACATCCCCTATCTCTTTCGCTATAGCCAACACCCGGAATACACTAGCGTCCTGATCCAAGCCCTTCGCAAGGAAGCCTTCCAGCCAAGCTTCCAAGCCTATCCAGGAGATGAAGATAATGGCAGTCTATCTTCTTGGTATATCTGGTCGGTTTTGGGACTCTATCCGACTTGTCCAGGCAAGCCAGTCTATGACCTAGGAATCCCCCTCTTCAAACACCTGCGTCTCTATCTCCCTCAAGAGAAAAAATGGCTGCATATCCATCGTACAGCCCACACAGCCCAGGCACACTTCCTTCAAGATGTTTCCCTTGATGGGAACAGAATCGATAGAGTGAGCCACCAAGACCTCTTGAAAGCAGAGAAGCTGGATTTCCACCTTTCTTGGCTCCCTAAGATCTAAAAAACGAAAAAGAATGAAGAGTTGGACACTCCTCATTCTTTTCTATTTCATTTATACGACCTAATCCCCAACCTTATAGAGGAAAGACCCTTGTTCGGTAAAACTGTACATCCCAGTTCCAGTCCAGAGACGATCCTTGCTGGCATCAGAGTTATCATGGAAGACGACTTCTCCATTTTCATCCGTTTGATCATCAATCGTAAGCCCAGCAGGGATGAATTCCATTAAAAATCCACCTGTGATTCCTCCGTAAACTCCTCCCGAAACAGTCCCATAATCCGTCAAGGAGAGACCGTAAGATTCATATTCGTTAGAGACCAAACCATTTTGATCAAAGACCAATTTATTCCCCTTGTCATCTTGCCAGACACCAGCTACGCTACTATAATCCCCTTGAGCAATTGCTTCAATATCCATCTTTGTTTTCTCTTTCTTATCACTCGAACTCTCAGCTTTCTTTGCTTCACTAGTAGCTGAGCTGTCCTTCGATTGACGAACCGTACTTTCTTTACTTTCAGACCCTGTCTCCTGCTTTTTATCACCGCAGGCTCCAAGGAAAAACAATAGAGCAGAAAGCAATAATAGCAAACGATACTTTTTCATCATGAATCTCCCTCAATTCAATGTATTCTCTAAGCCTAATTTTATCCTTTTTCTAGCAAATTGACAAGTTTCTGTTACTATCAAAAAAGGAACCAGCTGGTTCCTTCTTGAATGCAGACAAACTATTGTTTTACATAAAACAGCTAGATGATTTTCAAAAAATGATTATATTTTTTAATAATTTAATAAGATGAAAAACTTTCCGCTGTGAGAAAAGTGCCTGAAACTATTGTGTTTCAGGCACTCGGGAGTTTTGGAACCTTAGATCCAAAACTAAGTCATGGAACTTCTTCGAAGTTCGCTGACGTCCGTACTCACCTAAGGAAAGTTTCTAAAATTACTTTGTCTTCAATCTGAAAGGAACCAGCTGGTTCCTTCTCTATTTGATTAATGGGCTAACATTTCCTGTGCAATTTCAAATCCTGTCAAGTCACTTGGGTAGTAAGTAGGCCAATTTTCTAATTCCTTATAAAGAGCCTCTTGACTTTCCCCACCGAAGAAAATGTGGAAGTGAGCTGCCTTATTAGGAGCAATTTGGTGGTCACTGAATTGAACATACTTGAATTCACCCGCATTTGGATCTGTTGCTTCAAAGAGATAACGCACTCCACGATTCCCTTTTGTATAGGTTAGTGTATGCTTCCCAGCATAGCGGTATTCGAACTTCTTCTCTTCCCCATTCTTATAGAAGGTCATGGTTTTGTCTGTAATGACAATCCGTTCGACATCTGTTTTATAACCTGTGGTGTAGTAGGCTTTATACTCCTCAGCTGTTTTGGACTTAGTTAGTTTAGCTTTGTAGTCAAAAACTTGATCCAAGGTTCCATTTTCTAAATAAGGATAAACAGACTGCCAGTCTCCCGCATAGTCTGAAAGAGTTCGGTCCTTAATAGCACTGTCTTCAAAGTAGCCATTGGCTACTGTTTTGGTGTCTTCTTCCTCTTCTGGAGCGATTTCTTTTCCGGCTTGAGTCGTTGTTAACTCCAAAGATTTGAGGTTGGCTCCCATGATAGAGATGTAGTCTTCCCCATCTTTCATCTGCTCATCTGTCAAGCTCTCTAATGGATTCAAAACAGCTAGATCCACACCGGTTTCAGCAGATAAGGTTTTCGATAAGGATTTAGAAGCATTTTCTTCAAAGTAGATGACCTTGATGTCGTTCTTCTTGATATACTCTGTCAATTCACTCAAACGAGTCGCAGACGGTTCACTATCTGGTGACAAACCTGAAATAGAGACTTGATTCAAGCCATAGTCCAGGGCCAAATAACGGAAAGCTGCGTGTTGAGTGACAAAGTTTTTCTGTTTCGCTGCAGATAAGCTCTTCGTATAGCTGTCATCCAATTTTTTCAACTTGGCAATATAGGCATCTGCATTTGCTGTAAAGCTAGCCTTTTTATCTGGGTACTGTTTCACCAGTTGATCACGAATCGTTTCTACCATTTTAATGGCTCTCTGTGGAGAAAGCCAGACATGGGGATCGTACTCATGATGGTGTTCTTCCCCTCCCTCATGGTCATGCTCTTCTTCACCACCTGGTAAAAGAAGCATATTCTCCGTCGCTTTGACAACCTTTGTTTTCTTGCCATCCATTGATTTCAACAACTGAGGCACCCAAGTTTCCATATTCTCGTTCTCATAGACAAAGACATCTGACTCTTGGATTTTTGCGCGCCCTTTGGCAGACAATTCAAAATCATGGGGTTCCGAACCAGAGCCAATCAAGAGCTCCACATCTCCCTCGTCTCCAACGACTTGCTTAGTAAATTCATAGACAGGATAGAAAGTCGTCATGACTTTCAATTTCCCTGACTGATTTTGACCACCACTACAAGCTACTAAAAAAATACTACAAAAGGCTAACACGAGCCATGCAAGTTTTTTCATAAGATCACCTATTTTCTAAATTTAACAAAAAGATTTGAGAGCAAAAAGAAGGATACAAATAAGAGGGTAATGGTCGCACTAACCGGTGTATCCGGATAATACGAAAGAATGAGACCACTGACCATCCCCACAAAACCAATGACCACTGCCAGAAGCATAACCGAACGGAAGGTCTTTCCTAGCTTTAAAGCAATACTAGCTGGTAAGACCATAATAGTAGATACCAACAAGGAACCTGCAGCCGGAATCATCAAGGCAATAGCCACCCCTGTCACAATATTAAACAAGATAGACATGAGACGCACGGGTAAACCATCTACATAAGCTGTATCCTCATCAAATGTAAGGATATACATGGGACGAATAAAGAGAATCGTTAAAACTAGGACAATGGCTGCAATGATAAACAAAGCAAGCACTTGCTCATCCGTAATGGTCAAGGTAGAGCCAAATAGGTACTGGTCCAAACTCATAGAACTTTTACCGCCACCCTTCATGATCACCAAAGCCAAGGCCAATCCGGTCGACATGAGAATCGCTGTCCCAATTTCCATAAAATCTTTATAGACTGTTCGTAAGTACTCTAGAAATACAGCAGCTATGATGACCACAATGACTGTAGAAATAGTTGGAGAGAAACCAAGGAAGAGGCCAAAAGCAACCCCTGATAGAGAGACGTGGCTCAGTGTATCACTCATTAAGCTCTGACGACGCAAAATCAAAAATACACCTAAGATAGGGGAGAAGAGACTCATGGCAACCATCGCCAACAAAGCCCGTTGCATAAAGTCATATTGAAATAAACTAAGCATGCTCCTCACCTCCATCTTTCTCATGGACATTAAAGCAACGCCATGGAGAATTTTGTTTTCTCACCAGGTGAATATTGCGATCCGCGTAATGGCTCACCTCTTCGGGATCATGCGTAATCATTAAAACAGCCTTCCCATGGTGGTGGGCACTGTGATGCATCAATTCGTAAAACTCATCCTTACTACCAGCATCCATCCCAGTAGTCGGTTCATCCAACACAAAAATATCTGGATCAGACGCAAACATTCGTGCAATGACAGCCCGTTGCTTCTGACCACCGGATAGAGCCCCTAACGGTTTATCACGATGCTCTAACATCCCAACAGAAGATAAACTAGCTAAAATGTGCTCCTCATCATGATGATTTAACCGACGAAACCAGCCCTTACGAGGATAACGTCCCGATTTCACAAACTCATAAACAGAACTTGGAAAGCCAGCATTGAAACTTGCAATTTGTTGCGGAAGATAAGCGATTCGTAATTTTTTACCCGCTACATTTTCCTTAGCGATTTCAACAGTTCCTACTTTGGGTTTTAAAATTCCAAGACTTGCCTTAATCAAAGTAGATTTAGCAGCACCATTCTCACCCGTCAGGGTCACAAACTCCCCACTATCCAAGTAATAATTCACACCTTCTAGAACAGGCTCTCTATCATAATAAAATGAAAGATCTTTAACAGTAATATAACGCATTAACGAAGATCCTCCAATAAGCGCGATAAAAATTTAGAAATAACCATCTGTTCTTCTTGAGAAAATTCACTCAAAACTTGATTATACACAGCCAAAGTATGATCATGATGATGAGAATGTTCTTCAGCAACCGGACGCCCTAAATCTGTTAACCGATACAAAACAATACGAGCATCTTTCTCGTCTTTCAAAGCTTCCAACATGCCAAAAGAAAGTAATTGCTTAACTGCTTTGGTCACAGCAGCTTGACTGACATTTAGCAATTTAGCAAGCTCAGAATTTGAATAATTATCTTTTGAAAGTAACATTAGAATATGCTCTTGCGTGTTGGTTAAAGAAAAACCACTCGTACAGGAACCAATCAAAACTTCATGCTGATTCTCAGAAATAAGTAAAATAGAATTTAAAAAATGTTCAATCTGATTAGCAACTTTCATATGTATTTCCTTTCTGTTAACCGGTAAATACTTTACCGGTTAATTATAACACAGTAAAGGAAAGTAGTCAAAGTATTTTCAGAAAACAATGAGAATAAATTTAAGGAATTTATTAGTAACTCACCAGTAAAAATTCAACGAATAAAAGAAAAAGACAAGGTCCGAAAACCTTGTCTTTAATACTATACCGGCGGCCGGGGTCGAACCGGCACGTCCTTGCGGACACTGGATTTTGAGTTCCATAACTCCATTATTTAAATCTTACAACCCTGATTTAATAGGGTTTTAAGCCTTTTGAATCTTGCAAAATAGACTCATTTTTCAAATTTTAGTAACTTTTTGGTAACACTCCATACCTTATCGTTCTAAGAGCATCATCAGAGAATAGACGATATGTCCCAACAGGTTATATTCATCCAGAGGTATTCAAGACACTTGTACGATTAACAGTTAATGTAATCATTTTATTTTCTCCTTTAATTAGGGTAAGTGTTTTTTATTATTTTAACAAAAATAACTCTTTAGCCCAAGAATTTGATAATTCATTTTCTAACAAAACTTTTTTTTTAAATTTATCTTATGATATACTAAACTTATCAGCTATTGGTTCTGAAAAAGTGTCTGCCACAGTTTTACTACAAATTCTCATGACTTGTGCCAAGATTTATAAAAAACGGATAGCTATAATAGCTCTTAGAGCAAAAACATGACATATAGGAGGTTAAAGACATGTCATACTTTTATCTTTTTATCGCCATTGTAGGAGAGATATTGGGAACTAACCTTTTGAAATTATCAGACGGTTTTACAAAGCCTATTCCAACCGTTTCTGCCCTACTTAGCTATGGCGTTTGTTTCTATTTCCTCTCACTAGCAATGCAAAAAATTCCTTTAGGAATAGCTTATGCAACATGGTCAGCTGTCGGTTTAGTTTTGACAGCCTCTATCGCAGTAATGATTTTCAAAGAAACACTAAATGTTTATAGCATTATCGGTTTAATTTTGATTATCATTGGTGTTGTCATGGTTAACTTATTAGGAAATGCAGGACATTAATAAAACCGGCTCTATACTATTTGTAGTGGGTAAATCCCCTATGGATATTATGGAGCCTATTTTGTTGTAGAAAAAAAGTTCCATAAGAACTATAATGAAAAGCTAGAATTCTGTCAATATTTTGGACACATTTTGGGAGGGAATTTTGAAGACTAGCGTCCTCCTAATTTTCCCAATAAGTTTTAACTTCTTCAAAAATCTTATTCAAAAGTTCTGCATCTTTTTCTGACAACTGATTTTTTTCTATAACTCTATCTTTTAGTTCTGTTGCCTTTATTTTATTTCTTGCCACCGAAACTGCTATTGAATGTTTCAAAATATCAAACTCATCCTTTGAAAAGTTTGCAATATTGGTAAGATCTAATTGTTCTAGAGGTAAACTACTGATAATTGAATAAGGTTTTTGTCCCAGCAAATAATCTGTAGTAGTCCCAAAGATATTTGCTAATTTCACAACGAATTCTAATCCTGGTTCTAACGTTCCATTCTCCCACCGAGAATATGTCCCTTGTTGAACTCCAATTAATTCCGATATTTGTACTTGAGTTAACTTTTTTGATTTTCTGAGAGTTTTTAACCTCTCTGAAAATTTATAATCCTCTGTATACATAATTCTCCTATAGATATTCTTATTCGTATATTTTAGCTTGACAAAATATTCTAAACGGTATAAAATAGAATTATTCCATAAGGAATATTTATTTTGAGATTGAATATTCCATTGAGAATATTATAGCATAAAAGGAGGTAAAAGCGTATGTAACTAGTAGTCGATTTAAAAAATTTTAATAAAGGAGGTAGGATTCGACAAAATAAAAAATCTTGAAACAAATGTGCCGTTCGTTCCAAGATCAAAACATATTATGTAACAATTATACCACAGAAAACTCTTCAGTTGCACAAGAAAATTTCGGAGGTTTCACAAAAAGATGACCAATAAAGAGTTAGTCAATCAAATTTCTGGCCTAAACTCTACCTCTACTCTTAAAAATTGGATTCAACTGATTAAAGAGATAAGTGGCAAGGAATTTAAGAAAATTAAAGTTCCTATCAGTAGAAATCCCAGAACTCATCAATTAAGTTATACAGTTGCCTATGATTTTACAGACGAAGACCTTAGACAATTTCAAAAGTTAGCTAAACTAAAACTTGAAATAGGTCTAAAAGAGGCTATACAAGCCGTATTTGGGAGTCTAGCAGACAATGAACATGAATCCCTAAACCAAGTAATAGATGAGCTCTACGATGAACTGAGCGCCTTAAAACAGGAATTTAAGCGAGAAATGCGACTGATAAAAATTGAGAATTCCAACCTAAAAAAGAAAATCCAAGATATTGAAGAGTCGATGCAAACCGGCTTACTAGGGTTTGTTAACAAGAGGTCAAAAAATAGGTTCGGCTAATAGCGAGTTTTCGGCTGAGCCATGAGGCAGAAAGCCGAAAATGAGCGTAGATGCGGACGGACCATTTTTGACCGATAGGGTGTGTAGTAACACCACCCTCTGCAAGTTAGGTGTACCATCGAAAAAATTCAGTATTACCAAGGGTTTTGGAGATTTTAAGGGTGGCAAAATTAGGCAAAAAGTTGAATCAAAATCTATGGCAAAAAATGAGCATTTACGTTCTGTATTTGACTGGATTCAAATTCAGTTTGATAAGACTGAATTTTCGCCAAAAGAAATAATCGAAGATATCCTATTTCTTGACTTTGACCTATTTATTGAGAATAAGGGGAGCCTTAAATACTATAACTATGATAGCCAGCTTCATTATGGGAATATCCGTATCTACTATGGATCGAAAGAGTCGTCCTACATGCTTGTCATGTCAGGACAGGCACTAGAGTTCTATAGAGATATGGTATTAGATCCAAATAGTCTCTCCGAAAGACAGTTTCTGAACAACCTCTACTACAATTACATTCATTTTTCAGTAAGACGAATTGATATTGCAATAGATGATTTTAATGAAACACCCTATTTCACTCCTAATCAACTTCTAAAGATTTGTCAGAAGAAACGCTTTCTATATGGAAAAAGCACCTACTACAATACCTACGGAGATGAAACGATCGGTCAGACCTTATATTTAAGAAAACCCAATGATGATGAAAGACTTAGAATTTACGATAAGCGCTTAGAACAAGCTGAAAAGCTCGGGATCAGCAAGCGGTATATAGAAAATTGGATAAGAACTGAGTTAGAACTTAGGAAAGCAAAAGCTCACTACTTCATTCAAGAATGGTTGCATTCAGAAATAGATCTTCTCAACTTTACCAAGGGATACCTCAAAGAAAAAGTGAGGTTCTATAGTGATAGCTATTTCTCAAAACCTTTGAGATCTTGGGAAAAGTTTTTAGGCCATTCAAAACCCGTCTCTATCATTATTTCAAAATCAAAAACAGAACTAGAACAAAAATTAGAATGGTTTACCTATAAAGGTTCAGGAGCTATTCTAAAAGCGTATAAATTTCTATACGACAATAACTTACTGCATGAGTATGAGAAAGCTAACTATCTCGCACTCAACAATATGGAATATCCACCAGATTTAGCAAGTGGATTAATAGAAAGAGCAATACTCTTTAAACGAGAGGATTTGATCCCTACAATCAAAGAAAATATTAAAAGGAGAAATTAACTATGGCAAAAATGCTTTCACAAAATGACTGGAATTTTAATAACATTGGAACAAAATTTGAATTGGATGAAGTCATTCCAAAATTTGAAACGGAAGTCCGAGCAGATGCAAACGGAGAAATTATCAAAAACCGAGATGGTAGCGAAAGACGTTTTAATACCGATAAAATCATTGGTTGGAAATACAATGTAACAATCAAGGATGGACAATTCAAAAAGAAATCAACCCAAGTCTCAGTAGACAATCCAGATGCCTTGGTTGATAATGACTATATCCAAGCAATGGATGAAGTACCAGTTACATTTGACAATTTACAAGCTACTATGATTAGCACGACAATGTATTACAAGGCTGATGCTATCCATTTAGTAGATGTAAAACAAAAATAAGTAAAATACAAGGGGAGTTAATCCTCCCCTTAGTTAATCTAATTAGAAAAGGAGATCACATGATTAAAACTGTAACAAAAGATGACCTTATCGAACTTGGATTTGCTCCAGGAACTGCAAGAAAGATTATCCATACTGGCAAATTACTATTAGTGAATCGTGGTTTTAATATCTACGATAACAAACGTATTGGTACAATTCCAGCCAGTGTCGCTGAAGAACTATTAGGAATTGAACTCCAGAAAGAAGCCTAATGAATGACTATTCGTAAAACTAAAAGTGGTAAATGGACCGTTGATGTTTCTAATGGATTCCACCCAGTCACACAAAAAAGAATACGTATCATTCGGAAAGGATTAAAATCTAAAAAGGAAGCCCTAGAGCTAGAACAACATATTCGAGTTGTAGAATTGAAAGAAAAACAATTTGACTTTGTAGTGACAACAGATATGTTATTCGACTTACTTGAAGAAGATGATCTGAAAAATGGCAGAAAAATAAGCTATACAAGTACACAAAGAAACAATTATGAGCGTCATATTAAGCCTTATTTTAAAGATACAAATTTAAATAAATTAACGTATGACCATATATTCGAATTTCGTGAATACCTAAAAACAAAACCTAAAAAACAAAATGAAAATGAAACATTAAGTCATAATACAATTAATAAAATTCTAATTCTACTTAAAAAAATTTTTGATACTGGTATAAGAAAATCCCTCATTGATAAAAATCCTGTTGAGAATCTGAGAAAATTACCAATTAGGAAGCCTAATATCAAATTTTGGAGTATAGAAGAATTCACGAGATTTAGAGAACTCATTCGAGATGATGAAATAAGCTATGACCTGTTTTTCGTAATTGCTTTCTTTACTGGAATGAGAATGGGAGAAATCCTCGCATTGAACTGGAATGATATAAATCTTTTAACAAATACGATTTACGTTACCAAAACGGTATACTTTGTCAATAATACAAGCTACATTAATACAACAAAAACACGATCAGGAACTAGAAATATAACAATAAATCAGAAATTAGCAGAAATGCTAAAAGATTGGAAAGTAAAACAAAAAGAAAAACTTGAGGAATTTACGAAAAAAACAGACGAACTACAAATAATACAGAGCACACCAATAACAATTACAAAAAATATGATTGATAAGAAGTTTAAGCAAATACTAGAAAGGGATAAAGATTTAAAGAAAATAAGAATTCATGATTTGAGACACTCTCATGCATCATTACTAATAAATCAAGGAGAGGATTACCTTGTTGTCAAAGAAAGATTAGGACACGCATCTATTACAACAACAATTGATACTTATTCTCATTTGTACCCTAGCAAACAGAAAACATTGGCTAATAAACTTGACGATTTATTTTAAAATGGAAAAAATTGGTAACTCAACAAAAACAGAGAAAAAAAGACAAGGTCCGAAAACCTTGTCTTTAATACTATACCGGCGGCCGGGGTCGAACCGGCACGTCCTTGCGGACACTGGATTTTGAGTCCAGCGCGTCTGCCAATTCCGCCACGCCGGCAAAGTATAACTGGGGTAGCTGGATTCGAACCAACGCATGAGGGAGTCAAAGTCCCTTGCCTTACCGCTTGGCTATACCCCAATAATATAAAATAGGCGAGTGATGGGGATCGAACCCACGCATGCCAGAGCCACAATCTGGTGTGTTAACCACTTCACCACACCCGCCATATTCTTATACACGGGCAGTAGGAATTGAACCCACACTGAAGGTTTTGGAGACCTTAGTTCTACCTTTAAACTATGCCCGTAAAGGATGGAAGGGGAGGGATTCGAACCCCCGAACCCGAAGGAGCGGATTTACAGTCCGCCGCGTTTAGCCTCTTCGCTACCCTTCCGAATAATATTAAATTATGGCGCGAGACGGAATCGAACCGCCGACACATGGAGCTTCAATCCATTGCTCTACCAACTGAGCTACCGAGCCAAATATTGCGGGAGCAGGATTTGAACCTACGACCTTCGGGTTATGAGCCCGACGAGCTACCGAGCTGCTCCATCCCGCGTTAATATTAAGGAGGATGTGGGATTCGAACCCACGCACGCTTTTACACGCCTGACGGTTTTCAAGACCGTTCCCTTCAGCCGGACTTGGGTAATCCTCCAATATAATATAGTCCGTACGGGATTCGAACCCGTGTTACCGCCGTGAAAAGGCGGTGTCTTAACCCCTTGACCAACGGACCATAATATTAAAAATGGGCACGAGTGGACTCGAACCACCGACCTCACGCTTATCAGGCGTGCGCTCTAACCACCTGAGCTACGCGCCCAAGTTAAAAACTTGGTAATGAACAAATGTTCAAAGCGGGTGACGAGAATCGAACTCGCGACAACAGCTTGGAAGGCTGTAGTTTTACCACTAAACTACACCCGCTTGAAAAATGGGAGTTAACGGGATCGAACCGCTGACCCTCTGCTTGTAAGGCAGATGCTCTCCCAGCTGAGCTAAACTCCCAAA
>NZ_RCYU01000002.1 GCF_004166885.1 Streptococcus sp. bf_0095 | reverse complement strand
CCTGCACATTGGTTCGTCTTGTTCAGTTTTCAAAGGTCTTTGTCGCTCTCGCGCGACAACTATATTAGTATATCACGTCCACTTCACCTTGTCAATATCTTTTTTCTATTTTTTTAAATTTTTATTTTTTTATGAAAAAGGATGCTTTTTTACATCCTTTTTCATAAATGATGATCCTTGAAATCTTTCAAGTATTCTTGGAGTCTTCTCCGCATTTTTGCTCGTCCAGAAAAACGTTGATTCATCAGAAGTTTATCATAGTCTTCTTTTTCCTGATCGGTTAGGTTTTCTCGGAATTCTTTTAGGGCTCCTCTCAACAGGACTAGTTCATCTAAAAAGAGTTCTTTTGATCGAAGTCGATGACTAATTTCTCCAATCTCTGTATAAGGTACCTTATTTAATTTCCTTTTATCACTCTCTTGTTTTCTAACTTTATCTTTTATATGATTGCGAAACTTTGTTTTGAAGTAGGTTAATAGAATTTCTTCATTTTCTTCTACTTCTGGATTACTTATTTGTAGCTCATATAAGACCAGTCTACCTTCTTGTTCCCAATCTGCGTGATCCCAAAGATGAATATAAAATTCCTTTTCGCATTTCCATACTATCCATTTTACTTTTTCATATGATTTTTTAAAGTTCATTGGACCTCCTTTCTAACTTGTCTTCATTTTAAAGGAGGTTTGGATTTATTTGGGTTTATTTTCTATTTGGAATCTTTTTTAACTCTAATCGGTCATTATTTTGATAAGAATGTCAGAATAATGGTTTTATCAAACAAAAAAAGTTGCTACGAATGTAACAACTTTTTGCGATAGTCCGTACGGGATTCGAACCCGTGTTACCGCCGTGAAAAGGCGGTGTCTTAACCCCTTGACCAACGGACCATTTTTACAACGTAATCTATTATATCAGTTCATTTTCATCTGTCAACACTTTTTTGAAAAAAAAAAGAGCCGAAATTTCAGCTCCCTTGAATGTAGACAAACTATTGTTTTACATAAAAAAGCAAGATGCTTTTCAAAAAATTACTTTTATTTTTAGTCATTTAGGAAGATTAGAAACTTTTCCGCCGTGAGAAAAGTGCCTGAAACGTAATAGTTTCAGGCACTCGGAATTATTAAGACCTTAGGCTCAATAATTAGTCATGGAACTTCTTAGAAGTTCGCTGACGTCCAATCTCACCTAAGGAAAGTTTTTAGAAGACTTTATCTTCTATCTGAGGAGCCAAAATTTTCGGCTCCTTCTAAATACTTTAGAAGACTATAAAGTTTATTACTTATTTTCTTCCATTTTAGATTTAATTTCTTCATAAGATAATGGTTTAGATTCTTTTTCTAATTCTAAATCAGTATCTTCTGGCATTTTACCTGTTTCATACAATGACTTAATTTGAACACTGTCCAAGGTTTCGTATTTCAACAAGGCTTCCGCAATCAACTTGTGGGTCTCACGATTGTTCTGGATGATTTCAGCCGCTTTATTTCGAGCTTCATTCAAAAGACTTCTTACTTCTTCATCAATTTCATATGCTGTTTGCTCTGAAATGAATTTTTGAGTCGTTTGAGCTCCAAACATAGCATGGTTGCCTTCGTATTGAACTGGACCAAGTTTTTCACTCATTCCATATTCCGTTACCATAGCACGCGCCATTTGGGTCGCTTGTTCAAAGTCATTGGAAGCTCCTGTGGTTTGGACGTTGAAGATAATTTCTTCTGCAACACGTCCCCCCATCAATCCAGCCAATTGTTCTTTCATATCTTCTTTAGAAAGAAGCATTTGGTCTTCTTTTGGAAGAGCAATCATATAACCACCAGCACGTCCACGTGGAACGATGGTCACCTTGTGAACAACACGAGCATTAGATAGGACTAATCCGACAATGGTATGCCCTGCCTCGTGGTAAGCAACCAATTCGCGTTCCTTTTGAGAAACTGTTCGGTCTTTCTTAGATGGACCAGCAATCACACGGTCTTCTGCTTCATCAATATCAGAGGCGTCTATTACCTTCTTATTGCGACGAGCCGCTACCAGAGCTGCTTCGTTTAAGACATTTTCAAGATCCGCTCCAACAAATCCCGGTGTTTGTTGGGCAACTAGTTTCAAGTCGACATCTTTGGCTAATGGTTTGTTTTTAGCATGGACACGCAAGATAGCTTCACGTCCTTTTACATCTGGACGACCAACTAAAACCTTCCGGTCAAAACGCCCAGGACGAAGGAGGGCTGGGTCCAGAACATCTGAACGGTTAGTAGCTGCAATCACGATGATGCCTTCGTTTCCTTCAAAACCATCCATCTCAATCAAGAGCTGGTTGAGAGTTTGTTCCCGTTCATCATTTCCCCCACCAAGGCCAACTCCCCGTTGACGTCCAACAGCATCAATCTCATCGATAAAGATAATGGCTGGAGCTGCTTTTTTAGCATCTTCAAATAGAGACCGAACCCGGCTTGCACCGACACCGACAAACATTTCTACGAAGTCAGAACCTGAAATACTAAAGAAAGGAACGCCAGCTTCTCCTGCAACTGCTTTTGCTAGAAGAGTTTTACCAGTTCCCGGAGGGCCTTCAAGAAGGACACCTGCTGGGATACGAGCACCCAATTTTGTAAAGCGTTTTGGATCTTTTAAGAATTCAACCACTTCAACAAGTTCTTGTTTTTCTTCTTCAGCCCCTGCTACATCTGAAAAACGAACCTTGATATCTTCTTTATTGGTAGCACGCGCTTTGTTACGTCCGAAGTTCATAGCTCCGCGGGCGCCACCGCCACCGCCTTGGTTCATCATGGAGAAGAAGAAGAACATGACAATCACAAAGGGAACGATTGAAGTCAGAATGGTAATCCACATTCCACTTGAGCTTTCCCGTTTAATGGTGATATCAGCCTTATGTTCGGATGCTAAGTTTTGTAATTCTTGAACAGTCAAATCAGACGGTAAAATTACACTTGTGAAGCGAGTCACCTTACTTGGACTTGGAGTGAAAAATTGAACCCCTGTATCATCCTTGCTGGTTTTTGCTTTGTTATAGGTACCGGAAATTTCAATGACACTACCGTTTGGCTGATAGCTAATTTCCTTGACGTTGTCTGATTTAAGCTCTTTTACCAATTCTGTATAATTGATTTGCTGACTTTGTCCGATACTATTTCCAGCAAAGAAATACTGAAAACCTGTAACAGCAGCTACAATAATCAATAGATACAGAAAAGGATTTCGAACAAAACCATTGTTTTTGTTATTTTTCATCTAGTTTCCTCTATTTTGAATACACTTCTTCTTTTAATACTCCGATATAAGGAAGGTTTCGATAGTTTTCATCGTAGTCTAAACCATAGCCCACAACAAACTCGTTTGGGATGGTAAAGCAAGTGTAATCTGCTTCAATCTCAACCAAGCGTCCTTCAGGTTTATCCAACAAGGTAGCAATTTTAACAGATGCTGGTTGACGTCCTTCAAACAATTCTTTCAAACTCTTAAGAGTTTTACCAGTATCAATGATATCTTCAACAAAGAGAATATCTCGACCCTTAATGTCTTGGTCCATATCTTTGATGATATTAATCACGCCTGAGCTTGATGTTCCACCATGATAGCTAGACACTAGCATAAAATCCAACTCAATATGCGTATCAATATGTTTGATCAATTCCGCCATAAATGGGACTGACCCTTTTAAAATCCCTACTAAAATCGGATTTTTCCCTTGGTAATCTTCTGTCAGTTTTTGACCAAGTTCACGTGCTGCAGTCACGATTTCATCGTGGGAAATGAGTATCTTTTTGATATCTTGTTCTAACATCTTTTTTACCTATCTATTTTCTGGATATAAATTGTATGCTTCATTATACCATTTTTTAATTCCTTACTCAAATCACTGATCGCAATTTCAGGAATAGCCAGTATTTGTTTATCTTGTTCTAAAACCACCAGATTGTTTCGTTGATTTAAAGGGATTTTTTGGTTAATCAACAATCTGCTAATTTTTCTATGGTGACCGTTCATCAGAATACGATCTCCCCTTTTACGGGGGCGAATAAAAACTGGGTGGTTGTTTGGAAGTGGGATTGCCTCCATATATGAATCGCTTGGTTCCACTCCAAATAAAAAGCGATAAGCACCTACTGTCTTTATGGTTCCAAATTGTAACAAAACTTCTGACATTCGGTCATCCGTCCTACGACTGATTTTCCGAATTTCAAAATAGTGATAGTCTTTGTAAAGTTCATAACCATTCTTTAGAACTTGTTGCGTATTGGACTTGGTCACTACTATTCTATGTAATTGTTCAAATTGTGCCCGACTCAATTGCAAGTCTGGAAAACTAGCTAGATACTCTTCCAGCAAATAAATCTGAACAGCTGGTGATTGCTTTTGAAACTGTGTCACATCTTGTGGATTCAAATCTTTGGTCAACTCTTTTAAAGCCTGGTGCCAATGACTGAGATCCTCTCCTAAGTTGACCAAAGCACTCGTCACTTGAGGATTTTCTTTTTCTAACAGTGGGAGATAACGATGGCGGATACGATTACGGAAATAGTCCAAGGAGCGGTTGCTCTTATCCTCATAATGAAAAATTTCTGGAAAATCCTTTTTTTTGAAATATAAGAGGGGACGGATCAACACACCCTGTCCAAATGGTTGTTTTAAAGGAATACCTTTTAAATGCCGTGGACGACTCCCACGAATCAGACGCATTAAAATCGTTTCTGCCTGATCATCCATATGATGAGCGGTGACGAGAGCGCTACAAGCTTCTTCTTTCATAACTTTTTCAAAGAAATCATAGCGGAATTGTCTAGCTTGGCTTTCAGAAAAAGGACCAGAGAAATGGGCAACCTTCAGCGGTAGATGTTTTGCTTCAGCTATTGCTCGAATTCCTCTTTCTTCTTGGTCAGCTTCAATGCGTTGGTGATGATTGACATGAGCAAGTACGAGGTCGATTCCTAATTGGTGCCGATAATGGTAGAGCCAATCCAGTAAGGTCATGGAGTCCACCCCTCCTGATAAAGCCAAAAGGACTTTTTGATGAGATTCAAAAAGCCCCTCCTTTAGACAGAACTGAAGAAATTTATCTTTCATTACTGTAAGACCTCATAAATATCTTTGGCAATTGCTGAGATAGTCTCGTAATCAGAGTGATCCGTAAAAATAGCTAAAATAAATGGTGATTCTGTATAAACAATGGCGACATCATGACGGAAATCATAGGCATCTCCAATCTTGTGAGCGACCTTGACTGGGATATCTTTTGAAATTCGTTGATCATCAAAGCGAGTCTCTGACAGAGCATCAATGATTCCACCATTTTGTTGGTAGATAGCTTCCATGACATTTCCTGCCATTTTTGGAGATGCCATTCTAGTTTCTACATTCCACGTTTTTCCTGCAATCTTATTGGTCACCTTTTGAAATTCTTTGTCTGATTGATGCGTTACATAATAGCCTAAAATGTTTTGCGCAACATTATCAGATTCTTTTGCCACCCGATTAATCAAATCAGCGACGGTATATTCCTTATCATCCGGTGTTTTTGAAATACTTCCACTGCCTTCCGGTTCATAAGCTCCTGGATAATCATTGACTTCTTTTGTATATTTTAAAGGAGTCTGCAAATCTACATGGTTTTCGTTTATCTCTTTTTGAGTATAGTACAAATACAAGAGCTTGGCTATACTAGCAGAATACATTTCCTGATCTTCATGTATCCCAGCAGTCTTTCCAGTATCCACCTGCTTCACGTAAACTGCAATTCCGTCTTTGTTGTACTTCTGATTGAGAATCTCTTGGACTTTCTCCATCCGATTATCTGTAGCAGAAAGTTCATCTTTTGCAATCCACCCCTGGCCAGAAATTTCTAGATAGGTCCCTTTTAAAGTTTTGGCAGTCTTGGTGATTTCAACCTTACTATAGGGAGTCAGACTTGTTTTTTTGCTTTTTGCGCCATTTACCAAGGGTTGATCATAAACTGTAAAAGAGGATGTCAGCCACATGGTCTTTTTTTCTTCTGTTAATTCCAAAATCGAATCTTCGTAAATTTGATCTTGATCAGCTACTACATACTGTTTATTCGATAATTTAAAAACAGATTTCCCTTGATTATTGACAAACAATTGATCAACAGTAAAGGGAGTATCAGGTTTGATTTCCCCAGCTTTTTGACGCAATTCTGGATCCGAATAGGTCACGATTGGCTGATAAACATTCGGATTGGATGGGATGGAGACAAAGAAATGATCCTGAGTCCCTATTTGACTAGTGTATGAAGAATCAGCAGTCAGTGGAACTTGGACTTGGGATGAATCAGATAAGGGTTGGGTGACTAAGAAAGTAGGAAAAATCATCCAATAAACTAACTTATTCATCCTTGCTCCTTTCCTGAGTTTCTTCTTGCAATTTTAAGGCTTGATTTTTTTTAGCTAACTCTTCTAATTTTGTATCAGAATATTCTAGAAATTGTTGAACGGTTTTTACAATATTTTCCATTATTTCGGTAATAAATTAGGTATCGTATAAATATATTCGCCATCTTTAGAGAAGGAATATTTTGCGCGTGCATATTTTGCAGCGTATTCGTCATCCTTCAACTTCTCTACGATATCCTTTTGATATTCTTTTTCCTCAAGGGTTTGCTGATATTGTTCTTGCAATTGAACGTATTGTTGTTTGCGTTTTTGAAGCGTCTGGTAACTCTGAGCCAGATTATAAGTTGGGAGAATAAACAATAAAATAATTAAAATGAGAACCCAACCCATAAAACGGTTCTGTTTTTTTCGCTCCTCATTCTGGTATTTCTGACGCTGATGTTCGTCTTGAATATACCGATTATTCATTTGTACAATATTTTTAGGCATCTTCTTCTATCCTTGTTTCACGAATGATTTCATACATTTTAGACGCATCTTCTTTTTTAGTACTATCTAACATTTCCAACACTTTTACTGTCAATAGCTTATTTCCAAAGCGAACTTCGACTTCGTCATTTACCTTCAAGTCGGTTGAACTTTTCGCTAGGACCCCATTGACTTTGATGCGCCCCTTATCGGCTACTTCTTTAGCTACAGGGCGTCTTTTGATAATGCGGGAAACTTTTAAATATTTATCTAATCTCATCGTATCACCTCTAATGTATTATTGTACCATTTTTTTAGAAAGAGCCTAGTAAAATCTTTCTTTCTAGTCTTGTTTTTCCATTTTTTCCTGCTTGATGGCCAGTAATTTTTCCCCAAATTGTCGCAAGCCTTCTAAAATTTCGAAGTCTTTTTTATTTCGCACATCAAAGATTAATTCAATCAATCCTTGGCTTTCTGCAATACGAGCTTTTAAATTAGTTGCTGATAAGGCAGCAAAATAATCTTGAGTCAAGAAAAGTTGCTTGGTAATTGGCTCAAATTTCACCGTTAGTTGATTGTCTTTTCGATCAACCACTTTAACAAAGACCTGGTCTAGATAAGATTTGATAAACCCTATTTCTAGGAGATAGGCTACCACATCAGGATATTCTCCGAAACGATCAATCAATTCATCTTGCAGCAGTTCATAATCTTCTTGAATTTGAATTTCTCGAATACGTTTGTAAATTTCAATTTTTTGACGTTCATCGAAGATATAATCACTTGGAATGTAGGCATCAATTTGGAGATTGAGCTCCGCATTTCCTTTTTGGCGTTTTTTCTCTTTTCCTTGTTTCTTCTCAATAGCAGCTTCGAGTAACTGTGAATACATTTCAAATCCGACGGAATCGATAAAACCAGATTGAGAAGCCCCTAAAATATTCCCGGCACCACGAATAGACAAATCTCGCATAGCAATCTTAAAACCAGACCCCAATTCAGTGAATCCTTTAATGGCTTCAAGACGCTTTTCAGAAACTTCTGTCAAGGTTTTGTCCGGCCGGTACATCAAATAAGCATAGGCAATGCGATTGCTTCGTCCAACCCGTCCTCGCAATTGGTAAAGGGTAGACAAGCCCATATGGTCGGCATTTTCAATAAAGAGGGTATTGGCATTGGGGATATCCACACCTGTTTCAATAATGGTGGTCGTAACTAAAATATCATACTCACCTTCAATGAAATCCATCAAGGTGTTTTCCAACCGTACCTCACTCATCTGTCCATGGACAAACCCAATAGAGGCTTCCGGTACCAATTCTTGTAACTCTGAAACTTTTTGCTCAATGGTATCTACCTTGTTGTAGAGATAGTAAACCTGACCTCCCCGATCCATCTCCCGACGAATAGCATCTCGGATAATGGTTGGATTGGTTTCTAAGACATAGGTTTGAACAGGATAACGATTGGTCGGCGGAGTTTCAATAACGGACAAATCCCGAATCCCCAACATAGACATATGAAGGGTACGAGGAATGGGCGTTGCCGTTAAGGTTAAAACATCGACTTTTTTCTTTAACTCCTTGAGGGTTTCCTTGTGTTTGACACCGAACCGTTGCTCCTCATCAATCACGATAAGACCGAGATCCGCAAATTCCACATCCTTAGATAAAAGGCGGTGGGTACCAATCAGGATATCGACCTGGCCTTTTTTTAGTTTTTCCAAGGTTTCTTTTTGCTCAGCACGACTACGGAAACGACTCAAGACATCAACTTCTACTGGAAAGGCTTCGAAGCGTTCTTTGAAATTGGCATAATGCTGTTGAGCTAGGACCGTTGTCGGAACTAAGACAGCCACTTGTTTATGGTCTTTGACAGCTTTAAAGGCCGCTCGCATAGCAACTTCTGTCTTCCCAAATCCCACGTCTCCGACCAAGAGGCGATCCATAGGGCTTGAAGATTCCATATCCTTCTTGATTTCTTGGATAGAGCGAATCTGATCATCTGTTTCAACATAGGGAAAAGCCTGATCAAAAGCTTCTTGGTTCTCATCGTCTGGAGTAAAGGCAAAGCCTTGCAATTGGCTTCGCTCTGCATAAAGTTGAATCAGATCCTCTGCAATATCCTCTACTTCCTGACGGACCTTTTGTTTAGCCTTTTGGAAGCGACCATCGTTGAGTTTGTTGATTTTAGGAGGTTTACCATCACTCGCAACATACTTGGACAGCATCTGGATTTGATCCACAGGGATGGAAATCCGGTCTCCATTTTGATATTGGATGGAGACATAATCTCGGTGGACACCAGAAATTTCAATGGTTTCTAGTCCCAAATACTGACCAATTCCATGAACCTGGTGAACAACGTAGTCTCCCTTTTCCAACTCATTATAGTTTTTTAACCGCTCAGCGTTGGAAATGGTTTGCCGACGAATCTTTCGTTTAACCTTTTTCTGGAAGATTTCTGTCTCTGTAATCAGGACAATCTTCTCATCCACAAAGTGGAAGCCACGCGCTAACCCACCGATGACCAACTGGCTCTGTCCTGGATGAAGCTGATCGGGTGCAAGATAATCCAGTTGGATCCCGTAGTCTCTCAAGTGCTCTTGTAACTGGTGGAGTCCTTGTTTACTCGTCACCTGAAGAATGACTGTGTAATCTTGTTTACGGAAACGGTCAATTTCATCTTTTAAAAGAGAGAACTGACTGAAGAATTCCTGCATGGGGTATTGGTTAAAAGAATAGAGGGCATCAAATCGCAGATTTCCCAAGCCTTTTTGAAAATTTGAAAAATAAGAAGCTGGTTTATAAGTGCGTAAGAGTGCGCTATTGTCCGCAAAATACTGGGCTTCAGCGAAAGAGCGACTCTTTTGTAGGTCCTCTGTCAAAAGGTTAGCAACGTCTACATCAAACCGCGCCTCCTGATCCATGATTTTATGGTAATCATCCAAAAAAAGAGGAGCATGTTTGGGGAGGTAATCAAAGAGAGTGTAGGTTTGCTGATAAAAAAGAGAGAGAAATTTTCGACTATCTGCATGGAGACGCTGGTGATGCGCTTCTGTGAGAATCTCAGTCAAATAGGATTTGAGCTCTGGATGAGGACTTTTTTGAATCATATTTTCTAGATTCTTCTGTCCTCTTAAAAAATCATCTTTAGTTAGTAACATATCGCTAACTGGATGAACTGTTACCGCATCTAGATTTTCTAGTGAACGTTGAGTCTCTGGAGAAAAAGTCCGAATGCCATCAATCTCATCTCCAAAAAATTCCAGGCGATAAGGGAAATCTTGACTGGCTTCAAAAAGATCTAAAATATCCCCTCGAAGACTAAACTCTCCCTGTTGGCTTACCTGTGAAACCTTTTGATAGCCCATGGCCAGGAGGGTATCTTTCAACTCTGTCAGATTTTTTTCTTCTCCAACAGAGAAAGACTGAATCATAGAGCTGACAGTCTTTGGATTAGGTAAGAGCAAACGACTACCACTTACATTGGCAATGACGATCCCTTCTTTTTCTGGAGCTAAAAGAAAATCCAGAGCTTCCAGACGAGAAAAGACCCGTTCCTGGGAAGCAAAGACAAACTCTGCCAAAGGATTGTCATCTCCGAGGAAAAGATAGACCTTTTCTTCGCCTAATAATCCCAATAAATCACTGGCGAGCCGTTCTGCTTCATTTTGGGAAGAGGTCAAGACCAAGACCTTGTGTCCGTCTTCGACAACTGTCGCCATGGTAATGGCTTTTGTAGACGAAGACAGTCCTAGTAGAAGAGAGCGACTTCTTTTTTGCTGGTCTTGTTGCCATTTTCTAATATTTTTATTTTGTTGAAATAGATCAACCAGTGTCTTATATTTATCCATTGTATTGTTGCATTGTTTTCTCAAACTGCCCTTCTTTTAAATAAAAGCGAAGAGCTTCCTCTGATTTGTCGATAGCAAGGAGGATGGTGGCATAATCATCCTGATCGAATTTTCCTAAGACATGGTGGACTACTGACATGCCATGCTTGGGTCTCCCGATTCCAATCTTGATGCGATTAAAGGTCTGAGTTCCAATATGGTTGATGATCGACTTGATTCCGTTGTGGCCTCCAGCTGATCCTTTAACCCGAAGGCGAATCTTGCCGACTTCCATATCCAGGTCATCATAAATAACGACCAAATCTTCCACCTCTAGGCCATAATAGGTCAAAAGCGCGTGCACGGCCTTGCCACTCTCATTCATAAAAGTGGTTGGCTTGACCAAAAAGACCTTTTCTCCATCTATAAAGGTGGAGGTCACATCTGCTTGAAAAATCTTATCATGTGAGAAGGTGAGGTTGAGAGATTTTGCCAGCTGATCCACTAACATAAAGCCTACATTGTGTTTGGTTTCCACATATTTATCTCCCGGATTTCCCAATCCGACGATTAATTTTGTCATTTACTTTCCCTTTCAAAAGCCAAAAGGGTTGGAATTTTTTTCCAACCTTTTGGTTATTTACTTGTTTTCTTTATACATTGAAGCGGAATTCCATGATGTCGCCATCTTGAACGACATAGTCTTTTCCTTCTTCTCGCAAGCGTCCTGCTTCTTTTACAGCCTTTTCAGATCCATATTTGACCAAATCATCATAAGACATGGTTACAGCACGAATAAATCCTTTTTCAAAGTCAGAGTGGATGATTCCAGCTGCTTGTGGAGCTTTCATACCACGTTTAAAAGTCCAAGCGCGAACTTCTTTTTCACCAGCTGTGAAGTAAGTTCCAAGTCCAAGTAAATGGTAAGCTGCACGCGTCAACTTATCCACACCTGATTCTGTCAAACCAATGGCTTCAAGAAACTCTTTTTTATCTTCATCGTCTAACTCAGAAATTTCTTCCTCCGCACGCGCAGAAATCACTACTACTTCTGCATTTTCTGTTTCTGCGAATTCACGAATTTGTTTCACATAATCAATCGAATCTGGGTCTCCAACCACATCCTCATCCACATTCGCTACATACAGAACTGGTTTAGTGGTCAAGAGGAAGAGACCTTTGACAACTTTTTGTTCTTCGTCTGTGAATTCGATGGTACGAGCTGACTTCCCGTCTTCAAGCACTGGCTTAATCTTTTGGAGGACATTAAATTCTGCAACGGAATCCTTGTCCTTTTGCGTACGGGCCATCTTTTCCACACGCGCATAGCGTTTGTTGACAGATTCTAGGTCAGCCAAAATCAACTCTAGGTTAATGGTATCAATATCTGCTAGTGGATCGACAAAGGCATCTTCACGGCCTTGCTCCCGCATGACATTTTCATCATCAAAAGCACGTACCACATGGACAATAGCATCCACTTCACGGATGTTGGCCAAGAATTTATTACCGAGACCTTCTCCTTTTGACGCACCTTTTACAATCCCTGCAATATCTGTGAATTCAAAGGTTGTCGGCACTGTCTTCTTAGGAGTGATCATTTCCGTTAATTTTTGGAGACGTTCATCTGGAACTTCTACCATTCCAACGTTTGGATCAATGGTCGCAAAGGGATAGTTTGCAGCCTCTGCTCCTGCTTTTGTAATTGCGTTAAATAGGGTTGATTTACCAACGTTTGGCAAACCAACGATACCTGCTGTTAAAGCCATTTTTCTTCTTCTCCGTTCACATTTCAATCCCTTTTATTATAACATAATTCAAAGCACAAGATGATGAAAAAATGCTCTCCCTTAAAACTAACAGTCACCTGTCCAATTTCATAAGAATATGGTATAATCAAACCAATAATAATAAAGGAGTTTTCGTCATGAAAAAACTATCAATTAAATCGATCCTTCTGCCTCTTTTAGCTATCTTTACTCTCTTTCTTCTGGGAGCTTGTGGACAAAGTACAAAAAAAGGTTACCTTCAATTGATTGACCAAGATAAGAAAACAGACATTCGTGTCATTGTTGAATATCAGGGTGATAAAATTCTAAGTACAGATTCTACAAGTGTTATCTACTACGAAGGTACAGGATTGCCAAAAGAACAATTAAAAAAAGTTATTGATGAATACGATAAAAAATTCAAAGATATCAAAGGATTCTCACACTCTGCAGAATATAAGGATGACTATGTCGTTGAAAAAACAAAGATTGATTATACCAAGGCAGATTTAAAAGAATTACAAGAAAATCAGTTAATTGCTGCACAAGAAAATCAAAATGTTGATTACATTGGCTACAAGACAACACTTAAAACCTTTAAATCTAATGGCTTCAAAGAAGTAAAAAATGGAAAATTTGAAGAATTAAAATAATACAAAAGGTTCAGTCACCTAGATGACTGAACCTTTTACAATACTTTTTTTAATTTTTGATCGAAATCATGACGGCTCATCATGACCATATGATCACAATTGCTACAACGAATTTTGATATCTGCCCCTACTCGCCGAATTTCCCAACGATTGGCTTTTTTCCCTGTTGCTTTGATGATACAAGCATGGGGTTTTTTCATTTCTACAAAATCACCGACCTGATACATGGATTTTCCTTTCATCAACATAGAAGACGAAAAGCTAGCCTGTTCAATGCTAGCTTTTGGCCCTTAATTGGTCCGAACTGGTGTAATTAATTGAATGAAGCGTTCAGATTCCTCTGCTGGTACCAATGTAAAGGGACGAACTGCAGAGATAAAGCGAATGACGACTTTTTCACTTTCAATGGCTTTCAAAGCGTCGATTAAATAAGTTGGATTAAAGCTGATGTTTAAATCATCTCCCGAAACTGCTTCTGTATCAATTTCTTCATTCACGCGCCCTACTTCAGGAGAATTTACGTGGGCAGAAACAACCCCACTAGCGATTTCTAATTTAACAGTACCGTTTTGAGTAGCATTAGACAACAGGCGGGCCCGTTCCATGGCTTGGCGAAGATGAGCAACTTTAAAGGTTACTTCCGAACTAAACTCTGTTGGAATCAAGCGATCCGTATCTGGATAGTTTCCTTCCAACAGGCGTGTATAGAAACTGATATTGTCACTTCTAAATAAAATCTGGTTATTGGCAAAGAAGACTTCAACCTGTTCAATCTCATCTGAAAAGACAGACGTTAATTCGCGTAAAGAACGGCTTGGAATCACAACATCAAAGTTATCCCCATTTTTTTCAAGGGTAATATTTTTTTGACTCATTCGATGAGAATCCGTTGCCACCGTTTTTAATTCCTTGTGATCAGAAAGAACAAAATGAACTCCTGTCAAAATCGGACGACTTTCTTGGGTACTTGCTGCAAAAGCTGTCTCAGAAATGATTTTCTTCAAAGTTTGAATTGGGAGCGTTAGAGGGTTGCTGGCTGAAATTTCTTGAATACGAGGATATTGTTCTGCATCTTTCCCTTTAAGGGTAATTTCTGATTTTCCACTAACTAATACAATTTGTTTTTGTTCGATTTCTTTCACATCTAAAACGACATCTGGTAGACTGGATACAACATTGATAAAGAAAGTTGCTTCTAAAAGAATAGCACCTGGTGTCGTTACTAGAAGGCCTGCATTTTCATCTTTAACAGAAATAAAGTATTCGATTGAGATTTGTCCATTTGATCCAATGAGAGTAATCCCTTCAGAAGTGACATCAATCTTAATAGTGGATAAGATTGGAATTGCATTTTTTGAACTAATGGCTCTTTTTGTCGTATTTAAAGCTTGTAGGAAATAAGCCTTGTTAATAGAAAAATTGATCATGAGATCTCCTTTTATTATTTTAGTATTAGTAAGTTAATAGTAATAGTAGAGTGTGTGGAACATGTGGAAAACTCTTCTAAAGCCAGACAGGAATTGAAAAGTTCCTTGTTCACAACATGTGGAAAAAGAAGCAAGTTTTTCTAGGATTGTCCACATGGGATTACTTTAATTTTTTCTTGATGGTTTGAATCTCAAGTCTGAGATTGTCATCAATTTCGATCATCCCTTTGATTTTTTCATAAGCATGCATGACCGTTGTATGGTCTTTTCCTCCAAATTCACGACCGATACGAGGAAGACTATTGTCGGTCATCTCGCGGGCGAGGTACATAGCTACTTGTCGAGCTAGGACAATATTTTGAACCCGTCGAGATCCTTTCATTTCATTGACACTGACATTGTAAAATTTTCCAACTTCCGTTTGAATCTTTTCAATAGGAATCACCGTAATTTGTAAGGCTTCATTCTTACGAGCTCGAATGGCTTCAGCTGCGACATCAATTGTAATATCTTTGATTTTTTTTACTCTTGCCACAAGAGAGATATCATTCAACGCACCCTCTAAGTCTCGGACGTTAGAATCAAATTGACCTGCTAGGTATTCAAGTGTATCATCAGGGAAAGTAAAGTCCAGGTCTTCGATTTTATTTCTCAAAATAGCGATTCGAGTTTCAAAATCTGGTGGTGTAATATTTTGCGTCAAGCCCCACTTAAAGCGCGTGACTAGACGTTCTTCTAAGCTATCTAAATGATCAGGACTACGATCGCTGGTTAGGACAATCTGCTTATTATCCCCATAAAGAGCATTAAAGGTATTAAAGAACTCTTCTTGAGTTGTAACCTTTTTTCCTCCAAGCGATTGAATATCATCAATTAAGAGCAAATCCAAGTTTCGATAGGTTTTTTTAAAGGTATCCATATCATTGAGGCGAAGACGCTCTAAAAATTCATTGATAAAGGATTCTGCTGGGATGTATTTTACTCGAGCATTTGGGTAGTTTTCCATAATCTGATTCCCAATCGCGTTGAGCAAATGCGTTTTACCTAAACCGGGTCCTCCATAGATAAATAAAGGATTATAAGTGGTAGCAAGGTTTTCAGAAACTGCTAAAGCGGCAGCCAAAGCCCATTGATTTCCATCTCCACTTACAAAATTATCAAAGGTGTATTTCTTTCTTAATCCTGTTTGGATAGGAGGCAAATCTACTATCGGAGCATGGCTCACTGCATAGTCTCTATTCATTTCTGAAAGGGGAATAAACTCTTTTTCTTCTTCCTCTTCTTCAAGATTGAATTGATAGGAAATGGTTAATTCTACTGCATAAATTTCAAATCCAGCAGTCAAAATCACCTTTGTCATATTCTCTTCCCAGAATAATTTTTTTACTTCCGCATCTAAATAAATAACGGCTTCTTGTTGATCGACTTTGATGAGTCTTGAAGTAAGGACAAAATAGTCAAATATTTCTTTTTTAAATGTCTTTTTACTTAATTCAATCACACGATTCCAGAATGTTTCTTCTCTTGACACTTATCGCCCTCCTATTCATTTTTACTTGCTATGTTTTTCTTATTTTATCATAAAAGGAGGGAGTTTTCCACAACTTGTTTTAAGGGAATAAAAAAGAGTATTTTCCACAATATGTGAATAGTTATCCCCAATGTGTGTAGAAGTTTTCCACAGGTTGGGGATAAGAGAGAAGAAAGTAGGAATATCAAGTAAGGAGGATTTTTGAAGAAGTGGATAAATCTGTTAATTGTGCTATAAAAAATAACAGCCTCATTTGAGACTGTTAATAATTCGTTGGTATTCATCAAGGTTGTTAAATGAAATATGAATACTACCTTTTTCTTGTTTTGTCAGACGGATTTCTACTTCGGTTCCCAGCATCTTTTTTAATCTGTTTTCTTCCTGTGCTAAAAAGAGTTCTTTTTCTTTTTTACTTGGCCTTTTCTTTTTTTGACCAACCTTTTCTTCCAAACTACGAACGCTTAGCCCTTCTTTCAGAGTTCGTTCCAACCAATAGATTTGTTGATCTTCTTTTAAAGGAACTAAAATGCGGGCATGTCCTTGTGAAATTTGATCATTTTTGATGGCTTCTTTGACAGCTGGTGAGAGATGAAGCAAACGGACCATGTTGCTGATGTAAGGACGAGATTTTCCCATAAATTGTGCAATTTCTTCATGGGTAGCCCCTTTATCAATAAGATGTTGGTAGGATTCGGCCTCTTCAATTGGATTCAAATCTTCCCTTTGTAAATTTTCGATAATGGCTTGTTTGATCATGTCATCATCTGATAATTCTCTTATAATCGCAGGGATTTCTTTGAAACCAGCCATTTGAGCTGCTCGGTAGCGTCTTTCTCCAGCAAGTAGTTCATAACCAACAATCGGAGATTTTCGAACAATAATGGGCTGGATTAATCCATTTTCTTTGATTGAAGCTGCGAGTTCTTCTAATTTTTCTTGTACAAAGGTTTGACGAGGTTGAAAAGGATTGGTTCGTATTTGCTTTACGTCAATAATATCAATTTTTTCCATGATGTATATAGCATAACACACCTTTACAATTTCGTAAAGGTGTGTTGACACTGTTGTAAATTTACTTAATTTCCAAGATTTTCTGTAGATTTTGTCAGCTCAATGGTAGCTGTTTTTTGCTTACCATCTCTATAGAAAATGATTTTAATTTTATCACCAATTTGATGAGAATAGAGGGCAGATTGTAAATCTGCAGTTGATTCAATGTTTGTGTCATCGATTTTTGTAATGATATCTAATCGACGCAAATATTTGGATGCCGGCATATCATTTTCAACTGAGCGGACAAGAACCCCACCTTTGAGTTTGCTTGGAATGTCTAATTGGCTAAGATCAGAAGAGGATAGGTTAGCCAGGTCCATCATGGTAATTCCAAGAGCTGGACGAATGACTTTACCATCTTTTTCTAAATGTTCAATAATATTTTGTACATCATTTACAGGAATTGCAAATCCCATTCCTTCAACCGCAGTTTGGCCATTTGAAGAGATTTTACTTGAGGTAATTCCGATGACTTGTCCCTGAATATTGATAAGGGGACCACCAGAATTCCCTGGGTTGATTGCAGCGTCCGTTTGCAACGCTTTTGTAGATACATTTTGGCCGTCTTCTGATTTGAGCTTCACAGTACGTCCGAGACTAGAGACAATCCCTTGGGTAACGGAATTGGCAAATTTTGTTCCTAAAGGACTACCAATAGCGATTGCGGTCTCTCCAACAGTCAACTTAGATGAATCCCCAAATTCAGCCACGGTCGTAACATTATCTGAACTGATTTTAACAACCGCAATATCTGAGAAAGTATCAGAACCAACAACTTCTCCAGAAACTTTATTTCCATCTGCAAAGAGAATATCGGCTTTTGTTGCTCCCATTAATACGTGGGCATTTGTTACTAAATAAGCGTCTTTACCGTCTTTTTTATAGATAACACCTGAACCTTCACTAGCTACTTCTGGATCAGAATCTGTTTCTCCATTGATGAAGCCTTTTTCAGAGGTTTCAGCATAGGTAATAACAGAAACAACAGCATTTTTAACCTTATCAACAGCTTCACTAGTTGATGTTGTATTCTTATAAGCATGATTAACTTTGGTAGATTTTATTTCTTGGCTAGGATTTGTAGAATTCCCCTTGGTAAACTGGAAAGAGGTCAAGGTCCCTAAGATTCCTCCAGTAAACCCAATGACAAGAACAAGTAAAAGTTGCAAAATTTTTTTTAGAAAATTTGATGGTTGTTTCATAGTTTTCTCCTATTGTTCCAATTATGGAAAAGTATAGACCTAGTTTCTTAATTATAACTTAAAATGGAAATTTTTTCCACAAGTTGTGGAAAACTGTGTATAAGTGTGAAAAACGTGAATATAGAGCCATTTTTTGAAAGATAGATGCTGGTCTATTTGTTGAAGACTTGTGTATAAGTTCATTTGTGTTAGAATATGAATATGAAAATTAAGATTGTAACAGTTGGAAAATTAAAAGAAAAGTATTTAAAAGATGGAATCGCCGAGTATACGAAACGCTTGGGGCGGTTTACGAAGCTAGAAATGATAGAATTACCGGATGACAAAACTCCTGATCGGGCTAGTGATTTAGAAAATCAGCAAATCCTAGAAAAAGAAGGAAATCGCATATTAGCTAAAATTGGAGATCGTGAGTATGTGATTGCCTTAGCGATTGAAGGGCAACAATTTCCATCTGAGAAGTTTAGTCAAACCATAGAAGAGGTGACTGTACGAGGGTATTCTGAAATTACCTTCGTGATTGGAGGAAGTCTAGGTTTGTCCCCAGCAGTTAAAAAACGAGCGAATTTACTTATGAGTTTTGGAAAGTTAACCCTTCCCCATCAATTGATGAAGCTTGTTTTAATCGAACAAATCTACCGGGCATTTATGATTCAACAAGGAAGTCCTTACCATAAATGAATCTTGACGCTCCTCCTATTTTCTGATAGAATAAAAAGACATCTGGTCTCATAGCTCAGCTGGATAGAGCATTCGCCTTCTAAGCGAACGGTCGCAGGTTCGAATCCTGCTGGGATCAAAATAAAAACGTGATTTGTATAAAAATCACGTTTTTTTGTTACTTAGTTTAAAAAAAACTAGAATTTTTCTAAACAGATGGGATAAAAAAATTGCAAAAACTAGATTTTTCGTTCCAAATAGCTGTAAAAATGAACCAAATAGCGGAAATGTTAAAAAATTCTTTGATTTTTTACTAAAATTTATGTATATTAAATTTAATAATTTAATGATCAAATAAATTATAAGGAGATTCTTTTATGAAAAACAATCCATCAACAGTTTCTAAAGAATTTAAGGTTCTTACAGAAAAAGAATTGCAGCAAATTTGTGGAGGGGATAAACATTCAAAAATTATTATTAGAGATTTATTTAAAAAAGGTAAAAAATAATGTCCATGAATTATGTGTATTTTATTCTCATTGGATTACCCTTGATTTTATCTTATCCATTAATTGATAGACAATTAAAACATAAGCATTCAAAATTCTATTTAATTTTAATCATTTCTACTTTACTTTATGTGATATCTTATATTTTAGGATATTTTGAATTAGATTTCTTATACGCTTTCTTTATTTTAGCTTATCCTCTATTTTTTTACGCGTACTATAGATTCTTCTGTAGATATGACCATTTTTTTGCAATTTTATATTCTCTGTTTATTTATCTAGCTTTTGAGACAACAGATACTTTTTTATCAGTAATTTTATCGTCTATAACTGGAGATTACATAGTAACTTATTATTCTATATTTTTTGTTACTCTTATTTCAGTTTTATCGATTGTTATTATTACGAGAATTATTGCCATTCTCGAAGTGAATCTTCTCTATTTTAAAGAGCGGGTTTTTAAGAAATTTGTCCAACAATTGATTGTTAGTTATCTTATTTTAACCTTAGTATTGAATGCTTCTCATTGGATAAGTGATATTGCTCATTTCAATAGTTTTGGTAGCATGGTAGCAACGATTTGCTTCTTGATATTTATCGGAACCATGGTTCAAATGAAGACGGTTCGAGATCGTTATGAAAAGAAAATGGAGTTGAAGCAAAAGAGGTTCGAACAGCGCCAAATGGAGCAGTATATGAATAAAATTCAAGGCCTCTATTTAGAATTAAAAGGTTTTCGTCATGATTTTGGCAATATTATCACTTCCTTAAATTTAGCGATTGAGGAAGAAAATATTGAGGATATTAAACGAATTCAAAGAGATGTTCTTGAGGAATGCTACGGCCAACTCCAAAAAGAAGAATATACAGGATTTGACCTAGGAAATATTCGAGATTCTGCTTTGAGAAGTATCCTAAGTAGGGGATGGATCTATGCGGAGGAAATGGGTGTCAAACTAACCTTTGAAACAGAAGATATTATTGAAAAGGTTCCAATGAGATTGTTGGATCTCGTACGAACTGTTGGAATTTTAGTCAATAATGCTATTGAAGCTGCTAAAATGAGTCAAGAAAAAGAAGTTCAAATAGCGATTTTTAATATGCCGAATGGAGTGCATCTGATCATAAAGAACTCTATTTCTGATGAACCGATTAATTGGAATAAGCTCTATGAAAAAGGATTTTCAACTAAAGGGGATCGTAGAGGAATGGGCCTTGCGATTGTAAAAGAGCTTATTGGAGAATATGCTGCTATTTTTCTAGAGACAGAGTTGATCAATGGAAGATTTACGCAGAGCTTAGTTATTGGAGAGAAAGGAAGATAGATGAATATTGTATTGCTAGAGGACGAAATTTCTCAACAAGTTCGAGTAGAGAAACATGTGAAAGCTATCGCTGAGGAGGAAGGCCTACGATTAAATATTGTTTCCACCAGTAAAATAACTGAACTAAAGGAATATCTAACCAATGGTGATTTTCATCAGCTTTTCTTCCTTGACATTGATATCAAAGGGGATGAAAAAGCTGGTATCAAGGCAGCTCAAATGATTCGTGAGGTCAATCCTTTTGCGATCATTGCCTTTATCACGACGAAATCGGAATTTGCTACTATTACCTATCGTTACAAGGTATCAGCTCTTGAATTTATTGAAAAAACCTTGAATGAAAACTTGTTTAAGGAAAAAATTAGAGAATGTATTCTCTACTTGAAGAAGAATGTGATTGAAAATAAAAATATCATTGATTTCTTTGAGTATAGTTTCAAAAATATGGAAATTCGAGTGCCATATCGAGATATATTGTACATTGAAACAACTGGAGTTTCCCACAAATTGCGACTTGTTGGAAAGAATTTTCAAAAGGAATTTTTAGGGACTATCAAGGATATACTTGAAAAAGATGTGGACAATCATTTCTTCAGTCCTAATCAGTCTTATCTAGTGAATCAAAGAATGATTGTCAGTTTTGATCGTCGCAAGAGACTCTTGATGTTAGAAGAGGAGAAAACTTGCCCTGTTTCTCGTACACAGGTGAAAAGGGTCGAAGAATTATTAAATAAAATACAGAAAAAGGCTTGACAATTTTTGAATCGATGGTATAATGGGATATGTTCTGTTAATGACATGGTCCGTTGGTCAAGGGGTTAAGACACCGCCTTTTCACGGCGGTAACACGGGTTCGAATCCCGTACGGACTATATCTCATTCCGCCATAGCTCAGTTGGTAGTAGCGCATGACTGTTAATCATGATGTCGTAGGTTCGAGTCCTACTGGCGGAGCTAAACTAGCATCCTAAGGGATGCTTTTTTTGTATAAAATAAGAGCCCCTTCCAACTGAAGGGGCTCTTTATGATGCGAATTTACTGATTTTTTGAGGATTGAGATTTCTTTCGAATAGCATTGTAGCAAGCGAAGGAAAGAATTCCGAGTAGGAAAGCGATGGTTCCTTCTTTTAACCCATGTGGAATGAACTGTAGAACAACCTGTCCTTTTCCTTTAGGGACATCAACAGTCATAAATCCTTTTTGAGCCCTTTGAATAGGGACAGGTTGATTATTGATCGTCGCTGTCCACCCTTTATCATAAGGAAGGGTGAAAAAGAGACTTGTATGGTGGTCTGCTGTAAAATCTGCAGTGACGGTATTTCCTTTGGTTTGCACATGAACTTCTTGTTGGTGCAACCTTTCAAAGGCTTCCTGGTAGGCTTGAAGGTTCAAAGCAAAAAATTCTGGAGTTTGGAAGGTTACGGTAGAATTTTCAGGGAAGGCAATTCGAACCTTAACAGTTTCTCCTGCTGTAAAGTGACCAATGGTGAAGAATGGAAAGACATTGTCTGTTGTATAGCGGTTGACTTGGCCATTCGTAATGATCTCAACATCGGTATAATCTTCATTCTCAAATTCTAAAGAAGGAAGGTTTACATAAAGTTGACTATCGTTTTGAACATAGAGCTCATATTCGATACTGGCATAAGTCAGAAAACTATCTGCTTCAACTTTAGCCTTTTGAGGTCCTTGAGAAGGATCGTCTGCACCAGTTTTCAGTGGATGTAATCGCTGATAGTAAGTCAACGATTGCCCCGTTAGATGATTGAGAAAGTTCTTTTGGTTATCTAAGGTTAGATTAGAAAATGGGATATCCTTGTAGGGACTTGCGGTTAGAAATGCTAGTGAAAGAGCTTTTTCATTTTGATACAAGGTCTGATTTCCTTGCGTTTCCAATTTATGAAAAGCAAACTTTTGGGGATTCCTATCTGAAATATTGTATTTGATCCCGAACAGACTATCCATTAGTAATGTATTGTTTTGATAGCGCAAGTTCAAGTTGGTTCCATCTGATTTAAAACCGAGTTTGTCTAGGGTCGAACTGGTATCTGTATTTCTGACAGATGAAAATTGGGAGACCCCTCTAAAATTATATTTCATACTATCATTACCTGTTTGAGGTTGGAGAATCTCTGTTCGGTAAAATTCTTGATCATCCTGTAAACTTGATGTCAATTTATCAATTGATGGAATCTTTCCTTGGTAAGAAGAACGAGCTGCAAATACCCATTCATTTGCAATCCCATCGATCTGATAATAGCTGTTTATACTAATTTCAAACAAACAGAAGAAAAGAATAACAGCAGAAAAAATGGGATGAGAAAGTTTACGAACTGTAAAGGCAAGTGTCACAGTAAAGAATACAAGAAGAAATTCTAGTGTCAATACATAATGACTGCTTGTCAAGAAAGGATAGTGCTTGCGATAGAGAAAGGTGAGGATAAAACCAATACTAAGCAAACTAACAGCTAGGCAGAGTCGTTGCCAATTGATTTCTTTTATCCGATTGAGGACCTCTGCTGCCATGAACAAAATAGTCAATGAAAAGAGCCAGGCATAACGGTGAAGAAACATATTAGGAGCATGCATTCCCTGCCAGAATAAATCCAAAGCTTGTAAATAGAAACTTGCAATAAGAATGACTAATAAGGTCAAATATGCTAGTTTCACGTGAAACCGAATCGATTTGACAAAGAAAAATAGAAAGGCAAGTAAGAATGGAAATAGACCAACATAGATCATAGGGATAGCCCCATATTTTGTTGTATCAAAGCTACCAATCAAATTCTTTGCAAAAACGTCTAAGTACCAACTATTTTCTGTAAAGGTTCTTGTAATCTTGGTAAAGTTTTCTCCATGAGTTCGTAAATCCAATATGGTGGGGTAAATCATGATCAAGCTAGTGACCCCTGCTAAAATTGACACAATTGTAAAGTCAAAGAAAGAAGATATTCTTTTTTTATAGTCCCAGGAAAGCTGCGTGAAATACCATAATGTCAAGAAGATAGCCATCATAAATCCAAAATAATAATTTTGGATGAAGAGGATAGTCAAGCTTGTAAAGTAGAGAACCCGCTTCTTTTGAGTCATCAAACGGTGTAAACTTAACAGAATAAGAGGAGCCAAAATGAAGACATCGAGCCAGGTTTTGATTTCAATCTGACTGACGGAGAAACTCATTAACGCAAACAAAGTTGACAGCGAAAGAACCAAGAATGTTTGCAGTTGAGGATAGATTCCCTTAATGGAATAATAAGTTGACAACCCAATCAATCCTATTTTTATCAGTGTAAAGAGATAGACGGAATCAACCATGGATAAACTGTCAAAGAAGAAGACAAAGGGAGATAGAAAACTTCCTAAGTAATAGCTGGAAAGAGCGTAGAAATTTAACCCGAGCCCACTTGTAAAGCTGTAAAGGAGGCTGTCGGTTCCGTGTAAAATATTTCGTAAAGTAACGTCGAAAATAACGTATTGATGAAAGCCATCACCTAATAAAGGAGAAGTTTCACTCCCCCAATAAATGCCCTGACTGAGGTAGACGAAAAATAAGATTGTAAAGGGAAGTAAAAAAGCTGTAAAGTAAACAATGATGGGGTGTGATAGATATTTTTTAAATTTCATATAGTCTATTGAAAGACCCTGAAACAAAGGTTCCAGGGTTTTTGATTCTTTGGAGTGATTCTTAGTCTTTCCAAAGTTCTTTAACTTTTGCTTGAACTTCTTGGTTTTCTAAGAATTCATCATAGGTTTCATCAATCCGGTCAATGACACCATTTTTTGAAAGAACAATGATATGGTTGGCAAGAGTTTGAATAAACTCATGGTCGTGACTGGCAAAGATGATCGATTCTTTGAAGTTTTTCAATCCATCGTTCAAGCTTGAAATTGATTCCAAGTCCAAGTGATTTGTAGGATCGTCAAGTACAAGAACGTTTGACTTCAAAAGCATGAGTTTTGAAAGCATCACGCGCACCTTTTCTCCCCCTGACAAGACGTTGACAGGCTTGTTAACCTCATCTCCAGAGAAGAGCATGCGTCCGAGGAATCCACGAAGGAAGGTATTGTCATCTTCTTCTTTACTTGCGAATTGACGCAACCAGTCAAGAATTGACTCGCCACCTGCAAAGTCAGCTGAATTGTCTTTTGGTAAGTAAGAGCGGCTAGTTGTAACTCCCCACTTGACAGTTCCTTCATATTCGATTTCACCCATAATGGCGCGGATCAAGGCAGTTGTTTGGATATCGTTTTGACCGATAAGAGCCGTCTTGTCACCTGGACGTAAGATGAAGCTGATGTTGTCAAGAATAGTTTCACCGTCAATCTTTACAGATAAGTTCTCTACTGTCAACAGATCATTTCCAATTTCTCGCTCCGCTTTAAAGCTGATAAATGGGTATTTTCGGCTAGATGGGACAATTTCTTCTAACTGAATCTTGTCAAGCATCTTTTTACGCGACGTTGCCTGTTTTGATTTTGACGCATTGGCAGAGAAACGAGCCACAAATTCTTGTAATTGTTTGATTTTTTCTTCTGCTTTAGCATTACGGTCTGCTAACAACTTGGCAGCCAGTTCAGATGATTCTTTCCAGAAATCATAGTTACCAACATAGAGTTTGATTTTTCCAAAGTCTAGGTCGGCCATGTGGGTACATACTTTATTCAAGAAGTGACGGTCGTGGGATACAACGATAACGGTATTCTCAAAATCAATCAAGAAATCTTCTAACCAGGTAATGGATTGAATATCTAGACCGTTGGTCGGCTCGTCCAAAAGAAGGACGTCTGGTTTACCAAAGAGAGCTTTGGCTAGGAGGACTTTCACTTTATCTCCATTTGTTAGTTCACTCATATTTTGGTAGTGGAGCTCTTCTGGAATATTCAGATTTTGGAGGAGTTGTGAAGCTTCACTTTCTGCTTCCCAACCACCTAGTTCAGCGAATTCTCCTTCAAGTTCTGCTGCGCGGACACCGTCTTCATCTGAAAAATCTTCCTTCATATAGATAGCATCTTTTTCCTTCATGATGCTATAAAGTTTTTCATTTCCCATGATAACGACATCAATGGCACGCTCATCTTCGTAGTCAAAGTGATTTTGACGAAGAACAGAAAGACGTTCGTCTGGTCCAAGAGAAATATGACCAGTTGTCGGTTCAATATCCCCAGCTAAGATTTTTAAAAAGGTTGATTTTCCAGCACCATTGGCCCCAATCAAACCATAGGTATTTCCTTCTGTAAATTTGATGTTGACATCATCAAAAAGTTTACGATCACTAAAACGTAGTGAGACGTCTGTAACTGTTAGCACGTATAGTTCTCCTCTTTTTCTGTCTATATAAGCCTATTTTACTAGAAAACGCTTGATTTTTCAATGAATACCCTTATGCATTGGAGGAAGTCATTTAGTCTGTAGAAAAGGGTGAAGAACTTGACTTTCCTTTGATGTCATTATATAATGAAAAGCAATCAGAAGAGTAATTTGTATTCGTTTTTTAGAGAGCTTATGGTCGCTGAAAATAAGCAACGAAACAGAATGAAATGGACTGATGTTCAAATAGAATCTTAACCAATAGAGATTCGGCTAGCAGGCCTTATGTGCAGCTCATTTGTGATGAGTCAGAGAGAACAGCATATGCTGTTCTAAGTGAGGTGGCACCGTGTCTCAGACGCCCTCGCATAGTTTTTGCTATGCGTGGGCTTTTATTTTGTACTTTAGGGAGGAAGAAAAATGACCAAGCCGATTATTTTAACTGGAGATCGCCCGACTGGGAAGCTCCATATTGGACACTATGTCGGTTCGTTGAAGAATCGAGTTATTATGCAAAATGAAGACAAGTACCAGATGTTTGTCTTTTTAGCCGATCAGCAAGCTCTAACGGATCATGCTAAAGATCCGCAAACCATTGTTGAGTCTATTGGAAATGTTGCTCTAGATTATTTAGCAGCTGGCTTAGATCCAAAGAAATCAACTATTTTTATTCAAAGTCAAATCCCTGAGCTAGCGGAATTGACCATGTATTACATGAATTTGGTCTCTGTTTCACGTTTGGAACGAAACCCAACCGTTAAGACAGAAATTGCCCAAAAAGGATTCGGAGAGTCTATTCCATCTGGTTTCTTGGTTTATCCTGTTTCCCAAGCTGCAGATATTACCGCTTTTAAAGCCAATCTCGTGCCTGTTGGAACTGACCAAAAGCCCATGATTGAGCAAACTCGTGAAATTGTTCGTTCCTTTAACCATGCGTATCATTGCAATGTTTTGGTTGAACCGGAAGGAATTTTCCCAGAAAATGAGGCGGCAGGTCGTTTGCCTGGCTTGGATGGAAATGCTAAGATGTCTAAATCTCTTGGAAATGGTATTTATTTAGCCGATGATATGGACACCTTGAAGAAAAAGGTCATGAGTATGTATACAGATCCTGAGCATATTCGTGTCGAAGATCCAGGGAAAATCGAAGGAAATATGGTTTTCCATTATTTGGATGTGTTTGGAAAAGAAGAAGATCAAGCGACCATTCAAGACATGAAAGACCATTACCAACGGGGTGGTTTAGGAGATGTTAAAACCAAACGCTATTTGTTAGAGATTCTTGAAAGAGAGTTGGGGCCTATTCGCGAACGACGGATTGAATTTGCTAAAGATATGGGTCAAGTTTATGATATGCTTCAAAAAGGTAGTGAAGTAGCCCGTTCGGTTGCAGCAGAAACGCTTGATCAAGTAAAATCTGCTATGGGATTAAACTATTTCAAGTAAGCTCTTGATATTGAGATGATTCAATAAAATAACTGATTCAAAAGAGGTTCCAACACCTCTTTTTGAAATATTCTACAAATGATTGACAAATTATCTTAGAATGGTATGATATTATCAATCAAAAAAGACGAGCTTGGCTCAAAAAGAAAGAAAAGAGGAAAATGGGAATGTCAAATTGGGACACTAAATTTTTGAAAAAAGGTTATACCTTCGATGATGTATTGCTCATTCCAGCTGAAAGTCATGTATTACCAAACGATGCAGATCTTCGTACAAAATTGGCGGATAACCTTGTGTTGAATATCCCAATCATCACAGCTGCGATGGATACAGTTACTGAAAGCCAAATGGCTATTGCCATTGCCCGTGCTGGAGGACTTGGGGTTATTCATAAAAATATGTCCATTGCCCAACAAGCAGATGAAGTTCGTAAAGTAAAACGCTCTGAAAACGGCGTTATTATTGACCCATTTTTCTTAACACCTGAACATACCATTGCTGAAGCCGATGAACTTATGGGACGTTACCGGATCAGTGGTGTACCTGTGGTTGAAACCATGGAAAACCGTAAACTAGTAGGGATCTTGACCAACCGTGACCTACGCTTTATTTCTGATTATAATCAACCGATTTCCAACCATATGACCAGCGAGAATCTTGTGACTGCACCAGTTGGTACAGATTTAGAAACAGCTGAACGGATCCTTCAAGAACACCGTATTGAAAAATTACCATTGGTGGATGAAAATGGTCGTTTGTCAGGTTTGATTACCATTAAGGATATTGAAAAAGTTATTGAGTTTCCAAATGCAGCGAAAGACGAATTTGGTCGTCTTTTAGTAGCAGGTGCTGTCGGAGTTACATCTGACACTTTTGAGCGTGCGGAAGCATTGTTTGAAGCTGGTGCGGATGCTATTGTTATCGATACAGCCCATGGTCATTCTGCAGGTGTTCTTCGTAAAATCGCTGAAATTCGTGCTCATTTTCCAGATCGCACCTTGATTGCAGGTAATATTGCTACAGCTGAGGGAGCACGTGCTCTCTATGATGCAGGTGTTGACGTGGTTAAGGTAGGGATTGGACCTGGTTCAATCTGTACAACTCGTGTGATTGCTGGGGTCGGAGTTCCTCAAGTTACAGCGATCTATGACGCAGCTGCTGTTGCGCGTGAATATGGAAAAACAATCATTGCTGATGGTGGGATCAAGTATTCTGGAGATATTGTAAAAGCCCTTGCAGCTGGTGGTCATGCAGTCATGCTTGGATCTATGTTTGCAGGAACAGATGAAGCACCAGGTGAAACTGAAATCTTCCAAGGACGTAAGTTCAAGACTTATCGTGGTATGGGATCTATTGCAGCCATGAAGAAAGGTTCAAGCGACCGCTACTTCCAAGGTTCTGTTAATGAAGCCAACAAATTGGTTCCAGAAGGAATCGAAGGTCGGGTTGCTTATAAGGGTTCAGCAGCCGATATCGTCTTCCAAATGATTGGTGGTATCCGTTCTGGTATGGGCTATGTTGGAGCTGCCAACCTTCAAGAATTGCATGAAAATGCACAATTTGTTGAAATGTCTGGGGCAGGGTTGAAAGAAAGCCACCCACACGATGTCCAAATTACCAATGAAGCACCAAACTACTCTGTTCAATAAAAAATAAAAGTGTGAAATCATAAGATTTCACACTTTTATTGTGTCAAAAAGTTGTCAATCAAAATTGACAACCTTGTTAATTATTCGTCAACGTGACCTGAGTGAATATTAAAGATTTTTAAGTCTTCAGGCAAGTCTTTTAGGTGATCTAAGGTAGTAGTTGTGATAAACGTTTGGATGTCACGAGAGATAACTTCTAGTAAATGTAGTTGACGATTGTTGTCAAGTTCACTCATAACATCGTCTAAGAGTAAAATCGGCTTTTCATTCGTCAGTGATTCAATTAATGAAATCTCCGCTAATTTTAAGGAAAGAACAACACTGCGGTGCTGACCTTGGCTACCAAAAGTTGCATTCATGTCATTGATGTAAAAGCTAATGTCATCTCGGTGAGGACCAACACTGGTTGTTTTTTTGATGAGATCCTTTGTCCGATTTTCTCGAAGTAATTTGATAAAAGTTGGGCGAAGTGTCTCTTCATCTTGAAAAGGAATGGAGGAATCATACCGAATAGATAGTTTTTCAGTTTGATTGGAAATTTCAAAATGTTTCTCTTGACCAAAGTCTTCTAATTTTTTAAGAAAATCTTTCCGATGGATGCAGACTCGGCTACCATAATCTGCTAATTGCTCATCCAAAACATCTAAAAAGGTTGGGTCTACGGTAGTTGCCGTTTTTAAGTAACTGTTTCGCTGCTTTAAAACATGATGATAGGCTGTTAAATCTGATAGATAGACGGGTTTCATCTGGCCTAAATCAATATCAATAAACTTGCGACGAAGAGCGGGTGAGCCTTTAACAAGTTGTAAATCCTCTGGAGCAAAGAGAACCACATTCATGTTACCGATATAGGTTGATAACTTGCTTTGTTTTAAGTAGTTCACTTTAGTGACTCGTCCTTTTGAGGATAAGGAAATTTCTAAAGGGATTGAGCCGGTTTTTTTTTCTAAGATCCCTGAAACAGTAAATTGTTCCTCTTGAAAATGAATTAAATCTTTATCGGAACGGGTCCGATGGCTGCGGGTCAAGGCTAAAAAGTAGATGGATTCGAGGAGATTGGTTTTTCCTTGAGCATTTTGGCCTAAGAAAATATTCAAACCAGAGTGGAATTGAAGATCTACTTCTTTATAATTTCGAAATTTCTGAATGTGTATGGATTTAAGCCACATATTATGTTCCTGGGAAACGAACAGGCTTCCGCTTATTCTCTTCTTTTTTAGGTTTAGAATCTTTTTTTTGTTTTTGTTCTTTGTTTAATTTCTTCACTAATTGAGCAACGCGTTCTTTTTCCAGCTTGTCCGCTTGATAGTCTTCAATCTCTTCTGGACTAGGTTCTGTCAGTGTTATGACTTCCTTCTCACCAATTACTTCGATTGTATCTCCCACTCGTAACTTACGTCCTCTTCTGGTTTCCACTTCTCCATTGACCTCTACTTGATTTTCGTGTAAAAAGGCTTTGATAGCTCCACCGCTTTGGATGATTCCCAGTTCTTTAAATAGGGCTTGTAGTGTGATAAATTCATCAAAAAGTTTATAGTTCATAGTTCACCTCAATGATAGTTATTATACCACAAAAGGATGAAAAACCTAAAATAGGGCGAGTCAGTGTAAACGTTTTTTAATCTGTCTGGGAAAGATTTTACTGGGATTTCATGATATAATGAAGAGTAATATTTGTTAGAACGAGGATGACGATGGAATTAGTTACTGGTGTTCGAATCCATTTTATGAAATCAGAAAAATTTAAGACCAATGAGATAAAAGTGCGGTTCTCGGCCCCTCTTTCTGAAGAAACAATAGCAGGACGAGTTCTAGCCTCACGCATGATCGAAACAGCCAATCAACTTTACCCAACTTCACAGAAATTTAGAGAGCAGTTGGCGAACTTGTATGGAGCAAATTTTTCTACTTCTGTTTCAAAACGCGGTCAAATGCACTACATTGATATTAATTTATCTTATGTCCGTGATGCTTTTTTGAGCAAGAAAAATGTCTTGACAGATCAGATGTTGGATTTATTAAAGGTATCTCTGAATGCTCCTCTTGCAGAAAACGGGTGCTTTCATTCAGAAACTTTTTCAGTAGAGAAAAAAAATCTCGTTACAGAACTAGAAGCAGAAATTGAAAATCATTTTTATTATGCTCACCAACAATTGAATCGTTTGTTTTATGATCAAGCTGATATGAAACTAAGTAAGTATGGAAGTGTCCAGCAGATTCAGAATGAGGATGAAGGGTCAGCTTATCAAGCATTTCAAGAAATGCTTCAAACAAATCTGATTGACTTTTTCTTTATGGGTGATTTCAATGAACTAGCGGTCATTGAAAAGATTAGTGAATTTGGTTTACAACCTCGTAAATCTCATGTCAATCTTTTTTATGCCCAATCTTTTTCAAACGTTATCAGAGAAGGACTCGAGCAAAGAGATACTCATCAATCTATTTTAGAGTTAGGTTATCATTTTCCTGTTCAGTATGGAGAGAAAGAGCATTTTGCTTTGATTGTTTTAAATGGTTTACTGGGGGCTTTCTCTCATTCAAAATTGTTTACAGTCATTCGAGAAAAAGAAGGGTTGGCTTATACCATCTCTAGCCATTTTGATATTTTTTCTCATTTTATGCGGATCTATGCGGGGATTGATCGAAAAAATCGAACCCGGACCATGACCCTGATGAGCCGTCAAGTGAGTGACTTGAAGAGAGGGAAGTTTACAAGTGAAGAGCTGCGCTTGACAAAAGAAATGATTATAAATGCTGCAAAATTGTCGCAGGATCGACCTGGCACCTTGATTGAAAGAGCTTATTTACACTCTATTTTAGGAAAACAGTTCTTGTCAATTGATGATTGGATCCAAGCTATTCAACTGGTGACGAAAGAAGAAATTATGACTGTTGCCAAATCACTCAAATTACAAGCGGTCTATTTTATGGAAGGAAGAGAATGATAAAGAAAGATTTGGAGAAAATAGATTATCCAGCTGTTGGAGAATGTGTTTATCAGACAAGTCTCCAAAATGGATTGAAGTTATATTTAATTCCAAAAGCGGATTTTAATGAAAGCTATGCAATCATTTCTACTAAATTCGGTTCTATTGACACAAGATTTACATTAGATGGAGTAGAAGGAATAAAAGAATTTCCAGCAGGGATTGCACATTTTCTTGAACATAAATTATTTGAAGATCAAGACGGTCAAGATTATTTACAGCATTTTGTAAGGCTGGGAGCTGAAAGTAATGCCTTTACTAGCTTTACACAAACTAGCTATCTCTTTTCGACCACCTCGAATGTCAATGAAAATCTGAGATTGTTACTGGAGATGACACAATCTCTTCATCTCTCAAAGGATTCTCTAAAGAAGGAACAATTGATTATTCAACAAGAAATCGAAATGTACCAAGATAGTCCTGACTATCAATTATTCTTTAGGGCGCTGGCGAATCTCTATCCAGATACACCATTGGCCCAAGATATTGCAGGTACTACAGCTTCTCTCTCTCAAATTGATGAAGAGAGTTTACAGGATAATTTCGATTTATTCTACCAACCATCCAACATGCATCTAGTAGTTGTCGGAAATTTTGATCTTGACAGTCTTGTGAACCTTGTTTCTGAATTTGAGATGAAAACTTCTTCAAATCCTCTTCCTCACATTTCACCTGTAGACTTAAATCCAGTTGTTCAAAATGAGACAAGTCGGATGGAAGTTGCTTCACCAAAATTAGCAATTGGAATTCGTGGAAGAAATCAAATTCCTCCTATGTACCAGTATCGCTACAAGATTATCCTCAAATTATTGTTTGCAATGATGTTTGGGTGGACATCCAAACGATTTCAGTCGCTTTATGAAGTTGGTAAACTTGACAACTCCTTGACATTAGAAATTGAAGTCGAGTCTTCGTTTCACTTTGTGATGTTAACGATGGATACTTCTGAACCTGTCAGTATATCCCATCAGTTCAGAACTGCCATAAAGAATTTTGAGAAAGATCCCGATGTGACTCAAGAGCATTTGGATACGATTAAAAGCGAAATGTTTGGTGATTTTTTACATGGTTTGAATTCCTTGGATTATATTGCTACTCAATTTAATCCAATTGAGACGGGTGAAAATCTATTTGACCTTCCAAAAATTTTACAAAGTATTTCTTTACAAGACGTTGTAAAGGTTGGGCGAGATTTTGTCAACGCTTGTGATATGACGGACTTTATCATTTTCCCTAAATAATGGGAAAAGAATGGAATGATGATTTTGTCGAATTAAATCGAGGTCGGCTTTGTCAATTAGATGTAAACTATTATGTAAACTAGTAAGGAGACTAGAATGAAAAAAGAAAATATTCCTAATGCCTTAACACTGATTCGAATTGTGTTTATTCCCATTTTTATTTTGATGCTAATATTTGGCAAAAGTTATGGCTGGCATGTAGCAGCAGCTATCGTATTTGCGGTTGCAAGTATAACCGATTATTTAGACGGTTATCTAGCTCGTAAATGGGAAGTTGTTAGTAACTTTGGAAAATTTGCAGATCCCATGGCTGATAAGCTTCTTGTCATGTCTGCCTTTATCATGATGATTGAATTAAGGATGGTTCCGGCTTGGATTACGGCAGTTATTATTTGCCGTGAATTAGCTGTTACTGGCCTCCGTCTGTTATTGGTTGAAACAGGAGGAGTTGTTTTGCCAGCAGCTATGCCTGGAAAAATTAAAACCTTCTCACAAATGTTTTCCATTATTTTCCTTCTCTTTCATTGGGATTTATTGGGCAAATTGACGCTTTATGTTGCGCTAATCTTTACAGTCTACTCTGGATATGAATACTTTAAAGGCAGTGCCTACCTCTTTAAAGATACCTTTAGATAAATGAATAATATTATAGAAGTTCGAAATCTTACATTTAAATACCAAAAAACAGATGAGAACCATCAGTTAAATGATATTTCGTTTCACGTGAAACATGGTGAATGGTTATCCATTATCGGACATAACGGAAGTGGTAAATCAACAGTGGTTCGTTTGATTGATGGCTTGTTGGAACCCGAATCGGGTGAAATCTATATCTCTGGAGATTTGCTAACTCCTGAAAACGTTTGGGATAAACGTAGTGAGATTGGTATGGTTTTTCAGAATCCGGATAACCAGTTTGTTGGAGCTACTGTAGAAGATGATGTGGCGTTTGGATTAGAAAATCAAGGGATTCCAAGAGATGAGATGGTTCAACGAGTAGATGAAGCTTTGAAAATGGTTCGCATGGATGAGTTTAAGGATCGAGAACCAGCTAGGTTATCCGGTGGACAAAAGCAACGGGTTGCGATAGCAGGAATTATTGCTTTACGACCTAAAATCATTATTTTAGATGAAGCGACCAGCATGTTGGATCCTGAGGGGCGCTTGGAACTGATTCGTACGGTTCGAGAAGTTAAAGAACGATACGGTTTAACGGTTATTTCTATTACCCATGATTTAGAGGAAGTTTCCCTAAGTGATCGGGTTATTCTCTTTGAAAAAGGGAAAGCGACCTTGGATCTGACTCCAAGAGAACTCTTTTCTCGAGATGATTTAGATGAAATTGGATTAGAAGAACCTTTCGCGAATCGATTGCGAAGCATTTTACATCAAAAAGGTTTTCCAGTCGGAGAAACCTATCAGACTGAAGGAGAGCTAGAAAAACTATTATGGGAATTGCTTTAAAACAGCTTAGTTATACCTATCAAGAAGGAACTCCATTTGAAGGAGCGGCTCTTTTTGATGTGAATATGGAAATCCCAAGCGGTTCTTATACAGCCCTAATTGGGCATACTGGAAGTGGAAAATCAACCATTCTCCAATTATTAAATGGTCTACTTTTACCCAGTCGAGGGGAAGTGCAAATGAATGATTTACACATTGATTCTGAGTCCTCTCAAAAAGAGTTAAAGAACCTTCGGAAGAAAGTTGGTCTTGTTTTTCAATTTCCAGAAAGTCAACTTTTTGCTGAGACTGTGGTAAAAGATGTCGCTTTTGGTCCTCAAAATTTTGGAGTAGACCAAGAGTCAGCTGAAAGCATTGCCAAGGAGAAATTGACTTTAGTCGGTCTTTCTGAAGAGTTGTTTGAACGGAGTCCCTTTGAATTATCTGGAGGACAAATGAGACGGGTTGCTATTGCAGGCATTTTAGCGATGGAACCTGAAATTTTGGTACTGGATGAGCCGACAGCTGGCTTGGATCCCTCAGGCAGACGGGAATTAATGAAGCTATTTGCGTCACTTCATCAAGCTGGCATGACCATCGTTCTTGTTAGTCATTCTATGGAAGATGTGGCAGAATACGCAAATCTTGTTTATGTTTTGGAAAAAGGACGAATTGTGAGGTCTGGGCACCCAAGGGACGTATTTCAGGATGTAGAAGGGTTAGAAAATATTCAATTAGGTGTACCTAAAGTGACGAAATTTGCTTGGCGTTTACGTCAAAAAGGACTATCTTTGCCAATTTTACCAATCACTTTACAGGAGTTTAAGGAGTTAATTGGACATGAATAGTATGATTTTAGGACGATATGTACCAGGTAATTCCATTCTCCATCGTATGGATCCAAGAGCAAAGTTACTGGGACTTTTCTTATTAATTGTTATTTTGTTTTGGGCTAATAATGTGATGACAAATGCCCTGTTATTTTTATTGGCCCTTGCTTTGATTTTGATTGCTAAAATCCCCTTTCGTTTTTTTATTAATGGCTTGAAATCTATGGTCTTTATCATCGCATTCACCACCCTCTTTCAGTTGTTTGCGACGACTGGTGGTAAGACTTTATTTCAATTTTATTTTTTGACTGTAACGGATAAAGGTCTTGCGCAAGCTGGTGTGATCTTTTGTCGTTTTATTCTCATTGTTGTATTTTCAACGATTTTAACGCTGACAACCACACCCTTAAGCTTAGCAGATGCAGTAGAAAAATTGTTAACTCCTTTTAAAATGATCAAAGTTCCTGCTCATGAAATTGGGCTCATGTTGTCTATGAGCCTCCGTTTTGTTCCCACTCTGATGGATGATACAATTCGCATTATGAATGCACAGAGAGCTAGAGGGGTTGATTTTGGAGAAGGAAATCTCCTTCAGAAAATCCGCTCTTTTATACCGATTTTAATTCCCTTGTTTGCATCAAGTTTTAAACGTGCAGATGCTCTTGCAATTGCCATGGAAGCAAGAGGTTATAAAAGTGGAGAGGGAAGAAGCCGATACAGGCAGTTAAAATGGCAAGCCTTAGATAGTATAGCTATTCTATCTATAGTGGCAGTTGGTGCTATCATTTTTTGGTTAAAATATTAGAATACCACCACTACATATAGGGTGTTTTTTCTAAAAAGATGAAGAAAAACGCTATTTATAGCGTTTTTTGCATGAAAAATACATGTTTTTGTAACCTTTGTAACATAAAATATAACTAACTGTAACATTTAATGTGTAAGATAGTATTATGTTCGAAAGGAGAATGTATTGATGAACACAAAAAAAGTCCAATGGACATTAACTTCTATTATCTCAGCTCTTTCACTTTTTGTTACTGGTGTGGTAGTGAATGCTGAAACATACGAAGTAAAAAATGGTGATACTTTATCAGAAATTGCGATTAAGAATAACACTACTATCGAAAAGCTTGTTGAATTGAATCAAATCAGCAATCAAGATTTGATCCATGCTGGTCAAATTATTGAGTTGGGTGAACGTTCAAACTCATTGATCAACAAAGTAAATACTGCCAAAGCAAGTCAGGAACCAGTAGCTGGAGCTTCTACAAATCAAGTTGCAGCAGAAACAACAACTAATGCTACTTATAATGCGGCACCAGTTGTTACGAATTCTGGAAATGGGATTGTACTTGCAAATGGAAATACTGCTGGAGAAACTGGATCTTATGCAGCAGCTCGAATGGCTGAAATGACAGGGGTTCCTGCATCAACTTGGGAAGCAATTATTGCCCGCGAATCAAATGGTCAAGTGAACGCAGCAAACCCATCTGGGGCTAGTGGTCTTTTCCAAACAATGCCAGGTTGGGGTTCAACTGCTACAGTTGATGATCAAATCCAAGCAGCTTATAATGCCTATTCAAACCAAGGACTTTCAGCTTGGGGATACTAAAAAAGAGGGGGAACCCTCTTTTTATTTTGTTTCTTATCTTGACAAGTGCGGGAAAGAGTTGTAAAGAGGTACGATAGTATTCGTCAACCTTGATGACCGATGTGTAGTCTTACCCAAGCGTGATTTTATACAAAAAAGAGGTTTACAATTTTGTAAACCTCTTTTATCAACTTAAATGAGTGAGTAAATCTAGGGGAGAATCTATGATGGTATCAGGACTTTCCTCTTTTAATTGATTTAGAGGAGCAAAACCCCAACTGACTGCAATTGTATGAATGCCAATGGTTTTTCCTCCAATGATATCAAATTTAGTATCCCCAACGATACAAGCCTCATCTTTTGGAATTTCATGATCCAACAGTACACGCTGAATGATATCAGCTTTGTGCATGGATCCAGGGATAGAACCATAAATCCCTTCAAAGTAATCACTAATTCCTAGTAAATGGGCTATTTCAAGACTCACTTCCTGATTTTTAGAGGTGGTGATGAATAAGTGGAAACCCAATTCCTTTAATTGATGAAGGAGTTCTTTGATACCTGGGTAGAGGTAGGTTTGCTGTTGGCCGGTTTCTTTGTAATAGGTGCGATAGATTTCTACAGCTTTTGTAACAAGTTCTTTTGGAACATGGTTTGTAAATGTAACCTCGAGTGGAGGGCCCATAAAGGTTCGAATAGTCTCTTTATCAGGTGCAGGAACCCCCAGCAGGTTAAAAGTGTGTAGAAAGGTGGTCTCGATACCTTCGGAACTATCGACTAAGGTCCCATCCAAGTCGAAAAATATATACTTCATAGATTACTCTCCGAAAATTTCTTGTTGTAGTCGTTTCCCAGTTGGAGTAGTTGCCAGACCACCTTCAGCAGTTTCTCTAAAGGCAGTTGGTAGACTTGATCCGACCTGATACATAGCATCGATGACTTCATCAACAGGTATTTTGGATTCAATTCCTGCCAGGGCCATATCTGCCGCAATATATGCATAACTCGCTCCCATAGCGTTTCGTTTGACACAAGGAACCTCAACTAGTCCTGCAACAGGATCACAAATCAGGCCTAGCATATTTTTAATGACGAAACAAATAGCCTGGCTAGCTTGGTAGGGACTTCCTCCCGCTGCTAGCGTTAAAGCTGCTGCGCTCATAGCAGATGCTGACCCAACCTCTGCTTGACAACCTCCCTCGGCTCCAGAAATCGATGCATTGTTGGCAATAACCAGACCAAAGGCTCCAGCCGCTAATAAGAATTCCAATTGTTGGTGTTCATCTAAATGGAGTTTCTCAATCGCTGAAGTGAGAACAGCGGGTAAACAACCGGCCGATCCGGCTGTTGGAGTAGCACAGACCAAGCCCATTTTTGCATTGTGTTCGTTGACAGCGATAGCATTTTTGGCTGCAGTTAGGACAGTATAGTCAGAGAGGGCTTTTCCAGATTGAATATAGCGATCTAGTTTTGCAGCATCTCCTCCTGTCAAGCCACTTCGAGAAAGCTGATCATTGAGGCCTAAGTGGACAGATTCTTTCATCACCTCAAGATTACGTGTCATAAGAGTCAGAACTTCTTCTCGCTCACGGCCAGTTAGTTCAAACTCGGTAGCAATCATTAATTCTGCGACATTTCCTTCATAGTGGAGGGTCGCTTGCTCAACTAGTTCTGTAATTGAATAAAACATGGGGTCTCCTTATTGAAAGAAATTCACATTGTGTAAATGGGGAATTTGACGGATTAATTCAATCGCTTCGTCACAATTTCGAGAATCTACTTCAATGATCATAATAGCCTTTTCACCAGCTTTTTCGCGGGTTACGTTCATTTGGGCGATATTGATATCATAGCGGGAAAGGGCTTCTGTAACATGGGCAATCATCCCAGGAACGTCTTGGTGAACGATAATAATAGTTGGGGTGTTCATGTTCAGTGAAATTGCGAAGCCATTTAACTCAGTTACCTGAATATTCCCCCCACCAATAGAAATTCCTGTGACGGAGATAGTTTTATGCTCATTTTTTACCGTGATGGTCGTCGTATTTGGATGAGGAGCATTACTCTCCTTTTGAATAGACCAAACGATTCGAATTCCTCTTTCATGTGCAATTTCAAGACTATTGGGAATTCTTGGATCATCTGTGTCCATGCCTAAAATACCAGCTACAAGGGCCAAATCTGTTCCGTGACCGCGATAGGTTTTGGCAAAGGAATTAAACAACTGAAATTCAACTTCTGTCGGATCCTCTCCAAAAATAGAAGAGACAATTTTTCCAATACGAACGGCTCCAGCAGTATGGCTACTAGAAGGTCCAATCATAACTGGTCCAATAATATCAAATACGGATTGGAATTTAAGCGAATTCATCAGTCTGCTCCTTAGGGTTTCTTTTCTTTCATTATAACAAATCTAGGTCTTGTTTTCTCCTATTTGAGAGGGAAATTTTGTTTTAAACTTAAAAGATACTTAAAACCATTTTATTTGAGGTGTTATTTATTCTCGCTAACACATTGTTGAAACATTTGACGTGATTTCATAAAATTTCCGAAACATTTCTTCTGTAAGATAGAGAGCATACAGAAAAGGAGTGTAAAACCATGAATAAAAAAATGTTTGTAAAACGTGTTATCGAACTTAGCTTATTATCAGGAATGTTTATTCCTGTCCTCGCCAGTGCAGAATCTTACACTGTAAAGTCAGGGGATACCTTATCTGCTATCGCTAAGGAAAAGAACACCACTGTTGATGAAATTGCTAAGAAAAATAAGATTAGCAATGTAAATCTCATTACAGTTGGACAAGTTCTTGAGATTGAAGAAACTAGCTCAACTAAACAGACAACTGAGCAAGCTACCACCAGTAAAGTTGACACTACACAAGCAACAACGACGGGTTCTGCATCAAATGGCTTGAGTGCAGAGGATGCTGCGGCTAAAGAATGGATTGCTCAGAAAGAATCAAGCGGCAGTTATACAGCACAAAATGGCCAATATTATGGTCGATATCAGTTAACAATCACGTATTTAAATGGAGATTTATCACCTGAAAATCAGGAGAAAGTAGCCAATCAATATGTCGTTAACCGCTATGGATCATGGTCTGCAGCTAAAAACTTCTGGTTGACCAATGGTTGGTATTAAAGTACATGAAAGAGTTCAGCAATTGGACTTTTTTTTGATTTACAGAGCTGTAAACGTAGATAAAATAGTAAATAAGAAGAATGGCAAGATGCTTGTTTTCTACTATAAAGCGTGTTACAATTGATAATGCTCAAAACGACCTTCAATCGTTGAAGCAAACCACGACCTTCAATCGTGAGAAACGAAAAGATGGGAGAAATCTATGAGTGATAACTCGAACACACGTGTTGTTGTTGGAATGAGTGGTGGTGTCGATTCATCTGTAACGGCTTTGTTGTTAAAGCAACAGGGTTACGATGTCATTGGCATCTTCATGAAAAACTGGGACGACACAGACGAAAATGGGGTCTGTACAGCTACGGAAGATTACAAAGATGTAGCAGCAGTTGCAGACCAAATTGGCATTCCTTACTATTCTGTCAACTTTGAGAAAGAATACTGGGATCGCGTCTTTGAATACTTCCTTGCAGAATACCGTGCAGGCCGTACACCAAATCCGGATGTCATGTGTAACAAGGAAATCAAATTTAAGGCCTTCTTAGATTATGCCATGACTCTCGGTGCCGATTATGTAGCGACAGGGCATTATGCGCGCGTGGCACGAGATGAGGACGGCATTGTTCATATGCTACGTGGCGTTGACAATGGGAAGGATCAAACTTATTTCTTAAGCCAGTTGTCTCAGGAGCAACTTCAAAAAACCATGTTCCCATTGGGACATTTGGAAAAGCCTGAGGTTCGCCGTTTGGCAGAAGAGGCTGGATTGGCAACAGCTAAAAAGAAAGATTCCACTGGGATCTGCTTTATCGGTGAAAAGAATTTTAAAGAGTTTCTCAGTAACTACCTCCCTGCCCAGCCAGGCCGAATGATGACTGTAGATGGACGTGATATGGGCGAACATGCTGGTTTGATGTATTACACAATCGGTCAACGGGGTGGTCTTGGAATTGGTGGTCAACAAGGTGGGGACAATGCCCCATGGTTTGTAGTTGGTAAAGATCTGAGTCAAAATATTCTTTATGTCGGTCAAGGCTTCTATCATGAAGCACTCATGTCAACAAGTTTACAAGCTAGTCAAGTTCACTTTACACGAGATATGCCAGAAGAGTTTACACTAGAGTGTACAGCCAAGTTCCGCTATCGCCAGCCAGATTCCAAAGTGACGGTTCATGTCAAGGGTGACAAGGCTGAGGTTATTTTTGCAGAACCTCAACGGGCCATTACACCAGGTCAGGCTGTTGTCTTTTACGATGGTGAAGAGTGTCTCGGAGGTGGTTTGATTGACAATGCTTACCGGGATGGAGAAGTTTGTCAGTATATTTAAATTGACAAATTTTCTCAATTTGCTACAATAAGAAAAGCAATAGAAATGATGGTCAAAGCTCATGGATGTTGCAGGCTTTTTTGTCCTGCACTTCTCAGAGTTTTGACTATTTTTGTGTCGTTTCGAAAGGAAGTAACATGCAAGAACAGGATTTTCGGACCAAGTTGAATCAGACGGTTTTTGGTGTGAGAGCAACTGCTTTAATTGTAGAAAATGGTCGATTGTTAGTTATAGAAGACAAGGATGGTTTCTATACAATCGGTGGCGCTCTTCAAGTGAATGAAGCTACAGAAGATGCTGTGGTTCGGGAAGTCAAAGAAGAACTTGGCGTTGCTTCTAGAGCTGGTCAGCTAGCTTTCATTGTTGAAAATCGCTTTAATCAAGCTGGAATCCACTACCATAATATTGAATTTCATTATTTGGTGGACTTGCTGGAAGATGCCCCTTTAACCATGCAGGAAGATACAAAGTCCTTACCTTGCCGGTGGCTTGCTATAGAGGCCTTATCTACTGTTGACCTGAAGCCGGCATTTTTAAAAACGGCCTTACCAGATTGGAACGGACAATTACAACACATACAGCTGGAGAAATAGGAGAAAAGATGACTTATAATTTTATAGAAGAATACGATATTATTGTAATCGGAGCAGGACATGCGGGTGTAGAAGCCTCACTTGCTGCGAGCCGGATGGGTTGTAAAGTTCTACTTGCAACCATCAATATAGAAATGTTGGCGTTTTTGCCTTGTAATCCTTCGATTGGTGGTTCTGCAAAAGGGATTGTGGTCCGTGAGGTAGATGCCCTCGGTGGAGAGATGGCCAAGAATATTGACAAGTCCTACATTCAAATGAAGATGTTGAATACAGGAAAGGGTCCAGCAGTCCGTGCGCTTCGTGCCCAAGCGGATAAGGAACTTTATTCTAAGGAAATGCGTAAGACGGTTGAGAACCAAGAAAATCTGACTCTTCGCCAATCAGTTATTGATGAGATCATCGTCGAAGACGGGAAGGTCAGAGGAGTTGTAACAGCGACTCATCAAGCCTATGGAGCCAAGGCTGTTATTGTCACGACAGGGACAGCTCTCAGAGGAGAAATTATTATCGGGGATCTCAAGTATTCGTCAGGACCAAATCACAGCCTTGCTTCGATTAAACTGGCTGATAATTTAAGAGACCTAGGACTTGAAATTGGTCGTTTCAAAACAGGAACGCCTCCTCGTGTCAAGGCATCGTCAATCAATTATGAAGAAACGGAAATTCAACCTGGTGATGAAAATCCAAATCACTTTTCTTACAATTCGCGTGACGAGGATTATTTAAAGGATCAAATCCCTTGTTGGCTCACCTATACCAATAGTCAAAGCCATGAGATTATCAACAGCAATTTACACCGGGCCCCTATGTTTACAGGTGTTGTAAAGGGTGTTGGTCCTCGTTATTGTCCATCTATTGAAGATAAGATTGTTCGCTTTGCTGACAAGGAACGTCACCAACTTTTCCTAGAACCAGAAGGACGCAATACAGAAGAAGTATATGTCCAAGGCTTGTCAACCAGTTTACCAGAAGACGTGCAAAGAGAACTAGTTCATTCAATTAAGGGGCTAGAAAATGCTGAGATGATGCGTACCGGTTATGCAATTGAGTACGATATGGTTCTTCCACATCAGTTACGAGCAACTTTAGAAACAAAGAAAATATCAGGTCTCTTTACAGCGGGCCAAACTAATGGAACATCTGGCTACGAGGAAGCTGCTGGCCAAGGAATTGTAGCAGGGATTAATGCTGCGCTGAAAATCCAAGGAAAACCAGAGCTCATCTTGAAACGAAGTGATGGCTATATTGGGGTCATGATCGATGACTTGGTGACCAAAGGAACAGTTGAGCCCTATCGACTGTTAACCAGTCGTGCTGAGTATCGTTTGATTCTTCGTCATGATAATGCAGATATGCGCTTAACAGAAATCGGTCGCGAGGTTGGTCTAGTTGATGACGAACGTTGGGTACGTTTTGAAACCAAGAAGTATCAGTTTGAAAATGAAATGAAGCGCCTTGACAGTATCAAGCTAAAACCTGTAAAGGAAACGAACGAGAAGGTGGCAGCGCTAGGCTTTAAACCATTGACAGATGCTGTCACAGCCAAAGAATTCTTGAGAAGACCAGAAGTATCTTATCAAGATGTTGTCAACTTTATCGGACCAGCTGCTGAGGAGCTAGATGATAAGATTATCGAGTTGATCGAAACTGAAATTAAGTACGAGGGTTATATCTCAAAAGCTTTAGATCAGGTTGAAAAAATGAAGCGAATGGAAGAAAAACGAATTCCTGCCAATATTGACTGGGATGATATTGACTCCATCGCAACAGAAGCTCGTCAAAAGTTCAAACTGATTAATCCAGAGACCATTGGTCAAGCTAGTCGGATTTCAGGTGTCAACCCAGCCGACATTTCTATCTTGATGGTTTATCTTGAAGGCAAGAGTCGGAGCATTTCTAAGAATCAAGAAAAAGAATCCTAACTTATTAGGATGTAAATATGTGGAAGAGGTAGCCAAATAGCTACTTCTTTTCTCGTTTTACTGTATATTTACAATAGTGTAAATATGCTTTACACCGTTTGACAAATGAGCGACCGGACCTTGATCGCTGTCAGCTTTTTCTTTGGTGGAAAGGCTTGACGGGCCTCGCTTTTTCTTATGTTTTATGGTATAATGACCCAACAGAGGTTTATGATGAAAAAATTTCGTATGACGCCTATCCATTATTGTATGGTAGGTTTGTTAGCATTTATTGTATTAGCCATTAGTTCCAGATTATTGGGTGGTACAATTGCAAATTTATTTGTGATTCTGTTGATTCTTTCCGGTGTCATCTATCTCTTTCTTCATCAATTAAAGCAAGTAGAATTGGATGAGCTAGAACAAATTCAATATGTCAATCATCAGGCTGAAAATGGGTTGGCCTCGCTACTGGATAAAATGCCAGTTGGTGTAATCAAGGTAAACGGTGAAACCAATGAAGTTGAGTGGTTCAATCCTTATGCGGAGTTGATTTTCTCTACTGAGGATGGGCAATTCGATGTGGAATACCTGCAACAAGTGTTGGCGATTCCTTTTGAAGGGAAAGGCCATTATGCAACCATTGGAGATAAGAAATATTCTGTTTATCTAGATTCCCAGGCCAGTGTCGTTTATTTTTTTGATGCGTCTAGTGAGTATGAGGCCAACGTCGGTCTTGTAACGACTAGGCCGGTCATCGGGATTATGTCCGTAGACAACTATGATGATTTAGAAGATGTTGTGTCTGATTCAGATATCAGTAGTATCAATGGTTTTATTGCAAACTTTGTTGAAGAATTTTCGGAAAAATACCATATGTTTTACCGAAGAGTCGGGATGGATCGCTTTTATCTTTTTACCGACTATACCGTTCTTGAACAATTAATCGAATCCAAATTTTCTATTATTGACCAATTCCGTGAGGAAGCGAAAAATCGTGAATTACCCATTACGGTAAGTATGGGATTCTCATACGGAGATGGCAATCATGATGAAATTGGTAGAGTTGCTTTATCGAATCTAAACTTAGCTGAGGTTCGAGGGGGTGACCAAGCGGTTGTAAAAGAAAAAGAAGAAGGTAAGGATCCTATTTTCTTTGGAGGGGGGACAGCTTCTTCTATCAAGCGCACCCGTACACGTACTCGTGCGATGATGACAGCTATTTCTGAAAAATTTAAATCGGTTGATCAGGTATTTGTTGTTGGCCACAAAAAATTAGACATGGATGCTTTGGGGGCATCGATTGGGATGCAATTATTTGCAAACAATATCAACGAACGCTCTTATGCTGTTTATGATGATAGGTCTATGGCTCAGGATATCAAACGAGCGGTTGAAAAAATTCAATCAGATGGAGCGACTAAACTAGTAACGGTTTCAGATGCTCTACGGATGGTAACCGATCAATCCCTTTTGATTATGGTAGACCATTCGAAGACAGCTCTCACGCTTTCAAATGATTTGTATGAGAAGTTTCACCAAGTCATTGTCATTGACCACCATAGACGGGATGAAGATTTCCCTGAAAATGCCATGATCACTTATATTGAAAGTGGCGCAAGTAGTGCCAGTGAGTTGGTTACGGAATTGCTTCAGTTCCAGAATTCTAAGAAGAACCGCTTGAATAAGATTCAAGCCAGTGTTTTGATGGCTGGAATTATGTTGGATACCAAGAGTTTCTCTGTTCGCGTAACGAGCCGTACATTTGATGTAGCTAGTTATTTACGAAGCCGAGGTAGTGATAGTGTCCTCATTCAGGAAATTTCAGCTATTAACTTCGATGAGTACCGCGAAGTTAATGAATTGATCCTAAATGGTCAATTAGTTTTCCCACATATTATTGTGGCAACAGGCGCAGCAGATGTTCCTTATGGAACGGTTACCATTAGTAAAGCAGCCGATAGTATGTTGGCCATGTCTAAAATTGAGGCGACCTTTGTCATTGCTCTGAATGAACAAGGAAGCATTTCCATTTCAGCTCGAAGCAGAAGCAAAGTCAACGTGCAAAAAATTATGGAGCAAATGGGAGGCGGAGGCCACTTTAATTCGGCGGCTTCTCAATTGGAAGATGTAACCATCGATCAAGTTCGTACCCAATTGATTGACTGTATTCAAGAAGAGGTCCAAAAGGATAAGGAGGAAGAAGAATGAAAGTTATCTTTTTAGCAGATGTAAAAGGAAAAGGAAAAAAAGGGGAAATTAAAGAAGTCCCAACAGGTTATGCTCAAAACTTTTTGATCAAAAAGAATTTAGCCAAAGAAGCTAACGCCCAAGCGATTGGGGAGCTTCGTGGTAAGCAAAAATCTGAAGAAAAAGCCCATGCGGAATTAGTCGCAGAAGCGAAAAACATTCAAGCGAAATTAGCAGAAGAAACGACCGTTGTCCAATTTACAGAAAAAATTGGTCCTGATGGACGTACATTCGGTTCGATTACCAATAAAAAAATTGCAGAAGAACTACAAAAACAATTTGGAATCAAAATCGACAAGCGTCACATTCAAGTGGCTTCTCCAATTCGCTCTGTCGGCTTGATTGATGTGCCTGTTAAAATTTATCAGGATATTACAGGTATTATCCAAATTCGGGTAAACGAAGGTTAAGTAAATCGTTAGAAAGGATTGACTATGGCTGAGATAGAAGAATTAAGAACCCAGCCTCAAGATATCCAAGCAGAGCAATCTGTCTTAGGAGCCATCTTTATTGATGAGGGAAAACTGGTTTTTGTTCGTGAGTTTATTGAGCCAGCAGATTTCTTTAAATATGCCCATCGGTTAATTTTTAAGGCGATGATTGACCTTGCAGATAGGGGAGATGCTATTGATGCGACGACCGTTCGCAATATTTTAGATAGCCAAGGGGACTTGCAAAATATCGGTGGCCTCTCTTATCTAGCTGAAGTTATCAACTCTGTTCCGACCTCAGCCAATGCGGAATATTACGCAAAGATTGTTTCCGAAAAAGCGGTTCTAAGACGCTTGATTGCCCGTTTAACGGAGAGCATTAATCAAGCCTATGATGGAGCGAGTCCGTCGGATGAGATTATTGCAGGTGCAGAAAAAGCTCTGATTGATGTCAGTGAAAATGCCAATCGAAGTGGTTTCAAGAATATCAAGGATATCCTAAATATCAACTTTGGAAGTCTTGAAACTCGATCATTGCAGACAACGGATATTACGGGGATTGCAACAGGTTATCGAGATCTTGATCATATGACAACAGGTCTTCATGAAGAAGAGTTGATTATTCTTGCAGCTCGTCCAGCGGTCGGTAAGACTGCCTTTGCTCTAAACATTGCCCAGAATATCGGAACCAAGTTGGATAAAACAGTTGCTATTTTCTCGTTGGAAATGGGGGCTGAAAGTTTGGTGGACCGGATGTTGGCAGCAGAGGGCTTGATTGAGTCTCATTCTATTCGTACCGGTCAGTTGACAGATGATGAGTGGCGGAAATATGCCATTGCCCAAGGAAATCTAGCCAATGCCAGCATTTATATAGATGATACTCCTGGTATTCGGATTACAGAAATTCGGTCTCGTTCTAGAAAGTTAGCACAAGAAACAGGTAATCTTGGCTTGATCCTTATCGACTACTTACAGTTGATTACAGGGACAGGACGTGAAAACCGGCAACAGGAAGTCTCAGAAATCTCTCGTCAATTAAAAATTTTGGCGAAAGAATTAAAGGTTCCCGTAATTGCCCTTAGTCAGCTATCTCGGGGAGTTGAACAACGACAAGATAAGCGTCCGGTTCTATCAGATATCCGTGAATCAGGATCCATCGAGCAGGATGCAGATATTGTTGCCTTTCTATACCGTGATGACTATTATGAACGTGCAGGTGAGGAAGAAGAAGGCTTGCCGAATAACAAGGTTGAAGTCATCATTGAAAAAAACCGTTCAGGAGCGCGTGGAACAGTGGAGTTAATCTTCCAGAAAGAATATAATAAGTTCTCCAGCATATCAAAGAGAATAGAGGAATAATGGATGAGTGATGCATTTACAGATGTAGCAAAAATGAAAAAAATCAAAGAAGAAATCAAGGCTCATGAAGGCCAAATTGTGGAAATGACCTTGGAAAATGGTCGTAAACGTCAAAAAAATAAGTTTGGTCGATTAATTGAAGTCTATCCTTCTTTGTTTATTATTGAATACACTAATGAAAACAGTTTACCTGGTGAACCAGCAGCAACCTATGTTGAATCGTATACTTACTCAGATATTTTAACTGAGAAAAATTTGATTCATTACTTAGACTAATGTAGCTAGGGTAAGCTACAACTTCCAACCGTCTCTTCTTGGAGATGGTTTTTTGATGGTCTGAACATATCATAGACACTAGTTGTGTAAATTGATTGACAAAGATGTCAATTTCATAATCAAATCTGTCAATATTAGACAGGGGATCTTTTGAAGAGTCGTCTCATCTATATTCTTCATCCTGCTACATTAAAGGGACTTAGGAGGGTATTGAAACAATCATGATTGACAAGTTGTAAAAAAGGTGTAAAGATTCCTGTAAACAAGATAAAAATATTGGATAGGGATGAAAATACATGGCTATCCGCGTTAAAAATGTGTGATTTAGAAAGTCCTTAGCTAGAAAACCTCATTTTGCTTTTCATTTATAGAAAGAAATCAAAAAAATGAGAAAGCAACTTTACAAGGACTGGTATTGGTGGTATAATAGAATTTGTGCGAAATGACAGCAGGACAAAATGAAGCTCGTCAACAGGAAGCCAGCTAGAAAAGTAACCTTTGCTGTTTGGGCGAAGGCTTTCTGAACGAATCAGGTTTGTCTAAAACGTTATTTCCTACAAAAAATTATTTTTATAGGAGGACATTTCAAATGTCACGTTATACAGGACCATCTTGGAAACAATCTCGCCGTCTTGGCTTGTCACTTACAGGTACAGGTAAAGAATTGGCACGTCGTAACTACGTACCAGGTCAACACGGACCAAACAACCGTTCAAAATTGTCAGAATACGGTTTGCAATTAGCTGAAAAACAAAAACTTCGTTTCTCTTACGGACTTGGTGAAAAACAATTCCGTAACTTGTTCGTACAAGCTACTAAGATCAAAGAAGGAACTGTCGGTTTCAACTTTATGCTTCTTTTGGAACGTCGTTTGGATAACGTTGTTTACCGTCTTGGACTTGCGACTACTCGTCGTCAAGCTCGTCAATTCGTTAACCACGGTCACATCCTTGTTGACGGAAAACGCGTTGATATCCCTTCATACCGCGTAACTCCAGGTCAAGTGATCTCAGTTCGTGAAAAATCAGCTAAAGTTCCAGCTATCCTTGAAGCTGTTGAAGCAACTCTTGGACGTCCAGCATTCGTATCATTCGATGCTGAAAAATTGGAAGGTTCATTGACTCGCTTGCCAGAACGCGATGAAATCAACCCAGAAATCAACGAAGCACTTGTCGTTGAATTCTACAACAAAATGCTTTAATTTTAAGAAAAAACTTGCAGAAAGCCTACAACAGTGGGTTTTTTGTTTTGTCTTAAACCGTTGATTTTTGAGTTTGTTCAGTTAGTTGCTCCCTAAGTTGACTTCGTAGAAAGAAATGACCGTCGTAAAAATAGGCGGTTTTTCTTTTTCAAAATAGATAACAACTCTCCTGATTTTGAGATTTTTATGACCAAATACCTAAAATAATAAACCAAATAGCGATTTTTTCTTCTTAGATAGTCCTTTTTGTTAAGATGAAACAAATGATTGGAAAGGGTTCATATGGGATTTAAGAAAAAACATTATCGCCAACAAGTTGACATGAGAGACTGCGGTGTTGCGGCTTTGGCCATGGTTTTTGGCTACTATGGATCATACTATTCTTTAGCTAGTCTGCGGGAGAAGGCAAAAACGACTGCAGATGGGACGACCGCCTTAGGTCTGGTCAAGGTGGCTGAGGAGTTGGGATTTGAGACACGCGCCTTCCGAGCAGACCGCACACTTTTTGACTTGGAAGGAGTGACCTATCCATTGATTGTCCACGTGATCAAGGATGGGCGTCTCCCTCACTATTACGTAGTCTATAAGAAAGATAAAAAGCATCTTTACATAGCAGATCCAGATCCAAAGGTAAAGATGACCAAATTGACGATCGAAGAGTTTGAAAAGGAATGGACAGGGATTGTCATTGCCTTGGCCCCGACTCCAGCCTATCAACCGAGTAAAGAAAAGAAAAATGGGCTCCTAGACTTTGTCCCTCTTTTGTTTAAACAGCGACAATTAGTCCTTCATATTGTTCTTGCAACGTTATTGGTAACCCTTATCAATATTGTTGGTTCTTACTACCTACAATCGATTATTGATACCTATGTGCCTGATCAGATGAAGCAGACCCTGAGTGTGATTTCACTAGGTTTGATCGTGGTTTACATCTTACAGCAGGTTCTGACCTATGCGCAAGATTACTTGCTTCTTGTTTTAGGTCAACGTTTGTCTATTGATGTCATTCTGTCCTATATTAAGCATGTTTTTCAGTTGCCTATGAGTTTCTTTGCAACTCGACGGACAGGAGAAGTGGTGTCGCGGTTTACAGATGCCAACCGGATTATCGATGCTCTGGCTAGTACGCTGCTTTCAATCTTTTTGGATCTGTCCATAGTCCTGATTTTATCAGTAGTCCTGTTTAGCCAAAATGCTCATCTCTTTTTCTTGACCATTCTCTTACTGCCGATTTATGCGGTCATTATTTTTGCCTTTATGAAGCCTTTTGAGCGCTTAAATAATGAAACCATGGAAGCCAATAGTGTCTTGTCTTCTTCTATTATCGAAGATATCAATGGGATTGAAACCATCAAGTCTCTTACCAGTGAGCGTAGTCGTTATCAAAAGATTGACACAGAATTTGTGGACTATCTGAAGAAATCCTTTGCCATGAGCAAGGCGGAGAGTCTGCAAAAGGGGCTCAAGCACTTGGCCCAGTTGATTTTGAATGTCTTGGTCTTGTGGATGGGAGCTCATTTGGTCATGAAGCAAGAATTGAGTTTGGGTCAGCTGATTACCTACAATACTCTCCTTGTTTATTTCACAGGGCCTCTAGAGAATTTGATCAACCTCCAAACTAAACTGCAAGCAGCCCGAGTGGCAAATACCCGTCTGAATGAAGTCTATTTGATAGACTCTGAGTTCGCAGAGAAGAAGCCTCTTCAAGAGCGTGAGACTCTCGATGGTGATCTGGTTTTTGAGGGAGTGGACTACAAGTACGGTTTTGGAGCCAATGTTTTAACAGATATTAACTTAAGGATTAAAAAAGGGAGCAAGGTGAGTTTTGTCGGTATTTCCGGTTCTGGAAAAACCACGCTAGCAAAGATGATGGTGAATTTCTACCAACCCAATAAAGGGACGATTCGGCTGGGAGGAACGGATATCCAGCAAGTGGATAAGACCTTGCTCCGCCAGCAAATCAATTATTTACCCCAGCAGCCCTATGTCTTTAATGGTACGATTTTAGAAAACTTGTTACTGGGAGCGCGGGAAGGAACTAGTCAGGAAGATATCTTGCGCGCTGTTGAAATCGCAGGAATTCGAGAAGACATTGAGCGCATGCCCCTCAATTACCAAACGGAATTGACTACGGATGGCATGGGAATTTCTGGTGGACAACGGCAGCGGATTGCCTTGGCGCGTGCCTTATTAACGGATGCTCCGATTCTGATTCTGGATGAAGCGACCAGTAGCCTGGATATCTTGACGGAGAAGAAAATAGTGGACCGCTTGATGGCCTTAGATAAAACGATTGTTTTTATTGCCCACCGGTTAACGATTGCAGAGCGTTCTGAAAAAGTCTTCCTCCTGGACCAAGGTTGTCTGAAAGAAGAAGGAAGTCATGAAGAACTGCTGAAAAAGAATGGTTATTACAGCCATTTGGTAACTTGTTAAGAGAGGACTAGGAGAAAAAAAGTATGATGAACGAAAAATATTTTGAAAGTGCAGAATTCTATCAGAAACGTTTCCATAATTTTGCTAGTTTGTGGGTAGTCCCTTGTTTTCTTTTACTACTGTTTATTGTGGGATTCTCTGTCTTTGCCAAGAAGGAAGTGACCTTGTCTAGTCGTGGGACGATTGAAGCTACGCGCGTGGTGGACCAAATCCAGTCAACGAGTAATTCTCCCATTCAAGTCAACCATTTGAAGGAAAATAAAGAGATTAAGAAGGGCGAAATCTTGGTAGAATACCAGGAGGATCAGGAAAAACAACAAGGAATGAGCTTGACGCAACAGCTCGACCTCTTAAAGAAACAGGAGGAACAATTAAAACTGTTGAAAACGAGCATTGAGACCGGGGAGAGTCAGTTTACAGGAAATGAGCATTTTGGGTATGATCAGCTGTTTAAGGATTACCAGCAACAGATAGCGATTCTCCAAGCGCAAGCCCATCAACAAAATGCGACTATTGCTTCTCAAAATGCCAGTGCAAGTTCCAGTCAAGCAGAAATTGGCCAAGCTATCCAAGACCAGGAGAAGCGATTAACTGATTACCGTAGTCTAAAATCAGCTCTCCTAGAGGGAAGAAGTCTGGATGCGACTCATCCACTTTACTCCCTCTACCAGAGTTACGCTCAGCAACCACATGGAGAAGAAAACGCTCAGGCACAAGCTTCTTTTATCAGTCAGCTAGATAGTCAAATCCAGCAGTTAGAGGCGAGTATTTCTAATTATCGAATCCAATATGCGGGATCCGGAAGCCAACAAGCTTTTTCGACCAGCTTAGATAGTCAAATAGCCTCTCTGAAAGCTCAACAGCTGAGTAAAGTTGGACAGGATTTGTTGCTTCTTTCTCAGCAAATCGCAGATTTAGATAGTAAGTTAAAAACACAAGAAACTCTTCTTCAGAAGACTCAGATTCTAGCCAAGGATGAGGGGGTAATTCATTTGAATGATGAAACAAAAGGAGCGAGTATTGTAACGGAAGGCACTCCTTTGGCACAAGTATATCCACTCATTCAGAAAGAAAAAGAAGTCAAGATTGTTACCTATATTCCTTCAAAAGATATAGCTACGATTCATGTGGGAGATCGGATTCGCTTTAGCACACAGGGAAGTAAACAAAAACCAATTACGCTAGAGGCCCGTATTAGCTCCATTGCTTCGAGTGCCACTCGGACAGAACAGGGGAACTTTTTCAAAATCGAGGGAGTTCTTCGTCTCAAGGATCAGGAAGCCAAACTCCTACGGTACGGATTGGAAGGGAAGTGTGTCCTGATCACAGGAGAAAAATCTTACTTTAGTTTCTTTGTGGATCAATTTTTAGGAGCGGGGAACTAAAGAAACATAACATAAAAGAGGCTGGGACAAAAGTCCTAGCCTCTAAATTGTCTTTGGATTATCGAGCAAGACGCAGTGGTTGAGTGGGCTCTACCACGCTGATTTCATCAGCTTTTACAGCCCTACTCAACTGTGCGGAGGTGGGACGACGAAATCGAATTCTAACGAATTACCGATTTCTGTCCCACTCTCTTTTATTCCAGCATTTTTAATAGGAAGTCCGCCATTTGTTGGGGGCTTTCTTTTTGCCCACGCGCCACCCACATTTGACAAACTCCAAAAAAGGCATTGGTGAGGTAGACTGAACTGTAGTCTCTTTCGATTTCGGTCAAAGATCGATGGCCATAACGCTCTTGCAAGCTATCCACTAGTAGAACTTGTAGCTTGTGCCGCAAGAAGGATTGAATTTCTTTTGTCCCATTCTCGGTTAGAAGGACAGCAAAGAGGGGCTCCTTGGTGAGAAATTCGAAAACTTCGGTAACAGCTTGGTGTTTATCATCTTGTTGTTTGTCGAAGATGTATTCAACTTTGTGGAAAAATTCCTGTTGGTAGCGCTCAATCATATCGTACTTATCGCGGTAGTGGGTATAGAAGCTACTCCGGCTGATACCGGCTTCTTTTGCCAACTGAACGGTTGAAATCTCATCAAAGGACTCTCTATGAAGGAGGTTAACCATAGCTTCCTGGATGATCTGTTTTGTTTTTATTCGCTTATTGCTTTCGGTAACCATTTTAGTCTCCCTCTTTTATAAACAAAATTATACACAGTGTCCAAAAATAAGTTTTTTAACTTGCGGTTTTTAAGAAGAACTGTATAATCAATTATATCAAAAAATTAGACAATGTGTATAAAAAGGAGACAAAAAATGTTTAAGGAATGGAAAGCAATTTTTAGGAAACCGACCTTCATCGTTGTGATGATCGGGGTTGCCTTGATACCAGCTCTCTACAATGTGATCTTTCTATCCTCTATGTGGGATCCTTATGGCAAGGTTTCCGACCTGCCAGTAGCAGTTGTCAATCAAGACCAGCCAGCTCGTTATCAGGAAGAAGAATTGACAATCGGAAAAGACATGGTGTCCAATTTTGAGAAAAGTGATGCCCTGGATTTCCATATTGTTGATGAAAGAGCCGCTAAAGAGGGGTTGGAAAAGGGTGATTACTATATGGTGGTGACCTTGCCTAAGGATCTATCTGCTAAAGCTGCTTCTATCTTAACCAATCACCCAGAACAGATGACTATTGCCTACCAAACATCTAGTGGGCATAGCTTTATTGCTGGTAAGATGAGTGATTCAGCCATGATAAAAATCCAGCAAACAGTTGCTAGTAATGTCACCCAAACCTATACCAGCGCTCTTTTCGAAAAGATGGGAAGCTTGAAGACAGGTATGGGAACAGCAGCGGAAGGAAGCCAGAAATTAGCGACCGGTGCTGGTCAGCTAAAAGAGGGTGGACAGACTCTGACAGACCATTTGACCACCTTGTCCAATTCGAGTCTGTCTTTTTCAAATGGGGCACAGACTCTTAGCACTGGACTCTTGGCCTACACCAATGGAGTTGGCCAATTAGGAACTGGTCTTCATCAAATGCAGGAGAAAGTTCCCACCCTCGTATCGGGAGTTGGGCAACTTCATGATGGTTTTACTACCTTTAGTAGTGGACTGACGACCTATACATCTGGTGTTGGACAGCTGGGAGATGGTTTGAACCAAATGGCTAGTCAAACGCCTCAGTTAGCATCTGGAATTGGCCAATTGCATACAGGGATGACGACTCTCTCAACGGGACTGGATACCTATACAAAAGGAGTCAGTCAGTTGAATCTTGGTGCTAGTAATTTGACGACTGGTCTAACCAACTATAGCTCAGGTCTTGCTACTCTTAGTGGTGGAGCTAGTCAATTAAGCGGTCAATCGGAAGCCTTAAGAAATGGAGTGTCTCAGTTAGAGACAGGCATTCAAACCTTATCCACACAACTCACTCCATCACCAAATCAACAAGAGCAACTTGCCCAATTAACAGCAGGACTCACCCAATTAAATGAAGCTATTCAGAACACGAGCGGAAATACCAGTCAACTCAGCACAGCTTTGGCAACCATCGCTACCTCTGCTCAAGGGATTTCAGCAGCTGCACAGGCTGACCGCAATTCAGTACTAGCCAATCTTCAAGCTACTGCTGCCTATCAATCGCTAACAGCTGAGCAACAGGCAGAAATGACGGCTGCTGTCTCTGCTACTTCAAGTACCACGGAGACTGCTGCTCAAGCGATTTTAACCACTGTTCAAGGCTTGCAAGAAGGCTTAACAACCGAGAGTCCCTTGGCCACAGTAAAAGAAAGTGCCAACCAGATCTTGCCAACAGTTTCGTCTACCTTGAATACTCTTTCAACTAGCTTGAGCTCCGTGCAGACAGCAGTGACAGAGCAACTTCTCCCAGCTAGCCAAACCCTTAGCCAGGGCGTTCAACTCTATACGACAGGGGTGGATCAGTTAGCCGGTGGAGCTAGTCAGCTTACGGGCAATAGCAGTAGCTTGATTGCAGGAGCTACTCAATTGAGTGCGGGGACAAATCAGCTGGATCAGAAATCTGGTGACTTGGTAATGGGAAGTAATCAACTAGCAACAGGATTGGGAGACTTAAATGGGAAAATGCCAACTCTGACTGCTGGAATGAATCAGTTAGCTTCAGGAGCCAACCAATTGACTAGTAAGTCTAGTGAATTAACAACAGGCGCTGGACTGCTAGCTAGTGGGATCAGTCAATTAAATACTCAAACACCAGTCTTGGCTAGCGGTGTTGATCAACTCGTATCAGGAGTCGATCAGTTATCGGATAAATCAGGTCAGTTACTATCAGGTTCTCATCAATTGGCGGATGGTGCAACTAAAATAGCCGATGGCTCAGGTCGATTAGCGACAGGAGGCCAGGTTCTTGTCGGAGGCTTGGGTGATCTTCAAACAGGTAGTCAGAATCTTAGTCAGGGCTTGAGTTCAGCCAAAGATCAACTAAATAGCGCTAGCACTGAAAAAGAAAATGCAAGCGTATTGTCAGATCCAATCACCCTTTCAAAGACAGACCATGACAATGTTCCAGTGAACGGAGTAGGAATGGCTCCTTATATGATATCTGTTGCCCTTTTCGTCGCGGCTCTCTCTACCAATATGATTTTTGCCAAATTGCCATCTGGGCGTCATCCAGAAAGTCGTTGGGCTTGGCTTAAATCGAGATTGGAAGTGAACGGGATGATTGCTGTCTTGGCTGGTGTCCTGGTCTACGGAGCTGTCCACCTGCTCGGAATGGCGGCAAACCATGAAAGCTTGACTCTCTTCCTCTGTGTGTTAGGAAGTGTGACCTTCATGTCCATGGTGACTGCCTTAACAACATGGAACAACAAGGTCGGAGCTTTTATCTCTTTGATTCTCTTGCTCCTTCAACTGGCTTCTAGTGCAGGGACTTATCCGCTTGCCCTCACCAATCGTTTCTTCCAAACCATTCATCCGCTGTTGCCAATGAGCTATACCGTATCGGGACTACGGGAAGCCATTTCCTTGTCGGGTCAGATAGGTGGGCAAGTCACCTTCCTTACCCTGGTTTTGGGCTTGTGTATTGGTTTAGGAATGTTGGCCTATCAACCTCAAAAGATGGAAGAAGACTAGACTTCCTCTATCCATAGTTTCATGTGAAACAAATCCCCTTCTCTGAAGAGAAAGGGGATTTTTCTTAGTTAAAATAAAGCACTTCTGGATCTGGAGTAATATAGACAAGGTTGTCATCCTTAAAGACAAGTTGAACTTGTCCTTCTTTGTAGGTAAAGACTGTAAAAGTTTGCTCTAATTGAGCCGTTTGAGCTAGATCGACTACACCAGCCCAAAAAGCATGGAGTTGTTCTTCTGTTAAGTGTCCCTCTTGATAGAGATTAACAAGGTTTTCTTTTTCCTTTTCTGAAAAGGTCTCGAGCATATAATTTGAATCAACATGGGTTTTTTCAGGTTTTCCAAGAATTTTTTTGACTATTTTTGTTGTATAGCCTTCGAAATCAGGTGTATGCACTTTTAATCCACCGTCATATTTTTTATAGTAAACGACAGAATTGCCTGTTGCATAGATCTTGTCTGTTGGAGCTTCGCTAGCATTGGCAGGGAGCTCCTCCATTTTTTTGCTAGAGCTGGTTTCCGTCTGAGACTCTTTCTTCTCTTTTTTGGAAGAGCTAGCTTTAGATGATTTTTTTGACGATGAGGCTTCTTTTTCACTTTTCTCTTGTTTTTTAGAAGAGGCACGAGAGCTCGTTTCATCCGGTTTGAAATATGATTCAAAATCAGACATACAGGCTGTCAAGAAGAAAAGACTCAAAGAGAGCGTTACAAGGAGAGTGATTTTTTTAGACATCATGTAAATCCCTTTCTAATTATAGAGCGCTATTTCTTCTATTGTACACTATAAAAGCTTGGAAAGCACGAAAAAACAGGAGAGAACATGTATGAAGTAGGTATTCATACATGTTCTCTCCTGTAAGGGTCAACTCCTTGTGATTTCATTTGAAGTGAGGAGGCTGGGACAAAAGTCCTAGCCTCTCAATTATCTTTGGATTGTCGAGCAAGACGCAGTGGTTTAGTGGGCTCTACTACACTGATTTCATCAGCTTTTACAGCCCTACTCAACTGTGCGGAGGTGGGACGACGAAATCGAATTCTAACGAATTACCGATTTCTGTCCCACTTTCTTGTGTGCTTCAGTTAGTGACCTTGGAAGAGGGATTTAGCGTCCACCAGGCCCGCCAGGTCCACCGCCTTGAGGTCCGCCACCGCCGGGAGCACCACCGCCTCCAGGCATGGAATTGACAATTTCCGTTTGTTTTTCACCGTTGATATAGATATCCCCGCCTGTGTAGGTGACCGTTCCATCAAAGTCAAAGCCGGATTGCCCCGTCAAATTGATGGTTCCTCCAGTCACAGTGACATTACCGTTTGAGTCGATTGGATCGGTATCCCCTTGGCCAACTTCAACGTTGAGAGTTCCACCGTTCATGGTGAAGAAAATTTCATCTTGGTTGGCATTGGCATTGGCTGCACTGACACCGTCATCAGTTGCGTAGATGGTGATATCCCCTCCGTTGATGGTGATCGATTTTCCTTCGAGACCTTCGACTGACTCGGTTACTTTGTAGGTTCCGCTATCGATGACCAGTTCACCAGAAGCATGGATACCATCGTCCCCAGCTGAGATGGTCATGGTATTGTCAGACAGATACATGGTTCCGACAGATGTATCTTCATCGTTATCCACCTTGACCGCATCTTCATCTGCATCGATGGTCATCGTCGTACCGGTGATATTGAGCTCATCATTGACGTTGAAGGCATCTCCTACAGCCGTGATCTTATAGGTTCCGCCTGTGATGTGGAGAGTGTCATTGGCCTTGATCCCGTTGTTCTTCTTGGCATCAATATTGAGCGTACCCGAACCATTGATGGTGAGGTCGCCTTTAGAGAAGATCACCGCATCGGCGTCTTCATCATTGTTTGAACTGGAATCAGACAAGTTATTGGTCGTGCCATCTGCTAGAGTCAGGTAGACATGTCCTGCTTTTGTAGCAGAGATTGGCGCGTTGGTGTTGGTCATGGTAACGCCTTTTAAGACGATATGAACATCATCTGAGTCACCTGCTTCGACTTTGATTTGAACCCCATCGGATTCACCAGAGATGACATAGGTTCCGGCCTTCGAGATGGTCACGGTGGATCCAGAAACGGCTACGCCGTCCCCTGAAACAGTTGCAGAAGATCCAGACAGTTTTACAGTAGAGGCTGTACTTTCATCATAAGAAGTGTCCTTGTCCTTATCTGTAAAATAGTTGGAGCTATCTGTTTTACTATTTGAAGTAGAAGTTGCGGTTGTTTGGGCGGTATTGTTTGTTGTAGCTGATTGAGATGACGCTTGGGTACAAGCTGTCAGTAAGGTGAGGGTAGCGGCCCCCGTTAATAAGAATCTCCATTTGTTTGATTTCATGAGCTTTTCCTCTCGTTCCATTGATATGCTCCTAGTCTAAAGTTGCTAGCTGAAAGTTTCCTAAAGTTTTTCTGAAAGGAACCTTAACTTTGGTTTTCTTTAAGTTTGGCTTAATGAAAGCTTAAGAAAAGGCCACTAAACTAAGGAACAAGTAAAGCGACTTGTGGCTTTGCAACAAAAACGATAAAGAAAATGACCAACTTTTTATAGAACAAAAGGAGAAAAACATGAAAAAAACGCTAGAGACAAGCTTCAAGCGGATTGAAACCAAATATGTGGTGAATAAAGAAGACTTGGATGATTTATTGAAAGATTTGAAGAAATATGTTGTTGAAGACGATTATCCCATCTCCACGATTTCGAATATCTATTTTGATACCGAAGACTTTGATGTGATCCAAGATGCTCTTGCTAAACAGAACCGTCGTGAAAAGATCCGGATGCGGACCTATGTGGAGCATCCAACAGTGGAGAGTCCGGCTTTTCTAGAAGTAAAATCAAAGGATGCAGAAGGAATTGGTCATAAGTTCCGCCTGGTCTCGAACCCTTCCTCCATCACCCGCCTCATGACGGATGGACTAGTGGATCAGACCATTCAGGATCTGGATTTGGTGCAAGAAATCCAAGCTCTGCGCCAGCGCTATGATAACCGCCTACAGCCTCAGATGTACATCTATTACGATCGTTTGTCCTTAAAAGAAAAGAAGAGCATCCAAGGCTATCTTTACAATAAGATTCGGGTCACCCTGGATCAAAACTTGGTCTATCGTGATCAGCAAGTCAGTCTCCTTCGTGGGAAAGCTGGTGAGCCTTTATTAGAAGAAAATACCATCATTATGGAAATCAAGGCTCCAGGTGAAGAACCTCAGTGGCTGAAGGACATTCTGGATAAGTACGGACTGGTCAAACAGAAATTTTCGAAATACAGTTGTGCCTACCATAAGTCACAAGGCTTAGATTATGCACCAACGCCAATTCAAGAAAGGACAGGTGCTGCCTATGTCTAATCTATTTAATTCTATTTTTAACAATGCTACGGCAACCGTAGATCCGGTGCGCCTCATGCTGGCCTTACTGGTTAGCCTGGTGCTCGGGATGGCCCTGTCTTGGACCTACAAATACCGTACTCTCTATACGCGTGAATTTATCGTCAGTCTCACCTTGCTTCCCTGCATGATGACCCTGGTGATTTTCCTGGTGAACGGGAGTCTGGGGACCTCGATTGCAGTAGCAGGGACCTTTAGCTTGATTCGATTTCGTTCCGCTACCAGCGGCTCGAGAGAATTGATCGCGATTTTCCTAGCCATGATTATTGGTTTGGCAGCTGGCTCGGGCTACCTCTTATTGGCAGTTTTGTTTACGGCCTTTCTGTTAGCTATCTGGCTCTTGCTCGAAACCAAGCAAAGTAAGACCGACCACCAACGGCGCCGTCACCTGACGATTGAGCTAGAAAATAAGTCTAGGATTGCGGATAGGATTAGCCATTTATTGGAACGCAATTGTACAGAAGTCGACTTGATTTCGGTTAATACAAGCCAAAATGGGGAACAGCTTACCTTGGATTATGAAGTGGATCTGAGACCAGAAGTTGACGATTTTGCAATGACGACCCTCCTAACAGAAGAAATTTATCATTGCGATGTATCCTTGACCAAAAAGGCTAAGAAAAGAAAGAATTTATAGACGCTATCCTCCTTTAGGATAGCTTCAGATTGAAGATAAAGTCTTTGAAAAACTTTCCTTAGGTGAGTACGGACGTCAGCGAACTTCTTCAAAGTTCCATGACTAATTATTGAGCCTAAGGTCTCAATAATTCCGAGTGCCTGAAACATTTGTGTTTCAGGCACTTTTCTCACAGCGGAAAGTTTTTTGATCTTCTTAAATAACTAAAAAATAAAAGTCATTTTTTGGTAATCATCTAACTGTTTTATGTAAAACAATAGTTTGTTTCCATTCTAACACTATCCTCCTTTAGGATAGCTTTTTAGGCTTTTAAGAACTTTTTAAGGAAAAGTGGTATACTGTTTCTAAAAAATTGAAGGGATCCTTTATGAAAAAGACTGCTATTTTTGAAGATGTCGTCTCTATTATGACTCACGATTCATCTACCATCAAAGATAGAAAAGGATGCGATCCAGAGCCTTTTCGAGAAAAAATTACAGATGATATGACGGATGATGCCTTTCTTTATCAAGTCAGGTCCTACCTAGCTAGTTTTGGAGTGATCGGCCATGTTTCCTTTGGAAAGAAAAAGGCCCCCAACAAAGGTTTTTTATTGCGCTCGACAGACGACGGTCTCTTTGTAGAAGGGGCAAATGAAGATACGGGACTTCAAGTAGGAGATCAGATCTTAGCTTTGGATGGAAGTGACTTGGAGCAAGTAGCCTCTCTTCATAAGGACTATTTTATCAGCAAGACCCCTGAAAGACACTACCGAGAATGGGCAGATTTGATCTCTCAGTCCACAAGGGTCACCCTGCTTCGGGAAGGGGTAGAACATACCATTGAAGTAGTACCCAGTCGAGAATCAATCCAAGATCAGATTTTTTGGAAACAATTAGACGATGAGATTCTTTATCTTCGTCTGGATAATTTTATGGATGAAGTAGCCATTAGTCGGGTATATCAAGAGTGTTTACCGATGATGACGGAGGTCAAGTTTCTTCTCATCGATGTCCGGCAGAACGGCGGAGGGACAGATTCTCTATATCTTCCTCTGTTACATCTAGGCTTAGAGAAGGATCAGGGCTATGATTCGCTTGACTGGGACGATGATGGCATGGAAATTCTCTATACGGAACGCAATGTCGACTTACGCTTGAAGGATTTTGAGGACTGGATGCAACAGGAAGAAATTAGTCCTGAAACAGCTAAACTGCTTGAAGCTATGAAAGAGGAGTTGCTCTGCCATCGGGGGAAAGGCTATGTACCGTATCAGCAAGAAAGCGAGGAATTCTTCCCAGAGGTTAGAGGTGGCCACTATCCTGAACGGATCTTTATCTTATCAGATATTTATTGTGGATCATCTGGTGATAATTTTGTCCAGATGATGAAGCAGTTTAAGAAGGTAACGGTGGTAGGTAGACCAACTCTAGGAATTTTAGACTATTCCAATTGTTGTACTGTTGATTATGGCGATTATCAATTGATGTTTCCTACCTCTCGCTGTCTAAGCTTGGATCAAGGAAAAGGAATGACGGATCAAGGTGTGGAGCCGGATATAGAGGTTCCCTGGAGTCCCGACTATTTTGAAAGAGATGTAGATCTAGACAAGTGTTTGGAGTTGATTCGTCAGAGTTTCGAAACGGCAAGATAATGCTTAGATAGCGGTTGGCTTAAATCAGGATAGTAATCGTCTCTTATGGTAACGTTTTCTAGTATTTTTTCCTTGTGTTTGGATTGCTATGACTGAACAAAAAATGGTAAAATAGTCAGTGAAAATCAAAATGAAGAGTGAAAAAGATGAAACATAAAACACTTTATAAATTTATAGGGCAAACAATTTTGTATTTCGCTATTTTCTTAGCCCTACTCTATTTCTTTAGTTACCTTGGTCAAGGTCAGGGTGGCTTTATCTACAATGAATTCTAAAGGAGATCCCTACCGTGTCAAACCAACCAATTACTGATATGATTGAGGCGATTGAACATTACGCCCAACTACAACCAGACTATCCTGTCTACAATGTCCTTGGAGAAGAGCATACCTATGGCCAATTGAAGGCTGATTCAGATAGCTTAGCGGCCCACATTGACCAAATGGGACTTCCTGAAAAGTCACCTGTTGTGGTCTTTGGTGGACAAGAATATGAAATGTTGGCAACCTTTGTGGCCCTGACCAAGTCTGGCCACGCCTATATCCCAATTGACAGCCACTCTGCCTTGGAGCGCGTGTCTGCTATTGTTGAAGTGGCTGATCCAAGCTTAATTATCGCCATCAATGAGTTTCCAATTGAAAATCCAGCTGCTCCAGTCATGTCCTTGGAGCAAGTGCGTGAAGCTTATGCGGCTCAGAATATGTATGACTTGCAACATCCGGTCAAGGGGGATGATAACTACTACATCATCTTTACCTCGGGGACAACTGGAAAACCAAAAGGGGTGCAAATTTCACACGACAACTTGCTCAGCTTCACCAACTGGATGATTACAGACAAGGAATTTGCGACGCCAGAGCGTCCGCAAATGTTGGCCCAACCACCTTATTCCTTTGATTTGTCTGTCATGTACTGGGCACCGACCTTAGCTCTTGGAGGGACCCTTTTTGCCCTTCCATCAGCCATTACTCAAGACTTTAAACAACTCTTTGCGACCATCTTTTCTCTTCCGATTGCTATCTGGACTTCAACGCCATCTTTTGCAGATATGGCCATGTTGTCTGAAGATTTCAATGCTGAAAAGATGCCAGGCATTACCCATTTCTACTTTGATGGGGAAGAGTTAACGGTTAAAACGGCTCAAAAACTGCGCGAGCGTTTCCCAAATGCTCGGATTATCAATGCTTATGGACCAACGGAAGCGACGGTAGCTTTGTCGGCAGTTGCTATCACAGATGAAATGCTAGCGACTCTTAAACGCTTGCCAATTGGTTATACTAAAGAAGATTCTCCAACCTTCATTATTGATGAGGAAGGAAACAAATTGCCAAATGGAGAGCAAGGAGAGATCATCGTGTCTGGACCGGCTGTTTCAAAAGGTTATATGAATAATCCAGAGAAAACAGCAGAAGCCTTCTTCGAATTTGAAGGACTTCCAGCCTACCATACGGGAGATGTTGGTACCATGACAGATGAAGGTCTTCTTCTCTATGGTGGTCGAATGGACTTCCAGATCAAGTTTAACGGCTATCGTATTGAGCTAGAAGATGTTTCTCAAAACTTGAACAAATCTCAGTACATCGACTCGGCTGTTGCAGTGCCACGCTACAACAAAGATCATAAGGTTCAAAATCTCTTGGCCTATGTCATCTTAAAAGATGGCGTCAAAGAGCAATTTGAACGCGAGATTGATATTACGAAAGCCATCAAGGAAGATTTGGAACACATCATGATGTCTTATATGATGCCTTCAAAATTCCTTTACCGTGATAGTTTACCGCTAACTCCAAACGGGAAGATCGACATCAAAGGGTTGATTAGTGAGGTTAACAACCGATGATCGAGTTTTTGAAACAGCTCCCTCATTTAGAACCCTATGGGACCCCGGTCTACTTTATTTATCTGATTGGGGCCTTATTGCCCATCTTTGTTGGCCTCTTCTTTAAAAAGCGATTCCCAGTCTATGAAGCCTTGGTCAGTCTCACCTTTATTGTTCTAATGCTGACAGGGACGGATTTGAAACAAATCTATGCGGTTCTTTTCTACCTCTTTTGGCAAATCCTTTGGGTCTACTCCTATAAATTCTATCGAAGCCAGCGTGATAACAAGTGGGTTTTTTACCTCCACTCTTTCTTGGTCGTTTTGCCCTTGGTTTTTGTGAAGGTGCAACCAGCCATTGATGGCACCCAGTCTTGGATGGGCTTCCTTGGGATCTCTTATCTGACCTTCCGAGCAGTGGGTATGATTATCGAGATGCGAGACGGAACCCTCAAAGACTTTAGTCTCTGGGAATTCTTGCGTTTCTTGCTTTTTATGCCGACTTTTTCAAGTGGGCCGATCGACCGCTTCAAACGCTTCAATGAAGATTATCTGACGATTCCGGATCGAGATGAGCTTCTAGATATGTTGGAGCAGAGCGTCAAGTATATCATGCTTGGCTTCCTCTATAAGTTTATTCTAGCTCATATCTTTGGCCATCTCTTACTAGGACACGTCAAGACCTATGCCCTTCTTCAAGGGGGAATCTTTAACCTAGGCACCTTAGGGGTCATGTATGTCTTTGGTTTGGATCTCTTCTTTGACTTTGCAGGCTATTCTATGTTTGCCCTTGCGGCATCTAATTTGATGGGAATTAAGAGCCCGATCAATTTTAATCTCCCTTTCAAATCACGTGATTTAAAGGAATTTTGGAATCGCTGGCACATGAGTTTGTCCTTCTGGTTTCGTGACTTTGTCTTTATGCGTCTAGTCATGGTTTTGATGCGCAACAAGGTCTTTCAGAGCCGGATTACAACGTCAAACGTTGCCTATATTATTAACATGTTGGTCATGGGCTTCTGGCATGGAGTGACCTGGTATTATGTAGCCTATGGTCTCTTCCACGGTCTAGGTCTCGTGATCAATGATGCCTGGCTACGGAAGAAGAAGACACTGAATAAAGAGCGCAAAGCAAAAGGACTGGAGCCCCTGCCAGATAATCGCTGGACGCAGGCTCTTGGAATCTTTATTACCTTCAACACCGTTATGCTGTCCTTCCTGATCTTCTCAGGTTTCTTGGATCAGCAATGGTTTCCAAAAATGAAATAAGAAAAGGAAAAATGAAAAATGGATGTAAAATCACAAGTAATTGAAATTATTGACGAATTGTTTATGGAAGATGTATCAGACATGATGGATGAGGATCTCTTTGATGCGGGTGTTCTTGATAGCATGGGAACCGTTGAGTTGATTGTTGAATTGGAAAACCGCTTCGATATTCGGGTTCCAGTATCTGAATTTGGTCGTGATGACTGGAATACTGCCAACAAAATCGTAGAAGGTGTCATGGAGCTTCAGAATGCTTAAACGATTGTGGCTGATTCTGGGTCCAGTCTTTTGCGCCATGGCTCTTGTCGCTACTCTTCTCTTTTTCTATCCGATTAACCACAAACATAATCTGACAGAGGAGAAAAAGGCCGCAGTGAGCTTGACGGCAGAAGGCTTTAAAAGTCGTGCCCGTAAGGAAGAAGCGCTCGGGGATCCCAACTATCGTTTTGTACCCTTCTTTGGTTCCAGCGAATGGTTGCGATTTGACATCGTCCATCCAGCAGTACTAGCAGAGAAGTATGATCGCTCTTATCGTCCGTATTTTTTAGGACAACGAGGGGCAGCGTCCTTGAACCAATATTTTGGGATGCAGCAAATTCTTCCTCAACTAGAAGGGAAAACGGCTGTCTATGTGGTATCGCCCCAGTGGTTTACGAAGGATGGTTATGATTCATCGGCCTTTCAGCAATACTTTAACAGTGACCAATTAACGAGCTTTTTGGCCAATCAGGAAGCTGGACCAGCAAGCCAGTATGCGGCATCTCGTCTCTTGCAGCAGTACCCTAATGTTGCTATGCAGGGAGGAGTTCAGAAGCTAGCCAAAGGTCAAAATCTATCTAGTTTTGAAAAAGGTCTCAATCAGACCCTCATGCGCTTTGTTCGTCGGGAGGATGCCTTCTTTAGCACCTTCACGGCAATGAATAATAGCAACTATGAGAAGAAAGTTCTCTCTCGCTTAAACGACTTGCCAGATACATTTTCTTACGAAGCCTTGGAAGAGGTGGCGACGGCGGAAGCCAAAAAGAAAACCAATAATAATAAACTAGGCATTAGTAATAGTTTTTATACTCATCGTCTTGCGAGTAAGCTCAAGAAACTCAAAGGATTCCAAAAGAATGAATCCTATGAACAATCCCCAGAATACAATGATTTACAACTGGTCTTGGATCAGTTTGCTCAATCTAAAACCAATGTCATCTTTGTCATCCCTCCAGTGAACTCGAAATGGATGGCTTATACAGGCTTGAGTAAAGAAATGTATCAACGGACAGTTGAAAAAATCCGTTACCAACTAGAAAGTCAAGGCTTTACCCATATTGCTGATTTTTCTAAAGATGGTGATAAACCCTACTTTATGCAGGACACCATTCATATGGGCTGGAATGGATGGTTGGCATTTGATAAGGCAGTTGATCCTTTTGTCTCCAACCCTCAACCGGCCCCTGAATACAAGATTAACAATCGTTTCTTAAGTCAGGACTGGGCTAACTATAAAGGTCAGCCGGATCAATTTAAGTAAGATGCGAAGAGGTTGAGAATACCCAGTCTCAACCTTTTTTCCTATAGTTTTAAAGAAACTTATCCCCATATTCACAGACTTATCCTCAGACTTGTGGATAAGTCTATCTACTAGAAAGAGAGAAACTGGTAAACCATGAAAACAATGAAGAAAATAGCTGTTTATGCGATTCTTCAAGGAATCGTGATCTTTCTCATTACGGGCCTCATCACCCAATTCATCAGAGGAGACTTCTTTTTCCGTAACTTGGCTCCAATATTTGGAGTCTTGGCAGCTATCATGCGTTTTGGAACAGCTAGTCTGATGAAAATCTTGGCCCCAACCCTATACGATGAAGAGGCCAAACAAGAGAAAACTCCTACCGGGAAAGAAGCTGGATAAAAGAACTGTTTTTTCTGGAAAAATCTCTGGAAAAGCACTTATCTGACAGGCTTTATGGTAAAATAGAAGGAAGAATATTAGTTTGGAGAGTAAAAATACAATGAAACGTTCCATGTATGCTGGACGTGTTCGTGAGGAACACATTGGACAAGAACTGACCCTCAAAGGATGGGTAAGTCGACGCCGTGATTTGGGTGGCTTGATCTTTATTGATTTGCGGGACCGTGAAGGGATTATGCAATTGGTCATCAATCCGGAAACAGTCAGTTCGGAAGTAATGGCAACGGCCGAGAGCCTTCGTAGCGAATATGTGATCGAAGTGACAGGTCAAGTTGCTGCCAGACAGCAAGCTAATGATAAAATTGCAACAGGTCAGGTTGAATTGCACGTTTCTTCCTTGACTGTCCTTAATACGGCAAAAACCACACCATTTGAGATCAAGGATGGCATTGAAGCTAACGACGATACCCGTCTACGCTTTCGATATTTGGACTTGCGTCGTCCAGAGATGTTGGAAAATCTGAAATTGCGTGCCAAGGTAACCCACTCTATCCGGAACTACTTGGATGAGCTGGAATTTATTGATGTGGAAACACCTTTCCTTTCCAAGTCAACTCCAGAAGGGGCGCGTGACTATCTCGTTCCATCTCGTGTTAACAAGGGTCACTTTTATGCCTTGCCTCAAAGCCCTCAAATCACGAAACAATTGTTGATGAATGCTGGCTTTGACCGCTATTATCAAATCGTTAAGTGTTTCCGTGATGAAGATTTACGCGGAGACCGTCAACCTGAGTTTACACAGGTCGATTTAGAAACCTCCTTCCTGACAGAGCAAGAAATTCAAGATATAACGGAAGGTTTAATCGCGCGTGTCATGAAAGAAACCAAGGGGATTGAAGTGACCCTTCCTTTCCCACGGATGAAGTACGATGATGCGATGGCTCTTTACGGATCTGACAAGCCAGATACTCGTTTTGAGATGCTCTTGACAGACTTGACAGAAGTTGTAAAGGGTGTAGACTTCAAGGTCTTCTCAGAAGCTCCAACAGTGAAAGCCATTGTGGTCAAAGGAGCAGCAGACAACTACTCACGTAAAGATATCGATAAGATAACCGAAGTAGCCAAACAATATGGGGCTAAAGGTCTTGCATGGGTCAAGGTAGCTGATGGTGCTTTAAACGGTCCAGTTTCTAAGTTCTTGACAGATGTGACAACAGAGTTGACAAGTGCTTTACAGTTGGAAGAAAAAGATTTGGTCCTCTTTGTAGCGGATACACTAGAAGTAGCTAATGCAACCCTAGGTGCTCTTCGTTGTAGAATTGCCAAGGAATTAGACCTTATTGACAACAGTCAATTCAACTTCCTTTGGGTGGTAGATTGGCCAATGTTTGAGTGGTCTGAAGAAGAAGGCCGTTACATGAGTGCCCACCATCCCTTTACACTTCCGCAAGCAGATACAGCTCATGAATTAGAGGGCAATCTTGCCAAGGTACGTGCCATTGCCTATGACATTGTGCTCAATGGTTACGAACTTGGAGGAGGAAGTCTCCGGATCAACCAAAAAGAATTGCAAGAACGAATGTTTACGGCTCTCGGCTTCTCTAAAGAAGATGCGACTGAGCAATTTGGTTTCTTGCTAGAAGCTATGGATTATGGTTTCCCTCCACATGGTGGATTGGCTCTTGGTTTGGACCGTTTTGTCATGTTGTTAGCTGGTGAGGAGAATATCCGTGAAGTGATTGCCTTCCCTAAGAACAACAAGGCAACAGATCCAATGACCCAAGCTCCTTCTACAGTAGCCACCAAACAACTGGAAGAGTTGAGTCTACAAGTAGAAGTCAAAACTGAGGAGTAAGAATAAAAGCGGAAAATCAGCAGAAGTAGCTTCTGTGATTTTCCCTTTATTTATAAATTGAGAGATAGTCATGAAAAAAACTCGCTTAGGTAAGATCTTACGTTATTATGTGAGAAGAATTGCTTATAATTTTAAATTATTACGGGTCTTGAAAAGTATTTCCCGCGAAAAGTATGATGAAAAGATTTCAGCCTCATTGGTCTATGGATTTTTATCTGCGATTGCTGTGAACTTCTTTTTCCAGCCGGGACGTGTGTATTCGAGTGGCGCGACAGGTTTAGCACAGATTGTTTCGGCCCTTAGTGATCGATTTTTGGGCTTTACCATTCCTGTTTCCTTGTCATTTTATGCCATTAATCTACCCTTAATGATCATCGCCTGGTATCAAATTGGCCATAAGTTTACCATTTTCACCTTTATCACGGTGTCCATGAGTTCCTTCTTTATCCAATTTGTCCCAGTAGTTACGCTCACCAATGACCCTATCATGAACGCCCTGTTTGGGGGTGTAGTTATGGGGACAGGGATTGGTTTTGCTCTTCGGAATAATATCTCCAGTGGGGGAACCGATATTGTCAGTTTGACCATTCGAAAGCGAACGGGCAAGAACGTCGGCAAAATTTCTCTTATCGTCAATGGGACCATCATGTTGATAGCAGGGATGACCTTTGGTTGGAAGTATGCCCTCTATTCGATGATTACCATTTTTGTTTCCAGTCGAGTGACAGATGCTGTCTTTACCAAGCAGAAGCGGATGCAAGCCATGATTGTCACTAGCCAACCGGATAAGATTATTGAGAAAATCCATAAACGATTGCACCGTGGGGCAACCATTATCCATAATGCTGAAGGGACCTATAATCATCAGGAAAAAGCCGTCTTACTCACGGTTATTACCCGAGCAGAGTTTAATGAGTTTAAATTTTTAATGAAAAAAGCAGACCCTCAAGCTTTTATAACAATTTCAGACAATGTTCATATTATTGGACGTTTTGTCGAAGTAGAAGATTAAAAATTCCTGCAAGAAGTTCTTGCAGGAATTTTTTTATGCTTGTTCTACCAAGATCCAACCATAGCCTGGAACGGTAAATTCTTCTTGAGAAAGCTCTTGCTCTCTCCCAAACACATGAGGGTAGGCAATTACTAATCTTGCTGATTGTTTGAGTCGATAAGTCCATTCTTGATCCCCAAGGTTGACCAAGATAAGCAACTTACGACCGTCTTTCTCAATACTGTAAGAGAAGGTCTTCTCTGAGATCCAAGTGACTTGGCAGTAATCCCGTATATCTTGAGCCTTGTCAAAGCGAAGGAGCTCTTCCTCTTTTCGATAGGCAATCAATTCACGCAGGAACTGAATATCTGTTTCATAAGCTGTAGAAGAAAGCCAGTCTAGTTGATTTAGAGCATCTGGAAGATTGTAAGTATTCTCTTCTAAGCCCTTGCTGCGATAGAACTCTTGACCAGCATGTAGGAAGGGAACTCCTTGAGCCAAGAGGACGAGATGCAAGCCAAGTCGAGCTTTAGCCTGACGCACCTCCTCTGAAATGTTTGGATTTTCAACCTTGAGGTAGTCAAAGAAGGTTGCGTTATCATGGCATTCCACATAGTTAATTGCCTGTTGAGGACGCACAAAGTGGGGGGCTCCTTTGAGTCCGACGTTACCAGTCAAAATATTAGCCAGGTCATTGGCCTGATAGTGACTGTCTACACGTCCTTCGTTCAGGATGCTTCGTTTAATGGTATCACGGAAGTTGTCACTAAAGAAGCCATACGGACGAAGTTGACTGGCATTGTATTGATGGGCCAGGAGTTCAGGATCCAGTCCAGTATCCATCTTCCAGCCTTCTCCATAAAGGTAAATGTTGGGGTAAATGGCTGCTAATTCTTCTTGAATTTCCATCATGGTTTGGCGGTCAAGAATACCCATCAGGTCAAAGCGGAAACCATCAAAGCCGTAGAGTTGAACCCACTGCTTGACTGACTGCTTGATGTAGTTGCGCACCATGGCTCTCTCGCTGGCTACATCGTTGCCACAGAAGGTTCCGTTGGTTCGTTGGCGATCCTGGTCATAGCGATAGAAATAGCCTGGGACAATCCGCTCAAAAGCAAATTCATCAGAGAGGTAAACATGGTTATAGACCACGTCCATGATGAGGCTGAGATCGGCCTTATGATAGGCATCAATCACCCGTTGCAACTCTAGGATCCGTTGGTAAGGATCATTTGGCTGGCTACTAAAACTTCCTTCAGGAACATTGTATTGCACAGGGTCATAGCCCCAATTATAACCAGCAGTAGGATTTGTTTCGTCTACGCTTCCAAAATCATAGAGGGGCATGAGTTGGACATGAGTAATGCCAAGTGATTTCAAATAGTCAAAGCCAAAGGTCTGGTCTCCATGCTTAGGAGATTCTAAGAGGGCTGGGAAGGTTCCAGGATGTTGGAAACCAGCTTCTTTTTGCATGGAGAAGTCCCGGACGCTCAATTCATAAATAATGGCCTGAGTCGGATCTAGTTGGGTTGTGGCTCTCTGAATGGGGCGTTCAATCTTGTGTCGGTCGATGACATAGCTAGCTCCTGAATTGGCTTCAGAAGAAAGAGCATAAGGATCATGAACGATATGGGTTACACCGTTGACTTGATGTTGGTAGTAGTAAGAGGCTTTTTCCCAATCTCCCTCAAGTTCTAGACGCCAAACTCCTTTTTCTGTCCGCTCCATCGGGTAGGTAGTTTGGTTGATCAAGAGCTCAACCTCTTGAGAAATGGGAGCCCAGAAGGCAAAGGTCGTTTTTTCTTTTGAGTAATGAGCTCCTAAATCCTCTCCATCATAAGCATATAGCTGATCAAAGATCGGTTGACGGACAATATCCCGGTATTGAAGGAGACAGGTTTCCCCTTTAGCGTTGGAGAGAGTATAGCTTTGACTCATGTCGATGGGAAGGGGGCTTCGAAGAGTTTTTTCTTCCTCTGTCGGCAAGAGTTCAATCGCTTTCGAACCAGACGTCAATGTAAAAGGAAGAAAGGCCGTTACGTTCTCTCCTCCTTCCATGCGAATCAAGTCTTGGTCATCTAAATAAGCTGCAAAGTGTGTGGTCATAGGTTCTCCTAAAGTTCAATAATCGAATGTTCAATGAGTTGTCTGTAGCAAACAGTTTTGTTTTCCTTATTGTCTTTAATAATTTGGAGTAAGGTTCTAACAGATTCACGTCCTAGTTCTACCGTATTGATATCAATATAGGCGTCAATAGGAATCCGTGGTTTAATGGAGTCAAAGGAGATGATTGGAAGATCGACCTGTTTGTCACTCAAGTACCTCCGAACCCCTTCAGCAACCAGAATATCTGTTGTCATAAGTGCCTCTAGTTCTTCAAAAGGCAGGGTATCCATGATTTGATAGGAATTCTCCTCTAGCAAGAAACCGAAGGAGAATTTAACCAATTCCTCACGAAGTGGGATCTGGTGACTGGCAAGAGCTTCTTGGTAGCCCTTGTAACGGTCTTGGGATACGGCTAATTCCTTATTTCCTCCAAGAAAGGCGATGTTTTGATAGCCTTTCTTGATAAAATATTCTGTTGCATCAAAGGCTGCTTTCACATTGTCGTTATCCACTAAGGATACAAAAGGTGAAGTTGCTTTTCCCAAAATCAAGAAAGGAAATTTATCTTGAATACAGAAGTCAACCAGAGGATCATTCAATTTGGAATAGAGGAAGATGAGCCCATCTACCCGCTTACCATAAATCATTTGTTTGAGTTGCTCGAGACGGTGGGTCTCATTGACCCCAGTACAAATCTGAATGGCATAGCCATGGTCAGAAGCTACCTGACTAATCCCACGGAGGACCGTAGGGAAGAAGGGGTTTTGGAAGAATACATCACTTTCATCAGGCAAGACAAGGGCAATGACCTGACTGGACTGGCTCACTAAGCTACGAGCATTGAGGTTTGGATGGTAATCCAGTTCTTTCATGGCAGAACGAACCCGTTTTTTAGTGGCTTCACTGATGGTAGATTTATTTTGAATCACTCGTGTAACGGTAGATGGTGCAACGCCGGCAAGTTTGGCGACATCTTTGATAGTGACACGCATATAGGACCTCCCTAAGGTTTGTAATCTGGATCCCGGAAATGAGTCTTATAGAAGGCAAGCGCGAGGAACAAGACAAATAGGATATTTTGGATCAAGATGGTTGTCGTAAAGACTTGGTGGAATACTAAACTGATCAGGACGCTCGCAAGAATAGGCAATCCTAGACAGTTGAGGGTGAAATTGAAGCATTCTTTAAAGGTCTTGAGAGAGAAGAGACGTGACTTCCGTGTCAAGAAGAGGAAGAAGGAAGCTCCAAATACTAAAATGGCAAAATTCACAGCAGATAAGAAACCTGAGAAGAGGACGAGAAAGAGGCTAACAGCCAATCGATTGGCCTGGAACCAATCTTTGGAAATGGCCTTAGTGAGTTCTTTTTTGTCCTGGATGCTCTCTTGATTGATGGCTTGGTAAGGAATCGTAGCTAGTTCTTTCTTTTCTTTACTTACAATCAATTGGTTTTTATCGAAATAAAGAGTTAATTTTTCTCCTAATTGAGTTCCTTCGTGATGGCCTAAGATAACATGACCAGCCTCATTTTTATGAACTCCAAAATGACTGTTATAGACTAGTTCTCGCTGATTTATCTGTATGTTTTCTTTTAAATCCTTCATAACATCGTCTGTTAAGGGATCAAAGACATCACTAACGAAGGTGGTTAAAGGGTAGGTCTGTAGTTCTGCATTCTGAATGGCAACAGGAATGAGGGTCAAGGATAGAAGAAAGAGTGAGGTAAAGATCATTTGGAACCAATTAAGTTGTTTGCGGTTGGCAAATGCTTTTCTTACCTGAAAAAGGCTGGAAAAATAATTAAATGGATAGGGCATGAAGTGACCTTTCTAATCTCCGGGATGGATTTCCCTTGTATGGAGAGCATAACATGATTTTATCCTTAACCAAAGATGGGAGAGAGACTAGTAGCAAATCAATCAACTTGCTACCCTTGTCCCACTCCCATCCTTTCCTTAAAGATAAAATTTATGTGACTGGGAGAAAAGCACGAGAGGAGATCTCGTCCTTTTCATCATAGCTGGAAGGTTATAGAAAAGTTTATCTTATCCTTTATCTCCACCAGCTGTCAAGCCTGAAACAAAGTTCTTTTGAAGGAAGAAGAAGAGCACACAGATTGGGACTGCAATCAGAATCGCACCTGCCGCAAAGAAGGCAATCTTTTGATTTTTTTGGTCACTGATAAAGGTTTGAAGACCAACAGCTACCGTGTAATTGATTTCGTCACGAAGCAAGAATTTAGACAAGATGTAGTCTCCAAAAGGTCCCATGAAGGCCCAAAGTGCCTGTACCGCAATCATTGGACGCACCAATGGAAGGACGATTTGCCAGAAGCGACGGAAGTGTCCAGCACCATCCAATTTTGCAGATTCATCAAGTGAAATTGGGACTGTATCGAAGTAACCCTTCATCAACCAAGCGTTCATCGGGATTCCCCCACCGACATAGAGGAAGATGAGGAACCAGCTGTGGTTCAAGGCATTCAACATCAAGGCCATAACGAAGAAGGCAGTCAAAGCAGCCATGGTAGGCACCATTTGGATAATCAAGAAGAAGACCAAACTTTGCTTACGAGCCAAGAAGTTGTAGCGGCTGTATGCATATCCTGCCAAGGTAATGATAGATGTTTGAGCGACCATGGTAATAATGGCGATGATCAAGGTATTGAGATACCAAGTACCATATAAGGTGTCCGTAAAGAGTTTTTGGAAGTTATCAAAGCTGAGACTGCCACTGAAATCAAGTGTAAAGGCACTGACGTTACCCGTTTTGAAGGCTGAAAGAACCGTGATCAACAATGGATAGATGATGATGATGGAAAGGACAACCAAGTAGAGGTAAGTCAAGAAATGATTAAGGCGGCGTTTAAATTGAACTGAATTTTTCATTTTACACATCCTCCATATCAAATGCGTGCAGTTTCTTGAAGGCAATCATCGAGATCGAGATGACAATCAGAGAGATAATCAACGTAACCGCAGCAGCCATTGAGTATTGAGGTGATGAGTTCGTTGTCAATTTATAGATCCAAGAAATCAAGATATCTGTCGAACCAGCATTACCACCAACAGATCCAGGTCCACCATCGTTAAAGAGGTAGATAATGGAGAAGTTGTTAAAGTTGAAGGTGTATTGGCTGATGAGAGTTGGTGCCGCAACCGCCAAAATCATTGGGAAGGTAATGTTGCGGAATTTTTGCCAAGCGTTGGCCCCATCAATATAGGCTGCTTCGTAAAGGTCGTTTGGAATAGATTGCAAGATTCCGAGTGTCAAGACGTAAATGTAAGGGAAGCCGAGCCAACCTTGCATCATAATCAAAGCAATCTTCGTCCAGGTAGGATCAGTTTTCCAAGGAATGAGAACCCCATCCAAGAATGGGAAAATCTTCGCAAAGAGCGGAAGGACTTGCGCATTGATGGCCCCGATACTATCGTTGAACATGTTTGAGAAGGTCAAGATCGTAATGAAGGCAGGAACCGCCCAAGGAAGAAGGAAGATAACACCGAAGATGCGTTTTCCTTTAATGAATGGTTGGTTGGCAATAATAGCCGTTAGGATACCAAGAACGATTTGAAGAGTAGAAGCTGCCAAGGCCCAGATCAAGGTCCAGCCCAATACAGATGTAAAGGCAGAACGGAAGGTACTCAAAGTCCACATGTTGGTGAAGTTTTGAAGTCCGATCCAATCAAGGAGCGTAAAGCGAGCTGTATGCTTAAAGTCGTAGTTGGTAAAGGCAATCATCAAGGTAACCAAAACAGGGAAGATGATTGCAAAGGTCATGGCAATATAAGAAGGGATGATCAAGAGATATGGGAAGCCATTTTCATAGATAGCATTCACCATCTCTTTTAGGGTCTTCGGCACTCGAATACCGTTATTAATCCGCTTAGCTACAGTACCCGCATCTTTGATATTCAAGGCGTAGAACATCAAATAAACGACGGTGATAATTAAGTGGAAGGCCCCACGAATCAAGATAAAAAGAGAATTATCTTTTCCACGGACAGTACCGAGGGTAACGAGTTTAGACAATTCCTCCAAACCAATACCGAAAAAGTAAGCGAGAAAGACAAGTGTTACACCAAGGAAGATGTATCCTTTTGCTTTCTGTTTGTTATAGATTTGTCCCAAGCCAGGAATGAGGGATAACCACATTGCCTTTTTTGGATTTTGTTGTGTTTCCATATCGACTCCTTATAAGTGAGCGACCAGAGGCCACATCACAGCTAAAGGCTGGGAAACACTCCCAGCCCCTTGGGAACTGTATTACTTGCCACCGAATTTTTGTTCGATAGTTTCTTTGATTAATTTAACAGCACCGTCAGCAGCATCTTTAGCAGATTTCTTACCACTTACAGCGTCGAAGAGCATAGTTGCAGCTGGATCCCAAACAGTACTCATTTCAGAGATGTTTGGCATTGGTTGTGCATTTTCAAACTGTTTAACAACGGCAGTTGTCAATTCATCGTTTTTACCAACAGCGTACTCACGAGCTTCTGTGTTAGCTGGCACTTCGTTCGTCTTATCGTAGAAAGCTTTTTGTTGATCAGTTGAAGTCAAGAAGTCTACGAATTTTTGAGCTGCTTCAGGGTGGTTAGCACCTGCAGGGATAACCCAAGCTTTACCACCACCGAAGGCAGAGTAAGCTTTTCCGTTTGGAAGAGTAGGGATTGTTGCTACACCGTAGTTTACTTTGGCTTCTTTCAATGAAGATGCTTTCCATGGACCATCGATGATGGCTGCTGTCTTACCTGATTGGAATTGAGTTTGGATGAAGTTTGCAGCACTTTTAGTGTCTTGCAATCCTTTAGGCCATTTAGCGTACCAAGTTTTTGCGTATTCGATACCGTCGATCGCACCTTGGTTGTTCAAACCAATGTCTTTTGGATCTGTACCATCTTTACCGAAGACATAGCCACCGTTACCTGAAAGGAGTCCATATGCATAGTAGAAGTTTGTCCAGTCAGCAAGGAAGGCAGTGTTTTTACCATCTTCATCAGCGAAGTCATACTTGCTGTCTTTTGCCAATTCTTCAAGTTCGCCAAATGTTTTTGGAGCTTCTTGCAAGAGGTCTTTGTTGTAGTAAAGAACCAATGTTTCGATAACAGCTGGTGCACCGTATACTTTACCACCGTTTGTTACAAGTGATTCAGTTGTTTTGTCAGTCTTGCTGTCTTTGTTCAATGTCACTTCAGCCAATTGACCGTCGTTACCAAGGCCACCTACACGGTCGTATGGTGCCATCATAACGTCTGGAGCTTTACCAGATTGGTTGTCAAGAGACAATTTGTCCAATCCACCAAGAGCGTCACCTGTCTTGATCGTTACTTTTGTTCCACTTTCTTTTTCAAAAGCTTTCGCAGCTTCTTCCATGTAAGCTTTGTAGCCATTGTCAACGTATACTGTCAACTCGTTTTCAGAAGCAGCAGAGTCGTCTTTTTTGCCTCCACAAGCTACCAAAAGAAGTGATGCGAATCCAACTGTACCAAGTACAGCAGCGCTTCGAAGAATTGTGCGTTTCATGATTTATTCCTCCTAAAGAATAAAAATAAGATTATTAGTTGAAAACGTTTTAGACAAACGTTTTCCTTAACACGAATAGTATATCACAGAGAGAAAACGTTTGCAAGCTCTTTGTGCAAAAATTTTTTAAAAATTTTTATCTTCTATTAAATACACACAAATAGTTGACAAGAAAATGAGAAAGGGATAAACTAGGCGTGGGGTGAACCCGCAGAAAAAATCATAAAAGTTTAGGAAACCTCTTGCATAAACCACAAGAATACTTTATAATGGACACGTAACGCAAACGTTTTCCTTGAACGTTGCATAACGATGATCTAAGGTCATTTATAAATAGGCTAAATTTATTTCTATGTCTGAAAGTTGGTCGCTTCTTATGCCTTCTAAGAGTCGGAATGAGAACTGGAACAGAACAGAGTAGAAAGTTGGTCTATTTTTCTTTGAAACAAAAAATATTAAACTAAAGGTGGTACCCTCAATGAAAAAACGCCAAAGTGGTGTCTTGATGCACATTTCATCCTTGCCTGGGAAGTATGGAATCGGTTCGTTTGGTCAAGCAGCTTACGATTTTGTCGATTTCCTCGTTCGGACTAAGCAACGGTATTGGCAAATTTTGCCTCTCGGAACAACTAGTTATGGAGATTCTCCTTATCAATCCTTCTCGGCTTTTGCAGGCAACACCCACTTTATTGACTTCGATCTCTTGATCGAGCAAGGGCTCTTGGATGCATCTGATGTTGAAGGTGTTGATTTTGGTCAAGACCCAACAGAAGTAGACTATGCAAAGATCTTCGAACAACGTCGTCCTCTTCTAGAAAAAGCGGTTAAAGCTTTTATCGAAAACGGTGATTGGGATGACTTCAGCCGTTTTGCTGAAGAAAATGCAGCTTGGTTGGAATTGTTCGCAGAATACATGGCTATTAAAGAGCACTTTGAATTAAAAGCATGGACAGAATGGCCAGACGCTGCGATTCGTGTACGTCAACCGGAAGCCCTTGCATCCTACCGCGCTCAATTGGAAGATAAATTGACTTACCATCGAGTAACACAGTATTTCTTCTTCAAACAATGGTTGAAATTGAAAGCATACGCTAACGACAACCATATTGAGATCGTAGGTGATATGCCAATCTACGTAGCGGAAGATTCAAGCGATATGTGGGCAAATCCTCATCTCTTTAAAACAGATGAAAATGGAAAAGCAACCTGCATCGCAGGATGCCCACCAGATGAGTTCTCAGCAACTGGTCAGCTTTGGGGCAACCCAATCTATGACTGGGAAGCAATGGACAAAGATGGTTACAAATGGTGGATTGAACGCTTGCGTGAGAGCTTCAAGATCTACGACATCGTGCGGATCGACCACTTCCGTGGTTTTGAATCTTACTGGGAAATCCCAGCTGGTTCTGATACAGCAGCACCAGGTAAATGGGTCAAAGGTCCTGGCTACAAACTCTTTGCTGCAGTGAAAGAAGAACTCGGTGATTTGAACATCATCGCAGAAGACCTTGGCTTCATGACGGACGAAGTCATTGAGCTTCGTGAGCGCACAGGCTTCCCAGGCATGAAGATTCTTCAATTTGCCTTCAATCCTGATGATGAAAGTATCGACAGCCCTCACTTAGCGCCAAATAACTCTGTTATGTACACTGGTACACATGATAACAACACGGTTCTTGGATGGTACCGCAATGAAATTGACGATCCAACTCGTGAGTACCTTGCTCGTTACACCAACCGGAAAGAATACGAATCTGTTCCACATGCGATGCTTCGTACCGTCTTTGCTTCAGTCAGCTTTATGGCCATCGCTACCATGCAAGATTTGTTAGAGTTGGATGGCTCAGCTCGTATGAACTTCCCATCTACCCTTGGTGGCAACTGGGCATGGCGGATGACAGCGGATCAATTGACTCCTGCTGTTGAGCAAGAATTACTTGATTTCACAACCATCTATCGTCGTGAAAATACTGACTTGGTGAAAGAAGAAGCGAAAAAAGCAGAAAAATAATCTTTCCCCCTATCTAATTAAAACACAAGGAGACACTTAACCATGGAATCATTACAAAAATATGTGATTGACCATCATCAAAAAACAATTGCAGAATGTTCAAACGAAGAATTGTACATTGCTTTGCTTAATTACACCAAGCAAGCAAGTGCCCAAAAGAAATTAAATACTGGTAAGAAAAAAGTTTACTATATCTCAGCTGAGTTCTTGATTGGTAAACTCTTGTCGAACAACTTGATCAACTTGGGTCTGTACGATGACGTCAAAAAAGAATTGGCTGACGCTGGCAAAGACTTGATCGAAGTCGAAGAAGTGGAATTGGAACCATCACTTGGTAACGGTGGTTTGGGACGCTTGGCAGCCTGCTTTATCGACTCTATCTCAAGCCTTGGTTTGACAGGGGATGGGGTTGGTTTGAACTACCACTTTGGTTTGTTCCAACAAGTCCTTAAAAACAACCAACAAGAAACCATTCCAAATGCGTGGTTGACTGACCAAAGCTGGCTCGTTCGTTCAAGCCGTAGCTACCAAGTGCCATTTGCACACTTTACCTTGACTTCTACGCTTTATGATATCGATGTACCTGGTTACAAGATCGAAACCAAGAACCGCTTGCGCTTGTTTGACTTGGATTCAGTTGATTCATCCATCATTGAAGATGGTATCAACTTTGACAAGACAGATATCGCTCGCAACTTGACTCTTTTCCTTTACCCAGATGATAGTAACCGTCAAGGGGAATTGCTCCGTATTTTCCAACAATACTTCATGGTTTCAAACGGTGCACAATTGATCCTCGACGAAGCGATCGAAAAAGGAAGCAACTTGCATGACCTTGCTGACTACGCAGTTGTACAAATCAATGATACTCACCCATCTATGGTCATTCCTGAGTTGATCCGTCTCTTGACTGAACGCGGTATCGAAATGGATGAAGCCATCTCTATCGTTCGTAGCATGACCGCTTACACTAACCACACAATCCTTGCAGAAGCCCTTGAAAAATGGCCACTTGAATTCTTGCAAGAAGTGGTTCCTCACTTAGTACCAATCATTGAAGAATTGGACCGTCGTGTTCGTGCTGAACACAAAGATCCAGCTGTTCAAATCATTGATGAACACGATCGTGTCCACATGGCCCACATGGATATCCACTATGGATACAGTGTAAACGGGGTTGCTGCTCTCCATACTGAGATCTTGAAAAACTCTGAATTGAAGGCCTTCTATGACCTTTACCCAGAAAAATTCAACAACAAAACAAACGGGATCACCTTCCGTCGTTGGCTCATGCATGCCAACCCAAGCTTGTCTCACTACTTGGATGAGATCCTTGGACGCGATTGGCACCATGATGCTTCTAAATTGGAAGACCTTCTCTCATACGAAGATAAAGCAGCTGTCAAAGAAAAATTGGAAAACATCAAAGCCCACAACAAACGTAAATTGGCTCGTCACTTGAAAGATCATCAAGGTGTAGAAATCAATCCAAACTCTATCTTTGATATCCAAATCAAACGTCTTCACGAGTACAAACGTCAACAAATGAACGCTTTGTATGTGATCCACAAATATCTTGACATCAAGGCTGGTAACATCCCTGCTCGTCCAATCACAGTCTTCTTTGGTGGTAAAGCAGCTCCTGCCTACACAATCGCTCAAGACATCATCCACTTGATCCTTTGCTTGTCAGAAGTCATCGCAAACGATCCAGCAGTGGCTCCACACTTACAAGTAGTAATGGTTGAAAACTACAACGTGACTGCAGCAAGCTTCTTGATCCCAGCATGTGATATCTCAGAACAAATCTCATTGGCTTCTAAAGAAGCTTCAGGTACTGGTAACATGAAATTCATGTTGAACGGAGCTTTGACGCTTGGTACTATGGACGGAGCTAACGTGGAAATCGCTGAGTTGGTTGGAGACGAAAACATCTACATCTTCGGTGAAGATTCAGAAACTGTTATCGACCTTTACGCAAAATCAGCATACAAATCAAGCGAATTCTACGCTCGTGAAGCAATCAAACCATTGGTTGACTTCATCGTCAGCGACGCTGTTCTTGCAGTTGGTAACCAAGAACGTTTGTCTCGTCTTCACAATGAGTTGATCAACAAAGACTGGTTCATGACCCTTCTTGACTTGGAAGACTACATCAAAGTCAAAGAGCAAATGTTGGCTGACTACGAAGACCGTGACGCATGGTTGGATAAAGTCATCGTTAACATTGCCAAAGCAGGATTCTTCTCATCTGACCGTACAATCGCTCAGTACAACGAAGATATCTGGCACTTGAATTAATTTGTTTTCGACATTCTAGAAGCAATATACTTAGAAAGAAGAGCTCCTTTTGAATCATATCCTGATTTAGAGGGAGCTTTTTTAGCACAGGATCGCTGGGAAAATCTAAACTTGCGCTTCCCTAAGGTTCACGTTATAATAAATACTATGGATATTAGAAACGAGGAAATACAATGAAGAAAAATCCAATTTATATGTATGTCTTGCTAGCTCTATCAGCGATGGGAACTCTATTAACTGCTCAGTCCTTCTTTGGATTGGCTAAAGTGGAGCTCACAGATGAAATGGCAGCTTCTTTGAACTTAACCACTGCTCTTGAACGGGAAGAATACAAAGCCTTCCTTGAGAAATTAATCGTAGCCTTACGCGGACCGATTGCTTGGTTGTTGCTATCTCTTTTGATTGGGGGCTTGATTGCAGTTGCCTATTTCTTCCTGTCTAAAAAGGATATTGTTAAGGCGACCTATGCCTATATGGGACAGATTGGTGCCTTTGTCTTAATGAGCTTGCATAATTTCTTGTCTTATCGTTCTTCTATGTCTGTGATCACGTCAGACAAATTGCGGACCTTGTTACAGGCTTCTAGCTTATATGCACTTGTCTTGAGTGTGGTTGTAGCCCTTGTTTACTTGGGAATCCTCCTCTACAAATTGAAAAATAGACCAGTTAGCGACCTTCAAGCTTAGATCATAGCATTAAAAAACTCCTCAAGTCTGGAACAAAGAAGAGGAGCTGGTCTGATTGGAGAAGAAAATGAAAGTATGTTTTGTCTATATCAGTTTAAGTGGCAATACTGAAAGTTTTGTTCGTCGTCTCAGTGATTATCTATGGGAGCAGTACCCTGACTTGGTCATTGAAAAAATCCATGTCAAAGACCTAGTCAAAGAAGGGAAGCCCTTCTTTGAAGTTGATACACCTTTTATCGCCTTTTTGCCGACCTACCTAGAAGGAGGAAATGGTGTTGATAATGGAGATGTGGAAATTTTAACGACCGATGTAGCAGACTTTATCGCCTATGGAGACAATGCCACTAAATGCTTGGGAGTTGTAGGATCAGGAAATCGCAACTTCAACAATCAATATTGCCTAACGGCCAAGCAGTACAGCCAACGCTTTGGTTTCCCTATGCTAGCAGACTTTGAGATGAGAGGAATGCTAGGGGATATCAAAAAAGTAGCGGCCATTGTAGAAGATTTGTATCGTCTTTAAAACAAAAGAGGCTGGGACAAAAGTCCTAGCCTCTCAATTGTCTTTGGATTATCGAGCAAGACGCAGTGGTTGAGTGGGCTCTACCACGCTGATTTCATCAGCTTTTACAGCCCTACTCAACTGTGCGGAGGTGGGACGACGAAATCGAATTCTAACGAATTACCGATTTCTGTCCCACTCTCTTATTTGTTGCGGTTGAAGAGAGAGGGGTCATATTTTGTATGACTCCTCTTTTAGGGCTTATTTTAATTGATCTGTGATTTCTTTCGAAAGCAAGAGGCCGAGGCGATAGTCCTTATTGATGGCGTGGATGACATCGTTGATGTTTTCCGTCGTTTGGATTTGTTCCTTGATGCTTGCCTTGAAGGCTTCATCTTTTAAGAGTTGCTCTTGTAAAATCTTTTGTAGTTTTTCTCTCTCGTATTTATTGATTAAAAAGAGAATGAGCAGACTAACTAAAATAAGAATATAAACAGTTTGATTCATAGGGTTCTCCAGAGGGTAAGATAATGGATAAAGGGAAGCGATAATCCCTAAAAATATAGGTGTATTGAGCATGAGAAAAGGAGTGAGATGGAACTAAATAAGGTTTATTTAGCGATTCCTCTCACCCCTACAAGAGATGGTTTCCTATCAAAAAGTAAGGAAGATATTACATTTTCTCAGGTGCTTCGACACCCAATAGACGAAGCGCTTCTTTCAAAACAACTGCTGTTGAGTAGCTAAGAGCAAGGCGGCTATCGCGTTCTGGGCTTTCATCCAAGATACGAGTGTGAGCATAGTACTTGTTGAAGGCTTGAGCCAAGTTGATCGCATATTTAGCAATCAAGGATGGGTCATAGTTTTCAGCAGCACGTTTCACGACACGAGCAAAGTCTTGGAGAAGTTTGATGATTTCCCAGCTTTCAGGGTCGTTCAAGCTGTATGTTGCATCTGCAGATGGAGTGAAGTTGGCTTTGCGAAGGATGGATTGGATACGTGCGTATGCGTATTGAACGTATGGTCCAGTTTCCCCTTCGAAGGATACCATGGCTTCAAGGTCAAAGTCATACCCGTTGCGACGATCTGTCTTCAAGTCGTAGAACTTAACGGCACCAACACCGACTGCACGTGCTACTTCTTCCTTGTTTTCCAATTCAGGGTTCTTTTCTTCGATCTGCGCTTTAGCACGAGAGATGGCTTCTTGAAGGGTTGGTTCGAGCAGGATGATATTTCCTTTACGAGTTGACAATTTTTGGCGGTTCTTTGTGACCAAACCAAAGTCAACGTGGATCATATCGTCGCTCCAGTCAAATCCCATTTTCTTCAAAACAGCTTTCAACTGACGGAAGTGGTTGGATTGTTCTTGACCTACAGCATAGATGTTTTTCACAAAGTTGTAAGTCCGTGCACGGTAGATTGCGGTTGCGATATCACGAGTGATATAAAGAGTGGCACCGTCTGATTTCTTAATCATAGCTGGTGGAAGGTTGACATCATCCAACTCAACGATGCTAGCTCCCTTAGACTCTTTCAATAAGCCTTTTTCTTCAAGGATTTGGACAGCTTCATCCATCTTGTCATTGTAGAAAGCTTCTCCGTTTAAGCTGTCAAATTCAACACCGAGGAGTTTGTAGATACGGTTGAATTCTACCAAGCTCTCGTCACGGAACCATTGCCACAATTCAGTTGCTTCTGGATCTCCATCTTCCAATTTCTTGAACCAGAGACGTCCTTCCTCGTCCAAAGCAGGATCATTTTCGATTTCGGCATTGATGCGGACATAGAGTTTCAACAATTCATCGATTGGATTGGCTTCGACAGCTTCCTTGCTACCCCATTTTTTATAAGCGACCATCAAGAGACCAAATTGTTTACCCCAGTCTCCCAAGTGGTTGATTTTAATGGTGTTGTAGCCCATTTTGCGGAAGATATTTGAAAGAGCATCTCCGATAACGGTTGAGCGCAAATGACCAACTGAGAAAGGTTTTGCAATATTTGGACTAGAAAGGTCGATGGTAATATTTCCTCCATGTCCTTCGTCTTGCTGACCGTAGTCTGCACCTGCTTGGATAACCGCTTTGATGACTTGATCAGAGATTTGTGATTTATCTAAGAAGAAGTTTACGTAAGGACCAGTAGCAACGACTTTTTCAAAGTGAGAGGCATCAATTTTTTCCGCAATATCAGCAGCAATCGCTTGAGGAGCTTTGCGTTCGATTTTAGCCAAAGAAAAGGCAGGAAAGGCGATATCTCCGAGGTCTGAAGATTTTGGTTGCTCTAGTAAATTTAAGATAGTTTCTTGGTCTAAGCCTTCAATGACTTTTGCCAATTCACTTGCAATAAGTTCTTTATGATTCATAGTAGCTCCTTTGGTCTTTTGTTACTATTCTATCACAAAATTCGGCCTTTCTTCAAACTTTTTGGTATAATCAAAGTATAATTATTCAAAAGTGGAGCAAAAATGAAAAAAGATGAACGTCAGCTTTTGATTCGAGAAATTATTCAACATGAGAAGTTATCGACGCAAAAAGACATTCAAGACCGCCTAGATCAAAGAGGGGCGGGAGTGACCCAGACCACCTTATCTAGAGACCTACGAGAAATCGGTCTGATCAAGGTAAAAGAAAAGGGTGGCCTCTATTATAAATTAGCAGACGAACCAGATCGAACAGATATTTTTAGACTGATTGCTCAATATGCACAAGTGGTCTCGAGAGCGGAGTTCACATTGGTTGTTCGGACGGAACTGGGAGAAGCGGCTATTTTAGCCAACGCAGTCGATGAGATTTTGGATGATCAAATCCTTGGTACCGTAGCAGGTGCCAATACCCTCTTAATTGTTTGCAAGGACCAAGAAGTAGCACAAACAGTCCAGCAGACCATTCTCCAACATTCTAGTCACTAGTCAAGGGCGAGGGACCAGTCCAGAAAGGGATCGGCCCTCCTTTTATGTCAGTTTAGAGTTGGAGTAAGCACTCAGAATGAATGCAATGATATAGAAAAGGAACGATATGGCAGCAGAAAAACTATCACCTGGCATGCAGCAATACCTAGATATCAAAAAAGACTATCCGGATGCTTTTTTGCTCTTTCGGATGGGGGATTTTTACGAGCTCTTTTATGAAGATGCCGTCAATGCAGCACAGATTTTAGAGATTTCTTTGACCTCTCGGAATAAAAATGCAGAGAATCCGATTCCCATGGCTGGAGTTCCCTATCATTCGGCCCAGCAGTACATCGATGTCTTGATCGAAAAGGGCTATAAGGTGGCTATTGCAGAGCAGATGGAAGATCCCAAGCAAGCCGTCGGTGTGGTCAAACGGGAAGTGGTCCAAGTCATTACTCCGGGGACCGTTGTCGATTCGACCAAGCCAGACAGCGCCAACAACTTCCTAGTAGCCTTGTCTCATGATGAGACGGACTATGGCCTTGCCTATATGGACCTAGTGACCGGGGAGTTTCAGGTCACCAGTCTGAATGATTTTGCCATGGTCTGTGGGGAGATCCGCAACCTACGGGCGCGGGAGATTGTCCTGACCTACTCCTTGTCAGAAGGTGAAGAAAGAGTCCTTCTTGGCCAAATGAACCTCTTGCTCTCCCCTATCTCAGAAGTGGCGGAGGATGTCCAACTTTTAGGGGCTGACTTGACTCATTTGGAGAGAATAGCAGCTGGAGGCCTGCTCCAATACGTCCAGGAAACCCAGAAGCGGGAACTCCACCATATCAAGCCTGCCCATCACTATGAAGTCCGTGATTTCTTGCAGATGGATTATGCGACCAAGGCGAGTTTGGACTTGACAGAAAATGCTCGGACTGGCAAGAAACATGGCAGTCTCTACTGGCTCCTAGATGAAAGCAAGACAGCTATGGGAGGCCGTCTCTTGCGGGCTTGGATCCAGAAGCCTTTAATGGATCGCCATCGGATCGAAGAACGCCAAGAGATTATCCAGGTCTTCTTGGACCATTTCTTTGAGCGAAGCGATCTGGCAGATCGTCTCAAGGGTGTCTATGACATCGAGCGCTTGGCCAGTCGGGTTTCCTTTGGTAAGACCACTCCCAAGGACCTCTTGCAGTTGGGCGAAACCCTGCGCCATGTTCCCTTGATCAAATCGCTTTTGGTCGAGATGGGTGAGCCAGTGCTAGACCTCCTCGTTTCCCAGTTAGATGAGCTGCCAGAGCTTTGCCGTCTCATCGAGGCAGCGATTGACCCGGATGCCCCGATCGTTCTGACAGAAGGCAATATCATCCGTACCGGCTTTGACCCAACTCTGGACCAGTACCGTGTTGTCCTCCGGGAAGGGACCGGCTGGATTGTAGAGATTGAAGCTAAAGAACGGGAGGCCAGTGGCATCACCGGACTTAAAATTGACTACAATAAAAAAGATGGCTACTATTTCCATGTGACCAATTCCCAATTATCCCGTGTGCCAGCTCATTTCTTCCGCAAGGCAACCTTGAAAAATTCTGAGCGCTTTGGGACAGAAGAACTGGCTCGGATCGAAGGGGAGATGCTAGAAGCTCGGGAACAGTCGACTAGCCTAGAGTATGCGATTTTCCTACGGATCAGAGAGGAAGTCGGCAAGTACATTCAACGCCTGCAGTCCCTAGCCCAAGCTCTAGCAACGGTGGACGTCTTGCAAGGCTTAGCTTGTGTGGCTGAAAGGCAACAACTGACCCGGCCAGTCTTCCAAGAGGCGCGCGATATCCGGATTGAAAAGGGGCGTCATCCAGTTGTTGAGAAGGTGATGGGAGCTCAAAGCTACATCCCCAACAGCATTTCTATGGATGAGACCTGTGATATCCAGTTGATTACGGGACCTAATATGAGCGGGAAGTCCACCTATATGCGCCAGTTGGCCATCATTGTCATTATGGCTCAGATTGGTTCCTTTGTACCGGCTCAGGCGGCGACCCTTCCTCTCTTTGATGCCATTTATACCCGGATTGGGGTTGCAGATGACTTGGTATCCGGTCAATCGACCTTTATGGTTGAGATGATGGAGGCCAACAATGCCATTCGCCAAGCGACTCCGGCTTCTCTTATCTTGTTTGATGAGTTGGGACGGGGGACGGCGACCTATGATGGGATGGCCTTGGCTCAAGCCATCATCGAATACATCCATGACCGGACAGGTGCCAAGACGCTCTTTGCCACCCACTACCATGAGTTGACCGACCTGGAGCAGACCCTATCTCGCTTGCGCAATGTCCACGTCGCCACCTTGGAGAGGGATGGCCAAGTGACCTTCTTGCACCGGATCGAAGAGGGACCAGCGGATAAATCCTATGGGATCCATGTGGCTAAGATTGCAGGCCTGCCAAGCGATCTCTTGAAGCGGGCAGATACTATCTTGAGTCAACTAGAAGGCCAAAGCCACGAAGTGCCGATGGCGACTCCAACACAAGAATCCTCTCCACAGGTCGGAGAACAGATATCCTTGTTTGAAGCAACTTCCTCCCACTCTGTCTTAGAAGAGTTGAAGAATCTCGATATCTACAACATGACCCCGATGGAAGTCATGATGGCAGTTGCCGAGATGAAAAAGAGATTTTAAAAAACAGTTCATTCGAACTGTTTCAGATTGAAGACAAAGTAATTTTAAAAACTTTCCTTAGGTGAGTACGGACGTCAGCGAACTTCGTAGAAGTTCCATGACTAATCATTGAGCCTAAGGTCTCAATGATCCCGAGTGCCTGAAACACAGTTGTTTCAGGCACTTTTCTCACAGCGGAAAGTTTTTCATCTTCTTGAATGACTAAAAAATAAAAGTCATTTTTTTGAATTCCTCAGGCTTTCCCTTGCAACTGTTGGTTGATCTCTTCTACTTTTTTCTTGTAAATGCGATAAGAAACCGCCCAGATAACCAAGTACACAAGGCTAAACTCTATAATGACGGAGATGTAGAAGCTGATTTGGATTGGGAACCAGCCTCCCAAGGTTGCCAAAGGTAGAAAACCAAAGAGCATCAAAAGGTAGTGGCTGAGGGTCGCACGGAGGAGGCTCCAGTCTTTGTTGAACAGTTTTTTTCCTAAGCTGAAGAGCAAGCCGATGCCAGCCCATATAAGGATACAATAGAGCATGACAAGGGATCCATGCACGTCGTGGGCTTGCATCCATTGTCCAACGCCTGAACTTGGACTGAGAGGCATGTAAGTGGAAGGTGAGTTTAGGAAAGAAAAGACGATAGAGAGGGTAAGGCCGATGAAGATGCCTTTAGAGGCATTCGATAGATGAGTCTTTAACATGATAATTTCTCCTTAATAGCTTTTAAATAGCGACGAGACGAATAGGTGATGGTCCCGTTTTTCAGATTGATTTGGACCGATCCGCTGCTGGTAAAATGCAGATGATCGATTTCTTTGGTATTGATAATTTCAGATTGGGAAATTTTTAAAAAGTAGATGGGCAAGTCTTCAGAGAGTTGGTAGAGGGGACCGGTGAGGATGAAGTGGTCATCCTTTGTTTCCCCAACGACTTGACGGTTTTCAATATAGAACCGATGAAACAAGTGGGTCTCTACAAGATAGGTTTCCCCCTCCTTCTTCGCTCGCAAGCGTTCCTTCTGGTCCAATTCCTCTATGAATTGTTGGACTTTCTGGATGTGTTCGCTAGGTTGTGGCGCTGTGATGGCTACGCCTTCTTCTTGAAAATGGGGGTCAATGGTAACTGTTACTTTCATACAAATCCCTTCTAAGTGATTGACGTCAGGTAAGCGATCCGCTAGCAGGACCTCTTGCTTACAATTCTATTAAACACTTTTTCAGGCATCAAGACAAGGTTTTTCGCATATTCGGTCATTTTCTCTGTTTATCTGGTAGAAGACGGTATCTTTAATGGAGCTGGAGCACAAGGTTTTATAAAGGGAGGGCTTCCTTGTAGATATGGTATAATAGTTCTACCTATGCGCGTATAAAACATAAGAGGGGAAGCTATGTCACAGATTATCGAATTACCAGAAATTCTAGCCAATCAAATCGCTGCCGGTGAGGTCATCGAGCGCCCTGCTAGTGTGGTCAAGGAACTGGTTGAAAACTCCATCGATGCGGGAGCTAGTCAGATTGTCGTAGAGATCGAAGAAGCTGGCTTAAAGAGCATTCAAATCACGGATAATGGACAAGGGATTGCCCATGAGGAAGTGGAATTAGCCCTTCGTCGCCATGCCACTAGTAAGATCAAGAGTCAAGCCGACCTCTTTCGCATTCGGACCCTAGGTTTCCGTGGCGAGGCCTTGCCGTCTATTGCCTCTGTCAGTGTCCTGACCATCCTGACAGCTCAGGAAGGAGCTAGTCATGGGACAAAGCTAGAGGCTAAAGGGGGCGAAATCACTTCTCTTGAGCCGGCGACTAGCCCTGTGGGGACTAAAATCACAGTTGAGGACCTCTTTTTCAATACACCAGCCCGCCTCAAATATATGAAGAGCCAACAGGCAGAGTTGTCCCATATCGTCGACATTCTCAACCGCCTGAGTCTGGCCCATCCAGAGATTGCCTTTACCTTGATCAATGACGGCCATGAAATGACACGGACGGCAGGAACGGGGAATCTCCGTCAAGCCATCGCAGGAGTCTACGGGCTCGCTACCGCTAAGAAAATGGTTGCCATCGAGACAGGTGATTTGGACTTTGAAGTGTCGGGCTTCGTCTCTTTGCCAGAATTGACCCGGGCCAATCGCAATTACATTAGTCTCTTTATCAACGGTCGTTACATCAAGAATTTCTTGCTCAATCGGGCCATCTTGGACGGCTACGGCAGTAAACTCATGGTTGGACGCTTCCCGATAGCGGTCATCAATATTCAGATTGACCCCTATCTAGCGGATGTCAATGTCCACCCGACCAAGCAAGAGGTGCGCATTTCTAAAGAACGAGAACTAATGGCCTTGATCTCCCAGGCCATTGTCTCCGCTTTGAAAGAGCAGGATCTGATTCCAGATGCTTTGGAAAATCTAGCCAAGTCGACGCTTCGTCGAACAGAAAAACCAGTCCAGACCAGCCTCCCTCTAAAAGAAAATAGCCTCTATTACGACCGAGACAAGGGAGACTTCTTTGTCCGTCCAGAGGTTGCAGAATCCCAGCCAAGTGGTGAATTGACCCCAGAGCAAACGGTTCTCTTTGCCTCAGAAGAGGGAAATCAGGAGGCTAAATCACCAGCCATCAAATTTGCGGAGCGAAAGGCGCCTCAGTATGATCAACTGGACCATCCAGAGTTGGATCTAGCTAGTCTAGATAAGGCTTATGACAAGTTGGAAGGAGAAGAACATTCGACCTTCCCAGAGTTGGAATATTTCGGTCAGATGCATGGGACCTATCTCTTTGCCCAAGGCAATGGGGGTCTTTACATCATTGACCAGCATGCGGCCCAAGAGCGGGTCAAATACGAAGAATACCGGGAGAGCATCGGGGACGTAGACGGCAGTCAGCAACAACTGCTGGTGCCTTATATCTTTGAATTCCCTGCAGACGATCTGATCCGCCTGCAACAGCGTAAACACCTCCTAGAGGAAGTGGGCGTCTATCTAGAAGAGTACGGAGCCAACCAGTTGATCTTGCGGGAGCATCCGATTTGGATGAAGGAAGAAGAGATCGAGTCGGGTATCTATGAGATGTGTGATATGCTCCTTTTGACCAAGGAAGTGTCCATCAAGAAATACCGGGCGGAGTTGGCCATCATGATGTCTTGCAAACGCTCCATCAAGGCCAATCACACACTGGACGATTACTCCGCACGGGATCTCATCTACCAACTGTCCCAATGTGACAACCCTTATAACTGTCCCCACGGCCGTCCCGTCTTGGTCAACTTCACCAAGTCGGATATGGAAAAGATGTTCCGACGCATTCAGGAAAATCACACTAGCCTACGAGAATTGGGCAAATATTAAGTAAACGATAAAGGAAGATTATGTACGAATACATTAAAGGAATTTTAACGAAAATCACCGCTAAATACATCGTGGTGGAGACAGCTGGGATCGGCTATCTCTTGCATGTGGCCAACCCCTATGCCTACTCTGGTAAAATGAATCAAGAGGTGCAAGTTTATCTGCACCAAGTGGTCCGTGAAGATGCTCACCTTCTCTATGGCTTTGCGACCGAAGAAGAGAAACAGCTCTTTTTAAACTTGATCTCAGTCTCTGGGATTGGACCTGTCTCAGCTCTGGCTATCATTGCTGCAGATGACAATGCAGGCCTTGTCCAAGCCATCGAAAGCAAGAACATCACCTACTTGACCAAGTTTCCAAAGATCGGCAAGAAAACAGCCCAACAGATGGTCTTGGATCTGGAAGGTAAGATCAATCTTGACCTAGAAGATGCACCGGCTCAGTCCAAAGCCAAAGTTGCAGAAGAAAACCAAGCCCTTGAAGAAGCTATGGAAGCTATGTTGGCATTGGGATACAAGGCAACGGAGCTTAAGAAAATCAAGAAATTCTTTGAAGGCACGACGGATACAGCAGAGAACTATATCAAGTCTGCCCTGAAGATGTTGGTGAAATAGGAGGTTCCTATGCCAAAACGTTGTGGCTGGGTCAAAATGACCAATCCGTTATATGTAGCTTACCATGATGAAGAATGGGGTTGGCCCCTCCATGATGACCAGGCGCTTTTTGAGTTGCTCTGTATGGAGACTTATCAGGCTGGTCTATCTTGGGAAACGGTGCTCAATAAACGGCAGGCTTTCCGAGAATCTTTTCATGGTTACCATCTTCAACGCGTCGCAGAGATGACGGATGAAGAACTGGAATCCTTGTTAGACAATCCAGCCATCATCCGCAATCGTGCAAAGATTTTTGCGACACGGGCCAATGCTCAAGCCTTTCTACAAGTCCAGGCAGAGTTTGGCACCTTTGATGCTTATCTTTGGTCTTTTGTCAATGGGAAAACCATCGTCAATGATGTTCCAGATTACCGGCAGGCTCCAGCGAAGACAGTTCTTTCTGAGAAGCTAGCCAAGGACCTCAAAAAGCGTGGTTTCAAGTTTACGGGTCCCGTTGCGGTCTTATCCTACCTACAAGCAGCAGGCCTGGTCAATGACCATGAGAATGATTGTGAATGGAAAAATCCGAATAGCTAACCCATCGTAGAAAATTTTTCTACGATTTTTCTATTTTTGTGTTACAATGAAGAAAAATTACGAATAGTATAAGTGGAGGCGTTATGAAAGCAGAGATCATTGCAGTGGGAACTGAAATTCTCACAGGACAGATTGTCAATACCAATGCGCAATTCTTATCAGAAAAGTTGGCCGGTCTAGGGATCGACGTTTATTTCCAAACTGCAGTTGGGGATAATGCCGATCGTCTCTTGTCTGTTCTTGCGATTGCGCGTGATCGAAGTGATCTCGTCATCCTCACGGGAGGCCTCGGACCGACCGAAGACGACCTGACCAAGCAGACCCTAGCGCAGTTCTTGGGTAGAGACCTGACCTTTGATCCAGAAGCAATGGCCAAGTTGGACCGCTTCTTTGCCAGTCGGCCAGAACATATCCGAACTCCCAACAATCTGAGACAAGCGCAAATAGTGACAGGCTCAACACCGCTCCAAAATCTGACTGGTTTGGCAGTGGGAGGGCTGATTGAAGTAGAGGGCGTTAGCTATGTGGTCTTGCCTGGTCCCCCTAGTGAACTGAAACCTATGGTTACTGATGAGTTAGTGCCCCTTCTAGCCACAGGCGAGAAGCTCTACTCACGCGTCTTGCGCTTTTTTGGAATCGGGGAAAGCCAGCTGGTAACCGTTCTAGCCGATGTGATTGATGGCCAGACTGACCCGACGGTGGCTCCTTATGCCAAGACCGGAGAAGTGACCTTGCGCTTGTCGACCAAGGCTGCGTCACAAGAGCAGGCTGATCAGAAATTGGATCAGTTGGAGCAAGTGATCCTTCGTCATGAGACTTTAGATGGTCAAGCCTTGAGCCAGCTCTTCTATGGCTATGGAGATGACAATTCCCTAGCTAAGGTTGCTTTTGAACTCTTGCGAGAGAGAGGTTTGACCCTAACCGCAGCAGAGAGCTTGACAGCCGGGATGTTCCAATCGACTCTGGCTAATTTCTCAGGAGCCTCAGCAGTCCTACCAGGAGGTTTCGTCACCTACAGCATAGAGGAAAAGAGCAAAATGCTCCAAATCCCCCTAGCTGAGTTGCAAGAACATGGAGTGGTCTCTGCCCATACAGCTGAGCGGATGGCGGCGCAAGCCCGTCTCTTAACAGGGGCTGATTATGGAGTTAGTCTGACAGGTGTTGCTGGCCCAGACAGTCTAGAAGGCCACCCAGCAGGGACCGTTTTTATTGGAATTGCAGGTCCTAAAGGAGTCCAATCGATCAAGGTCAATATCGCTGGCCGGAGTCGTATGGATGTTCGGAAAGTTGCAGTCCTCCATGCCTTTAATCTGGTACGCCGGACTGTATTATTAGATGAAAATTTGCTATAATGATAAGAAGCTTGTATAGCATTACGCTTTGAATATAGGAGAAAAGAATGGCGAAAAAACAGAAAAAATTAGATGATATCTCTAAGAAATTCGGAGACGAGCGTGAAAAAGCGCTCAATGATGCCCTAAAGTTGATCGAAAAAGACTTTGGTAAAGGATCCATCATGCGTCTGGGCGAACGCGCAGAGCAAAAAGTTCAAGTCATGAGCTCAGGTTCCTTGGCTCTTGATATTGCCTTGGGTGCTGGTGGTTATCCAAAAGGTCGGATCATCGAAATCTATGGTCCAGAATCATCTGGTAAAACAACCGTTGCCCTCCATGCAGTAGCGCAAGCACAGAAAGAAGGAGGCATTGCTGCCTTTATCGATGCCGAGCATGCCTTGGACCCATCTTATGCGGCAGCTCTTGGGGTTAATATTGATGAACTCCTCTTGTCTCAACCAGACTCAGGGGAACAAGGACTTGAAATTGCTGGTAAATTGATCGACTCTGGTGCCGTTGACTTGGTCGTTATCGACTCTGTTGCTGCCTTGGTCCCACGCGCAGAAATCGATGGAGATATCGGTGACAGCCACGTTGGTTTGCAAGCGCGGATGATGAGCCAGGCTATGCGTAAGCTTGGAGCTTCAATCAACAAGACCAAGACCATTGCTATCTTTATCAACCAATTGCGTGAAAAAGTTGGGGTCATGTTTGGGAATCCTGAAACCACACCTGGTGGTCGTGCCCTTAAATTCTACGCTTCTGTTCGTCTAGATGTTCGTGGAAATACTCAAATCAAAGGTACTGGGGACCAAAAAGATACCAACGTTGGTAAGGAAACCAAGATTAAGGTTGTGAAGAACAAGGTGGCTCCACCGTTCAAAGAAGCCATGGTTGAAATCATGTACGGAGAAGGAATTTCACGTACAGGCGAATTGCTAAAAATTGCAACAGACCTTGATTTGATCCAAAAAGCAGGGGCTTGGTATTCTTATAACGGTGAGAAGATCGGCCAAGGTTCTGAAAATGCTAAGAAGTACTTGGCAGACCATCCAGAAATTTTTGATGAGATTGACCACCAAGTGCGCGTGCGCTTCGGTTTGATCGATGATGACACTGCTGTAGTTGCACAAGATGAAGTAGCTGAAAGCCCACTTCTTGAAGAAGTAACACTAGATCTTGATGATGCCATTGAGATTGAAGAGTAATTTTTTTTAAAATAGGTCGAAAGACTGATGGTTTTTATGGTATAATATACTACAATGTTATTATCGTGTGGCGAAAGGAGTGCATGCATGATTAAAATTTACACAGTTTCAAGTTGCACGAGTTGTAAAAAAGCCAAAACTTGGCTAAATGCTCATCAGTTGATCTATAAAGAACAAAACCTTGGTAAAGAAGGGATTACAAAAGAAGAATTACTCGATATTTTGACCAAAACAGAAAATGGCATTGCAAGTATCGTTTCTTCAAAAAACCGATACGCTAAGAATCTAGGTGTCGATATTGAAGACCTCAGCATGAATGAAGTCATCGATATCATCTTAGAAACACCACGAATCTTGAAAAGTCCTATCCTAGTGGATAACAAGCGACTTCAAGTTGGTTATAAGGAAGATGATATTCGGGCCTTTTTACCACGTTCTGTACGAAATGTTGAAAATGCGGAGGCTCGCTTAAGAGCAGCCCTATAAGAAAAGTAGCCAATCGTTTAGCTACTGAGAAGAGTCGAGATGTCAGAATCTCGACTTTTTCTTTTGTATCCGGTCAAAGAATCCACGAAAAAATGGTTGTAAGAATGTTTTTGCGGGGCATTCTATGGTACAATACTTCTGTGGGGAAAATCCCTTTTATAGAAGCTTATCAAAGGAGAAAACATGAAAAAGAAGCTTATTTGTCTAGGAGTCTTGCTTCTGGCGCTGACAGCTTGTGGACAGAAGAAACATGGGAAAACCGATTCTTCCAGTGTTCAAAAATCCAACAGTGCTAAAATTGAATCATTCAATAAAGAAAATCGAAATCTGTTAGAAAAGGCAGAAGAACAGCAAGTCTTTACCAAGCATTTTGTCCTTCCGACAGATGAGAAAGGTATTCGCCAAGAACAGACCATCACCTATCAAGGGGAACAATTACAAAAATTGGTCATGACCAATACCACTCCTGCCAGTGATGAATTGAAAAAAGCCATTCAAGAGGTCGGCCTCGAAGAAGCCCAACGATTGATGGTGGAGTCGATGGACAAGGATGAACAACTCCAACAGGCACGGACTCTTCCAGGCTTTACCATTGAACTGACCGTACCAAATGAAAATGAATACCAAACGGTCATCGCCTATGACTTCACTCAGTTGGATACTAAAAAAGCGGTTGAGTTAGAGTACTTCAAATCAGCGAATATTGCGGATTTGTTGAAGTTGACACCAACAGAGTATATGAATAATCTACTCCGTAATGGAGCAAAAGAAGAATAAGGAGAAAACATGAAAAAATTTCTATTACTAGTCGTTGCTGGATTGCTTGTCTTGGTAGGTTGTGGGAATTCTCAATCAAAAGGGGGCAACTCCCTATCGAAAGATAGCGTCATCACTCGGACCTTTAAGATTGACAGAGATGTTGATGAAGTTGACGTGGTAGGTAAACAGGAAATCACAGTAACCGTATCCTACCAAGGAAAGAAATACAAGAAAGTTTCCATCAAACTAGCAACTCATGTGTCGGATGAATTCAAAGCTGAAATCAAGAAGATGATTGATGCTGAGGATGATAAAGAAGGTGCCAAGCAAGCCTTGATCGAAGGTTACGAAGGTGAAGGTGGCATTGATGAATTGAGAGACTACGATGGAATCACCGTGACATCAGATTGGACAGGTGAAGCAATGGTCTCTGAGATTGAGATTGACCCTGATAAAGTAGACTTCGATGACATTAAAAACAGCGAAGACTTGGGAGAAATTTGCAAAATGATCAAGACCTATTCTCCAACGCTCTTCATCAAAAACATGGAAAAAAATGGTTTTAAAGAAGTAAAATAAAGTCATTGAAAACTGTAGAAGATTGCTTTCGGAAACAAGTGATGAAAAGTCCAAGAAAGCCCATGAAATCAGTAATTTTCGTTTGAGAAAGTATGGAAATTATGATATAATAGTATGAATATAAAGAAAGAGGGTGGTATTGTGGGATTTACAGACGAAACAGTACGTTTTAATCTTGACGATTCAAACCGTAAAGAAATTAGTGATACATTAAAGGATGTCTACTTATCTTTGGATGAGAAGGGCTACAATCCAATCAATCAAATCGTTGGTTATGTACTCAGTGGTGATCCTGCTTATGTACCTCGTTATAACAACGCTCGCAACCAAATTCGTAAGTACGAACGAGATGAAATTGTTGAAGAATTGGTTCGTTACTACTTGAAAGGGCAAGGGATCAATCTCTAATGAGAATTATGGGACTAGACGTTGGCTCGAAGACTGTCGGAGTAGCCATCAGTGATCCATTAGGTTTTACTGCTCAAGGTCTGGAGATTATTCAGATTGATGAGGAGAAAGGAGAGTTTGGTTTTGACCGTCTCTCTGAACTGGTGAAGGAATACCGGGTTGATCGTTTTGTCGTTGGTTTGCCGAAAAACATGAACAACACAAGCGGTCCTCGAGTGGAAGCGAGTCAAGCTTATGGAAAGCGCCTTGAAGAGTTATTCAACTTGCCGGTTGAGTATCAGGACGAGCGTTTGACGACCGTTGCCGCAGAGCGAATGCTGATTGAACAAGCGGATATCAGCCGAAATAAGCGAAAAAAAGTAATTGATAAATTGGCTGCCCAGTTGATTTTGCAAAATTATTTAGATCGAAAATTTTAGAAAAAAGAGGAAATAAGATGGCACACAATCATGATCATGACCACAACCATGACGAACGCGAATTGATTACATTGGTAGATGAGCAAGGAAACGAAACCTTGTTTGAAATCCTTTTGACCATTGATGGAAAAGAAGAATTTGGTAAAAACTATGTTCTTTTGATTCCTGCAAATGCAGAAGAAGATGAAAACGGTGAAGTAGAAATCCAAGCTTACTCATTTACTGAAAACGAAGACGGAACAGAAGGCGACCTTCAACCAATCCCAGAAGATTCAGATGATGAATGGAACATGATTGAAGAAGTCTTCAACAGCTTTATGGAGGAGTAAAAACGTCCGGGGGACGTTTTTAGCCTTGCGCTGGAAATGAAAACCGTAAGTAAGTCTGGGAGACTGTATCACCTCAACTCCTAGAAACTAGAAAGAGTTGAAACATCCAGTGGATGTTTTTAGCCCTGCTTCAAAAAACAAGAAAAAGCAGGAAGTCCGGGGGACGTTTTTAGCCCTGCTTCCAGATACACTGGAAGTGAAATAAGAAACCAAAGAAATAGCAGAGCGTGAGCCAGCAACAAGGCTTGATCGCTCTTTTCTTTTAGGAGAAAGATATGAATCAAATTGAAGAATGGATGAATAGCCGAATTGGACTCAATTTTCGTTCAGGCTTGGGGCGGATGCAACAGGCTGTAAAGCTCTTAGGGGACCCTCGTGAAGCTGTTCCGATGATCCATGTGACGGGGACCAACGGTAAGGGCTCGACCATTGCGTTTATGCGCCAGCTATTCCAACAACATGGCCTAAAAGTCGGGACCTTTACTTCTCCGCATATTGTTAGTATGCATGATCGGATTTGTATCAATGGGCAACCAATTTCGGATCAGGACCTGATTCGCTTGGGTCAGAGCATCCAAGCGATGGAGTCTCAGCTTCTCGAGACCCACGACCAACTGTCTTACTTTGAGATTATCACCCTCTTGGCCTTTTTGTATTTCCATGAACAAAAAGTAGACCTGGCCTTGATAGAGGTTGGGATCGGAGGGCTCCTTGATACGACCAACGTCATCACAGGAGAGGTAGCAGTGATCACCTCAGTAGGGCTGGATCACCAGGAGACCTTGGGAGGAAGCCTAGAGGCCATTGCTAGGCAAAAAGCTGGGATCTTTAAAGCCGGGAAGCCGGCTGTTATCGGTCCACTGGCTAAAGAGGCTGAGAAAGTCTGCATAGAAAAGGCCCAAGCAATAGGCTGTCCGCTAGCTCGCTATGGAGAAGATTTCCAACTGGTGAAGGGCGTCTTTCAAGATGCGCAGCATCGGTTTGACTCACTAAAAATTGGGCTCAATGGAGCTTATCAGGAAGAGAATGCTGCGGTGGCTCTCGAAGCCTTTCTCCTCTTCATGGAGCAGAGAGGTCTGGCGGTCGATGAAAACGGTGTTCGGGAGGCTTTGCAAGCGACTAGCTGGCCGGGTCGTCTGGAAAACTTTAGCCAAGGCATCTATCTAGATGGCGCTCATAACCCCCATGCCATCCATCGCTTGGTCGAATATGCCCGCACTTTTTCAGATAAGCGCGTGAAGATCCTCTTTGGTGCTTTAAAACGCAAGGATTACCAGGGAATGTTGGAGATCTTTGCAAGCGATTTGCCGGAGGCGGACTTGACGGTGACGACCTTTGCTTATGGGGAAGTGGTCCAAGAGGCGGATGGCTTAGGCTATCCTTATGTGGCGGATTTCAGAGATTATTTGCAAGATTTTTATAGCCGACAAGATGGTCAAGAGGTGCTCTTTGTCACTGGCTCTCTCTACTTTATTTCCGAAGTTCGCACATATCTATTAGAGCAGGGAAAGAATCCTTTATAGGTAGCAACTCTCATCGGCCAGTCATAAAGATTGACCAAAAACAGGCTCTAACGTATACTAAAGGTGAGCCACAAATGAACGGGGAAGTCCGTTGAAAAGTTGGCGCGAAAGGAGACCATCCATGGCAAAGAAAGTAACTGCTTTATTAGTAACAGCTACAGTCCTCCTACTTGGAGCGTGTTCGAACCAGCAAACACCATCGCAAACGAACACGTCATCAAGTGCGACGACCACAACGGCAACTTCTTCTCAACAGACAACGACTAGTCCGCAGGTTAACCAAGCAGGTCTGAACGGAACCTATATGGGAATGGATGAAAGCGATCAAGTGACGCTCGTCATCGCTGGTGATTCAGGGACTTGGACGGCTGTAGAGGCAGATGGAGAGCAAGAGCTGAAACAGGTCAAGCTAGATGCTGCCAACCAGATCCTCTTTATCGGAGATGATGGCTACCGCTATCAACTGGAGGGGAAACAATTGACCCTGAAAGAAGCGGATCAAGACTTGGGTGATCAGGATACGATTGTTCTGACCAAGAAATAAACTAGCAGAAATGAGAGTGGGACAGAAATCCTAGCCTCTCAATTGTCTTTGGATTGTCGAGCAAGACGCAGTGGTTGAGTGGGCTCTACTACGCTGATTTTATCAGCTTTTACAGCCCTACTCAACTGTGCGGAGGTGGGACGACGAAATCGAATTCTAACGAATTACCGATTTCTGTCCCACTCTCTTTTTTCATTTTATCGGGTTTGCGCTCCCTTCTTAGAACTGGTATACTAGTAGGGATTATAAAAGAAGGAGAATGAGGGTGAGTTTTCGAAAGATTCGATTGTTAATGTCCAAATATGGGTTCAGTATCCTCTTTATGGGGTTTGAACTCTGGCTGTCCTTTGCGGCCTTCTTTTGGTTAAATGAATGGTTCCCCAACTGGATGTCTGTCACCATCATGGTCCTCTTATATATCTCGACCATTTTGGCGATCGTCAACCGAAATATGCCTCCAGAGAGCAAGGTGACCTGGCTCCTCATTGCCGTCATCCCTGTCTTTGGTTCCCTTCTTTACCTCATGTTTGGGGAGCGTCGTCTGTCCAAGAAAGAAATGGTCCAGTTGGAAAATATGGAGTCTATGAATTTCCGTGAGGACAACAGCCGTGAGCTTCGCCTGCAATTGAAAGAAGAGAGTAAGAGCGTCTATGGGATGGTCAAGTCTATTCTGTCCATGGACCACAACGCAGACCTCTACAACGGGACGGCTTCGACCTTTTTCCCACTAGGGGACCAGATGCTCCCACAACTATTAGAGGATTTGCGCTCAGCCAAGAAATTTATCTTTCTTGAATTCTATATCATCGAGGAAGGTTTCATGTGGAACAGCATCCTAGAGATCCTACTTGAGAAAGTCAAAGAAGGGGTCGAAGTGAAGCTGCTCTACGATGATATTGGCTGTATGGCGACCCTGAAGGGAAACTACACCAGACGCTTGCGCAAATTAGGCATTGATGCCCATAAGTTTAACAAGGTGGTGCCACGATTGACGGCGGCTTATAACAATCGAGACCACCGCAAGATCTTGGTCATTGATGGCCAGATTGGCTATACAGGTGGCGTTAACCTAGCGGATGAGTATATCAACCAGAGAGAACGCTTCGGTCATTGGAAGGATAGTGCAGTGCGCTTGGACGGCCGAGCCGTCAAGGCCTTGACGCGACTCTTTCTCATGAACTGGTACATCAACCAGGGAGAGATTGAAGATTTCGATAAATACCATATGGAAAACCAAGCGGTAGATGGAGAAGGCTTCTATATCCCCTTTGGGAGTGGACCGAAACCCATCTACAAGTCCCAGGTTGGTAAGTCTGTGTATCAGAATATCATCAATCAGGCAACAGACTATGTCTACATTACGACCCCTTATTTAATCATTGATTATGATTTGACGGAAGATATTCGAAATGCGGCTCTCCGTGGTGTCGATGTACGCATCGTGACCCCTTTCATTCCGGATAAAAAATTGATCCAAATCGTTACACGAGGGGCTTATCCAGACCTGATGGAAGCAGGGGTGAAAATCTATGAATACACCCCAGGCTTTATCCATAGCAAGCAAGTATTGGCCGACGATGAAGTCGCAGTAGTCGGGACCATTAACTTTGACTATCGGAGCCTAGTTCATCACTATGAGAATGCTGTCTGGATGTATCGAAGCCCAGAATTGACCAAGATCCGAGCGGATTTTGAAGAGATATTCTTCGTATCTCAGCAGATCCAGTTGGACACTTTCCGGATCACCTGGTACCAGCATTTGATCAAAGAAATTATGCAGTTATTTGCGCCCATGCTATAGGCGATTGAGAGTGGGACAGAAATCGGTAATCCGTTAGAATTCGATTTCGTCGTCCCACCTCCGCACAGTTGAGTAGGGTTGTAAAAGCTGATGAAATCAGCGTAGTAGAGCCCACTCAACCACTGCGTCTTTCTCGATAATCCAAAGACAATTGAGAGGCTAGGACTTTTGTCCCAGCCTCTTTTTTATTACGAAGGAGAGACAAAATATTACAATTTCCTTACATAGGCTTGTCTAAGAATGTTCAAGGGGGCTATTTTTGGTATAATGAACATAATCTATAAAAAATAAGGAGAACTTATGAAAAAGCTCGTAAAATATGGTGTCTTACCAGCCTGCTTGTTGTTGTTGGCAGCTTGTTCGTCAAAACCAGCTACTGAGAAAAAACCAGCCAAAGAGGACAAGGTAGAACAATCTAGCGAATCAAAAGAAGAAAAAACAAAAAAACAAATTGAGAAAGATGGAGATATCATTCTTCGTGCCATCTTCACTGACCATTCTTCTGGTTTCACAACTTTGATGGGAACATCGGTTGATAAGTGGAAAAAACAAATTACTGAAAAATTTGTTGATGAAAATGCATCAAAATATCTACCTGCAGAAGACTTCACGCTTGAACTGACAACTGAAACATTCACTCCAGAAAAAATCTTGGAATTGTTTGACCAAGCTCGTTTCAAAGTGTTAGCAACGATTGGTGATGACTATGAAATCACTAAGGTTGAAGACGAAGGAGATACTGCGACAGTTACCTTCAAATCTCGTGCGATTGCAACACGTGACTTGGCTAACTTGATCAACCGTGCAAAATCTAGTTTGTTTGAAAACGGAATTGAAGATGTTAAAAAATTAGAAGACAACACAGATCCAGAACTAGAAAAACGCTTGTCTCTATTGAACAACTTCTTGTTCTATTATGCCTTTGACCGTTTGAATGAAGACTTTGGTTACATCGAACCACGCGAGTATACTTTGGAATTGACTAAAACCAAAGAAGGACGTTACATCCTTAGCGATGAAAGCTTCCTTGAATTGCGTAAGGAAATCTTTGTAAACGAATATTCTGCTGATGGAGCTGAAACTCGTAAAGGAAGCAATTCCTCACAGAGTGACTCAACTAGCAAGGATTCAGATACAAGTTCAACCTCAAAAGATAAAGTATAAATCTATACAAAAGGTGAGTTTCCTCACCTTCAGATTGAAGATAAAGTCTTCCGAAAAACTTTCCTTAGGTGAGTGCGGACGTCAGCGAACTTCGAAGAAGTTCCATGACTTAGTTTTGAGCCCCCTCGCTCTTTAATTTCTGGGCTCGGGCTAAAACAGTTTCCCAAACTGTTTTACTCTCAAAACTCCCGAGTGCCTGAAACTATTGTGTTTCAGGCACTTTTCTCATAGCGGAAAGTTTTTAATCTTCTTAAATGGCAAAATAAATCATTTTTGAAGAGTAACTGGCTGTTTTATGTAAAATAATAGTTTATCTACATTCAAAAAGGTGAGTTTCCTCACCTTTTTTATTTACTCATTTCTTTGTCCCATATTGCTGTACAGAGAGCTCAGAATAGTATAAAATTAATAGTGGAGAATTGGGCCTAGATTCCGATTTTTAGGCTGATTTTATGTTATAATATTTAAGAAAATAGTATGGGGGATAAAATGAATCAAAGCAGAAAAAACAAACGCTCAACTAGAACTAGCAGTTGGGATCAGCTACGGATTGTCAATAGCGGTCTCTGGGTCTTAACGCTACTTGTGGCTGGGCTCTTTCTTTATAATGTCTTTAGCTACAATATCCTAGCCTTTCGCTATTTGAATATCCTTGTGACGGCCTTGCTGGTTGGCGGACTTTTTTTAACCTTGGGTTTGATCCTTGCAGGCAAGGCTAAAAAGACGACGCTATTTTTATTGGTCCTGGGCTTGCTAGGAACCTCTGTGGGAACCTATGTTACCCAGCAATTGGTCGATGTCGCTGGAAATGTGAACAGAAATGCCAATTATACGGAATTTGAAATGGCTGTCTATGTCAAAGATGATAGCCCAATCCAAGATATCAAAGAAATCAGCAGTGTAGCAGCGCCTACGGGGAATAATAATGCAGATGATCTGATGGCCCTAGTAGAGGAAGTGAAGAAAACGCGCCAGCATGACTTGACCATCGAAGATGTGGAATCTTATGCGGCAGCCTACCAGGCCCTACAAGAAGACAAGACGAAAGCCATCGTCCTGAATAGTACCTTTGAAGATACTGTAGCAAGTGTGGATGCTGACTACGCAAAAAAAATAAAGAAAATCTACTCTTACAAGATCCGTCGCCAAGTGGAAACCAAGGCAAAGGCAGATGCCAATGCGGATACCTTTAACATCTATGTCAGCGGGATTGACACTTACGGTCCAGTCACTTCGGTTTCTCGGTCTGATGTCAATATTATCATGACGGTCAATCGAAAGACCAAGCAAGTCTTGCTGACCACGACTCCGCGTGACGCCTATGTTCCAATTGCTGATGGCGGGAACAACCAAGGGGATAAGTTGACCCACGCTGGGATTTACGGAGTAGATGCGTCTATTCATACCTTAGAAAATCTGTACGACATCAAGATTGACTACTATGTCCGCTTGAACTTCACATCCTTCTTGAAGCTTGTCGACCTCGTCGGAGGGATTGATGTAGAAAATGATCAAGAGTTTACAAGTCTACACGGGAACTACCACTTCCCTGTAGGGGAAGTTCACTTGAATTCGGAACAGGCCCTTGGCTTTGTCCGTGAACGCTACTCTCTCGAAGGTGGAGACAACGATCGTGGGAAGAACCAAGAAAAAGTCATCGCAGCCATTATCCATAAATTAACATCGACCAAAGCATTGAGCAATTACAACGAAATCGTTTCTGGTTTACAAGATTCCTTGCAAACCAATATGCCCTTGCCAACCATTATGAATTTGGTCAATACACAGTTGGAGACTGGTGGAAGCTACAAGGTGACTTCACAAGCTGTCATTGGACAAGGACGAAATGACTTGCCTTCATATGCGATGCCAGGATCTGCTCTTTACATGATGGAGCTGAATGCTGATAGCGTGGCACAAGCCAAAGAAAAAATAAACCAAACCATGGAAGGAAAAAACAATGATTGATATTCATTCACACATTGTCTTTGATGTGGATGATGGACCAAAGACGATTGAGGATAGCAAGCTCCTCATCGAGGAAAGCTACCGTCAAGGGGTTCGTACCATCGTTTCGACGTCCCATCGTCGAAAAGGGATGTTTGAAACCCCAGAAGAAAAGATCTATCAAAACTACTTGGCAGTAAAAGAGATGGTAGAGACCTATCTGCCTGAAATGAAACTGCATTTCGGAGCAGAAATCTACTATACGCGAGATATCCTAGAAAAGCTAGAAGCCGGGACTATTCCAACGCTTGCTGAGACCAGTTTTGCCTTGATCGAGTTTAGTATGGCGACCCCCTACAAGGAGATTCACCAGGCCTTAAGTGCAGTTTTGCGCTTAGGAGTGACTCCGGTGGTTGCCCACATTGAACGCTACCACTGTTTGGAAAAAAATGAAAAACGGGTGCGAGAATTAATCCGAATGGGATGCTATACCCAGATCAATAGTTCGAGTGTCCTCAAGCCGAAGTTGTTTGGTGATCGCTATAAGTTCATGAAACATCGTGCCCAATATTTCTTGGATAAGGACTTGGTCCATTTTGTTGCCAGCGATATGCACAATGTTGATCAGCGCCCTCCATACATGGACCAGGCTTATCAGTTGATTGAAAAACGCTACGGTAGTGACCGGGCGCGTGCCCTTTTTGTTGAAAATCAGCAAACATTATTGGATGACGAATTGTTTTAATCATCAAGTTCCATCACGGAGATTGAAAAGGAGAAAGTGAATATGAAAAACCAAGAGAGCAAAGAGATCGAATTGGATGTGGTCTCCCTCTTTAAAACCTTATGGCGTCGTAAATTCTCAATTCTAATTACGGCCTTGCTATTTGCGATCGGAGCCCTAGGCTACAGCGCATTTGTGGCGAAGAAAATCTACCAAAGTACCAGTCGTATCTACGTGGTCAGCCGTCAGAATCAAGAAAACAATGCCTTGACCAACCAAGATCTTCAAGCGGGATCCTACTTGGTTAAAGACTATCGCGAGATTATCCTTTCTCAAAACGTCTTGAACCAGGCTATTGAAGAGTTGAAGTTGGAAATGACGCCAGCAGAGCTTGCTAAGAAAGTCTCAGTAGCAGTTCCGACAGATACTCGGATTTTGTCTATCACAGCATCAGATCCAGATCCCAAAGAAGCAGCTCGGATCGCGAATGGTTTGAAAGATGTAGCGGCAGAAAAAATTATTGCTGTAACCAAGGTGTCTGACGTGACGACTTTGGATGAGGCTGTCGTACCGCAAAATCCTTCTTCACCAAATATCAAACGAAATGTTGTCATTGGCTTTGTCCTTGGTGGTGTCTTGATTTCCATTCTGGTGATCTTGTCAGAGGTATTGGATGACCGTGTGAAGAAACCAGAAGATATCGAAGAAGTGATGGGCATCACACTATTAGGTGTGATCCCTAGTGTGAAGAAACTGTAAGAGGGAGAATTCATGGCAACCTTAGAAATTGTAAAAAGCAAATTAGCAGCGATGACTCAGGCTGAAGAGTATTTCAATGCCTTGAGTACCAATATTCAGTTGAGTGGGACCAATATTAAGGTCGTTGCCATCTCATCTGTGCAACCAAACGAAGGAAAATCAACCATTTCTACGAATTTGGCGACCGCCTTTGCGCGTGCGGGCTATCGTACCTTGTTGATCGATGCGGATATCCGTAACTCGGTCATGACAGGTGTCTTCAAGAGCCAAGGTCGTGTCGCAGGATTGACAGAAGTACTTTCTGGGAAGAGTGAGATCTCTCAAGCGATTGCGACGACAGATTATCCAAAACTGGATGTGCTCCTGGCAGGGCAGGTTTCTCCAAATCCAACGGGTCTCTTGCAAAGCAAAAACTTCGAGGTCATCATTGAGGCACTTCGCAATCACTATGACTATATCATTGTCGACACCCCACCAATTGGGATGGTGATTGATGCGGCGATTATTGCTCAACGCTGTGATGGTAGCTTGATTGTGACAGCAGCAGGAGCTGTTAGTCGCAAGGCTGTTCAAAAGGCCAAAGAGCAACTGGAGCAGACAGGGACACCATTCCTAGGAGTGGTCCTCAATAAATTTGATATTCAATTAGAAAAATATGGTTCCTATGGTAATTACGGGAACTATGGCAATTACGGGAAAAAGAGATAAGGGATAGGATAGGGATATTATGACAGAAGGAAGGGGATTTCACAAATTTGCTTTGGCCTTTGTCCAGAGCTTACCAGTCTTAGTTGTGGCTTATTTGTTTAGTTTTGTGACAGAGACAGAAATCCACTCTAATACAATTTTCTATCTGTATTTGTTGCATTACGTAGCCTTTTACGTCAGTGATTACAACCAAGATTATTTCAAGCGGGGGCACCTGGTTGATTTCTTACAAACCTTGAAATACAGCTTGTGTTTCGCGCTTGCCATCAGTTTTTCGAGCTTCTTTTTGGAGGAGAAGTTCTCCCTCTCCCGTCGGGGGATGATTTATTTTCTAGTGCTTCTTACTCTGACTCTTTACTTGATGAACTACCTCATCAAACGCTACTGGCGACGCTTCTATTATAGCCTCAAAGGAAGTCACAAGATTCTCTTGATTACAGCGAATTCTCGTCTGGATAAAGTCCTGGATCGGCTTCTTTCGTCAAATGATAGCGGTGGGGAAGTGGTAGCGGTCACTGTATTAGACCGCCCAGACTTTCAACACCGCTCTGTTCGGGTTGTTCCAAAGGAAGACCTATTGACCTTTGCGACCTATGAAGTGGTAGATGAAGTCTTTCTCAATCTTCCAAGTGAAGAGTATGATATTGGGGAGTATGTCTCACAATTTGAGACGATGGGGATCGACGTTACCGTCAACCTCAATGCTTTTGATTTGAACTTTGCTGGTAACAAACGGATTCGAGAAGTGGCTGGGCTCAATGTCGTCACCTTCTCGACCAACTTCTACAAACCTAGCCACGTGACCGCGAAACGTGTGATTGATATCTGTGGTTCCTTGGTAGGCTTGCTTCTCTGTGGTTTGGTGGCGATTGTATTGGTTCCTTTGATTCGTAAGGATGGTGGTCCTGCTATTTTTGCCCAGAAGCGGGTCGGGAAAAATGGCCGCTATTTCAAATTTTATAAGTTCCGTTCAATGTATGTCGATGCAGAGGAGCGGAAAAAAGAATTGATGGATCAAAACACCATGACCGGTGGCATGTTCAAAATGGACAATGACCCTCGGATCACGCCGATTGGCCGCTTTATCCGCAAGACCAGTCTGGATGAGCTACCCCAATTCTTTAATGTCCTAAAAGGAGACATGAGTCTGGTTGGAACCCGTCCGCCAACAGTGGATGAGTATGAGAAATACACTCCAGAACAAAAGCGCCGCTTGAGCTTTAAGCCTGGTATTACAGGACTCTGGCAAGTGAGTGGACGCAGCGAAATTACAGACTTTGATGAAGTGGTTCGCTTAGATGTATCTTATATTGATGATTGGACCATTTGGTCAGATATTAAAATCTTGCTGAAAACGATCAAAGTGGTATTTAAACGAGATGGAGCGAAGTAGGAAATTCCTGCTTCGTCCTTTCCATGTAAGGAGAAAAATGAAACAGTCAGTTTATATCGTGGGTTCTAAGGGAATTCCAGCGAAATATGGTGGTTTTGAAACCTTTGTCGAAAAGCTGACAGAGTGCCAACAAGACCGTGAAATTCAGTACTATGTGGCTTGTATGCGGGAGAATTCTGCAAAATCTGGGATTACTGCAGATACTTTCGAGCATAATGGCGCAATCTGTTATAACATTGACGTCCCTAATATCGGTCCTGCGCGTGCTATTGCTTACGATATTGCGGCACTTAACAAGGCGATTGAGATCGCAAAGGAAAACAAGGACCAGGCACCAATCTTCTATGTCTTGGCTTGCCGGATTGGTCCCTTTATTTCTAGGATTAAAAAGAAAATCAAGGCTATCGGTGGGACTCTTATGGTCAATCCAGATGGTCATGAGTGGCTTCGTGCGAAGTGGAGTCTTCCAGTCCGCAAGTATTGGAAGTTTTCTGAGCAACTCATGGTCAAACACGCTGACCTTTTGATCTGTGATAGCAAGAATATCGAAGCCTATATCCAGAAGGATTACGCAAAGTATCAACCTAAGACCACCTATATCGCCTATGGAACCGATACAAACAAGTCGCTCCTGAGTAAAGAAGACGAGAAAGTACGGACTTGGTTTGCGGATAAGCAAGTCTCCGAAGGGAATTACTATCTTGTCGTAGGTCGCTTTGTCCCCGAGAACAACTATGAGGCCATGATTCGTGGCTTTATGGCATCAAACTCTGACAAGGACTTTGTTCTCATTACCAATGTGGAACAAAACAAGTTCTATGAACAGTTGCGTAAGGATACAGGATTTGATCAAGATCCTCGAGTGAAGTTTGTCGGGACAGTCTACGATCAAGAATTGCTCAAATACATTCGTGAGAATGCCTTCGCTTACTTCCATGGTCATGAGGTGGGTGGAACCAATCCGTCACTTCTAGAAGCGCTCGAGTCTACTAAACTCAATCTCTTGTTAGATGTTGGCTTTAACCGTGAAGTCGGTGAAGATGGAGCACTTTATTGGAAGAAAGATCAATTGGCACATGTCATTGATCAGGCTGAACAAATGGATGCTCAAGCAATCGAAGATCTCAATCAAAAATCAAGTCAACGGATTGCTGAAGCCTTTACTTGGGAAAAGATTGTCACTGACTACGAGAAAGTATTTAAAGGATAGAAATGCAGAAAATTTTATATCTTCACGCTGGTGCCGAAATGTATGGTGCTGACAAGGTTTTGTTGGAACTTATTAAGGGGTTGGATAAAAATGCCTTTGAGGCCCATGTCATCTTGCCCAACGATGGTGTCTTAGTGAGTGCATTGGAAAAGGTCGGTGCAAAGGTTAAAGTTATTGATTATCCAATCTTGCGCCGGAAATATTTTAATCCAAAAGGCATTCTTGAGTACTTTGGCTCCTATAACAGTTACTCTAAACAAATTGCAAAGTATGCTAAGGAGAATGGTATAACCCTCATTCACAATAATACGACTGCGGTGCTGGAGGGAATTTATCTCAAACGGAAGTTAAAACTTCCTTTGATTTGGCATGTGCACGAGATTATCGTCAAACCAAAAGCGATTTCTGACTTCATCAACTTTTTGATGGGGCGCTATGCGGATACGATTGTGACAGTTTCAAATGCCGTTGCTAATCATGTCAAACAGTCTCGCTATGTCAAGGATGACCAAGTTCAAGTTATTTATAATGGGGTCGACAATGCCGTCTATCATGAAATCGATGCTAGCACTGTCCGTGATCAATTTGGGATCGCACAGGATGCTTTGGTTATCGGTATGGTTGGTCGAGTGAATGCCTGGAAAGGGCAAGGGGACTTCCTAGAAGCTGTTACTCCAATCTTACAGACCAATCCAAAAGCAGTAGCTTTTTTAGCAGGTAGTGCATTTGAGGGAGAAGAGTGGCGCGTGGATGAGCTGGAAAAAGCTATTTCAGACTCACCAGTAGCTGGACAAATCAAGCGAATTGACTATTATAGCAAGACGACAGAACTCTATAATATGTTTGATATCTTTGTCTTGCCAAGTACCAATCCAGATCCATTACCAACAGTCGTCCTAGAAGCCATGGCTTGTGGCAAACCTATAGTAGGTTACCGTCATGGCGGTGTCTGTGAAATGGTCAAGGAAGGGGAAAATGGTCTTCTCGCCACACCAAATCAGCCTGCAGAATTATCTAAGGCTATTCAAGATTTAGCCGAGAACACTGAGAAGAGAGAGCAATTTGGCAAGGCATCAGTCAAACGTCAAAAAGAACTCTTCTCCTTACAAAGTTATATTCGGAATTTTTCGGAGTTGTATAGGAAATACTAAAAAATAAAATTGGTTGAAAAATAGAACTATTTCCTGTCTGCTTTAAAGAATTACCATTATTATTAAATGTTGTAAAGTCAGTAAAACAGATTATGAAAATACAGACTAAAATAAAAGTTCAGGTGAAAAATATATGAAACCACTTTTAACTGTCGTTATTCCAGTTTATAATGTCGAAAAGTATTTAAACCGTTGTCTTAAGAGTATTCTTGTTCAAGAATGGAAAAACTATGACATCATACTTGTTGATGATGGAAGTACTGATCGTTCTCCTCAAATTTGTGATGACTATGTTAAAGCGTATGACTTTATTTCAGTCATTCATAAAGAGAATGGTGGACTTTCTGAAGCTCGAAATACGGGTCTTTCTCAGGCTAAGGGAGAATATGTTTATTTTCCTGATTCAGATGATTGGCTTGAGCCAGATACCTTTATAGCCTTGGCAGAAGCGCTTGAATCTCAAAAATTTGATATTATTTCTTTTAATCGTGAGTTTGTCAAAGGTGAAGAAGATGTTATAGTTTCGGATTCAGTAGAGACTCAAGTCTTTGACGGGAAGGATGCTTTTGTGCAAATGCTGAAGCATAGTTATATTACTGGTTTTGCTAACGACAAAGTCTATCGGAAATCCTTATTCGCTGATCATAACATTCAGTTTCCAATTGGTAAATACTATGAGGATCTTGGTACTAATTACAAGCTTTTTCTTTCAGCAAAGAGGGTTTATGCGACAAATCAGAAGTACTATCACTACTTAATCGATAACCCGGATTCCATTACACAGTCTTGGAATGAGAAGAAGTTTAGAGATATGTTTGGGTTCTACAAAGAAGTTTTTTATTCTACTTTTGTTCGTTCACAGTTGAATCAAGAAGAATTACAAATTTCACAGCTATATTATGTGAATGGCTTGACTCATATCTTGGCAAGTTTATATAAATCTAAATTAGATAAAAAATATATAGACATTACTAATGAAGTGAAACAAGAATTACTTAAGAATAATGTTTCTCTTTCTCAAATGAAAGACCAACCAAATAAGTTAAAATATATACTGTTTAGACTTAAAGTATTAAAACTAGCCTTCAGTATACAAAACATTTTCTGATATGATTTAGGAGTTTAATTTGAAATACTCTGTTATTATTCCAGTCTATAACGTTGAGAAATACATTGAGCGTTGTTTAAAAAGTGTTATTTCTCAGAATTATGATGACTTGGAGATTATAGTGGTAGATAATGGTTCTACAGATCGTAGTGGTAGTATTTGCGATATTTATGCTAATGAGTACGCAAATATCTCTGTCTATCATATTGAAAACCATGGTGTTGGTCCGGCACGTAATTTTGGCTTATCCAAAGCGAAAGGCGAGTTTATTTGTTTTGTGGATGCGGATGACTATCTTGTGGGAAATCTATTTTCAGATGTGGAAAGTCAATTAGATTCACAATTAGACTTATTGGTGTTTAGTTACTATAATTCGATTGAAAAGAATTTATCAGAAATAGATCGATCGGCAAAAATACTTCCTGCTGAAGGAAAAAAAGACAAGAGTGATTTTATTGCGCTTTTTCAAGAATTATGGTTAACAGACATGATGTATACTGTTTGGAATAAAATTTACCGTAGAGAATTTCTGGAGGAACATCAAATTGTTTTTGAATCCTATGAATTGGGAGAAGATGTTCGTTTCAATTTGAATGTTTATCAACATGTCAATTCAGTTCTCTTGGTGAAATCTTGTTATTATGTCTATATTTCAGGAAGAATAGATTCTGCGATGGGACAGTATCATCCTAATAGGATGAACTATCAATTGGAAGAACTAGGAAAAGTTGATCAGTTGATGACAAGTTGGAATATCCAAGATGATCAATTTATAGATCAAATAAAGGCGCGCATCCTGATGAGTAATATTCAGAACATATCAAAGCAAAAGATGTCTCTTTCTAAAAAACGACACTATGTTGAGGTCTTGTGTAGAAATCAAGAGATGTTTTCATTGATAAAAAAATCTACTTCTCCGCTTCACCCTCTAGTTAGACGGTTATTACATTTCAGAATGTATCTGACAGTATTTTTTTTAAAAAAACTGCAAACCTTGATAAAATAGGGAAATTCGCTATTTAGTTGTGAGAGGTTTTTATAGATACCGGTAATAAGACTATATGATCATGATTGAAAGGTTTGGATGACTGTTGTGATGAACAATCGTTTTATCTCAGAAAAATTTTATTTATTTACCTTGTTTATATGGGTTGTTGTCGCTTCGTTAGTCACAACCACTTATTTTGTTCGATTAGATGGTTTTCTATCGCTTTATCGTTTACTCCTTTACTTTACAATTATTATGCTGTTGATAAAGGAGTTGATGAACTTTCCGAAAACGCTATATTACTTTAGATTTCATTGGCAACAATTATTAATAGTAACGGCATTTTTTATTGCAATGTTTATAGTTGCAAAAAATCGCGATGGATTGTTAGATATAAATGTGTTGCTTCTTGTTTTTTCCGCTAGAGATATTGATTTTAGGAAATTATTAGGAACTTTTTCTGTGGCGACATTCCTGGTGCTTTGTTTGACAATTTATGCCAGTCAAAAAGGTATGATTACCAATATGTTTATGAATGCAGATGGTGGCTACCGTTTTAGTCTAGGATTTAACTATGTATCATTTGCATCACAGAGACTGTTCTTTGCCTTGTGTACTTATCTGATGTTTCGGGGTAAAAGAATTTCGTATCTTGAATTGTTGGCCTTACTCTTGGCTACGATTTATATGTACCAACAAACTTCGACATCTAGTCCATTTTACTTAAGTATTTTGATACTAACCTATGCCTTGTTGAGTATTAAAATCTTTAAAAAAGAGTTTATCATTGGAAATTTCTTGTCAAAGGCACTTGCACAGTACGGTTTTATTGTAGCTTTAGCGGTTATCTTGTATTTTTGTTTTTATTCATCTGGCAATTTATTTCACTTAGTCGATCAATTTACGCATAATCGTTTGCGTCTCAGTGTGGATGGTTTCCGAAATTTTGGTGTATCTTGGTTAGGGCAACCAATTTCCTTTACAACTCTTGATATGTTTGGAAATTTCACTAGTAATTACAATTATATTGATAGCTCTTTTGTTCAATTATTGGTTATTGATGGCTTGATTGTCAGTGCCTTCATGTTGTTTGCTCTTACTAAAGTTATGAAATATTTCATATCCATTCAAAAAGATATCGTACTGGCTTGCCTAGGAATTATGATTATCCATGGAATGTTCGATCCTCAGATGTTGGTTCTTCGCTACTCTCCGTTAATTTTGTTCATCAGTCGATTGTTTATTATGAATCCAGATAATAAAATTGAATAAAAAGAGTTAGTCCAGTTAAAAAGAAAGATTAAGACGAGTTACATCCTTATGAAAGTTCTTAAAAATTACGCCTATAATCTCTCCTACCAATTGCTAGTGATTATTCTACCGATTATCACCACACCTTATGTGACACGGGTTTTTAGTTCAGATGACTTAGGGACTTACGGCTATTTCAACTCCATTGTCACCTACTTTATCCTTTTAGCGACCCTAGGAGTAGCCAATTATGGAACCAAGGAGATCTCAGGACACCGCAAGGACATCCAAAAGAATTTCTGGGGGATTTATACTCTCCAGTTAGGCGCGACCTTTGTCTCCATTTTACTCTATCTCTTGCTTTGCTTGGCGCTTCCTTCCATGCAAAATCCTGTTGCCTATATCTTGGGCCTTAGCTTAGTATCAAAAGGGCTCGATATTTCCTGGCTCTTTCAGGGCTTAGAGGACTTTCGCAAGATTACGATTCGGAACATCACGGTCAAACTGGTTGGAGTCATCTCCATCTTCTTGTTTGTTAAGTCTGCTAATGATCTTTATCTCTATGTATTCTTACTAACGATCTTTGAATTATTAGGTCAGCTCAGTATGTGGTTGCCCGCCCGTGAATTTATTGGGAAAGCCCATTTTGATATGGCTTATGCACGGGTGCATTTAAAACCGGTCATTTTGCTTTTTTTACCGCAGATTGCTATTTCCCTCTATGTCACCCTTGACCGGACCATGCTGGGGGCTCTCGCCTCTACAAAGGATGTGGGGATCTATGATCAGGCCTTGAAATTGGTCAATATTTTGCTGACCCTAGTGACCTCACTGGGAAGTGTCATGTTGCCTCGGGTATCGAGCCTCTTATCCTCAGGGGACCACAAGGCTGTCAACAAGATGCACCAAATGTCCTTTTTGATTTATAATTTGGTCATTTTCCCGATCATTGCCGGCATGCTGATTGTCAATGATGACTTTGTTCAGTTCTTCCTAGGAAAGGATTTCCAGGATGCGCGTTATGCCATAGCCATCATGATTTTTAGAATGTTCTTTATCGGCTGGACCAATATCATGGGGATTCAAATCCTCATCCCGCATGATAAAAACAAAGAATTTATGATTTCGACCACTGTTCCTGCCATTGTCAGTGTCGGGTTGAATTTGCTCTTCTTGCCTCACTTTGGTTTTATCGGTGCAGCCATTGTTTCGGTTTTAACAGAATCCTTGGTCTGGGGAATTCAATTGTACTATACCCGTCATTACCTCAAGGAAGTACCGATTCTTGGGGCTATGGCAAAAATTATTCTCGCTTCTGCTATAATGTATGGCTTGTTGCTAAGTGCAAAACCATTCTTGCATTTTTCACCTACTTTAAATGTTCTTGTGTATGCAGTGCTTGGTGGCCTCATTTACCTGCTTGTTATTCTAGTTCTGAAAGTGGTAGATGTGAAAGAGTTAAAACAAATAATAGGAAAACAATCGAAATGAAGAAAATACGGAATACAAACCTAGATTTGCTTAAAATTATGGCTTGTATAGGAGTTGTTCTACTCCATACCACAATGCCAGGATTTAAAGAAACTGGATCTTGGAATTACTTAACATACTTATATTACTTAGGTACCTATTCAATTCCGCTATTTTTTATGGTAAATGGCTATTTGTTATTGGGAAAAAATGGAATAAGCTATTCATACATCCTGCAAAAAATAAAATGGATTCTTGTAACCGTATCGATATGGACTTTAATCATTTGGATTTATAAGAGGGATTTTTCAGAAAACCCAATAAAAAAAGTTTTGGGTTCTTTGTTACAAAGAGGTTATTTTTTCCAGTTTTGGTTTTTTGGTGCTTTAATTCTTATTTACTTGTGTCTACCAATTTTGAAAAAATTTCTAAAATCAAAAAAACGGTATTTGTTGATTCTTTCTGTACTGGTAATTATCGGTTTGGTAGTTGAGCTGACAAATATTTTACTTCAAATGCCAGTTCAAGTTTATGTTATACAGACATTTAGATTATGGACCTGGTTTTTCTATTATATTTTAGGTGGATTTCTAGCACAATTTAGCTTGGATACTCTTAAAAAATGTTTTAGGAGTTGGATGAAAGAAATAACCGTAGTTTTACTATTTGCTTCACCATTAATCTTATTTATGCTAGCGAAGTATATTCACCATAATCTTTTTGCTGAATATTTTTATGATAGTATTTTTGTGAAAGTTATAAGTTTAGGGACTTTTTTGACGGTGCTGACGTTTGATTTAAATACAGATAAAAACAGATGGATAATCTATCTTTCTAATCAAACTATGGGTGTTTTCATTATACATACATATGTTATGAAAGTGTGGGAGAAATCAGTTGGATTTAGTTTTGCAGGAGCACATTTGCTTTTTCTCATCTTCACATTGAGTGTAAGTTTTATTGTGGTTGGAATATTAATGAAAATCCCTTATTTCAATCGAATCGTTAAATTATAAATTATTAATAGGAGACAACTATGTACGACTATCTGATCGTTGGTGCTGGTTTATCGGGGGCAATTTTTGCTCATGAGGCAACCAAGCGTGGCAAAAAAGTAAAAGTGATTGACAAGCGTAATCACATTGGCGGAAATATTTACTGTGAAAATGTTGAAGGAATCAATGTTCACAAGTACGGTGCCCACATTTTCCATACTTCAAATAAAAAAGTCTGGGATTATGTCAATCAATTTGCTGAATTCAATAACTATATCAACTCGCCGGTGGCTAACTACAAGGGGAGCCTCTATAATCTTCCCTTCAACATGAATACCTTCTATGGCATGTGGGGAACAAAGACTCCTCAAGAAGTCAAGGACAAGATTGCGGAGCAAACGGCTGACATGAAAGATGTTGAGCCGAAAAACTTGGAAGAACAAGCCATCAAGTTGATTGGTCCAGATATCTACGAAAAATTGATCAAGGGCTATACAGAAAAACAATGGGGCCGCTCTGCAACAGACCTTCCACCATTTATCATCAAGCGCCTTCCAGTTCGTTTGACCTTTGATAATAACTACTTTAATGACCGTTACCAAGGAATTCCAATCGGTGGATACAACGTCATCATTGAAAACATGCTGGGCGATGTAGAAGTAGAGCTTGGGGTTGATTTCTTCGCCAATCGTGAAGAGCTTGAAGCTTCAGCTGATAAAGTTGTCTTTACAGGGATGATTGACCAGTACTTTGACTACAAACATGGGGAGTTGGAATATCGTAGCCTGCGTTTCGAACATGAAATCTTGGATGAGGAAAATCATCAAGGGAATGCCGTGGTCAACTATACCGAGCGTAAGATTCCTTACACTCGGATCATCGAGCACAAGCACTTCGAATACGGTACTCAACCGAAGACAGTTATCACCCGTGAGTATCCAGCTGATTGGAAACGTGGAGATGAACCCTACTACCCAATCAACGACGAAAAGAACAACGCTATGTTTGCCAAGTATCAAAAAGAAGCCGCTAAAAATGACAAGGTTATCTTCTGTGGACGCCTGGCAGACTATAAATACTACGACATGCACGTGGTTATAGAGCGTGCTTTGGAAGTCGTTGAGAAAGAATTTACTAAATGACACAAGAAAAAATTGATATCGTGGTTCTTTGGGTCGACGGAAGTGATCCTGAGTTTATCCGCGAGAAACAAGCCGTGACAGGTCAAATGTCAGAAATAGACCAAGAAATCGACGGAGAGCAACGTTATCGTGATTACGGCATTTTTAATTATTGGTTTCGAATGATTGAAAAGCACGCTCCTTGGGTCAATCATGTTTACTTAGTCACCAATGGACAAAAACCGGAATGGTTGAACTTGGAGCATCCAAAACTCAAGTTGGTCACTCATAAAGAATTTATGCCAAAAGAGTATCTACCTACTTATAATTCAGCGGCTATTGAACTTAATCTCCATCGGATTGAAGGCTTGTCGGAAAACTATCTCTATTTCAATGATGATATGTACTTGATTAGAGACAGTCAACCTTCCGATTTTTATAAGAATGGACAACCCAAGCTTTTAGCAGTATACGATGCTTTGGTTCCTTGGTCGCCGTTTACGAACACTTATCACAATAATGTTGAATTAATTTATCGTCATTTTCCTAATAAGAAGGCTTTAAAATCTTCACCTTGGAAATTCTTTAATTTCCGTTATGGGTCTTTGCTTTTGAAAAACTTGCTACTCCTGCCTTGGGGGCCGACTGGATACGTAAATCAGCATGTGCCTGTTCCAATGAAGAAGAGTACCTTGGCACATTTATGGGAAATTGAAGAAGAAACGCTAGATAAAACGTCACGAAATAAAATTAGAGACTACGGAGTAGATGTTAATCAATATATCTGTCAACATTGGCAAATTGAAAGTAATCAGTTTTACCCTATGTCAAAGAATTTTGGAGTGTCGATAGATTTAAATCAAGTAGATCGGTTAGAGAGTATCTTTAAAGACAAACATAAAAAACTGATTTGTGTGAATGATGATGTTGACATTAAAGAGGAGAATATCATTCGTTTTAAGGAAATCTTGAAAGAACGCTATCCTGAAAAATCAGCTTTTGAAAAATGAGAAATAAGAGATGAAATACTATTTAAAAGAAGAATTTTTACACGATAACAATGTAAAAAATGCGGGTAACAAGGCACGTAATGACGTTGAAGAAATTGTAAAGAGAGAGGGCTATCAAGCCTTGGTTCTTTCAGTTGACAATTGGTACGAGATGAGCACGGTTAAAGCACAGCTTCATAAATCAAAGGCTTTTGGTCAGGCTTTGGATCAATTGCAACAAGGAGATGAATTGCTTATTCAATTCCCAATGCTTCACCATAGCTTTTTTACGACACATCATGTCAAGAAAGCGCAGAAAAAAGGGGTAAAAGTTAATTTTATTATCCACGATTTAGAAGCTCTTCGTTATGTCAATGTTGAGAATTTCCCTTTAAAGCACAAGATTCGTATTCAGGTTCAAGAATCAGGTCTTCTTGGTGCAGCTGATGGCATTATTGCCCATAATCCTATTATGAAGTCAGTTTTGGTGGATAAAGGAGTGGTGGAAGATAAGATTGTCAGTCTTGGCATTTTTGACTATTTGATTCCAAATTTCCAAGAGAAGAGTGGCCAAACAAAAGACCAGCCGATGATTGTGGCAGGTAATTTGGCACAAGAAAAAGCTGGCTATCTATACTCACTTCCTGCTGAACCTGCATATAACCTTTATGGTGTTGGCTTTGATAAGACTAGAGCACTTGCAAATGAAACCTACTTTGGTTCCTTTCTACCAGATGAACTTCCTGCTGCTCTTGAGGGTGGTTTTGGATTAGTTTGGGATGGGGATAGTGCGGAAACCTGTAGTGGTGTTTTTGGCGAGTACCTTCGCTACAACAACTCTCACAAAGCGTCGCTTTATCTAGCATCGGGCTTCCCGCTTGTGGTGTGGAAGCAGTCGGCTTTGTCTCACTTTGTACTTGAGAAGGGTTGCGGGATTGCAGTAGAGTCTCTTCATGACTTGAAGGCAACCATTGAAAATCTTTCAGATGAGGCTTACAGAACCTTGGTTGAAAATGCCAAGCGTGTTGGCCAAGAAATCCGAGATGGTCACTACTTAAAGACAGCCTTAAAGCATTTAGCATAAGATCAAAAGAAGTCAAAAGGACTTCTTTTTTTAGTTTTTAAAAAATATCACTAATTTTAAAAATTGCCTTATAAAACTTTTCATCGCTGAAACCGTGTGGTAAAATGATTTACGTATAAAATTTGTATAAAGGGAAGTTTATATGAAAAAGAAAGATCTTATTTTTTATGCCGGAGCGGCAGTCTTGATGGCTGTATCTGCTCAGGGAGTCAGTGCAGATGAGCTGGTTTTAAATGAGGCCGCTACTACTGAAGGCAACCAAGTCCAAGCTGAAAAAGCGCCAGAAGTAGCCGTTTCTGAAAAGTCGGTAGCACCTGTCGCAAGCAACTATGCAGCACCAGCAAATGTGACTGAGCAGCCTGTGTCACCTGCGAGCAAGGTCGCGGCTTCAGAAAGTGGGACCCCATCTGTGGAGAAGGCCACAGAAGTAGCGCCTACTGAGAGGACAGAAGAAACTCCTCTTCAGTCTGATGCAGGAAGCACCACCTTTTTCAATACGGGTTCAAACGCTCCAGCTAGTCGCTCTACGGATGTAGCAGTTCAGCCAAAATCATTCGTTGATGTGAGTAGCCACAACGGAGAGATTAGTATTGGTGACTACCGTACCTTAGCTAATAAGGGCGTGGGCGGTGTCGTTGTCAAATTGACAGAAGACACTTGGTACAAGAACCCGAATGCGGAGAACCAAATTCGCAATGCACAAGCTGCGGGTCTGCAAGTATCGACCTACCACTTCTCTCGCTATACTTCTGAAGAAGCAGCGCGTGCAGAGGCACAATTCTATATTGCGGCTGCGCAACGGTTGAATCTTCCAAAGAACACCCTCATGGTCAATGACTTTGAGGATGCTAAGATGCAGCCAAACATTAACCGTAACACCCAAGCTTGGGCGGACGAAATGCGTAAAAATGGCTACACCAACTTAATGTTCTACACCAGTGCTAGCTGGTTGGATGAAAACAACCTTCGCAAGAAAGGTCCTGTCAACACCGCTCAATTTGGACTTCAGAATTTCTGGGTTGCCCAATACCCTTCTCCAAAATTGTCTGTAAACGATGCGAAAAGCTTGCGTTACAATGGGAAAGCTGGTGCGTGGCAGTTCACTTCTCAAGCGGAATTGCTTCCAGGAAAACACCTCTTTGACCACAGTGTGGACTATACCGGTCGCTTTACAGCGAACGCAAAACTTGCAGCAGACCCGACAGAAGGCAGCTTAAGTGGGAAGATTGACATTGTCAATAACGATTCTATGACGGGCCGCTTTGATGTTGTCATCTCAAATGTTAAGGCACCAAATGGAGTTCGAACCGTTTCTGTCCCAATCTGGTCAGAAACAGGCGGTCAAGATGACCTTGTTTGGTATACAGCTAACCGTCAAGCAAATGGGACCTATACCGTCAATGTAAAAGCAGCGGCCCATAAAAACTCAACCGGTCTTTACAATGTTCACCTTTACTATGTTCAGAATAATGGACAAATGACGGGTGTGGGTGGAACAACGACAAACGTTTATATTGGGAAACGACCAGAGGATTTAAAACCAAGCGGCACTGTAACGATTGAAAATAACAATACAGAGACAGGTACCTTTGATGCAGTTATTCGCAATGTAGTAGCTCCAAATGGATTGAAGGAAGTCTTGATCCCAACCTGGTCGGACAAGAACTGGCAAGACGATCTAGTATGGCATAAAGCAGTCCGTCAAAGTGACGGCAGCTACCGTGCAACTATCAAAGCCTCAGATCATAAAAATGAAGATGGTAAATACAATGTCCATGTTTATTATGTAGATCAAGCTGACAAACGAAACTACATCACAGAGACCAAGACAGAAGTGCACCACGTAAAACCAAGTGGAACTGTAACGATTGAAAATAACAATACAGAGACAGGCACCTTTGATGCAGTTATTCGCAATGTTGTTGCACCAAATGGCTTGAAAGAAGTCTTGGTTCCAACCTGGTCGGACAAGAACTGGCAAGACGATCTAGTATGGCACAAAGCGGTCCGTCAAAGTGATGGCAGTTATCGTGCAACGATCAAAGCGAGTGATCATAAGAATGAAGATGGTAAGTACAACGTCCATGTCTACTTTGTTGATCAAAATAACCAACGAAACTACATCACAGAAAGCACAACATACATTGCAAAGACTACGACAGAAGTGCACCACGTAAAACCAAGTGGCACGTTAACGATTGAAAATAATAATGTTGAGATGGGTACCTTTGATGCAGTTATTCGTAATGTAGTAGCCCCGAATGGATTAAAAGAAGTCTTGGTTCCAACCTGGTCAGACAAGAACTGGCAAGACGATCTAGTATGGCATAAGGCAGTCCGTCAAAGTGACGGCAGCTACCGAGCTACCATCAAAGCCTCAGATCACAAAAATGAAGATGGTAAGTACCATGTCCATGTCTATTATGTAGATCAAATGGACAAACGAAACTACATTACAGAAACCGCTACAGAAGTACATCACGTAAAACCAAGCGGCACGTTAACGATTGAGAATAACAATACTATAACAGGCACCTTTGATGCAGTTATTCGCAATGTAGTAGCTCCAAATGGATTAAAAGAAGTCTTGATCCCAACCTGGTCAGACAAGAACTGGCAAGATGATCTAGTATGGTACAAAGCAGTCCGTCAAAGTGACGGCAGCTACCGTGCAACCATCAAAGCCTCAGATCATAAAAATGAAGATGGTAAATACAATGTCCATGTTTATTATGTAGATCAAAATAACCAACGAAACTATATTACAGAAACCACGACAGAAGTGCGTCAAGCCCGTCTTTCTGGTACTCTCTTAATCCAAAATAATAACAAGGATACAGGTACCTTTGACGTCATTATCAAGGATGTTTACAGCCCTAAAGGTGTTCGGACTGTGCAAGTCCCAACTTGGTCTGATAAGGATGGCCAAGACGACATCCGCTGGTATGAGGCGGCTCGCCAATCAAATGGAGACTACAAGGTATCGGTCAAAGCGAGCGATCACAAGAACTCTACTGGTAAGTACCATGTTCACCTTTACTATATTCAAAACGATGGCTCTCGTGTGGGTGCTGGTACAACGACTACAGAAGTGGAGTTCCGAAATGCCCAGACCAAGACGCAAGCTTCTATCAAGAATGTTAATACAACGAACGGAACCTATACGGTAGCTGTAGATCAAGCACCTCAGGGACGTCAGATTAAGAATATTCGTGTTGCAGCTTGGTCTAAAGCTCATCAAGAAAATCTTTACTGGTATTCCGCAACACCGACAGGTATGCACACAGAGATCACTGTCTCTGCCAATAATCACGGTAATGAAGCGGGCAACTATACCACTCACGTCTATGTAGACTACAAAGATGGGGGAGTTGAAGGTTTTAACCTCGGTCAGACAGCCTTGTCTCCACGAAATCAAAAGGTAAATCCACAAACAACCTATTATTCTCAACGGGACCCTCGTTGGGGAGCAAAATGGTATGGTGTGAGTAATATGGACCAATCAGGGTGTGTTCCAACCTCTTTAGCGATGGCATTTACGGATATTCTCGGAAGAGAAGTACTACCAACGACAGTAGCGGATTATCTGTATCACAACACCAATTCCTTTAATAAAATTGCTGTAGCTGGAACTGATGCAGATGGACTAGTGGCTGCTACTAAGCATTGGGGATTGACGAGCCAAATGCTTACAGGGAAAGATGCAATTGCAGCTACCTTAGTATCAGGAAAACACGTTCTTGCTGCAGTTGAAGAAAGCATCTTTATCAATGCTCCTTATACGCATGAAATTGTCTTGCAGGGCTACGATAATGGGAAAACTTATGTAAGAGATCCATTCAACCCTGCTAATAACGGTTGGCATTCTATTGATTACATCTTCTCGGTAAAAAGTACAGATCCAATTGATGCAAAATTAGGATCACCATTTTTCAGTGTTTTTGCTTAGCTATTTCTAAAAAAGTAAGTAAATTTTATTCAATGGCAATCAGGTATAATCCATTTTGTTTTGGAAAAACGAGTATTCTCATAGACGGAGATGCTCGTTTTTAATTTAAAAATATAGGGACTTACTGAATCAACCGAGAACTTTTTTTTCTACTTCAACTTATACTTTTTATAGAGGTTCCTTGATCCGGTGGTTTGTGCTATAATACTACTACGTGGATACAATCCGTAAAAAAATTGTAAGGGAAGATACATGAAAAAGAAAGATCTTATTTTTTATGCTGGGACAGCCGTTTTGTTAGCTTTTTCGACACAACAAGTCAAAGCTGATGAGCAACATGCGTCCGATCAAACACCAGAAAATACATCAGCTGTCGTTGCAAATACAACAACTTCATCAGAAGCACAGAATACTGTGAACGAAGGAGTGGGAGTTAAGAAAGGTGTTCAGACAGAAAATACCGTTGCAACAGCGATAGCACCTGTCACACAGACTGTTAGTGACAATCAGTCATCTGAGCAGGTCACTGACGAGAAGGGTTCATTAGAGCAACCAGCACCTACTGTGGTAGCTAGTCGCGCCCCATACGGCGCACGCGCACGAGTGGTAGATGCAGAAAATAATAGTTTACCGATAGATGAAGTACAGAAACCAAGTGGTACGCTAACAATTGAAAATAACAATACAGAGACAGGCATCTTTGATGCAGTTATTCGCAACGTAGTAGCCCCGAATGGATTAAAAGAAGTCTTGGTTCCAACATGGTCGGACAAGAACTGGCAGGATGATCTAGTATGGCACAAGGCAGTCCGTCAAAGTGATGGCAGCTACCGAGCTACTATCAAAGCCTCAGATCATAAAAATGAAGATGGTAAATACAATGTCCATGTTTATTATGTAGATCAAGCTGACAAACGAAACTACATCACAGAAACCACTACAGAAGTACACCACGTAAAACCAAGTGGTACGGTAACGATTGAAAATAATAATTCTGAGACAGGCACCTTTAATGCAGTAATTCGTAATGTTGTTGCACCAAATGGACTGAAAGAAGTCTTGATTCCGACCTGGTCAGATAAGAACTGGCAAGATGATCTTGTTTGGCACAAAGCGATTCGTCAAAGTGACGGCAGCTACCGTGCTACCATCAAAGCTTCAGATCATAAAAATGATGATGGCAAATACAATGTTCATGTCTACTATGTAGATCAAAATAACCAACGAAGCTATATCACAGAAACCACTACAGAAGTGCGTCACGTAAAACCAAATGGAACTGTAACGATAGAGAACAATAATTCTGAGACAGGCACCTTTGATGCAGTAATTCGTAATGTTGTTGCACCAAATGGACTGAAAGAAGTTTTGATTCCGACCTGGTCAGATAAGAACTGGCAAGATGATCTTGTTTGGCACAAAGCGATTCGTCAAAGTGACGGCAGTTACCGAGCTACCATCAAAGCCTCAGATCATAAAAATGAGGACGGCAAATACAATGTCCATGTCTACTATGTGGACAATGACAACCAACGAAACTATATTACAGAAACTACAGCAGAAGTACGTCAAGCCCGTCGTTCTGGTACGATTGTAATCCAAAACAATAACAAGGATACGGGAACTTTTGACGTCATCATTAAGGATGTCTACAGCCCTAAAGGCGTACGGACTGTTCAAGTTCCAACTTGGTCTGATAAGGATGGTCAAGATGATATCCGTTGGTATGAAGCGACTCGTCAAGCGAACGGAGACTACAAGGTTTCTGTCAAGGCTAGCGATCACAAGAACTCTACTGGCAAATACCATGTTCATCTTTATTACATCCAAAATGATGGTTCGCGTGTAGGGGCTGGAACAACAACCACAGAAGTGGAATTTAGAAATCTGACGACCAGGACCCAAACAGGGATCAAGAATGTTAATTCTGGTGCGGGAACCTATACGGTAACAGTGGACCAAGCACCTCAGGGACGTCAGATCAAGAATATCCGTGTTGCTGCCTGGTCTCAAGCTCATCAAGAAAACCTCTACTGGTATTCTACAGCACCTTCTGGTACGCATACAGAAGTGCAAGTCTCTGCAGCAAATCACCAGTACCAATCAGGTAACTATACCACTCACGTCTATGTGGATTATGTCGATGGTGGCGTTGAAGGCTTTAACCTTGGTCAAACAGCCCTTCATCCCCGTGCGACAGTAGATCAAACTGCTTTCACTCCTCGTGTAACGAATGGACAACGGGACCGTGTCTTACGGGCAGCAGCAAGTTTAGTCGGTGCTCGCACAGGAAGTGCAGCTCACCAACAATTGGTCAATGATTACAACAGTATCAAACCACTTCCAGTTGGTTATGAGGTGAAGATGACTGATGACTGGTGTGACGTCTTTGTCACAACGGTCTTTCAGCGGGAAGGCTTGAGTGGTTTGATTGGCCGTGAATGTGGAGTTGAACGTCACATCCAAATTTTCAAACGCTTGGGCATTTGGAATGAAAATGGTGCTTCTACACCAAAAGCAGGGGATATCATCACCTTTAACTGGGATCAAGATTATCAATCAAATGATGGTTGGGCAGACCATATTGGAATTGTGGAACGCGTCGAAAATGGACTGATTCATACAATCGAAGGAAATTCCGGTGCCGTTGGAACTGTCAAACGCAATGTATACCGTATCGGACATGGGAATATCCGCGGATTTGCGACACCGCGCTATAAATAACATACATATTTTTCAGCATCATTGCCTAATGACATTTCTAGAATAGAAAGACAACCAGCTCTATGAAGGGGCTGGTTTTTTGCATCCCTTTGATGATAGGAGGAGGAGTCATTAGGCAAGGAGTTTTTGTCCAAAAAAATTTAAAAACACCCTAGAGATATCTATGCAACTATTTAAAGGTAACTGAGAAGGGTATAAAAAAGCTATGAAAACAAGGGCTGGAGCCATATAATAGATCTTTGCAATCATATCTTTGGAGGACTTAACCTAAATTGGCTGGTTGATGCAGAAATCAAGAAAACTTAAAAAAACAAAAACATTAGATGGTTAATTTGTTCATTTAGCGACACTTTTTATATAATCGTTGGCTAAATTGGCTCATATGTGATAAAAATGGAGTGAGGAACTTTTGCGGTTCAAAATGATAAAAAGGAGATGAAAGAATGAACAGGAGATCATCCTTATGGAAAAGCTTTTTAAAAAAAGGGTTTGCTCTCTTCACCATTTTGATGATGCTGGGTCAATTGGGCCAAGGTGCTGTAACAGCCTTGGCGCAAGAGCTAGCAGTCGGAGATAATGGTGCCTTAGATGTTAGCCTCTTGTATGGAGATAAGCAAGAGCATCCAGGCGGCATGGCCTATAACACATCTGATACCATGTCTGGCTACATTCAGATTACCCCTAAGAATCTGACAACAGATCTCGATGACGTGGTTGTCAATCTAGTGCTTCCAGGGAAGTACTTGGATGAGGTCAATGTTCCCGAGTTTAATAGTAGCTCACAACATGATGCACCAACAGTGACAAAGGTGGGAGATGACTACCATGTAAGTTTACATTTTACGAACTACCAAAAATCTGAAGTCTTGACCTTACCCTTCATCGCCAAGTTTAAGCTAGGTTTCCCTCCTACTAACTACTCGATGGATATTACAGGGACGCTCAATATCAATGGTGCTGAGACTGCTTTAAATAGTATCACTTGGAAACCTCAATACAAGGATTATACCTTGACCAAGTTTGTCAATCAGAACTATGATGCGACCATGTCCAGAGACTATGCGGAAGCCTCTCCAGGGATTGTAACTGGAGCAGATGGCAAAAAGTACATCGAAAAAGCTACTTCCGTTCCTTTTGCCTTCTTGTTAGATGGGATGCGTGGACAGTACAATGGTAGCTATCGTCAGTTGGAATCTGCAACGATCACAGATAAGCTGCCAACCTATACGGACAAAGATGGAAAAACTCGTACAGCGGTTCTAGATACAGAAAAATCAGAAGGCTGGGTCGACAATGGGGATGGTACGGTTTCAAAAACTTTTGTAGCTGATGAAAATAAAAATGTTCAAAGTTACCACTCAGATTTGATGCAAAAAATCCAAGATAAGAGTTTCTTATACTTGAAATTCCCTGATTTGGTCATGGAAAAAGACCAAACCTTAGAAGATGTCTTAGTGAAAGATTTGACCAACACTGCGTCTGTCGTGGGGATTCCTGCGGAACGTGGTGAGGGAGAGCCGGATGTAACGGCTGAAGATTCTCTCATCTTCCGACTTACTTCGCGTGACTTGGAAGGTAAAGGAGCTTTTGCTAAACAAGCAGAAGGAAATGTCTACGATTCGACAGACTACAAGGCGGCTAACTACAAGTGGCTCTTGAAATACAATAACACCACACCATTTGCTCAGAAAAACATTGTCTTTTATGATGAGCAAGTAGACTCGCGCTTGAAGTTTACCAAAATTGAATATGGTCGTATGTTGATTGGAATCTATGGAAATGGACCTCTGATCAATCAATACGTGAAACGCATCATCCTAACCATGGAAGATGGCTCAACTAAAGAAATCCAACCAGAGGCAGACAAGGATGGATTTGGAAACATTGATTTGACCAAATATGGAACGGTTGTCGGCTGGAGACTGGAGATGAAAGATGACTTCGCGCTTCCATCTGGTCAAGGGATTTATATTTCTACCTATACAGCCTTCAAGGATCCAGAAAAGACCCATATCGATCAAAATGATGAGTCCAAGAATGCCTATGAAAATACTGGACGGATCACCTATAAAACCCAGTCAGGGGCAGACAGAGACCAATCTGCTAAATGGCAGTTCAAACTTCTTCCATTGACAGAAAATGTTGAACTGACTAAGAATACAGATTATAACAATGTCCAATTCACAGATGGAAAAACCATTCGTTTTGCCCTATCTGCTAATAATGTTCGCTTAGATCCAGGTAAGGATTACAAGGACTTGCGTGTTATTGATCTCTTTGATCCAAATACCTTGGATATTGACTTCAAATACCTAGATCAATACTTTGATAAGAATAACACTCGTTTTTATGCCCCTTGGTACAAATCCTATGAGGTCATTGAAAACTACCACAATTCTGGACGTTCTGCCTTGATTATCCATTTGGATCAAAAGGAATTTATCAAACGCTCCCTAGAGACTGGTGGCAAGGCTAATTTACCATTCATCTATACTAAATTAAAAGGGAAGGCTGATGGCGGAACCTTTACCAACCATATCTATCTGGCAGGAGAAGGCCTCTGGGATCTAGAAACTGCTAACCCGAATACAGTTGCAGTAGATAGCTATGATTTAAACAACAATGGTTCGACAACGGATAAGATTCCTCATGCGGAATCCAACTATACTATTGTCGCAGCTGAAGGGGTTTATTCTCGTAAGTTCATCGCCAAGAACGATGACTTGTCTGATGCTTCAACAGTAACTCGAACCTTTAAACCAGGGGAAACCTTTAATTACAAGTTAACGATTAAAAACAACACAGATAGTCCAGTTGAAAACACGGTTATCTATGACGTTCTCCCTAAAGTTGGAGATGTCAATACACTGGATGCTTCAGCCCGTAAGACAGAATACACCGTTAGTCTTCGCGGACCAGTCACTGCTCCGGAAGGATGGACAGTATACTACACAACAGATACCACAGTTACAGCTAGCACCATGGCACAAGCTGCAGATAAAGATATTTGGTCAGCAGATGTCACAGACTATAGTAAAGTAACAGGAATTAAGGTCGTAGCCAATGAGGGAACCACTATCGGTGCACGTAGCCAAGTAGATGTTGCGGTGCCAGTGGTCAACCCAAGCGAATTGACAGACCAAGTCAAGCAGTTGATGCTAGAACGGACAGAAGATAACAAGGACAATGGCGGTCGTTCAGGTGTCGTCCAAGCCCATAACCAATTCGGATACAGAGCTAAAGGACATGAAGGAAACCGCGAATCCAACACCGTAACGTCTCAAATCTTTGCGGCGAGCTTCCATGTGAAGAAAGTAGACAAGGATGATACTAGCAAAGGCTTAGCTGGTGCGGAGTTCACCTTGTCAGATGCGACTGGTACTGTCCTTGCGACTCAAGTTTCTGATAAGGATGGAGACCTTGCTTTCACCACCCTAACAGAAGGAACTTACACTCTTAAAGAGACGAAAGCTCCAAACAACTACAAGTTGGATGAGACAGAGCATGCAGTCGTTGTGACCTACGATGCAGATCAACAGCTTTACCATGTCACGATTGATGGCGAAGCGACTGGTTCAAAAGCTTCACCAAAAGTGATCGCCAATGAGAAAGATATCCATTATATCGATCTGGAAGCTTCAAAAGTCTGGGATGACCAAGACAACGTCGAAGGTCTTCGTCCAGAAAAGATTGAATTCCAATTGTACAAGAATGGAACAGCAGAAGGCAAACCAGTAGCCCTTTCAGCAGGAAATGACTGGAAAGTAACCTTCAGCGCTCTTCCAGACAAAGACAATGATGGTAATGTGATTACCTATACTGTAAAAGAAGTCAAGGTACCGACTCATTATACAGCTGAAAGTCAAGAAGCTCAGTTCGTCGATGGAAAAGCGACCATTACCAACAAGCGTACTCCTGAAACTACAGAAGTCAGCGTGAAAAAAGTTTGGGATGATGCTCAGAACCAAGACGGACTCCGTCCATCAACCATCACGGTCCATCTCCTAGCCAACGGAGAGGAAGTACAGACGGCTACTCTGTCTGGTGAGGGAGATACATGGAGCCACAGCTTCACTGACTTGCCAGTCTATAAGAATGGTCAAAAACTAGTCTATACGGTAACGGAAGATACAGTTGCCAACTACTCGACAGCTATCGAAGGATCAACCATTACCAACACCTACAAACCAGGTAAGACAAGTGTAACAGTGACCAAGAAATGGACAGATGCAGAAAACCAAGATGGCCTTCGTCCGAAGAGCATCAAGGTCCAACTCTATGCGAATGACCAAAAATCAGGTAAAGAGGTAGAACTTTCTGCAGACAACGACTGGACTTATACCTTCTCTGATTTGGATGAGAAAAAAGCTGGTCAAGCTATTCAGTATACCGTGAAAGAAACAGAAGTTCCAGAAGGCTATACTCAAACGGTAGAAACGACCAATCCAGGTCAGGTAGTGATTGCGAATACCCACACTCCTTCTAAGACGAAAGTTCAAGTAACCAAGAAATGGGACGATGCCAATAACCAAGATGGTCTTCGCCCAGCGACAATTACAGTCAAACTCTATAAAGATGGGGTTGCTACAGACCAGACTCTAGAATTGTCAGAAGCGAATCAATGGCAAGGAACGTTTGAAAATCTTGATGAAAAAGCAGCCGGCAAGGCCATTCACTACACTGTGAAAGAAGAGAATGTCCCAGAAGGCTACACCCTTTCAATTGATGACAAGGATCCAGCTCATCCTGTCTTGACCAATAAGCATGAACCGGCTGTCACTCAGGTCAAGGTCACTAAGAAATGGGATGACGCTCATAACCAAGATGGCCTTCGTCCAAAAGAAATTCGCGTCCAATTGTATGCGGGTGATCAAAAGCTAGGCAAGGAAGTTGTCTTGTCAGCTGACAATAAATGGACGCATACCTTTGAGAAACTTGCTGAAAAAGCAAACGGACAAGAGATTCACTATTCTGTTAAAGAAGTGGATGTCCCTGAAGGTTACACCGTAACAGAAGAGAGCAAGGAGAAGGGCGATATCGTCTTGACCAATACGCACACTCCAAGTACGGTGGATATTCCAGTCACTAAGATCTGGATGGACAATGACAACCAAGATGGTCTTCGTCCGACTAAGATCACTGTGAAACTTCTTGCCAATGGTGGAGAAGTGGCTCGCAAAGATATTACAAGCGAGACCGATTGGAAAGAAACCTTTACTGGCCTTCCTAAGTTTAAGGATGGCAAGGAAATCGTCTACACCCTTCAAGAAGAAGAGGTTAATAACTATTCACCAAGCATTGACCAAGAAAGCTATACTATTACCAATACGCACACTCCAGGTAAGACCACCCTCTCTGTAACCAAACAGTGGGATGACCAAGAGGACAAAGATGGCCTTCGTCCGAAGAGTGTGAAAGTGCAACTTTATGCAGATGGTAAGAAGTCTGGTAAAGTCATTGAATTGTCAGCTGAGAACAAGTGGACTCATACCTTTGCGGATCTGGACAAGAATGTCAAGGGCAAAGCTGTCACCTATACGGTGGAAGAAGTCGATGTTCCAACCGGTTACCAAGTGACGAAAACAGAGGATGGTCAAGGTAATGTTGTTCTGACCAATAAACATGAACCAACAGAGCCAGTGACACCAGAACCTAAGAAACCAGGTAAGAAGGTTGGTATCTTGCCAAGCACTGGTACCACTATCTCCTTGATTAGCTTGGTATTAGCCTTTGTAGTCGCAAGCGGTGCAGCTTATCTCCTTAAAAAGAAGAAAAAATAAGCGCATGGTTTGATCTAACTAATCGAGAGTATTAAAGAGGCCCTTAGGGGCCTCTTTAGAATAGAGATAAAGCATTCTTAAAAACTTTCCTTAGGTGAGGGCGGATGTCAGCGAACTTCTATGAAGTTCCATGACTTATTAAGATACAAAGGGCGTCTGCGGATAAAGTCAAAATAGGAAGTTTGACGCAGAATCTTTCGATTCTAGGAGAACTTATCTTTTTGACACAATCCGCAGCCCGTGTTCAATTAGTTTTGAACCTAAAGTTTCAAAACTCCCGAGTGCTTGAAACTTTAGGTTTCAAGCACTTCTCTCACAGCGGAAAGTTTTATAGCTGCTCAAATGACTTAAGAAAATAGAAATCATATTTTAAAAAAATAGTTTGCCTACATTCAAAAGAGGCCTTTAAGGGCCTCTTTTTTCTGTGTGATAAAAAATACAAAAAAATTCTTGACAAACTAAAAAATTAACGTTATCATTAACTAGTTAATTAACTATTTAATAAACCGATTAAGAAAAAGAAAGGATTTATACATGTTTGGGAGGAAACTAAGGGCCTTAGGAATAGGATTCATCTGCCTTTTGTTGCTAGTGGCTTGTGGGAGTCAGAGGAGTTCGGAAGCTGGCTCTACTAAAAAGGGGCTCAAAATTGTGACGAGTTTTTATCCTGTCTATTCCCTGGTGAAGGAAATTTCAGGCGATCGAAACGAAGTATGGATGGTTCAGTCAGGTGCTGGGATTCATGATTACGAACCTTCGGCCAAGGAGACAGCCCAGATCTATGATGCGGATGTCTTCGTCTACCATTCTCAAACACTAGAATCTTGGGCTGGACGTCTAGATCCTAGCTTGCAAGACTCGAAACTGCGGGTCATCGAAGCCAGCAAAGGAATGGAATTGGATAAGGTCGCTGGCTTAGAAGATATTGAGGATACGGAAGGGAAGGATGCAAAACACTTGTATGACCCCCATACCTGGATGGATCCACTGAAAATCGCCGAAGAAGGGAAGATCATTGCCCAAGAGTTGGGAGACATCGATCCAGAAAATAGAAGTTATTATGAGGCCAATGCCCAAAAGCTTGCAAAACGCTGTGAGGCTTTGGTGGACAAATACCAACCTCTCTTTGAAAAAGCGACACAAAAAACCTTTGTGACTCAGCATACAGCCTTTTCTTATTTAGCCAAGCGCTTTGGTTTGAAACAATTAGGAATTGCAGGGATCTCGCCTGAGCAGGAACCAACAGCCCGTCAATTAGCTGAGATTCAGCAGTTTGTCAAGGACTATCAAGTTCAGACGATCTTTGTTGAGAAGCATACCTCGTCCAAGGTGGCTGATAGCATTGCCAAGGCGACAGGGGCAAAGGTGAAGGTCTTGGATCCTCTCGAAGCAGATCCAGAAAATAACAAAGATTTCTTGGAGAACCTAGAAGAAAATATGGCGAGTCTAGCGAAAGAATTACAGGAGTAAGTAGAAAGAATGAAGAAAAAAGGAACAATTGGATTAGTAGCGACCTTAGGTCTGGGTTTATGTGCCTACGCCTTAAGTCAGCAAGCACCAGTCAAGGAAGACAAAAAGAGTCAGAATCAGGTGCAGTATTTACAAGGAGACAAGAAAAAGTCAGCTAGTAGCTCAAACAAGCAGGAAGAAAGCATTGAATCCGTCAACTCGAAGGAAAAGACCAAGGCAGAGCAGATTGTGGTTAAGATTACTGACGAGGGCTTTGTGACTTCCCATGGAGATCATTTCCATTACTACAATGGCAAGGTCCCTTACGATGCGATTTTTAGTGAGGAGTTGATTTTACGGGACCCTTCTTACCAACTACAGCAATCAGACATAGTCACACAGGTGCGAGATGGCTATATTATCAAGAAGGATGGGAACTACTACCTTTATCTAACCGATCCGCAACATACACTGAATGTTCGTTCGGTGGAGGAAATTGCCCAACAGAAAAAAGGAGAGCTGGTTTCAGATTCGAAAGAGAGTGTCCAAAAAGCTGGGCAAACTCGTGATTTTAGTCAGCCAAGTCAGGCTTTACGAGAAGGGAAAACAGTAGCCAGTCTAACAGCAGGAGTCAAGCCTAGCCAGGGTGGCTACCGGACAGATGACGGCTATGTCTTCCATCCTGGGGATGTGATTTCTGATACAGGAGATGGCTTTATCGTGCCTCATGGGGGACACTACCACTATATTCCGAAGAGTGCCTTATCAGCTGGAGAATTATATGCTGCCTTAGCGGTTTTAAATGGAGGAGGAAAAAATGAAGTAAATCCTATTGCTCCACCTTCTAGCCAGCTAGCTTCATCGGTTAATCCGAATCAGCCAATCTCAGAGCCGGTCACTCCAACGATTACAGCTTCTGTGCCTCATCCAACAGCAACTAATAAGGGGGGGACCTTGCCGAGCCTTTTGGAAGAGTTGCAAAAAACTCCGCTTTCAGAGCGCCATGTTGAGTCGGATGGTTCTGTTTTTGATCCAAGTAAGATTACCAAATGGACAGATCAAGGGGTAGTTTATCCTCATGGGGATCACTTCCATTTCATCCCTTATAGTCTCCTTTCGCCTTTAGAGCGGGAGTTGGCACGACAGTTCCAACTATCCCGTACACAAGGTGGAAATATCGCAAAAGAAGAGAGTCCAACTCAACCTTCAAGCCCAGACACAAAGCCAGTCGATCAGGACCACGACCATGAGAAGGAGGATCCTCATCACAAGCATGACCATGAGGACCATGAAGCCGATCATGATCATCATCATGAAGGTGAACAGGCCCATGAGCACGATCATGGATTCCATGCAGATCATGTTATCAGCAAGGATGACGAGGGCTATATGGTCGCTCACGGGGACCATGCTCATTACTTCTACAAGAAGGATCTCTCTCCTCAAGAGATCGCAGCTGCAGAGGCGGTGTTGGCTGGTAAGAAGGAAGAGGACAAGGGTCAACCACTGACAGATGATGTGGCGACCTATTCCCGCGATGCTTCGGATGAAGAAAAAATTCAGTACATTAGCCAGACTTACGGTGTCCCTCGAGAAGCTATCAAGATTTCAAACGGTTTCTTTGTCTTTAACAATCCAGACCAAGAATACGATCCAACCCATATCCACCCTTATGCAGTACGGAAGGAGCATGTCCGGATTCCGCTTGAAACAGGGAATCCTGAGCTAGACTTTATCAACGAGCTCTATGCAACAGCGCTTCGCTCTGGTATTTCTCCATATACGATGCAAATCGAGAATGGTCAGTTTGTCATTCCGCATGGAGACCATAACCACTATATCAAGGTGCGCTCTGCAGGCCTGGCGGACTACTTAGCTCACCGTCTACCGACCATCCAAGCAGCTTACCAGAAAGGTGACTTGGACCAGAAAGCTATAGAGGACAAGGTCAACCAACTCCTAGCAGAAAGTCGGACTTTGTACGCATCAGACCCTCTGCAACAACGACGGATTGAGTTGAACTTGGGTCAATTCTTAGAAACAGTTAAAAACTTCCCAAGCAATTCGACAGCAGGCTACTTGGCGAGTCTTGACCAAGTTGATAAAGAATATATCCATGCGACCCAGGAAGTCAAGCCAAAAGAAGAAACGGCCTTGGACCGTCGTTACCAGGAATTATTGGAACAGGTTCGCTTGCTTGATACCGAAGCCTTCCAACTCAAGAAAGAAAGCCTTGTTTCTCAGTTGCAGGAAGCCTATACAGCTAAAGATAGCCAAGGCTTGGATCAGCAAGGAAAATTGTTGCAAGCTATTCAGGAGATGCAAGATCGGACTGGTGTGACTTCGGTGGACTACCTCAAGTATTTCTACCAAAGTTTAAGCGATGCGCGTTTGACACCAGAATTGCGTGCGAAAGCATCAGACCTTGCTTTGAAGCTTTACCGGGCTCAGGCCTTTGAAGAAGCTTGGGACTCAAAAGCCCATTTCATGGAACTCTACCAAGCTAAGCAAGCGATTGACCAGCTACTGTCCCAGGAAAATGCTCCAACCTATCCAATTGAAAAAACAGTTCTGGATCAAAAGGGAGGAGATGCTTCGTCCTATAACCTAGCTGTTTACGACTTCCTCAAAGGAGTCTATGGTGACTTGGATGAAAAGACAGAGTCTCGTCAACGCTCTAGTATCTTGACAACACTTTTGGAACAAGTTAGCTCTCTTTTGCCACAAGTAGAAGAAAGCAAGCGTCCTGCCTTTGAAGAACGATTGGAACAGGTGCGCCAAGAGCCAGATGCTGACAAGGCCTTGACTGCAGGAAAAACTCTTTTGCGTGAAGTTGGTGAAACGATTGAACAACAAAAGCAAAAGAAAACAGAGGAACCTCAACTTGGAGACGTGGCCCTCTATCAAGAGATTTATAACCAGTTGATAGCTCTCCACCAACAATTGGCCGAAAAAGGAGCCAGTGATGCTCAGTTTGAACGCTTAGAAGCTCTCTTTGATCAACTAGCTGATCCAAAGAGTGACAAGAAAGCCTTGCTACAAGCGATCCAAGCTCTTCGAGAGGATTTGCTAGCGGCTCCATCGACAGCAGTGGCGGAAGCAGACAAAGCAACTCCAGCCCCTCAAAGTCCTACCACAAGCGATCCTAGCCAAAATAAGGAAGAGGCTTCAGATCCTGTTCAGACCCCATCACCAGAGTCAGAAAAAACAGAAGCCAGTCCAGTCGCAAGTGAAGAAACGACGGAATAGGACCTATGCAGAAATAACAGAAAGAGGCTGGGACAAAAGTCCTAGCCTCTCAATTGTTTTTGGATTGTCGAGCAAGACGCAGTGGTTGAGTGGGCTCTACTAGGCTGATTTCATCAGCTTTTATAGCCCTACTCAACTGTGCGGAGGTGGGACGACGAAATCGAATTCTAACGAATGACCGATTTCTGTCCCAGCCTCTTTTAAGCCTTTCTCAAAACTTGGAGACGTGGCCTCAACTTGAATTTTCTCTAAGGTGAAGGGGTGGGTGAGTCGCAAGCGGTGGGCATGGAGCATGAGACGAGGAGCTCTTTCTGGGTTATAGAGAGGGTCACCCACGATCGGATGGCCATGATGAGAGAGGTGGACGCGGATCTGGTGGGTGCGACCTGTCTGGAGCTGACAGTTGACTAAGCTGGTGCGCTTGAAAGTCTTTAAGCTAGTCACATGGGTTTCCGCATAGAGGCCCTTTCGAGGATCGACAATACGCTTGTGTCGATCATGGCGATCACGGCCTAATTTGTCCTTATAAACCAGTTGCTTTTTGGGTAAGGTGCCTAAGATTAGGGCCCAATAGTCTCGTTGAATTTTCTTATCTTCTAGCAGCCGATTCAGGACGGGTAAGACAAAGGGATTCTTGGCAAAGACAAGAGCTCCACTGGTTTCCTTGTCCAAGCGATGAACGACATAACAGGTCTTCCCAACATAAGTGGAGACATGATTAAGAAGGGCGATTTCATCTGGTTGATTGGCGTGTGTTTTCATGCCTTCCGGCTTGTTTACGATGATGAGGTGCTCATCTTCATAGAGGGTTTCGACCAGGCCAGCATCCCCTGTCAAGAGATCCTTTTCTTCATAATCTTCCGGATCAAAGGTGAGGGTGAGTTGGTCACCAGCTTCAAGCATCGATTGCCAATGGACAGTCTCCCCATTGACTTGAACATGTTTTTTGGTTCGCAAAAAATGACGAATCTTTCGTGGGATGAGAAAGTAATCTTCTAGGGCCTCTTTGACCGTCATGGTGGGCAAGGCGCTTGGTATCGTAATTGTATAGTGCATAGTGTTATTGTATCAGAAAGCAAGGGGAAAGAAAAGGCGAGAAGGAGGAAGAGGGAGGGAGGAACAAGACGCTGAAACCCGCTCTAGAGTGGACTAGATGGCAACCTTAAAGAAAGCTAAAAGCATCCTTTCTTGCGAAGGTCTTTCTTGTCTAGACGTTAGGAAGGTGATAAAATAGGGACTATGAACAAATTAAAAGAATTAATGGAGGGAATGATTCGTCATTTCCAACGAGAAAAAAAACCAACGAAAATTGCGGAAGAGGTTGAGTTATCAACAGACGGGGAGGAGCAAGCTCCAACCTATAGCCGCTTGGACAAGTCACGGAGAAAATCTCACTCCCAACATCCGATCAGACGCTTTTGGCGCAAGTATCACTTGACCAAGATCTTCTTACTGATTGGCCTGACCTTTAGTCTCGTCGTCGGAGGTTATCTTTTCTACATAGCCAAGACGACCAATGTAGCAGATTTGCAAAATGCCCTCAAGGCAACCACGATCATCTATGATAAAGATGGGAACCAAGCAGGTAGCCTAACGGGGCAAAAAGGGACTTACGTTGAGTTAGATGCCATTAGTGAAAACTTGCAAAATGCAGTTGTTGCGACAGAAGACCGGAGTTTCTACAAAAATAGTGGGATTAACTATGGGCGTTTCTTCCTGGCGATATTGACTGCCGGTCGCTCAGGTGGGGGATCGACGATCACCCAACAGTTGGCTAAAAATGCCTATCTTTCTCAGGATCAGACGGTTGAGCGGAAGGCTAAGGAGTTCTTCCTAGCCCTTGAGATTAACAAAAAATATAGTAAGAAAGAAATCCTGACCATGTACCTCAATAATGCCTATTTTGGAAATGGGGTTTGGGGGATTGAAGATGCTTCTAAGAAGTATTTTGGTGTATCCGCTAGTGAGTTGACTTTGGATCAGTCAGCTGTCCTTGCCGGTATGCTCAAGGGGCCAGAAATTTATAACCCCCTTTATTCAGTCGAGAACGCAACCAATCGTCGCAATACGGTCCTACAAAATATGGTCGCAGCTGGCTATATCGATCAAGCGACAGCAGATCAATCCGCCGCAGTCGACATTCATGGCCAACTGATTGATGCCTATGAAGGCAAGTCAGAAGATTATCGCTACCCTTCCTATTTCGATGCGGTTATCAACGAGGCTGTCAACGAATATGGTCTAACAGAAGAAGATATCATCAAGAATGGGTACCGGATCTACACAGAGATGGACCAGAACTACCAAGCTAGCATGCAGGTCATCTACGACAATGTGGATCTCTTCCCTGTTGCTGAAGATGGCACGCGGGCAGAATCTGGTAGTGTAGCCCTGGATCCTAAGACTGGAGGAGTGCGGGCAATCGTTGGGCGCGTGGCTAGTGACCAAGATGCTGGCTTCCGAAGCTATAACTATGCGACTCAATCTGCGAGAAGTCCTGGTTCTACCATTAAACCTCTCGTCGTGTATAGTCCAGCTGTTGCCAACGGCTGGTCAACCAACAAAGAATTGGACAATACGACCAAGGTCTACGGCAGTTATACAGTCGATAACTACGGCGGCATTCAAGGTAGCCCGACTGTCCCTATGTACCAAGCCTTGGCAGAATCTCTCAATCTTCCAGCAGTCGCTACAGCCAATGAGTTAGGGCTCAATACTGTCTTTGATTACGGGACAAAATTTGGTCTCAATATGGACAAGGTGGACAGATCTCTCGGAGTTGCCCTCGGATCTGGTGTGACGACCAATCCGCTTCAGATGGCTCAGGCCTATGGAACCTTTGCCAACGATGGAGTGATGAACGATGCCCATCTCATTACGAAGATTGAAAATGCTAGTGGTCAGGTGGTGAAAAGTCACAGCCAGAAATCGAAACGAGTGCTCAGCAGTTCAGCCAATAAGAAGATGACTAATATGATGTTAGGAACCTTTACCAATGGAACGGGTGTCAATGCAGCACCATATGGTTATACCATGGCTGGTAAAACAGGAACGACTGAAACGGACTTCAACCCCGATCTTTCCGGAGACCAGTGGGTCATCGGCTACACGCCAGATGTGGTCATTAGTCAGTGGCTAGGCTTCCCTAAGACGGATGAAACCCACTATTTGACAGGGACCAGTGCAGAGACAGCCTCAGTGATCTTCCGAAATGTAGCCAATAGCGTCCTTCCTTATACAGAAGGAACTAGCTTTGACAATGAGAAAAATTCTTACCAGGAAAATGGCATTGCCCCTGTCGGTCAAGAAACAGAAACAGAGAGTCCAGAAGAGGACAAGGGCTTCTTTGATACGGTCAAAGAACGCGCTGCAGGTATTGTAGACGATGCCAAAAAAGCCATCGATGAAGCAGATATTCCTGGAAAAGCACAAAATGCCTGGGATACTTTCAAAGGTTGGTTTGGATTCTAAAAATAGATGCTTAAAAGATGGGAAGATTCTTTCCATTCACAGTCTTCTTAGAAACTTTCCTTAGGTGAGTACGGACGTCAGCGAACTTCGAAGAAGTTCCATGACTAATTATTGAGCCTAAGGTCTCAATAATTCCGAGTGCTTGAAACGTAATGTTTCAAGCACTTTTCTCACGGTGGAAAGTTTCGAGATTGAGTTGAATAATTTCATAAAATAGAAATCATCTTTATTTATTGAACACTCCCAGCCATTATAAAGCGTAGATCGCTGTAGATAAAGTAACAAAAAAGCCTTCAGATAATCTGAAAGGCTTTTGGTTTTAGGGTTGTTACAAGTCTTCGTCAGAGACGCTGAAGGTATCTCCGTGTTCAAAATCACCGTATTGGTAACCACGTTTGAACCAGCGCATGCGTTGTTCAGAAGTTCCGTGGGTGAAGCTATCAGGGACGGAGTAGCCATAGGCTTGTTCTTGAAGGGTATCATCTCCCACGGCATGGGCAGCATTGAGCGCTTCTTCGATATCTCCTGTCTCCATGAGGCCTTGTTCTTCAATGTAGCGAGCCCACATACCCGCATAGTAGTCAGCTTGAAGTTCCAAACGGACATTGAGGGCATTTTTTTCTGTCTCGCTTTTCCCTCGGATGGCTTTCTGGTAACTCTGAAGAGTCCCCAATTCGTTTTGGATGTGGTGGCCGACTTCGTGAGCGATGACATAAGCCATAGCAAAATCTCCGCTAGCCTTGTATTTGGTGGTCAACTCTTTGTAGAAGCTGATGTCCAAATAGATCTTTTGGTCTGTCGGACAGTAGAAGGGGCCGGCAGATGCTTGGCCTACACCACAGCCAGTTCGAGTTTGACCCGTATAGAAAACCAAGGTTGGCTTGTGATAGGTTCGGCCTTCATTTTGGAAGGTTCGCCCCCAGAAATCCTCAGTAGTTCCAAGGACTTGACTGACGAATTTGCTATCTCCGTCACTCACCTGGGTATTGCTTTGGCGCGTGACTTGTCCTGAGTTATAGTTCTGCGTGCTTTGACCTTGGTCAAAGAGCCCGCTTAATCCAGCTCCACCGCTCAAAAAGATGAGGACCAGGATCAAGATTAGTTTGCTCTTGAAGCTTCCAGGTGAGAGGAGGATTTGTAAAATACCACCCCCTAAATTCCCACCAGAGCGGCCAGATGAGTAGCTTCCGCCACTTTGCCCGCGACGGTCTTCAATGTTTTTACTTTCTTTCAGATGATCGCTTTTCATAATTTCTCCTTTATCTCCTATATTGTACCAAATCGTAGAGAAAAGCCAAACAAAATGCGCTTCCAGAGAGCAGAAGAACTTGTCAAATAGTAGAAAACTTGCTATAATGGTGTGAATGGAGGCGTTATGGCATTAAAAAAAGCAAGTCTAGCGTGTACGGTTTGTGGGTCACGCAACTACTCAATCAAGTTGAGTGCGACGCCAAAACCAAAACGTCTAGAAGTTAACAAGTTTTGTAAACATTGTAGCAAATATACAATTCATAAAGAAACCAGATAGGAGAATGTTGTGAAATTTTTTAAAGATATTTTTGTCTTGCTAAAAAACACGACTTGGCCAAATCGCAAGGAAAGATGGAAAAACTTTATCTCCGTGATTGAGTACACCGCTTTTTTTGTAGCTTTGATTTATTTATTTGACCAAGTAGTGGCTAAAGGTATTTTGAAGCTAATCGATATGTTCTAAAAAAGAAACAAATTTGCGTCCCCTGTGGATGCTTTTTTTCTTATCTTGCTGAAGAAAAACAAGAGAAACTTCTTTGCTTTCTCCGGTTTTATGTTATAATGGAGCTAGGAAAACAAGAGCCAGAAGGCTTTTTTTAGTATCGTGATGAAACGATGGACCTCTGGTAGATAAGAAAGGAAACAAAAATGGATAGTTTTGACAAAGGCTGGTTTGTCCTACAGACCTACTCAGGATATGAAAACAAAGTGAAGGAAAACCTTCTTCAACGCGCACAAACCTATAACATGTTGGAAAACATCTTGCGTGTAGAAATCCCTACTCAAACTGTGCAAATCGAGAAAAACGGGAAGACAAAAGAAATCGAAGAAAATCGCTTCCCTGGTTATGTCTTGGTAGAAATGGTCATGACGGATGAAGCTTGGTTTGTCGTTCGGAATACACCAAACGTAACTGGATTTGTTGGATCACACGGGAACCGTTCAAAACCAACTCCACTTTTGGAAGACGAAATCCGTAACATCTTGATTTCGATGGGACAAACCGTTCAAGATTTCAACATTGATGTGAAGGTAGGAGATACTGTACGCATCATCGATGGAGCTTTTGCAGATTACACTGGTAAGATCACAGAAATCGATAACAATAAGGTGAAAATGATTATCACCATGTTTGGAAATGACACTGTGGCAGAAGTCAACCTCAATCAAATTGCAGAATTGTAAGGAATGAAAGAGAGTGGGACAGAAATCGGTCCTTCGTTAGAATTCGATTTCGTCGTCCCACCTCCGCACAGCTTCAACAGTCTGGGAGACTGTTGAAGGTTGCAGATAAAGGAAACTTTGTTTCCCTCATTAGGTCATATTTGGAGCTTAAAAGCGAACAAAGACTTAGGATACTTGCTTCGCAAGTTCTATCCACCACCTCAAAGCAGTGCTTTGAGCACTCAACCACTGCGTCTTGCTCGACAATTCAAAGGCAATTGAGAGGCTAGGACTTTTGTCCCAGCCTCTATTCAAAAAAACCCTCCAAGACCAATGTCTTGGAGGGTTTGTGTGTTATGAAAAGGACTTCTATCCCATCGGTGAGAAAATCAGCTGAGCGCTTGAATAGGATCAGAAAAGAATCCCGAAAAAGGGAATTTTATGCAGGTTCAGAGACTTGGAAGACTGTTTCTTTGTCAAAACCGACAGAGTAGTCCTTTCCGTCTTCACCTTTCCAAGTAAAAATCGTCGCGTAGCCAAAGACGAAAACAGTTTCTGGACGGCCGTGTTTTTCAACGACTTCTTTAGCTGTCATTCCAGGTTGAATATCCTTGAGATTCGTAACCTTTTTAGAGTTAGGCAAGGTTGCAATTTTGTTAGTGGCTTGACCTTTTTCATTAAAATCAATCAAGATAGCACTGCCATCTCCATGCCAGTAAGCACCATTGCCAGAAGTGGAATCAGTAGGACCTAACTTGCTGATGGCTTCTTCTTTTGAAGTAGGAGCAAGGGCTTCATTTCCAACAAGAATTTCCACTTTAATTTCTTTGAAGGCAGCCCATTTTGGCATTTCAGGGATATCCCCGATAGCTTCTAGTGATTCTCCCTGATCCATCAAGCTCATCGTATAGTTAGGATCCTCGCGCGTGTTAGAGTCTGAAGAGCTAGAAGAATGATCGTCATCGAAGCCTGATGAAAAATCCTTTTTGCTAGATGACTTTTTAGAGTATGAACTTCTAGAACTCTTAGAGCTTTTAGAGGTTTTTTTAGAGCTGCTAACAAGAGGCTTTCTTTCTTGAGTCTCTTTTTGTGCTGGTTGGCAAGCTGTAAGCATGGCCAAAGAGAGGATACTGAGAGCATATAAGGTCACTTTTTTCATCATATCTTTTCCTTTCATGATTGGAAAACACGATCACTGACAAAGCAGCGAAAGTGAGATTCAATCAAGTGATGGTATCAAAAAAGCCCATTGCTGGGCTCATTGATATTTGTTTGTGAAGGCGGTAGACGGATTTGAACCGACGATCAAGCTTTTGCAGAGCCGTGCCTTACCACTTGGCTATACCGCCACAACATATTCTATTTTATCTTAAAAATCAGATAAGGTCAAGAAAAATTTTCGGACAAAAGGCTTATAAAAGGGAAAGAATGAGAATCGTGCAGAAAAAAAGAAAAGAAGGAGGGAGAGCCCTGAAGAAAAGCAGGAAAGTCTAGGAATTTATCTCAAATGACTTGCAAAAAGCTTCTAAATCTGCTATACTGATAAAGTTGCGTAAAGCAATAAATACTCATCCCGGAACCATTGTGGCACCGTTGCCCTTGTGGTCGTGTTGCAAGCTGACGTCTGGGAGAGGAGAAAAAAACAAAAAGGAGAATTTACTCATGGCAGTAATTTCAATGAAACAACTTCTTGAGGCTGGTGTACACTTCGGTCACCAAACTCGTCGCTGGAACCCTAAGATGGCTAAGTACATCTTCACTGAGCGTAACGGAATCCACGTTATCGACTTGCAACAAACTGTAAAATACGCTGACCAAGCATATGACTTCATGCGTGAAGCTGCTGCAAACGACGCAGTTGTATTGTTTGTTGGTACTAAGAAACAAGCTGCTGAAGCTGTTGCTGAAGAAGCTGTTCGTTCAGGTCAATACTACATCAACCACCGTTGGTTGGGTGGTACCCTTACTAACTGGGGAACAATCCAAAAACGTATCGCTCGTTTGAAAGAAATCAAACGCATGGAAGAAGAAGGAATCTTCGACGTTCTTCCTAAGAAAGAAGTTGCACTTCTTAACAAACAACGCGCTCGTCTTGAAAAATTCTTGGGTGGTATCGAAGATATGCCTCGTATCCCAGACGTAATGTACGTTGTGGATCCACACAAAGAGCAAATCGCTGTTAAAGAAGCTAAGAAATTGGGTATCCCAGTTGTAGCGATGGTCGACACAAACACTGACCCAGACGATATCGATGTAATCATCCCAGCTAACGATGACGCTATCCGCGCTGTTAAATTGATCACTGCGAAAATGGCTGACGCTGTTATCGAAGGACGTCAAGGTGAAGATGCAGTTGCATCAGTTGAAGCTGAATTGGCAGCAACTGAAACTCAAGCAGATTCAATCGAAGAAATCGTTGAAGTTGTAGAAGGCGACAACGCTTAATTATCACAATCGTAATTACCTAGGAGGGCGGGGCTTAGCCCGGCTCTCCTATTTTTAAAAAAATATAGGAGAATCAAAATGGCAGAAATTACAGCTAAACTTGTTAAAGAGTTGCGTGAAAAATCTGGTGCTGGTGTCATGGACGCTAAGAAAGCCTTGGTTGAGGTTGAAGGTGACATCGAAAAAGCAATCGAATTGCTTCGCGAAAAAGGTATGGCTAAAGCAGCTAAAAAAGCTGACCGTGTTGCCGCTGAAGGTTTGACTGGTGTTTATGTGAACGGTAACGTTGCAGCAGTAGTTGAAGTAAATGCTGAAACTGACTTCGTTGCGAAAAACGCTCAATTCGTTGAATTGGTAAACGCAACAGCGAAAGTCATCGCTGAAGGTAAACCAGCTAACAACGAAGAAGCTCTTGCTTTGACAATGCCTTCAGGTGAAACTCTTGAGGCAGCATACGTATCTGCAACTGCTACAATCGGAGAAAAAATCTCATTCCGTCGTTTTGCTTTGCTTGAAAAAACAGACGCACAACACTTCGGTGCTTACCAACACAACGGTGGACGTATCGGTGTTATCTCTGTTGTCGAAGGTGGAGACGAAGCACTTGCAAAACAAATTTCAATGCACATCGCTGCAATGAAACCAACTGTTCTTTCATACAAAGAATTGGATGAGCAATTCGTGAAAGATGAGTTAGCACAATTGAACCACGTGATCGACCAAGACAACGAAAGCCGTGCAATGGTTGGTAAACCAGCTCTTCCACACTTGAAGTATGGTTCTAAAGCTCAATTGACTGACGAAGTGGTTGCTCAAGCTGAAGAAGATATCAAAGCTGAATTGGCAGCTGAAGGTAAACCAGAAAAAATCTGGGATAAAATCATCCCAGGTAAAATGGATCGCTTCTTCTTGGACAACACAAAAGTTGACCAAGCATACACTCTTCTTGCACAAGTCTACATCATGGACGACAGCAAGACAGTAGAAGCTTACCTTGAATCAGTAAATGCTTCAGTTGTTGAATTTGTTCGCTTTGAAGTTGGTGAAGGTATTGAAAAAGCTTCAAATGACTTTGAAGCAGAAGTTGCAGCTACAATGGCAGCAGCTCTTAATAACTAAGAATAAAAAGAAAAGAGGTTTCCATAGAAACCTCTTTTTTTCAAGATGAAAAGAGAGTGGGACAGAAAGCGGTCATTCGTTAGAATTCGATTACGCCGTCACACCTCCGCACAGCTTCAACAGTCTGGGAGACTGTTGAAGGTTGCAGATAAAGGAAACATAGTTTCCGTCAACATAGGGCATCTTTGAAGCTTAAAAAGCGAACAAAGACTTAGGATACTTGCTTCGCAAGTTCTATCCACCACCTCAAAGCAGTGCTTTGAGCACTCAACCATTGCGTCTTACTCGACAATCCAAAGACAATTGAGAGGCTAGGACTTTTGTCCCAGCCTCTTTTATAATTAATGCGCAAAGGTATTGAGTCCAAAAAGAAGCGAGAGAGTACCCATGATAAGCCCTGCTAGAATGACTCCCAACATGACCGCTAGGACACTCCGTTTGAAGTCCCAGTCTAGAATAGAGGCGGCGAGGGTTCCAGTCCAAGCTCCAGTTCCTGGTAAAGGAATGCCGACGAAGAGGAGTAGGGCCCAAAAGATTCCCTTATCTCCTGCAGCCTCTTCTAATTTTTGGCCTCCACGATGCCCCTTATTGAGACACCAAGTAAAGAAATTCCCGATAAGAGGCTTCTCTTTCCCCCATTCCAGGATATGGCGAGCGAAAAAGAAGATAATAGGGACAGGAAGCATATTGCCAATGACCCCGATCAGGAGGGCTTGCCAAAGAGGAATTCCGGTAGAGATAGCGTAGGGAACAGCTCCACGAAGCTCCACCAGAGGAATCATGGAGATCAAAAAAGTAATAATGTAGTTCATGTGGTATCCTTTCAATTCATCCTTTTCATTCTACCTTATCTCCGCTGGAATGACAACTATTTCAAACAGGAGAAATAGAGGGGGATCGTTAATACTGAATGATGGATGTCATCCCTATCTTCTTGATCCATTTCTCGTATCTGAAAGAGCTTTAGTATCCCTACATTCCTATTTTATGCTTATAAGAATCTGTTCGACAAAGTATAGTTCTTTTAGTACAAACTATATATTCTTTGCATGTTCTCTTGTTAAAGGCTCAACTTTTGGTATAGTTAAAATGTAGAGTTTCTTTATTTGCAAAAGCATTTTAGAAAGCGCTTACAATTGTAAAAATCCCAAGAGGAGGTTAAATATGGGAAAGTCTTTTTTTGAAAAGCGCAGTGTATTTAGTATTCGAAAGCTTGCGGTTGGAGCTTGCTCTGTATTAATCGGTGTATCTTTTTTTGGAGCTCCGTCTGTTTTAGCTGAAGAAGAAGGAAGAGCTGTAACGGAAGAGGAGACGACAGCCACAACAGAAAGGTCAGAGCAACCGAATGGAGAGGTTGGGACAAGTGATAAAGTTTCAACAACCATAGAGGCTCCTGCTGTGATTACTCCTGAAAGAAATGAGAGAGAAATAGAACAGCCACAGGTAGAACCTCAAACAAGTGAACGTTCTGTTGGGGCTACTGAAGAGGCTACGAAGGACCAAAAACAAGTAGCGGAGGACATGGTGCAAGATCGCGAACGAGACTTTAACAAGGACTGGTATTTCAAATTAAATGCAGCTCCTGGTGCAGAAGGTCGCCAGGTGGATGTTAAAAACTGGAAAAAATTAGATTTGCCTCACGATTGGTCGATCTTCTTTGACTTCGACCACAACTCTCCGGCTCAAAATGAAGGCGGACAATTAAACGGTGGGGATGCTTGGTATCGCAAGACCTTCCGTTTGGACGACAAGGACCTCGATAAGAAGGTGCGCTTGGAATTTGGTGGAGTTTACATGGATTCCAAAGTCTATGTAAACGGGCAATTGGTTGGTCATTATCCAAATGGTTACAATGCCTTTTCTTATGATATTACCCCTTATTTAAATGCGGATGGAAGCGAAAACACCATCGCAGTTCATGTGGTCAACCAACAACCAAGTAGTCGTTGGTATTCAGGAAGTGGGATCTATCGGGATGTCAAACTCAGTGTGACAGACAAGGTTCATGTGGCCAAGTATGGGACCACCATCACTAGTCCAAAATTAGAAGAACAAAAGAATGGGGCAGTCGATACTCTAGTGAAGAGTCGTATTGTCAACCAAGATGATCAAGCCCATAGTATTTATGCGGAATACGAAATCGTTGATCAAAATGGTCAAGTGGTCAGTGAAAAGGTGCGTAGTGAAGTGCAATCCGTTTTGGCTGGTCAAGAGCTCAACCTGTCTCATACCCTTCATGTTGAAAAACCGACCCTCTGGGATGTCAAAACCAATAACCCAGCCCTCTATACTCTCTATACTAGGGTCTATCGCGATTCGCAGTTGGTCGATGTGCAAAAGGAACGTTTTGGCTACCGTTATCTGAACTGGACGCCAGAAGGTGGCTTCTTCCTCAATGGAGTGGCTACGAAATTCCACGGTGTTTCCCTTCACCATGACCACGGGGCACTTGGAGCCGAGGAAAATTACAAGGCTGAATATCGCCGTCTCAAACAGATGAAGGACATGGGAGTCAATGCTATCCGGACGACCCACAACCCTGCGAGTGAACAAACTCTGCAAATTGCAGCGGAATTGGGCTTGATGGTCCAAGAAGAAGCTTTTGATACCTGGTATGGTGGCAAGAAACAATACGATTACGGCCGTTTCTTCGAAAAGGATGCGACCCATCCAGAAGCTCGTAAAGGGGATAAGTGGTCTGACTATGACCTTCGGACCATGGTAGAGCGGGGCAAGAACAATCCTTCTATTGTGATGTGGTCCATCGGTAACGAAGTCGGTGAAGCAGATGGATCTGATAAGTCTGTCGCAACTGTTCGTCGTCTCGTCAAGACCATCAAGGAAGTGGATGCAACCCGCTATGTCACCATGGGGGCTGATAAATTCCGCTTTGGCGATGGTTCAGGAGGCCATGAAAAGATAGCAGCAGAGCTCGATGCGGTTGGATTTAACTATTCAGAGGCCAACTATGAAAGCCTACGAGCTAAACATCCGAATTGGCTCATTTACGGTTCTGAAACTTCTTCTGCAACGCGAACACGGGGCTCTTACTATCATCCTGAAAGAGAATGGGTAGGAAGCAACCAAGAAGATCGCCATTATGAACAATCAGACTACGGCAATGACCGGGTTGGTTGGGGTCGGACAGCGACAGCCTCTTGGACCTTTGACCGCGATCATGCCGGCTATGCAGGTCAATTTATCTGGACAGGTACAGACTATATCGGTGAGCCAACACCATGGCACAACCAAAATGATACACCTGTGAAAAGTTCTTATTTCGGTATCGTGGATACTACAGGACTTCCAAAGAATGATTTTTATCTTTACCAAAGTCAATGGTTGTCAGCTGAGAAACATCCAATGGTCCATCTCTTGCCACATTGGAACTGGGACAATCCAGAATTGGCCAATCGTGTCATGGATGAAGAAGGACGGATTCCTGTCCGTACCTTCTCCAATGCTCATAGTGTGGAATTGATTGTCAATGGGGAATCACAAGGGGTGAAGACCTTTACTAAGAAAACCACAGCTGATGGCCGTACCTATCAGGAAGGGGCAAATCCGGATGAACTCTATCTAGAGTGGTTGGTTTCTTATGTACCAGGTAAAGTGGAAGCCATTGCTCGCAACGAAGCAGGGGAAGTAATTGCCCGCGATCAGATCGAAACAGCTGGGAAGCCAGCAGGTGTTCGTCTGCTAAAAGAAGAGCACGCCATTGCGGCAGACGGTAAAGATTTAACTTATATTACCTATGAAATCGTTGATGAAGCAGGCCGTGTCGTGCCAACTGCCAATAATTTGGTGCATTTCCATCTGCATGGACAAGGCCAAATTGTCGGCGTCGACAACGGGGAACAAGCCAGCCGTGAACGCTACAAAGCACAGGAAGATGGCTCATGGCAACGTCGGGCCTTTAACGGCAAAGGGGTGGTCATTGTCAAATCAACTGAGCAAGCAGGATCCTTTACTCTTTATGCTGATTCAGACCGCTTGCAATCAGACCAAGTCAGTCTCTTTACAGGTAAGAAGGACCAGGAAGAACGCTCTATCTTGGGAGTAGAACCGGTTCGGACACAAGTTTACTTAGGTGAAGTACCTGAGCTTCCAAGTCGCGTATCTGTCGTCTATAACGATGGCACGGCTCAAGAAGAAGCCGTTGAATGGGATGCGGCAGACTTTAGTCGTGCTGGGCAAGTTCGTGTGACAGGTCGTGTTCAAGGACGGACGGTAGAGGCTCTGGTTGATGTAATCGGCGTGGAACAAGTCCTTCCGGTCATCAAACAAATCCCGCAGGGAGCGGATCTAGCAACTGTGGATAAGGCTGTGCAATTGGTCTTTACAGATGGTCGAACAGCTAGTTATGACGTTGATCAATGGACCTTGGAAGCCGGTCAAGAGGAGCAATTGTCTACACCAGGTGCTCGCTTGAAGGCGACAGGATTATTAACCAATGGGGAAACAGTCCAAGCGACACTAGTGGTTGCAGGTGGAACAGTCAGCAAGGCTAAGAAGCCAACAGTGCAACTAGATGGAGTAGCGCTTCCAAAATTTGGTAGTGGCAACCATACGATTTTCCGTCCGCTAGCTTATGGTCAAGAGCCTGGTCAGGTCACAGCGAGTGCAGAAAATGCCCAAGTGACGGTCCTACAAGCCAATCGAGAAAATGGTTTGAAAGCTCAAATTTTTGTCACTGCTAAGGATACGGGAGCTGTACAGACCTATGCTGTGCAATTCCAGGAAGAAAGTCCACAGATCCAGCGTTTAGAATTGCGTCTGCCAGAAGGCCAAGAGCTCAAGGAAGACCAAACAGTCACGCTTGATGTCCTAGCTCATTACCAAGATGGCAGTGTGGCTAGTCTCCAAGCGGATCAAATCGATGTGGTAACAGCAGCCGGTAGTCAAGGAAAAGCAGTCGCAAGCAAGAAAGGTTTGGAACTACGGGAAGCAGGATTGGTTCATTTACAAGCTAGCTTCCAAGGACAAACAGGAGAAGTAACCTTTACCATCACGCCAAATCCAGAAGAAAAGACAGTTGTTAAGGTACGTCCTGTACGGATCAGCACCGATCGAAACGTTTTGCCAGCTCTTCCAGAGACAGTGTTGGTTGAGTATGACAAGGGATTCCCGAAAGAAAAACGCGTGACCTGGGATGCCGTAACAGCAGATCAAGTCAAGGATTACCATAGCTTTACTGTCACAGGTCAGGTAGATGGTGTGGAAAAAGAAGCCCAAGCCCAAGTCACAGTTGAAGGCATTATTGCTGTAGAAGAAGTCAGCACCACAACTCCACTCGGTGAAAAACCAGCACTTCCAGAAAGCGTGCGAACTTATCACTCCAATGGTAAGACCTATGCTGCCAAGGTAGCCTGGGATACGGTAGATCCGCAACTCTTGGCCCAAGAAGGAGAAGTTGTTGTCTCCGGTCGTGTAGAAGGAACCAACCTTCCAACCCGTCTCCATATTCGTGTTTCCGCAAACACAGTCAAAGGGGCCAATGTAGCAGAACAATGGACAGGCTCAGTCTTGCCACTCGCTTTTGCAAGTGATTCAAACGATGCGGATCCAGTTGCTAAGGTCAATGACAAGGTCATCTCCTTTACCGATGCTCCAGCCAACCGTTGGACCAACTGGGGCCGTGACAATGCGGAAGATTCTGTTGGTATCTTGTTTGGGGATTCTGGTATCTTGACCAAGCGTGCAGTGGATAACCTCCATGTTGGTTTCCACGAAGACCACGGCGTTGGGGCTCCGAGTGAATATGTGATCGAGTACTATGCGGGTGAGCAAATCCCAACAGTACCAAGCAATCCAAATCGCGTCAAAGACGAAACAGATCATCCATTTAACAACCCAGCTAACTGGAAAGAAGTCAGCAACCTCACTGTTCAAGAACCGGTAGCAGCTGGCAAGATGAATCATTTTAGTTTTGATAAAGTCGACACTTATGCGGTTCGGATCCGCATGAAGACACCAGAAGGCAAACGTGGAAGCTCTATTTCAGAGATTCAGGTATTTGCCAATAAGGTTGCGGCAGAAGAAAAGAGCCAAGTGACCATTCGTGTCAATGGTGAGGTTTTGCCAGGGGTCAACCCAAGTGTGACAGATTACTACATCGATGCGCGTGATCGGGCTTATCCACAAGTGGAAGCCACAGCTAGCCATCACGGCCTTGCAACGGTTGTGCCAAGCGTCCATGAAGGTGAGCCAATCCGTGTCATCCACAAAGCGGAAGATGGTACCATCTTACAAGAATACCGCCTCCATCTCACAAGCGATGCAGAAAAACTGAAACAATCTGCTCCAGTAGCAGTGGAAGCGGGTCGCCGTTTTGTCAAAGTCGGTCAAAATCTAGTTTTACCATCTACAGTAGGCGTCTACTTCAAAGGGGATACAGGCTATGATCGCAAAGAACTGACGGTAGACTGGCAATCTGTACCAGCTGATGCCCTTTCTCATGAAGGCAGCTTCACGCTAGAAGGAAAAGTCCTTGGCTATGATCTGACAGCTCATCTGACCGTCCGGGTGTCAGAAAAGACGGGAGAAATCCTCTCTGTGAACCGTGACTACAATGCAGAGGATACCAGAGCCTTTGCCAGTGAAACCAATGATCTCGATCCAAACCAAATCGACTATATCGATTACATCAATGATGGTGGCTACAACGAGTATTATCGTTGGACCAACTGGAAGAGAGAACCAGATCAAACAGAAGTGTTTGCCGGTCTCATCTTCAAGAAAAATGGTCAAGTAACAGAGCGTTTAGTCAATAAAGTAGCGGTCGACTTCTTTGCAGATCAGGAAACAGGCCTGCCAACCAAGACGGTTCTTGAACGTTATATTGGTCCAGACTTTGATGTTCCAGATGATTATGGCAATCTGAAAAACCTTCCAGAACATCCATTTAACCAAGCCTCTAACTGGGAAGAGATTCCTTATAGCTTGGATTATGCCTTTGAGCCTGGTTATATCTCTAACCTCAGCTTCAACGAAACCAGAACCAAAGCCATCCGTTTAAGAATGGTCCGTGACGAAAATCTTAAAGGAATTGGAATCATTGAATTGAGCGCCTATGCCCCAACAGAAGAGGCCCAGGCAACAACTGACGTTACGATCCAAGTGAATGGCAAAGACCTAGAAGGTTTTAAACCAGATGTGACAGATTATCATCTAGAGTATGAGGGAGAACGTCCAATCGTTTCAGCACTTGGCAAGAATGGCACAGCTGTTACGGTCATCGATGCTAAAAGTGCCAATGCTCCGGTTCTTATCAAGGTTGTCTCAGAAGATGGCAAGCTCGAAAAAGTATATCAACTTTCTCTATCCGTAAAAGCACCTACAGGCTCAGCCATTCCTGAAGAAGGGGTTAAGAATCTGGTCCATACCAAACCAGAGTTGGTGATTGAGCCAGAAGAGATGGACTTTGAACGCCTAGAACGTCCAAATGTAGATCTTCCAAAAGGTGAGAAACGTGTGGTTCAAGAAGGTCAAAAAGGCCGCAAATTGCGCTTGGTGGAAGTTTCTCAAGAAAATGGTGTGGAAAGCCGGAAGGAACTGGATGCCTTTGTAGAGCTAGATCCAGTGGCAGAAATCACAGAGGTGGGCACGAAAGAAGTACTTCCAGACACTCCACAACCAGAGCCACAACCAGAGCCACAGCCAGAACCTCATCCAGAACCTCAGCCACAACCAGAGCCACAACCGCAACCACAGCCAGAGCCGCAACCACGGCCAGAGCCACAACCGCTTCCGAACCCAGAACATCCTCATGGCTCAGAAGGACCAGTAGCTACCCCAACTCCTCAAGCATCTCTTGAGGTCAAAGCAGTGCGTCAGGAAGGGACAGATGCAGCAGGGAAGGAAGTCGAGAAAGGACCTCAAACTCCAGCGGTTTCGCCTGCTCCAGTTTCCGAAGGGACTTTACCGAATACGGGAACAGAAGAAAGCGTCGCAAGCCTCGTTGCAGGTCTTCTAGCAGCAGGACTTGCCGGTGCTGTGCTGGATGACAAGAAAAAAAGAGCCGATAAGGCCAAGTAAAAAAGCTGGATAAACCAGCAAACATACGGTGAAAAGATCACAGGTAACAGAAAGAGGATGGGGAAAGTCTCCACCCTCTTTACCTGATGACATAAAGGAATGGAATATGGGAAAAAGATTATTTGATAAGAGAAATCGATTTGGCATCCGCAAACTTTCAGTAGGGGTTTGCTCTGTAGTCGTAGCGACTTGTTTTTTAGGAGTCACTACCAGTTATGCAGAGGAACAAGCTGAGAGAAGTGAGACTCGTGAAGAACGAGTCAACACAAGTGATGTCGAGCATCAAGGGGAGGAGGAAAAAGCTGTGAAAGAGCACCAAGAAGAATCAGAACATTCCTCACCCGTAACGAGTGAGAAAGAAAACCGAGCAGTCAGCCAAGGGACAGAAGCAGCCCAACCAGCCACTTCTCTAGATGAGGAGCCTGAGATTGCGGATTACGGACCGCTTCCAAGCAAGGCCCAAATGCAATACCATCGCGAAGAACTGGCAGCCTTCATCCACTTTGGGATGAACACCTACTACGATCGTGAGTGGGGAGATGGGCAAGAAGACCCTTATTATTTCTATCCAGAGCATCTGGATACTGATCAGTGGATCAAAACCCTGAAAGACGCTGGCTTCAAACGGACCATCATGGTCGTCAAGCACCACGATGGTTTCCTCTTGTATCCTTCTAAATACACTGACCATACCATTGCCAAAAGTGGTTGGAAGGAAGGAAAAGGCGATATCCTAGCCGAAGTTTCGGCTTCTGCTAGCAAGTATGACATGGATATGGGGGTCTACCTCTCCCCTTGGGATGCTCACAGCCCGCTCTACCATGTGGATACAGAGGACCAATACAACGAATACTATCTCAACCAGCTCAAAGAAATCCTTGAAAATCCTAAATATGGAAACAAAGGCAAATTTGTTGAGGTCTGGATGGATGGAGCGCGTGGCGATGGGGCTCAAAAAGTAACCTATACCTTCGATAAGTGGTTTGACGCCATCCGTAAAGCCCAAGGGGATATTGCTATCTTCTCAGCTGAGCCCACCAATGTTCGCTGGATCGGAAATGAAAAGGGAATCGCTGGAGATCCAGTTTGGCAAAAGGTCAATCCAGATAAGATCCGCAACAATCCATCCAACAGCTACCTCAATCACGGGGATCCGGAAGGGAAGCAATACTCAGTGGGAGAAGCCGATGTCTCTATTCGCTCCGGCTGGTTCTACCATGACAATCAAGAGCCTAAGTCCTTGCGCGAATTGATGGACATTTACTTCAAATCGGTCGGCCGTGGAACTCCACTCTTGCTCAATATTCCACCCAACCAAGACGGAAAATTTGCGGATGCCGATGTGGCCCGTTTGAAAGAATTCCGTCAGACCTTGGACCAACTCTACAGTGTGAACTATGCGGCAGGAGCTTTAGTAGAAGCTGACTCGACACGACGCAATCCTCTCTACAAGGCCAGCCATTTGACAGATGGTGATGAAAAGACCAGTTGGGCACCTGCAGATGATGCCAAGACCGGCTCTTTTGTTCTCGATCTTGGAAAAGAACAGCATTTTGATGTGGTAGAGCTTAAAGAAACCATCGAGAAAGGCCAACGGATTTCTGGCTTCACCATTGATGTGGCTGTGAATGGCCAATGGGTTCCATATGGGGCTGGCTCAACTGTAGGATACCGCCGATTGATCAAAGGGCAACCAGTTGATAGTCGCTATATCCGGGTGTCCATCACCGATGCCCAAGCTACTCCAATCTTGAACGGAGTCTCTGTCTATAAGACGCCAGCCAGCATTGAAGAAACGGATGGCTATCCGCTTGGTTTGGCCTATCATTCTGACCGGACTGCTGACCGTGCCAATAGCCAATGGAATGAAGAGGGAGAAGGCGTTCGAGGCACTTCTATGTGGACCAAGGAAAAGGGAGCTTCCGTGACCTATCAGTTTGAAGGCACCAAAGCCTATGTGGTCGCAACTGTGGACCCTGGTCATGGGGAAATGGATGTCTATGTCGATGGCCAAAAACTAGCGACCGTCAATACCCAAAGCCCAAGCCGCAAACGCAGCCAAAAGGTCTATGAAACACCGGACTTGGCAGCAGGATCCCATACCTTGACCTTGGTCAATAGCAAGGGAGATGCGATCGCAACGGAAGGGATTTATTCCCTCAATAACCAAGAAAAGGGTCTCTTTGAGTTTGCTCAGCCAACCCTAGCTGTTAAGAAAGGCGACCCAGCGCAAGTCGTCGTCAAGAGAAAAGGTGGCTCTAAAGGAAGTACCAGTCTCAAATTGATCACAGAACCAGGAACAGGGGTTCATGGTAAGGTCTACAAAGATACCAACGTCACCCTTGAGTTCGCAGATGGCGAGACAGAAAAAACAGTCCAAGTTCCAACCCTTGATTTTGCAGGGAAAGCGACCGACGTCTATGACTTTAAGGTAAAATTGCTCCATCCGGATCAAGGAAGCTTGGTCGGCTTTATTCCAGAACTGACAGTCCAAGTAATGAACGAGGACCTGCTTCCAGAAAATCGCAAAGAAGTAGATGACCAAGATCCGAAACTGCACTATAGCCAAGGTTGGCACCATGAGACGGACAACAAAGACTTCTCAAATGGCACAGAATCTTGGTCAAGTTTCAACCAAGTAACTGATGAAGAAGGAAAGAAACACATTGATGTGACCATCACCTTTAAGGGGACTGGTGTTGAAGTTCGAGGAGTGGTTGATCCAAGCCATGGTCTCTACAGCGTCACTCTAGACGGAAAAGAAATCGCCTTTGAAGAAGGTCGGGGCCATGATTATGAGATCGAAGGCGATCATTATTTCAGTGGCTACGGAGACCAACGCAAGCTCGACCAGAGTTTGGTCAATCTACAAGGTCTAGCAAAAGGCTACCACCAGCTACGCCTGCATCTGGATCCGGCTCTCAATGATCCTCAGTCATCCAGAGCCATCCAGGTAGACCGGTTTGTCCTATCAGGAAAAGATAGTCAACTGCTCAGTCAAGAAGAGCTGCAACAGATTATCAAAGAAGGAGTTGAAAAGATCAAGGCTACTTCTCTCGATCGCTTGAAAGCAGACCTCAAACCGACGGTTCAAGGACAATTGACGGAATTGACTCAGTTGTTGGATCAAGAGCGACCAGATTTGGTTGCTGCAGCTAATCAAGTCGAAGCCCTTGAAACCATCTTAGGAGATGTTCACAATTATGAACCGCTGACGCAGACACGCCCAGACGAAGGTGTTCGGGATTTGGTTCTTGAAAAGCCAGAACTTCTCATCGAAGCAGAAGAAATTCCATTTGAGAGTCAAACACGTGAGAACAAGGACTTGGCCAAGGGCGAAAGCCGGATCCTTCAATCTGGGAAGGTCGGACGCCGGCTGAAATTGATCGAGGTTCGACAAGAAGAAGGCAAAGAAATTCGGACAGAAGTCGATGCCTTTGTCGAAGTGGAGGCCCAGGACCAGATCACAGAAGTCGGAACGAAGGAAGCAGAAGAAGCTCCTATGATTCCGGATGTGCCGCTACCAACAAAACCAAGTGAAGACTCACAAGAAACGAAACCGCTCCTTCCTCCAGAAGACAAAAAAGAAAGTGGAATTGCTCCAATTTTGAAACCGACAGCTTCGAAAGAGACTCCTCTTTCTCCTGTGGTAGAAGCAGTAACTCCGGACCCTGTGCAGTCCCAAGAAAAACTGCCACAGACAGGATCAGAGAAGGCAAGTTTCTTAGCTTGGATCGGACTACTCGGCTTAGGCTTCCTAGGCGGAAGAGTGAAATACGCTCGTCGGAAATCCTAATGCCCCTTCTATAAGAGGTTAGCAATCGCTAGCCTCTTTTTTGTTCCTTCTAACTACCAGTAAGGGGTCTTCAGATTCCATCTCGACGTAGTCTTTGCTTTATTTACAGGCGTAAAAATTGTATAATAGTCAGATAAGGTCAATAATGACATCATGGATGATGAGACCATTTTTGATCCTCTGAAAAGCAGAGAGCTTATCTAGAATGAAAAGGTTAGAAAGGAGCATCATGGCAAGTAAAAATACATCAGATAGCATTGAGGCCTATATCAAGTCGCTACTGGCCCAAGCAGGAATCGCAGAGCTCAAGAGAAGCGAATTAGCGGATGTTTTCCAAGTTGTTCCTAGTCAAATCAATTATGTGATCAAGACCCGCTTCACCGAAAGTCGAGGCTATATCGTAGAGAGCAAGCGTGGAGGCGGAGGGTACATCCGGATTGGCAAGGTCCAATTTTCAGACCAACACCAGATGCTAGAAGAGCTTGGCGCAAGCATCGGAGAACAAATCAGTCAGACTGTTTTTAGTGATATTCTCCAGATGCTATTTGAAGAAAAACTCCTTACAAAGAGAGAGGCAGAGCTTTTGTCAGTGATGACAACAGACGAGGTTCTGGGAAGTGAAGCCCATCGCTTACGAGCCAATATCCTACGAAAAATTATCCAACAAGTCGATAGAAAGGGAATGTAATCTCCTTATGAACTATTCAAAAGCCCTATTAGAAACGATTGAAGCCGCTCAAATCTTGGCGGGTCATTTTGAGTCTCAAACGCTAGATACCTGGCATATCCTAGTAGCCCTAGCAAATAACCCTTATAGTGTAGCTGGCTCTGTCTTAAGTGACTATCCCATGCAGATTGATGATTTTCAAGATGCGGCGGAGCACATTACGGGTCAAGTCTATCAACGGGATGGCCGCTATGAGGTATTTCCATTTTCTTTCCGTGTCGAAGAAATCATGAAACGTTCCCAAGAGATTGCCCAGGCAGTCCATGCCAAAAGTCTTGGAACAGAGCATGTCCTCTTGGCGCTTCTTTTAGAACGGGGAACCTTGGCTTCTCAAGTATTGGAGTATGTCGGCTTCCGCTATGATGATCAGGAAGAGGGCATTAAAATCGTCGAGCTTCGGAAGAGCTTGGAACAACGAGCAGGTTGGGACAAGGAATCTGTCAAGGCTATTCGTTCGCTCTATCGGGCCCAGCAACCAAACCGTCAAACCATGGGAAATATGATGGGCATGCCAGCCTCTACCAGCGGTGGTTTGGAAGACTACACCCGAGATTTGACAGAAATGGCTCGCAATGGCAGTTTGGAACCGGTGATTGGCCGGGGTCAAGAAATCTCGCGGATGATTCAGATTTTGAGTCGCAAAACGAAAAATAATCCGGTCCTTGTAGGTGATGCCGGTGTCGGAAAGACCGCTCTAGCCTTGGGCTTGGCTCAACGGATTGCCAGCGGAGATGTCCCGACGGAACTGGCTAAAATGCGGGTCCTAGAATTGGACTTGATGAATGTTGTCGCAGGGACGCGGTTCCGTGGAGATTTTGAAGAGCGGATGAACAACATCATCAATGATATTGAAGAAGATGGGCATGTCATCCTCTTCATTGATGAGCTCCATACCATTATGGGATCTGGCTCTGGGATTGACTCCACCTTGGATGCGGCCAATATCTTGAAGCCAGCCTTGGCTCGCGGGACCCTACGGACCGTAGGAGCCACTACGCAAGAAGAATACCAAAAACACATTGAAAAAGATGCCGCTCTTTCACGCCGCTTTGCTAAGGTCTTGATTGAGCAACCCTCTGTTGCAGATAGCATCGCGATTTTGCAAGGGCTCAAGAAGACCTATGAACGTCACCACCGTGTCCATATTACGGATGAGGCCATCGAGACAGCTGTTGTCTATGCCAATCGTTATTTGACCAGTCGCCTCTTGCCTGACTCCGCCATTGACCTTTTGGATGAAGCGGCAGCGACGGTGCAAAACAAGGGGCCTCAAGCCGGGCTTCAGTCCGATTTGACAGCTGCCGATCAAGCCTTGCTCAAGGGGCAGTGGAAAAAAGTTGCTCAGTTGCTAAAAGAAGACGCTAGTCCAAAAGGCTACCAGCTAGAAGTCAAGGAAGAGGATATCCTGAAGACACTCAGTCAATTGTCAGGCATTCCTGTGGAGAAACTAACCCAAACAGCGGCTAAGAAATACCTTGAATTGGAAGCAGAACTTCATAAGCGCGTGATTGGTCAAGATCAGGCTGTCTCAAGTATCAGCCGAGCGATTCGTCGCAATCAGTCGGGAATTCGGTCTCACAAGCGACCAATTGGTTCCTTCCTCTTCCTCGGTCCGACTGGGGTCGGGAAGACTGAGCTGGCGAAGGCGCTGGCTGAAGTCCTCTTTGATGACGAGTCCGCTTTGATCCGCTTTGATATGAGTGAATACATGGAGAAATTTGCAGCCAGTCGTCTCAACGGTGCCCCTCCAGGCTATGTCGGTTATGAAGAAGGGGGCGAGTTGACGGAAAAAGTCCGCAACAAACCATATTCAGTCCTCTTGTTTGATGAGGTGGAAAAAGCCCATCCAGATATCTTTAACGTTCTCTTGCAAGTCTTGGATGACGGTGTCTTGACCGACAGCAAGGGACGCAAGGTAGATTTCTCCAATACCATTATTATCATGACCTCAAACTTGGGAGCTACCGCTTTACGAGATGATAAGACGGTTGGCTTTGGAGCTAAGGATATTCGCTTTGACCAAGCCAATATGGAGAAACGCATCTTTGAAGAGTTGAAGAAGACCTATCGACCAGAGTTTATCAACCGGATTGATGAGAAGGTTGTCTTCCATAGCTTGACCAGTGATCAAATGCATGAGATTGTCAAGATTATGGTGAAACCGCTGGTTCAAACTCTAGCAGAGAAGGGCATTGCTCTGAAATTCCAAGCGTCTGCTCTTAAATGGCTGGCGACTCACGGATATGATCCAGAAATGGGAGCACGTCCTTTGCGCCGGACCATCCAGACCCAGGTGGAAGACTACTTGGCAGAGATCCTCTTGAGAGGAGAAGTGGCTGAAGGGCAAACCCTCAAGGTAGGTGTCAAGTCTGGTCAGCTTAACTTCACGATTGACTAGGAGGATATGCAGTGCCTCTCAAACGCTTGACCCGAATCACCCTCTTAGCAGCCCTCTGTGTGGTACTGAGACAAGCCTTTGCCTTCTTGCCCAATGTCCAACCCATTAGTGCCATTTTCTTTTTACTGGTGCTATTTGAAGACTGGCAATTTGCCTGTTTGGTGATGGCGGTCACCATGTTTACCTCGGCTTTTCTCTTGGGGATGAGCCCAGTGGTGCTCGCTCAGATACTGGCCTTTGGCCTCCTCTTGACTCTTTGGCGGGGGCTTTACCGCCATCTGTCTTTGCAAGTTCAGACTCTAGTGGTCGGCACCTTATCCTTTCTCTACGGGGTGCTGATTGACAGTCTTTATGCTGTTCTCTACCACATGCCTTGGTGGACCTATGCTCTGGTGAATGGCTTTAGCTTTAACTTGGCTCACGCCCTTTCCACCGCCTGTTTTTACCCTCTACTTTATGTAGTATTTAGGAGATTGTATCATGAAAAAAACACTTTATAGTTTCTTTGCTGTCCTAGCAGCTCTTGTATTGGTCAGTTGCGGACAAAGCACATCATCGACTACGGAAAGCTCAGCTTCTAGCTCACAAGTAGCGAAAGAAAAACAAATTACCATTACGGTCAGTATCGCCCCTGAAGGGAAAGAAGCTCATAGCAAGACCTTGAAAGTTGCTGAAAAAGCCAACCTGATGGAAGTCCTGAAAGCTAACTACAAGATTGAGGAAAAGAGTGGCCTCATCACCTCGATCGATGGCGTAGCCCAGGACGAAAGCAAGGGACTTTATTGGATGTACAAGATTAATGGAGAGATGGCACCAAAAGGGGCAGCAGAAACGGCTGTCCAAGATGGAGATACCATCGAATTTTATCAAGAAGTTTATCAATAAGAAAAAGAGTGAATGGTTGGAGTAGGGCTCCATTTGTTCACTCTTTTTTGAAACTAGTTTCTATTTTTTATAAGACTTGCAAATCCTCTTGACTTCCCTATAGATAAATGTTACAATTATGTTACAAAATGTAACAAATGTTACAAAAGAGAGGTATTGCCATGAAAATGAAAGGAACCTTCTTTAGTCTATTTACCCTTGCTCTAACAGCTACTCTTCTCTTAAGCGGATGTGGATCAGAAAAGAAAAAGGAAACCAGTCCATCTTCAACTAGTAAAATTGCGCAAGTGAAACAAAGCTCTACTAGTAAAAAAGAAGAGAAAAAGACCGCAAGCAAAACCACACAAAGCACAGAAGTTGCACAATCTCCTGCAATCGCTTCGAGCGAAACACAAGCGAGCCAAGAAAATCCATCAACTCCAGTGACACCAAGAGTTCCAGAAGCCAGTCAAGGCCTGGTTCCAACTCCTTCCAAAGAAACAAAACCAGCAGTGAACTCAGCACCTGAAAAACCAAAACTACCTAGCTTGGAAGAAGGTCGCACGACTGCCAAAGAACAAGCCTCTAAGACAGAGAACCCACGCTATAAAGGTGTATTAGCTTATGCCTCAGGGGATTATTCTGGAGCAATAGGTAGTTGGACCGACGGTCGCGATACAGGCGTAAGCATCGGACAAGGTGGACAAGTAACCATTCAAACTCCTGGTGGCGATGCAGTTGGCTATACAATTGGAAGCTATGAATACAACTTGGATCAAGGTCATTACCATGCTGGCTTGATTTCCACCCAAGATGGATCTGCAGCTAGCCTGGATATAGTTGTCGGTCAAGATGGTCAAGTGGCAAGTGTTCAAGTGACAGAAAATGGCCATGCGCATGCCTTGGTTCGGGAATAATGGCTCGCCACTGAGAAAATTTAAAAAATGATTGAAATCAAAGATTCAATTCTGTATAATAACATACAGAGTTGAATCTTTTTAATTTTTGTTTTATAAAAATATATTTTTTTATAAAAAGATATTGACAGATTGAAATTATAGTTTATAATAAAATCATAAGCAAAACATGTTTTGACATTATGATAAAGGAGCCAGTTAGATGAAAGAAAAAGTGGCAGTAGTATTTGGAACGTTTGCCCCCCTTCATCAAGGTCATATTGATTTAATTCAACGGGCAAAACGCCAATGCGACCGCGTTTGTGTGATTGTCTCTGGTTACAAAGGTGACCGAGGAGAAGAAGTTGGCCTTCCTTTGCAAAAACGTTTTCGCTATATTCGAGAAGGTTTTTCAAATGATGAACTCACCCAAATTTATAAATTAGACGAGACAGAACTTCCTCGCTATCCCTTAGGATGGGAGCCTTGGTTGAAAACAGCCTTAGAAACCATTCAATATGATGCTGAGAGAGAAGAGCTCATCTTCTATGTTGGGGAAAAAACGTATCAAGAGGAACTTGAAGCGAGAGGCTTTCAAGCGCACTTACAGGAGCGTCAGTTTGGCATCTCAGGAACCCTTATCCGGGAAAATCCCAGCAAGTATTGGAAATATATTGCGCAACCCTTCCGTCGTCAGTTTACCAAAAAGGTCCTCATTATGGGGAGTGCTAGTAACGGGAAGACGACCTTGGCAAAAGATTTGGCCCGCTTCTATGATGCGCCAGTGAGTTTGGAGTATGCTCGCGAGTACCAGATCAGAAATAATGTACGGGATGATGAGCTGACCCCCAAGGACTATTATTATCTCCTACTCGGACAATACGATCAAACCTCAAAATTAATCGATAGTAGTGCCAATCGTGGACTGGTCATTGCGGATACCAACTCTCTGGTGACCAAGGGCTATTACGACTACTATATGGAAGTAGAAGGCCAAGAGACCAGTATGACGGATACCTTTGATAACTTATTCGTTAGTATCCTCGCTAAGGAAAAATGGGATCTGATCTTATTTGTCCAACCCATTGGATCCTATGTCAATGATGGTTTCCGTGATATGACCATGGCAGATGATGAAATTCGCAACAGTTTTTCAAATCACCTGGATCACCTCCGCCACCAATACCTCGCAGATATCCCTACAGCCTATCTCGGACAAGACTACTTGGGGAATTATGAAGAAGCGAAGCGTGTCATCGATACGATTTATCAAGCTGATTAAAGGAGAAACAGAATGAAACGACTACAAGAAAAAATTCAGACATTTGGGGAGCATTTAAAAAATGTCCATAGAGAAGCTGGCAAACGTGGCTTCGTAGGGATTATGAAACTCCTTTGGAAAGACCTATTTGCAGGTCGCACTCTGACACAATGGCTGTATCTGATTGCTTTATCTAGCGTGCCCTTTGTCCTAGAGTTTACCAATCAGGAAGCAAGTCACGATTGGTTAGGGCTCTTTGCCTCCTGGACAGGAATCGTTTGTGTGATACTAGTAGCAGAAGGTCGGGCTAGTAACTATCTCTTTGGAGCAGTAAACTCAGCGATTTACCTCATCCTAGCCTTGAACAAAAACTTTTATGGAGAAGTTCTGACAACCCTGTACTTCTTCGTGATGCAACCAATCGGCCTCTATGTCTGGTTGTCAAATCGGATCAATGACCAAGGAGGAGCAGAAGAGTCTCACTTTGAGGCCAAGAAATTAACCTTGATGGAATGGATCAAGTATTTGGTTCTAACAGCTCTGATTTGGATCGGGATGGGCTATGCCTATAAAAGCATCCACAGCGCACGACCTTTCCGTGATAGTGTGACAGATGCGACCAATGGAGTCGGGCAACTTCTCATGACCGGTCTCTATCGCGAACAGTGGATTTTCTGGATTGCGACCAACCTCTTCAGTATCTACCTCTGGTGGGGAGAAAGCATCCATATTCAGGGAATGTATTGGGTCTACACCCTTAATAGTTTGGTTGGTTGGTACCAATGGAGCAAAGCTGTGAAAAAGGAGGGGGCTTAAATGATAGCAACAAGCATTCCGGAAGGGATGAATGAAAAGGAATACTACGAGACAGTCGTCAGCGAGGAAGAATTCCTCCGTTGGTATAAGGAGCAGGATCATCCCACCTATGAAAATCCAAGTGTAACTACCGATATGGTGGCCTACTGCTTTGTGGAGGGGCGTTTGAAGCTCTTGGTGATTCGCCGGAAAACCCACCCTTGTCAACATCGGGTGGCCTTGGTTGGAGGATTCTTGCAAAAGCATGAAGATGCTATCCAGGCTTGTATCCGTGAAGTCCAGGAAGAAGTTGGACTAGAATTGACCCCTCAAAAGGTCGAGCAACTAATGACAGTTTCTACTCCTGGTCGGGACCCTCGGGGTTGGGTCATTACCATTGCTCACTTGGTTTATTTGCCAGCTGAAGCAGTAGATATGGTCCGAGCTGGAGATGATGCTAAAGAGGTCCTTTTCCTCGATGTGGACTTCAAACATGGGGAATGTTCCCTAGATGGGCGTGTCTTGACGGCTGAAGATTTTGCCTTTGACCACTATGAGATTGTCCAAGAATCCATCAAGCGGATCCAAGGGCGCTTGGCCTGGAATCCAACCTTCCTCCATCTCCTAGAAGAGCCTTTCACCGTATACGAAGCAACCGAGTTGGTGAATCTGATCCATCCAGATAAAGAAATTTTGACCAATAATTTCCTTGTGACCTACGGTTCCTATGTCGAAGAGGTAGGAGTCAAGCGGGTACCTAAGAAAAAACCACGCAAGACCTATCGCTGGAAAGAGTAGGTCGAGCGAGAGCTGTTCTACTAGCCTTCAGTTACTTTTAGTAGCCGAGGGCTTTTTTTAGCAAGAAATATTAAAAAATGTCAAAAATAGTTGACATTTAATTTTTAGAATACTATACTATAGTCAAATATACACGACATTAATTTAATAGGAGGAAACATGAACCGTGTGAAAGAATTTCGCAAGGAATTGGGGATGTCTCAACTCGAACTTGCTAAGGATATCGGTGTCTCGAGGCAAACTATCAACATGATTGAAAACGACAAGTACAATCCGACCCTGGAACTCTGTCTCAATCTCGCTCGTACCCTCCAAACGGACCTCAACAATCTTTTTTGGGAAGATGATTTTTAACAAAAAGGAAAAAGAAAATGAAACAAGAAACTTTTACTGAAAAACTGATTAAACGCACATATGGCATTTCTGGACCACTTGATGAACACAAACGATGCGAGGCAGATCGCATTGGAAATAAAGTCTTTATGGTCCTCTTTTACCTGATGATATTTGGCAATCTCATTCCTTTTGTCCTTGCTTATAAATATCCTCAAATTGTCGCTATTGGCTATCCTCTTGTGGTGTTTTGCATTGCGATGCTGTCTGCTTTCTATGTGGTCTCCCAAACCAAGAAAACGGGCATCACAGCCATTGATCCCGAAATGTTGAGCCAAAAAGAAAGCAAACAGTTACGCTATCCTGGCATCAAAGCTGGTCTGCTCTATGGAGTTTTTATGTTCTTTGGAATACCTCTTCTCAATGTATTAACGGATAATAGCAAAAACTATCTTACCTCTCTTTTCAATCTAGGTCATTTTATATCAATCCTTTTCGCAGCCTTCTTTTTCGGCTTGGTGATGCAAATTAGTGTCTCATTTCGCATTCGAAAAGCCAAGGAAGATCAAGACGACTATTAGGAGGTAACTTATGAAATCATTAGTAACCCTGCTTACCTATCATCTTTTGTTTGCTTCCCTACTCACTTTCATCATCATTTCAGGAAACTTGCCGCTCTATGATATAGTCCTCATTCTAGTCTTTCTTCCAGCACTCAATAAAGGATTGGCTTATCTAAAGATAGATTCCCAAAAAACGCGCATACTCAACTTAGCACTATGCTTTATGATTATATCCTTGCCACAACTGACGGTTATTTTAAGTGATTGGAAATATTATTTACTATTCACTATCGCTACCCTTTCTTCTATCACTTATCTTTATTATCTCTATCAATTCGTAAAAGAAACAAAGTAACATCATTCATTTAGGAGAAATTATCCATGCAAAAAGAAGACTTAACAACTCGCTTACTTCGAAATTTCTTTCATATCCAAGGTCCCTTTGATGAATGCCGACAAGAGGTTATCTATAAGGCTTGCGCCCGTTCCATGGTCCAAATCTTTTACTCTTCCTTCTTTCTCTTCCTGTTCTATATTTTGTTCGGACGCTTTATAGAAATTGTTCGATCGGTTATGCCCTACCTCTATTTCGGACTCATTTTGTTCATGAGTATAAAAGCCCAAAGAGCTGTCAAAGAGCTTCATCTTGAAAAGGATGATAAATCAGAAATCATCTACAAAACCTACAGCAAACACCAAATAAAAGTTCGTAGTTGGTTGGTATTTATAATTATTGAGATTGGCTTATTTGCCCTGCTACTCTTTCATAAACTATTCGTTCAGCAGATGCCCCTTTCAACATTCCTGGAAAAAATCATCCAAACAGAGATAATGATCCCCTTACTGGTCTTTGGTCTTAGTATTGGAGCCATCTTTGGGACTATGACTTATTGTTTTTTATCCGAACATGAAGATCAGTAGGAGAAAGCAGAACAAATTGATTGTATACGTTATCGGTAGAACCCATCTGGCACTTGTGAACGCTAGGAGTTGATTAGTTCCTTAAATACCGTAATACATAGACAAGAATTGTTAAACAAATGATAGTTTTGAGCCAAACGAGGAGGTTTAAGACCGGAAACTGCAGATTGCCTTGGCCATTTTCAATGAAGTAGTTGTCATGATCATTGGAAGTTTTTCCATATTCTCTAAGTTCATAGATCTGAACCTTATCCTTATCTGTCAATTTCATAATAAAAACACCCCTAAAGCTAGATTTTTTGAGTCTAACTTTGGGGGTGTAGTTCATATAAGGTCCTATTTTTATGCTTCTTATGCTTTTAATTGTAAGAGTTCTTCAATCTCAGCCAGAGTGCTAGCTTGCGAGATGGCTCCGCGTAGTTTGGCTGCGCCTGAGGTACCACGGAGGTAGTGAGGGGCAAGTCCACGGAATTCGCGAACGGCAATGTGCTCACCCTTGAGATCAATCAAGCGTTTCAGATGCTCATAAGCAATCTTCATCTTGTCTTCGAAGGTTAAATCAGGCAGGATTTCTCCTGTTTCAAAGTAATGATTGATTTGATTGAAGAGGTAAGGATTGCCCATAGCGGCACGGCCGATCATGACCGCATCGGCACCGACTTCTTCGATCCGTTGTTTGGCGTCTTGCACCGTCCGGATATCTCCGTTGGCGATAAATGGAATCTTGGTCAGTGCTTGTGCAACCTTGTGAAGGGTCTCAAGATCCGCATGACCCGTATACATTTGCTCCCGGGTCCGTCCGTGCATGGCAAGGGCGGAGACACCTGCAGCTTCAGCTGCGAGGGCATTCTCAACTGCTAGAGAAGGGTCAGACCAACCTGTCCGCATTTTAACAGTGAGGGGGATATCAAGGACGGATTGAACCTTGTTAATGATAGAGTAGATCTTGTCTGGGTCCTTGAGCCACATGGCACCCGCCTCGTTCTTGACGATTTTATTAACTGGGCAGCCCATGTTGATATCGACGATATCGGTCTTGGTATTTTCTTGGATAAATTCAGCTGCGCGTGCCAGGCTGTCCTCATCGCTACCAAAGAGCTGAATCGATACAGGATTTTCACCTTCATCAATATGGAGCATATGCAGGGTCTTTTCGTTATTGTATTGGATTCCTTTATCAGAGACCATTTCCATGACTACAAGCCCTGCCCCGAGTTCTTTAGCAATCGTGCGGAAGGCTGAGTTGGTCACACCGGCCATAGGTGCAAGGACCGTCCGGTTTGGGATCTCGACATTCCCAATCATAAAAGGTGTATTAAGATTTGTCACGAATGAGTTCCTCCAAGTCGTTTTTATCAAAGTGATAAGCCGTCTGACAGAATTGGCAAGCGATTTCCGCGCCATGGTCCTCGTCCTTCATTTCTTGAAGGTCTTTGGCTGGCAAGCTAGCCAAGGCATCCATGAAGCGTTCCTTGCTACAGTCACATTGGAAGCGGATCTCTTCTTCAGAGAGACGTTTGTAGTGATCTTCGCCATAGATGGCAGTAAGAAGGGCTTCAATATGGTCGTCAGAGGCTAAAAGGGTAGAAATGGCCGGCATTTCTTGGATACGTTTTTCAAAGCGGGCAATTTCTTCTTCCTTGGCATTTGGCAAGACCTGCACCAAGAAACCACCGGCAACCTTGACCTTGTCTTCTTCATCAAGAAGGACATTGAGCCCCACTGCAGATGGAGTTTGTTGGCTTTCAGTCAAGTAATAAGCTAGGTCTTCACCGATTTCTCCAGTGACGAGAGGTGTCATGGAATGATAAGGATTGCCTGTGCCGTAGTCGGTAATCACTAGGAATTCCCCGTTTCCGACAAATGGTCCGACCACGACTTCACCGGTCGCTGTTTTCTTGATATCCACACCAGGATTTTGCACGTAGCCTTTGACGTTTCCTTGAGTATCTGCCACAGTGATGATAGCACCAAGTGAGCTAGTACCGAGGATTTTCACCGTTATCTTGGTGTTTCCCTTTTCATTGGCGGCGAGAATTTGACTTGCGATCAGGGTCCGACCGAGGGCCACAGTTGAGCTTGCTTGTGTCTGATGGTATTCTTGGGCTGCTCGCACGGTCTCTGTACTGTCTAGTACAAAGGCACGGAAGGAGCCACTTTCTGAGATAGTTTTAATAATTTTGTCCATAGCTTCTATTTTAGCATAAAATAGAAAAACAAGCGCGGGCCTGCGCTTGTTTTTGGGGATTAGGAAGAATTTTAAGACCAAAAATAGTATAATAAAACAAAGGAGGCTAGCATGAACCAATCTTTGAAAACGGCAGTCTATGGTTTGGCGGTAGCTGATGCATTAGGGGTTCCGTATGAATTTTTAACCCGAGGCAGTTTTAAAGCGGTTGAGATGGTGGGCTATGGAAGCCAACAGTAACTGGCTGGAACTTGTTCAGATGATACTAGCCTTGTATTCGCGACCTATGATTCTTTTTAGGAAAAAGGGAAGATTTCCTCTGCTATATGCAGGAGAGGTTTGAAATTTGCTTGTTAGAGGATGATTTTACAGCAAATGACTTGCTATTTTAAACTTGTAGGAGGACCATGCTTAATCTTTTTAGGTTATCATCTAAAACTCTACCTCGGTTACAAAACAAAAACGCAGAGACATCTTCTGCGTTTTCTTACTTTATAGGTCCATTTCTGGGAAAAGTTTAGCTAGTATTTTCGGAGTAATGCTTTGTCCCGGCCCCTCAGCACAATAGGTGTGCATATACATAGAAGGATTGAAGTTGAGCTCGATGCAGGTACAGTTGGGATTTTCCTTTGTGGAAATAGCAGAGCTGTCAGGGATGATGAGATCAACGCCACAGGCCCAGGCTCCCATAGCCTTTGCCATGTCCGCAGCGAGTTCCCTATAAGATGGGTGCATGCTGTCTGTGACATCAATCGAGTCTCCGCCAGTAGAAATGTTGGAATTGCGCCGCAAGTCAACCTTGACTCCAGCAGGCAGGATATCATCTGCTCCATAGCCTTGCTGGTCCAGCATGAGCAGTTCAATGTCCCCCAGTTCAATGATTTCAAGCGGTGAACGATGATCTCGGCCCCGCAGAGGATTGTCATTTTTGATGGCAATCAATTCTCTCACGGTATGCTGACCGTCTCCGACGACATTGGCCGCCACTCGCAAGAGGACTGCTTGGCATTGTCCGTCTAAGACAAAGAAACGGTACTCCGTTCCAGCGATAAATTCCTCCACTAAGACGGCGACATCTTCTGAAAAAGCAATCTCCAGAGCCTTGTGATAAGCTTCCAGGCTAGCTGGCTCTTGGAAGATAGAGATGCCCAGTCCGAAGTTGGTTGACTTGGGTTTGACAACAATTTCTCGGTTCTTAATCAAAGGGTAGTAGGCCAGTCCCTCTTCAAGAGAAGAAAATTCTGCTCCAGCCGGAACGGGAAAGTCAGCTGCTGCCAAAATCTTTTTGGTGACTGTTTTATTGGCCATGGCCAAAGGGATGACATAGTTATCCTTGGAGGTCATATTGCCGTTCTTGACATATTCTACATGACTACCATGCCAAAGCTTGAGAAATTGGTCCTTTTCATCTAAAATTTCAACATTCAGCCCCTTTTGAATAGCATCAAAGAGCAGCATCTGGGTGGACAGTTCCATATTTTCGTAGCCTTTGAGGGCATAAGGAGCAGTCCAGGCATAGCGGTGGTATTCTTCTGCTTTTTCTAGACCAAAAGCTGTTAAGGAATCTTGCTGGATATGGGGCAGGAGCTGTCCTGACAGTGTCAGCTGAGGATGTAAGAGAGCCTCTCTCATCTGGTCCAGCAAAGTTTGATAGTAAGTTGGCAGTTCAAAATGCTGGATGAGCCCTTCCATGGCTTGGAGAATGGCTGAGCTGTCTGCCTCATCTGGCAGGGCAGTCAGCGGGTGGCTACAAGCAATTTTCTGGTTCAAATCATGAGCATCTTTTAATACTGCATCAACATTTTCTACATCATCTAGCCAGAGCAGGCCCAGTAAAAAGAGATGGACAGTATCTAAGGTCTCTTGGCTAATGCCCAAATGGTCAAAAGGATTGAGATCGAAGCAGCGGAATTCCAGATAGGTGATACCCTGCTCCAGATAGGCGCGATTGTGCTTCTGTCCACGGAAGCGAACGGCTGAGTAAAATTCTTTTTCAGCACTGAGCTCGCCAGACTGAACGTAGTTGTCAATATCGGTTACATATTGCTCCAAAGAAGTGTAGGACACCTGAATATTCTCGTCATTGACATAGCCATAGTTGCTGTTGCGAAAAGAGCGGATAGGCTGCGGGTATTCCTGACTGTAGAAGCCGGCTTCTGCCAGAGGAGCAGCACCGTAGAGATAGGTTAAGAGCCATCGGAAACGCAGAAAGTTTCGAGCCAGTTTGAGATAGAGGTCATTTTTAAAGTCCTTGAGTAAATGATAGGAGCTGACTTGAAAGAGAGCAGCGACCAGATCTTTCCCTAGCTCCATGTTGTAGTGGATACCAGAGATGGCCTGTAGTTTTTTGCCATATTTTTTCGCTAAACCCTCTCGGTAGTGGCGTTCGTATTCGTTTTCCAGACGGGCGATGATAATATCTTCTTCAGTCAGCTGCGGTGGCATGGACAGAGGCCACAGGCATTCACTCTGGTCAATTGAGCGGCCTGCCACATCGCTGATAGCTCCCAGTAAGCGCCGCGCTTCCTTAGTAGAGTGAGCAATAGGTGTAATTAGTTCCAGTTGTTGTTCGCTGAAGTCTGTTTGGATGGTCGGGTGGAAATTGCGGGAACCAAGCTGACTCGGATGAGCAGTTTGAGCTAAGTGTCCATCAGTTGTCACTCGCAGATTTTCCCTCTCCAGACCAAAGGTCGCTTTGAGAATAGGGCTTGATGTATCCAGTTTCTGCAGTAATTGATTAATCGTCATCGTTTCACCGTCCTATGGTAGTTATTTTAGTCTATTACAAACGGAAAAAGAAAGCAAATTTCCGCTACGATTTTACAAAAATTCCGAACTTTTATTTTAAATTAAGTACTAAAATTCAGAAAATACATATTTTGTAAAAATGTAATTCGTCTACATAAGAGAAAAAACAAATGAAATGATGAACCCTCCTTGAAAAATTGTCAAATTTTTCATATAATGAGGTATAAAACATAATCGCAGGTGAGATTCCTGCCTGCTTTTCAAGAAAGGACGAGCTATATAGCTCAGACAAAGATATGACATCAGTAGTTGTTGTAGGAACCCAGTGGGGAGATGAAGGAAAAGGGAAGATTACAGACTTCCTATCAGCCAATGCAGAAGTCATTGCTCGCTACCAAGGTGGGGACAATGCCGGTCACACCATCGTGATTGATGGCAAAAAGTTCAAGTTGCACTTGATTCCTTCTGGTATCTTCTTCCCTGAAAAGATCTCTGTGATTGGAAATGGGGTGGTTGTCAACCCGAAATCATTGGTCAAAGAGTTGGCTTATCTCCATGAAGAAGGGGTATCAACAGACAGCCTTCGCATTTCTGACCGTGCCCATGTCATCCTTCCTTACCACATCGAATTGGACCGTCTCCAAGAAGAGTCAAAAGGGGACAACAAAATCGGAACGACCATCAAAGGGATTGGACCAGCTTACATGGACAAGGCTGCGCGTGTGGGAATCCGGATTGCGGATCTTTTGGACCGTGACGTCTTTGCGGAACGCCTTCGCATCAACTTGGAAGAAAAGAACCGTCAATTTACCAAACTCTATGAAGCAGAGGCTCTTTCCTTTGACGATATCTTCGAAGAATACTATGAATATGGTCAACAAATCAAGCAATATGTAACCGATACTTCTGTTATCTTGAACGATGCTTTGGATAACGGCAAGCGCGTGCTCTTTGAAGGAGCACAAGGGGTTATGTTGGATATCGACCAAGGAACTTATCCATTTGTAACCTCTTCAAACCCTGTTGCAGGTGGGGTGACCATCGGATCAGGTGTCGGTCCAAGCAAGATCGATAAGGTTGTCGGTGTATGTAAAGCCTATACCAGCCGTGTTGGAGATGGCCCATTCCCTACGGAGCTCTTTGATGAAGTGGGTGATCGGATCCGTGAAGTCGGCCATGAGTATGGGACAACAACCGGTCGTCCACGTCGTGTCGGTTGGTTTGACTCAGTTGTCATGCGCCATAGCCGTCGTGTGTCAGGAATTACCAACCTCAGCTTGAACTCCATCGACGTTCTGTCAGGTTTGGATACAGTGAAGATCTGTGTGGCTTACGACTTGGATGGAGAACGCATTGACCACTACCCAGCAAGCTTGGAGCAACTCAAACGTTGCAAACCAATCTATGAAGAATTACCAGGTTGGTCAGAAGACATCACCGGTGTCCGTCACTTGGATGAGCTTCCAGAAAATGCCCGCAATTATGTTCGCCGGATCGGTGAGTTGGTTGGTGTGCGCATTTCAACCTTCTCAGTCGGACCAGATCGTGACCAAACCAATATCCTGGAAAGTGTCTGGTCAAGTAAATAATTCAATAAAAGTTGGGAGTCTCTCTCAACTTTTTTGAGTCTTAAGAATACTTTAAGCCCTGTGGTCTATACTAAGACCATAAACAAAGACCTCCCAACTTTGTTTAGAATCCAAACTTTTTTTTCATAATATCTCCCTATAAGAAGGTCACCCATTGGTGGCTTTTTTTCTGGCTTCATCATATAATAGAACAAGAACATAAAAAGTAAGTGAGTGTACAAGTGAGAGACTATACCCTAGAAGAGAAAGAAGCTTTTATGCGAGAGGCTTTAAAAGAGGCAGAGATCGCCTTGGCCCATGAGGAAATTCCTATTGGCTGTGTCATTGTCAAAGACGGCGAGATCATTGGACGTGGGCACAACGCGCGAGAAGAATTGCAGCGAGCGGTCATGCATGCGGAAATCATGGCGATCGAGGAGGCCAATCAGCGTGAAAATAGCTGGCGCCTGCTGGATACGACGCTTTTTGTCACGATTGAGCCCTGTGTCATGTGTAGTGGTGCCATTGGTCTAGCTCGGATTCCCCAGGTGATTTACGGGGCGACCAATCAGAAGTTCGGTGGAGCAGGTAGTCTCTACGACATTTTGGCAGATGAACGCCTCAATCACCGAGTCGAAGTAGAAACAGGAATCTTGGAAGCAGAATGTGCAGCCATCATGCAGACCTTCTTCCGCCAAGGTCGAGAACGAAAAAAACAAGCCAAACTCGCAGCCAAGGCCGAAACACAAGAATAAAAACCGGACCTTTGCAAAATCCACAAATTATGATATAATACCTATCGGAGCAACAGTTCTGCGTGAAGCGGGTCAGGGGAGGAATCCAGCAGCCCTAAGCGAAGTGAACTGTGTGCTCTTTTTCTATTGTTCTTGATGAATCGAGCCTGCAAGGCGTAGATGAATATTGGAGCAGCGAATCTAGTTTGAACGGACCTGAAATGAATTCAGCTGACATCCAATCTTAAGAAGCATATTTGTTTTCTTGTCAATCAAAATTGTTCTTCTCAATAGGCCTAAATAGGCCTAAAATTTGTTGACTTACGCAAACGATTGCTCTCGGTTATGTCCTAAGGTTAGCTTATTTAGAAAAATAGTATAGAATACAAATGTAAACGTTTTAAAATAGCGAAAGCACTTGCTTATTTTTTCTTAAAGCGTTATCATAAAAGAAAAGAACAATTGGAGGATAAACATGTCACATATTAAATTTGACTACTCAAAGGTGTTAGATAAATTTGTAGCACCACATGAACTAGATTATATGCAGCCTCAAGTGACTGCTGCAGATTCTGCTCTGCGAAATGGTACAGGTCCTGGGGCAGAAATGACTGGCTGGTTGAACTTGCCTGAAGAATATGACAAAGATGAATTTGCTCGTATTCAAAAGGCTGCTGCTAAAATCCAATCTGATAGTGAGGTATTGATCGTAATCGGTATTGGTGGTTCCTATTTAGGAGCTCGTGCAGCTATTGATTTCTTGAATAATTCTTTTGTAAATCTACAAAGCAAGGAAGAACGCAAGGCACCTCAAATCCTCTATGCTGGAAATTCTATTTCTTCAAGCTATTTGGCTGATTTGGTAGACTATGTATCAGACAAAGATTTCTCTGTCAACGTTATTTCTAAGTCAGGAACGACTACAGAGCCTGCTATTGCTTTCCGTGTCTTCAAAGAACTCTTGGTTAAGAAGTATGGTCAGGAAGAAGCAAATAAACGGATTTATGCAACTACAGACCGCGCTAAAGGTGCAGTTAAGGTTGAAGCAGATGCTAATGGCTGGGATACTTTTGTAGTGCCTGATAGTGTAGGTGGTCGTTTTACAGTATTGACAGCAGTGGGACTCTTGCCAATCGCAGCTGCAGGGGCTGATATCAGCAAGTTAATGGAAGGAGCAAATGCTGCTCGCAAGGCTTATGCTTCTGATAAGTTGGCTGAAAATGAAGCATATCAATATGCAGTTGTACGCAATATCTTGTACCGTAAAGGTTATCTGACAGAAGTTTTAGCTAACTATGAACCATCTCTACAATACTTCTCTGAGTGGTGGAAGCAACTGGCTGGTGAGTCAGAAGGGAAAGACCAAAAAGGGATTTACCCAACTTCAGCCAACTTCTCAACAGACTTGCACTCTCTGGGACAATTTATCCAGGAAGGTACCCGTATCCTCTTTGAAACAGTTGTACGTGTAGATAAACCTCGCAAAAATGTGCTGATTCCTGAATTGGCAGAAGACTTGGACGGTCTTGGCTACTTGCAAGGAAAAGATGTTGACTTTGTCAATAAAAAAGCTACAGATGGAGTGCTGTTAGCACACACTGATGGTGGAGTTCCAAATATGTTTGTGACACTGCCTGAGCAAGATGAGTTCACTTTGGGCTACACTATTTACTTCTTTGAGTTGGCTATTGCTCTTTCTGGCTACCTGAATGGTATCAATCCATTTGACCAGCCTGGAGTTGAGGCTTATAAGAAAAACATGTTTGCCCTTCTTGGAAAACCAGGCTTTGAAGAGCTGGGTGCTGAGTTGAATGCACGCCTTTGATTCTTATATGCCTTGAGTTCATTTAGAGTATAAAAAGAGATCCACAAGTTCATTTCTTGTGGATTTTTTAGTACAAGCCTCTTAATTAGTTTATTATTTTTTTGAACTGTGTAAAAAAGAGTGTCTTAATTCATTTATGAAAGCGCTGTATAATTGCCTTGTAAATAAAATTTGAGAGGTATCAAAATGAATGATTGGTTAAACATAAAAGGCAAAACAGTTCTTGTGACTGGCGCGTCATCTGGGATCGGTAAGGCAATCGTTGAAGAATTGCTGGAATTAGGTGTCAACGTAGCGAATTTCGATCTTAGCGACAACGATTTGCGTCATCCAAATCTATTATTTGTAAAAGTTGATGTAACTTCTCGCTCTGAAGTAGAAGAGGGTGTTGCCAAAATAGTTGAAAGATTTGGCAATATTGATGCAGTGGTCAATAATGCAGGGATTAATATCCCTAGATTATTAATCGATGCAGAAAATCCTAAAGGTCCTTACGAATTGGACGATGAGACGTTCGAAAAAGTAACGATGATTAATCAAAAAGGTTTGTATCTGGTTAGTCAGGCAGTGGGACGTATTTTAGTGAAAAATGGAAAAGGTGTAATTGTGAACATGGCTTCAGAAGCAGGCTTGGAAGGTTCTGAAGGACAAAGTGCCTATGCTGCCACAAAAGCAGCAGTCTATAGTTACACTCGTTCATGGGCAAAAGAGCTGGGTAAGCATGGTGTACGTGTGGTTGGAATTGCTCCAGGAATTATGGAAGCTACGGGACTTCGAACTCTTTCTTATGAGGAAGCTCTTGCTTATACCCGTGGAAAGACGGTAGAAGATATTCGAGCTGGTTATGCTTCAACTTCAACAACTCCTTTGGGACGAAGTGGTAAACTACGGGAAGTAGCTGACCTTGTAGCATTCTATATTTCAGACCGTTCTAGCTATATAACTGGAGTCACTACAAATATTGCCGGAGGGAAAACTCGCGGTTAAAAAAATGAAGGTGAGGAAGAGAGTTGACCATAGTAAATCGATGGTATAATATTTTAGAAAAAATGGTCTCACAGCCAACTTATTCCTTGGTAGATATGCGCTCAGAGCTGGATATTAGTATGCAAACCTTGCAAAAGAGTATCCAACAATTAAATGATGTTTTGGCTCCGAGTATCCAGATTATCTCACAAGATGATCAGTTAATGTTAGAGGTGTATGACTATACTGAGTTGGAAAGGATTTTATCTGGTAGTTTAAAACGGGAGAGTGACTTCAATTCTTCCAGTAAAAGAATTGCCTATTTACTAAAACGTTTAATTGAGTCAACCTCCCCTCTTCTTATTGACGACTTGGCTGAGGAAGCAGGTGTTAGTAGAAGTACCCTTAATAAGGATTTAAAACAAGTAAAATCTTTGGCAGAGAGTTACTCTATCACTATTTCAGGAAAGCCCAACCGTGGGCTGGAGGTCTTGGGGTCCGAGCTGAATTTGCGCTTGCTCTATATTCACCAAGTGGCCCCTTACTTTGAAGGAAAGACACTCACCGAGGCAACATCTTCTTTTCTGGAGACGCTACTCCAGGAGTATAAAATCCCGAAAGAAACAAAGGAACTCCTTCGAAAGACAATTTCAATTATGGTGGAGCGTATTCATGCATCTAGGGTGTTGAGTTGCCCTATTCCTTACTATAGGAATGATTTAACAGAGACACCTTTGGTTGAAAAATTAATCTATCATATTGAGATGACTTATAAGATTTCCCTCAGTCAGTTTGAGATAGACTTTTTGTGTTTTCCGTTTAATATCCGTTTTATTGACACTTTAAGCAAGCCGTCTTATCAATCTGAACAGCTTGCAAACATTTTTCAAGGGATTGTCAAGAAAGTCAAAGAAACAATGTTGGTTAACTTTGATGATGAAGAATTATTTGAAGAAATCAAGTCTCATCTAGGCTCCTTAATCAATCGACTGATTTTCCATGTGCAAGCTAATGATATATTCCATGGCGAGGTTCAAACTCAATATCCTTTTGCTTTTGAAATGGCGAAAATTGCTGGAGAAGAACTATCTGCAATTTTTGGTTCTGAATTGGAATTATCTGAAATCGGATATCTGGCTTTGTATTTTGAAATGATTTTAAGAAAGCAAAACTCTGTTGTAAATGGTTCTCGCAAGCAGATAGCTGTAGTTTGCACAACAGGAAGAGGAACTGCTGCGATGATTATTCAGCAACTCAGACGAATTCTTGGAAATGATGTAGACATTACTCAGTATTCTGAAGAGGATTTTAATCTGGATTTGAATCAGGACTATTTCGCGATTTTTACGACAGTTCCTCTAAAATATAAAGATTCTAAATCTCCAGTCATTCAAGTTAATCATCTTTTTGATGATCAATGGCTGCAGGAAGAATGGCAGAGGGCCAATGCTTTTCATCAAAAAAATCTAGAAACAGTCAGCTTACGTTTTCTTCGTTTGACTCCCCAAAAAACCTATCAGCAATACTTGCTAAATATGGTTGCAGAGTTAGAGAAACTTCAGATGATTGATGAAGGTTTTAGAAATCGGATAATTGATAGGGATAAAAAACAATCAACCATTTTTGGTGGAGGAATTGCCTTCCCCCATACAATTAACCAGGGTTATGCAAAGACTATTTTAATGTTTGGAAAGCTAGAAGAGCCTTATCAAAAAGGAGATGATTGGATTGAATTTATCTTTCTAGTCGCCATTCCCTCAGAAATTGAAAGCAAAATGGAGAGTGAATTGCTGGAATTGTATGACGACATTTTTCGAATTGCAGGAGAGCCTTCTCTAAAAGAAGCATTGAGGGCTGTAGAAACAGAGACAGAGTTTCTATCATTTTCTAAGAGCAAAGGAGTATTTTAATGAATTCGCTAATAATTTTCGCTGTATTTGTCATGGCAGCTTATATATTTCAAATGTTCCTCGGCTGGCAGCAACTCAAAGACTTCAATAAGACCTATACGATGCTCCGAAAACTGGGGCGCGTAGCGATTGGCAGGAAGTCCGGAAGAATCAAATCCGGTACGATTGTCATGTTCGCGGTTGATGAAAACGGTCGGGTTCTTAAAGCTAGCAAAATGCAAGGAGTCACAATCTTAGCACGTTTTCAAAATATGGACGATTATGTTGGAGAAGACATCCATTATTTTGACAAGTATAATCCTCTTGTGAGAAAAGAAAATAAGTTGATGCAATCAGCCATAGAAGATGCTAGAAAAGTCTATCTTTGGAATGAGGCAGGTATTGAGAAAGAGACAAGTTCATCTGATTCTTTTCTGGGATTCGGCTTTTATGCGAATTACTTACAATTATCTATTAAACAGTTATTTAAAAAAAATAAGAAAGGGAGTTCCTTATGAATCACATTACAAATTTTGCAGAGAGTTTTATGAAACTCTTCCAATTAGGTGGAGAAACCTTTATTAGCTGGATGACAAATATTGTACCGCTTGTCTTAATGCTATTGATTGCAATGAATACCCTTATCGCTTTCTTGGGAGAAGAGAAGGTCAATTCCCTGGCTAAGATTTCTGCCAAAAATCCTGTTAGCCGGTATATGATTTTACCTTTCATTTCTGCCTTTATGCTGGGGAATCCGATGGCAATCAGTATGGGACGTTTCTTACCAGAATATTATAAACCTAGTTTTGTAGCAGCTCAGATGCAGTTCTGCCACACTTCAAATGGTGTATTTCCGCATATCAATCCTGGGGAATTGTTTGTATGGATGGGAATTGCAACAGGAATTCAAACTTTAGGTTTAAGTCAAATGGACTTAGCCATTCGTTACATGCTTGTTGGGCTTGTCATGAACTTTGTAGGCGGTTGGGTGACCGATTTTACAACTGCTTATGTAGCAAAACAGCAAGGTGTTACCTTGAGTAAAACATTTGATTTATAGAAAGAGTGAAATTATGTCATATAAGAGTATAAAAGTTGTTAAAGGAAATGGCGGTTTCGGAGGACCTTTGGTCATTACACCTAGTGAAGCTAAGCATAAATTCATCTATATCACTGGCGGAGGAGAAAAGCCAGATATTGTAGATAAAATTGCTGATTTGACCGGTATGGAAGCTGTTAATGGGTTTAAAACTTCTATCCCAGATGAGGAAATTGCTTTAGCAATCGTGGATTGTGGCGGTACTCTTCGCTGTGGTATTTATCCTAAAAAGGGGATCCCTACAATAAATATTGTCGCTACAGGGAAAAGTGGGCCTCTAGCTCAATATATAACCGAGGAAATCTATGTGTCAGCAGTTGGCCTTAATCAAATTTCTGCTGCTAATGAAGACGAAAAAGCGACAACTGTGGTAACAGAAAAGCCAACTTACGATACTAGTAAAAAAATTACAGAGCAAAAAGCTGAAACAAGTATTGTAGCAAGAATTGGGATGGGCGCTGGGAAGGTCGTTGCGACTTTCAACCAGGCTGCTCGTGAAGCCATCCAAACAATGCTCAACACGATCATTCCTTTCATGGCCTTTGTTTCCTTGCTGATTGGGGTTATTCAAGGTTCAGGTGTTGGAAATTGGCTGGCAAAATTAATGGTTCCCCTAGCTGGGAACATCTGGGGACTCATTTTGATTGGCTTTATCTGTTCCTTGCCATTCCTATCTCCTTTGTTAGGCCCCGGAGCTGTTATCAGTCAGATTATTGGAACCTTAATTGGAGTTGAAATCGGCAAAGGGACTATTCCGCCCCAAATGGCTCTGCCAGCTATATTTGCTATCAACACTCAAAACGGTTGTGATTTCATTCCTGTAGCACTCGGTCTATCTGAAGCCAAGGCTGAAACAGTTGAGGTTGGTGTCCCTTCTGTGCTTTATTCACGCTTTCTCAATGGTGTTCCGCGGGTGCTAGTAGCTTGGATAGCTAGTATTGGCCTTTATCAGTAAACTTTTGATAGATGCACGTAAACATAGCAACTATTATGTTAAACTTATCTATAAGCATAAGTTTATGACAGATTTGAGAAAGGATGAATAGGAATTAGATGAAGAAAATTTTTGAAGCTAAAGTAATTCAAGTGGGGCCTGAAGCTCAGAATATGATTCAAGATGCCAATATGCTCATTTTGTTTGGAGAAGAAGCTCCGGAAGACTTAGCAGAGTATTGTTTTAAAATCGATAACAAAAATCTTCTAGGTGCAATACTAGAAGGTGGAAAGCTGGTGGTAGATAGTCAGGAATATTCGATTACTGCCGTAGGAAATGTAGTAGAAAAAAATTTAACTGGACTGGGCCATATCACGATTTCTTTTGATGGTTCAAAAGAGGGCAGCCTGCCGGGCACTCTCCATGTTGCAGCAGACCAAGCAGTAGTAATTGAAAAGGACTCTACCATTCAGATTTTCGAAACTGCTTGACCATAACAAAATTTAAAATCAAGCAATTTAGAAAAATAAAAGTCTAAAAAATTGATTCAGAGCTTGGACAAAAAGTCCAGGCTTCTGGGTCTAAATTAGAAAAAATAGATGACGCAGTGGTTGATTGGCAAGTCAATCAAACTAGCCAGTCAGTGCAAGGGAATTCCCAGCAGATGGATCCACAAGGGGTGCCTGAACAGAAGGAAAAGACCAAAAAGGTATTTACCCAACTTCAGCTAACTTCTCAACAGACTTGCACTCATTGGGTCAATTTATCCAAGAAGGAACTCGTATCATGTTTGAAACAGTTGTCCGTGTGGACAAACCACGTAAGAATGTGATCATCCCTACTTTGGAAGAAGACCTTGACGGACTTGGCTACCTCCAAGGAAAAGACGTTGATTTCGTTAACAAAAAAGCGACTGACGGTGTTCTTCTTGCCCACACAGATGGTGACGTACCAAACATGTACGTGACTCTTCCTGAGCAAGATGCCTTCACTCTTGGTTACACTATCTACTTCTTCGAATTGGCCATCGCCCTTTCAGGTTACTTAAACGCGATCAACCCATTTGACCAACCAGGTGTTGAAGCTTACAAACGTAACATGTTTGCCCTTCTTGGTAAACCAGGATTTGAAGAATTGAGCAAAGAACTCAACGCTCGTCTATAATAGACAACAAAACGATCTCGCAAGAGGTCGTTTTTTAATCGCTTTCAATATCTCAGAATGAGGTGGAAAAATAGACTGTTTTATGATATAGTAGAACTACTATATTTATACTTTGCACGTCAAACTATGGTCACGAAAAGTGGGGAGAATGACGGGCGCAGGTTGTTAGTAAAGGAGAGATTATGACAACAGAAGACAAGACACCTTTTGGAACACAAGAGGAGAACGTTTCTCAAGAGCCTTTTGGAACACAAGAGGGACAAACTGTTCAAGAACCTTTTGGAGCGCAAGAAGAACAAACTGTTCAGCAACCTCTTGAAGCTCAAACTGGTCAAACCGTCCAAGAACCTTTTGGAGCACAAAATAGCCAAACAGCTTATGAGCCATTTGGGGCACCAGGAGCGCAAGCCTTTCAACAGGCTTCTCCAGTAGAAGGACCACAAGCTGGAGGACAGGAACAATTTTTCCAAAATCAAGCGCCTCAGGTAGAGAATAATCCGTTCTACCAACAAGGGAACCCTCAAGCCTTCCAATCGCAATGGAATGTTCAACCAAAACCGAAGCGTGGATGGACGAAATTTGTTGTCTTTTCCCTTTTTGCACTCCTTCTTGGTGGATTAATTGGTGGTGGAGCTGGCTATTTCTGGGGAAATTCATCTAAGCCTCAAGCAGATGCTAATCGAACAAAACGTTTAGAACGCGCTAATGAAGAAGCAAAAAAGATAAAGAACAGCTTCATTACAGATAAGAAGGAGGCTGTTTTCACCTGGACTCTTAAAGACCTTGGTTCCTTGAGTTATACCAATAAGGATGGTTATGGTTTGACTGCTGATCAGATTGTTGACACCTATGGATTGGCTTCCAGTGTAGAGTATGATAAGAATAGCCTCACTCTTTATTGGGATCGCGCAAAGAATGCTGAACATCAGAATGTTTATTTCCGATTTGAAAAAGTTGATGGAAATTATTATTTGAAAACTGTAGAAGCTTATGATTTAGAAGAATTCTATGCAGACGAAGAAGACGATGAAGATGAAGATACTTCTGCAGATCGTGAGTTAAGTACAAAAGAATTCAAAAATCTGAAAACAGGAGATAAGAAAACTGGTAAAGGTGGAACTTCCTTATCAGAAGTTTTGAAAAAGCGTAAATCAAGTGCTGTTCGAATTGGAACAGAAACAAAAGCTACTGCAGATGGAGAAGAGTATGACTCTACTCGTGTTATTGCAACCGTAAACTTTAAGGTCGGTGACGATTATAAGACATTACGCTTCTTAGCACAACCAGACGGGGACTTCTTATACATTGGTCCAGAACGTTTTTAATATAGAGGAGATAGATGAAAGATGAATATGAATCAATCACAGGCACCATTTGGTGTGCCAGAAACTGGTAATCAAAAGAAGCCAGGGAAAGGTCTATTAATCGCTTGTGTTAGTGTTTTTGCAGTCTTAGGAGTCATTGCAGGTCTATTTCTTGGCCGTTCTTTTGGTGCAACAAATGCTAAAAGTAGCGAACCGGCCCTTCACCCAACAGCTGACGCAGGGGAATCAAAACGTGATCAGTCTGGGAAGTATATTAATCCGGAAGAAGCAGAATTTTCTTGGAATATTGATGATTTAGCTGATTTGGAGTTTGGGACATACGAAACTCCAGATTTAGGAACAAGCATTGAAGATGTCGTGGATGCACATGGCAAGGCTTTGAAAGGCACGTTTCGAAGAGATAAAATTGATTTAGAATGGGGCGAGTTAGACGAAGATCAGGATGATACGCTGCCTTCTTATCGTACTGTTCGTGAAATGCGCCTTACGTTTCAGAAGAATGGAGACAATTATTATTTAAAAGACCTCTATTATTCAGGAAATTATAAAGAAGCTGAGGACGATTTTATGACCTCATCTTACTATGATAAACTGAAAGTGGGAGATGCCAAAACTGGTAAGGATGGTGTATCCTACAAGGAAGTGATTAAGGATCATACTATTTCTAGTCTTTCAATGTCTGCAGAAGAGGACTACAAAACTCATGATATTGTGACTACAATGAGAGTATCTTTTAAATCCTCAAGTTCCTCTGAATATAGGTTGACTTTTGTGAGACAATCAGATGGTGATTTCCTCTTATCTGAAAAAGAATGATGATGAAGAAGGGCTCTTCATTCATTCTTTTCGAAAGAGGTAAGGGAGGAAAAATCCATTCACTTAAAACCCTAAAAAGATCTGGAATAGACATTCCAGGTCTTTCTCTATTCTAGCGAGGACTGGCTATTTATGGTATAGTAGGATATGTTGCTAAAGGAAATAGGCGTGAACAGTTGGACGGAAAGGGATACAGATTCGATCACAGAATGGATAATGTAAAGGAAACAATAAGAAAACATCTGAAGGCCCTCCTGGTTTTCATCCAAAAAAGAGGGATTCTTTTAGGGATCCTGGGAATGTTGGGAGTAGGCTATGGGCTTGCTGCTTCTGGGAGGCCACAAGACCAGCTAAATCCAGACCAGCAAGTGACCTTTCGTAAGGAAGAAGCTTATCTGCAGGCTTTCCTGGCGAAATCAGATCGACCAGAAGTTGGGGTGCATTTGGAGGAATTGCTAGAATTTAAAATAGGAGATGGGACTGGTGGGCCAAGCACCAAGGGGACGACACCAGAGACCCTGGTCAAAAAATTAGGGGGAGCCAAGCAAGCTCGGCTTGAGTCAAAAGCTAGAACGCAGCTCCTTCGTCTCAGCTATAGAACGACACAAGATGGTCGAGATAGATACCAATTTGAATTTACCCATATGAAGGATGGCTACTATCTAACAGCTATTCAGGGCTATCAACCAACCTCTAAGCAGAATATAGAAAGTAAACAGCTGAAAAAGGCAGCCTTGACCAGTCTTGCTAGTGGGAAAGAGAAAACTGGCATGAAACTAGAAGACATTTTACAAAAGGTTGGCTTGCCACAATCATTGCTTTTGAATCGTAAGGATGGAAAGACAGTTTTGGTCCTAACCTACCGTGCACAAGAGGGGCTCGTCTTTCTCACTTTGCAAGCCCAAAAAGATGCTCGCTATCATCTAGTCAAGGTCGAATAAGGAGGAGTAAATGGATACAGTCATCAAGAAGTTAACAATTCCTGGTCTCCTGCTGCTAGCGCTCCTCCTAGGGATGGGGTTAGAGGTCCTTAGTCATCCGCCGAAAAATTCTACAGCGATAAGTGAAATAAAGAACTTATCAACTTTTAAAGCGAAAGAATTTCAAGGGGAGCGACTCTTAAAAGAAACGAATGAAAAAAAGGATTCGCCATGGACCTTGGAACAAATTAAGCATTTTTCTCTGTCGATAAAGAACCAAAACGGTAGCCTGAAGCAGACTGGAAGTCGCCTGGAGACCCTTCTGAAGGAGATGGGGCACCCCCAAGAGAAAGTTCTCTTTCAATCTACAGCAAGTAAGCAACCCAGTCTCTCCCTGCTCTATCGATGGGACGATAGGGGAAAGGGAGCCTCCATCCGTTTGCTTTTTAGCAAGGGGGCTGATGGGAGCTATCTGCTAGAAGAGATCGACGCCAGTCTAGCCAATCTAGACCGGGAGGGAAACAAAGCTTTTTCAGAAAAAGTTTACCAGAGCTTAGAACCTGGAGAAAAGATGGATCTGAAAGCACTTCTAGGTAGCTATCAGGGCTTACAATCTTTCGTTCGACACCAGATCGGGCCTGATCAGGAAGGTTTTCAACTGTCCTATCAGGATGAGAAGGGAAAAACTTATTTATTAGAGATTGAAATAATGGATGGTTCTTGCTATTTGTTGCGAAAGAGCCAGGTGGACTCTCAAGGGATTACAAGTCTTACCTGATAGAGGGGAGAAATTGAATGGAAAAAGGTAGAAAGATTCAGAGAGAATGGACTAAGGTCCCAGGTGGAAATAAAATCTCTTCAGAGCTCTCTTCAAAAAGTAATCTGCAGAATGATAGGATGGAACTACCAAGCAGGGTCAAAGAAGCAAAAACAGGGAAGCGAAATGGTGGAGAGAATCTTCAAAAAAGTGTGCTTAAGAAGTCTTACTTAGCTCATTTCTCTATTTTCTTCAAGCTAGTGCTAGGAGGTCTGTTCCTCTTGTTCCTTTTTAACATTGTGTCTCGATATGTGAAATCACCTGCGCATGATTCTCACTCTGTAAAATTAAGCAAGGGGACAGAGGCTCGTTTATCAGATAAGGAATTTAAAAATCTTTTTAATAAAAACTCTCGCTATACAGACCCAAATCATAAAGTTGATATCAATATAGAGGAGGTTGTCGCATACATTAGAAAAATTAATGATGCCAACCTTACTATGAATGATATTTTCAACCAATTAGGAAAAGCAAGAGATGGATATGTGAGTATAGACTCTGATGGTAGTCGAGGAAGTGTATTGACGTATCTCCTTACCGATAATAAAGCAGCACTGGACTTTGATTTTAGTGAAAAGGAGAATCGCCTCCTTCTGCATTCGATTCAGTATTTTACCCTAGAAAGCCAGAGAGAATCAACTGAAAGAACAAGTGATGATTATAGTGCTCTTATTCCTCAGCCAGGTCAAGAGGGGGTGGAGTTGATGGAAGCTATCAAAGAATTGGGAGTACCAGATTGGCTCTATTCCAGTTTTTTACCTGGGACGGAGGCTCAAATTGCTATCTCCTATAAAGCAAGTGATGAGATGCGAGTTACCTTGTATTTTGATCAAGATGGAGATTTTTTCCGTTTGGGAAGTATGACGAAATTAAAGGATAAAAAAGAATAACTAAAGTGAGAAGGAGGAGTCTCATTCCGTTTTCTTCCATCCTGAGAAACGAGAATAAGGGAGAGTGAAATGCAAAAAGGTAGAAAAATTCAACGAGAATGGTCAAAAGTGCCAGGGGGGAATAAAAAAGTACCGGAGGTGTTTTCAGAAGGTCAACCACAAGGAGAGGTATTTGAATCCAAAGATCAATTTGAGGAAGACAAATATTCGAGATCAGATCGAGTATACGCATCCCAAATGGGCCAGTTCAAAGCATCCTGGTTTTCTCGTCGCAGTGGTCTCCTGAAGCTAGGGATAGGTCTTGTCGTCATTGTGTGTCTCTTTTGTGGGGCTCTCCACTATGTAAGATACCTTTCCCATCAAAGAGATTCCTATTCAACCACTAAAAAGACTGAGAAGCTCCCAACAGATTCATCCGTAAAAACTGAATTTACATTTTTTGGAGAAGATTCTCCTTATATTGACAAGGACCACAGAATTGAATTGTCCATAGAGGATTTCATTTCTTTAGTGAGAAAAGCGAATGAACCTAATGTAACGCCAGAGCAGATTGTCGATCAGATTGGGAAAGCGGTCTCTGGTCACCTGTCCTCTAGCTCCGACGGTAGCCAGAGAATCGGATTAGAATATGAGCTCGTCGGGGATACAGGGCGCTTGTCTCTTAATTTTCTGAAAGAACAAGATTCTATGGAACTCAGTAGTGTGACCTATTATACTAGGAAAAGTTTTAGAGGAGAAGTCACGAAAACAAGTAAAGACTATAAGGCTTTGCAAGCTTCATCTGAAGAAGGTCTAGAGTTGACAGAAGCTGTAAAAGAATTAGGAACTCCTGACTTTATGCATAATAATTATGCTATTGGGGGAGTCAAACGAATTACAATCGTCTATACTACAAAAGATAAGATGAGTGTCTTTATGTCTTTTGATGAAACTGGGGGGAGATTCCGTTTGAAAAGTATAAGGAGTGTTGAGGATAAATCATAATCGATAAGATCATCTGAGAATTCCTATTTAGGGGTTGTCAAAAAATTCTGGCCTCTCTACTTGTCTCTATTGGTCCAGAACGTGTTGCTTTGATGAAATCTTTAGATGAGAAAGAATTCTTGCAAATTATGCTATAATAGTAAAATCTAAGAGTTCAAAAGGAGCCTATTTTCCTAGAGGACTGACTACATAGAACAAGAGGTATCGCCATGACTGCACAAAAAATGACTGCACAAGAGATTATCGCCTTTATCGGCAATGCAGAAAAGAAAACCAACGTAAAAGTGACCTTTGAAGGGGAATTGGCAGGAGAGCTTCCAGCATCCGTTGTAAAGCTAGGCAATGTCCTATTTGGAGACTGGAAAGAGATTGAGCCCCTTCTTGCCAACCTAACAGAAAACAAAGACTATATCGTAGAGCAAGATGGTCGCAATTCAGCGGTACCTTTGCTGGACAAGCGTTATTTGAATGCCCGGATTGAACCAGGTGCGATTATTCGAGATCAGGTGACCATTGAAGACAATGCGGTAATCATGATGGGAGCCGTCATCAATATCGGTGCTGAAATCGGTGCGGGGACCATGATCGATATGGGAGCTATTCTTGGTGGCCGTGCAACGGTTGGTAAAAACAGCCATATCGGAGCAGGAGCGGTTCTAGCTGGTGTCATTGAGCCAGCCTCTGCAGAACCAGTTCGTATCGGGGATAACGTCTTGGTGGGAGCCAACGCCGTCGTCATCGAAGGGGTTCAAGTTGGTAATGGCTCCGTCGTAGCGGCGGGTGCGATCGTTACCCAAGATGTGCCTGAAAATGTAGTGGTAGCGGGTGTGCCTGCGCGCGTGATCAAGACGATTGACGAACAGACGCAACAAAAAACAGCGCTTGAGGATGCCTTGCGTAACCTATAATAGAGGAATAAGAAAAGGAAGCTGGGGGATACCTCGGCTTCTTCTCAAAAGAGGAAGATGGATATGACACTTGATTTAGTAAAAATTCGGCGGGACCTGCATCAAATCCCAGAAATTGGACTAGAAGAATTTAAAACACAAGCCTATCTCTTGGAGCGCATCGCAGAAATCACCGAGGGAAAAGAATTCGTCGAGCAGCGGACCTGGCGGACGGGGATCCTGGTTTTTCTGAAAGGATCCAATCCAGAAAAGACCATTGGCTGGCGGACGGATATCGATGGACTGCCCATTATCGAGCAAACTGGCCTTGACTTTGCCTCCCACCACGAAGGTCGGATGCATGCCTGTGGCCATGATGTTCATATGACCTTAGCCTTGGGCTTGTTGGAGCAATTGGTTCAAGAACAGCCTAAGAACAATCTCTTATTCCTCTTTCAACCAGCCGAGGAAAATGAAGCTGGAGGCATGCTTATGTATGAAGATGGGGCCTTTGGAGACTGGCTACCTGATCAATTCTACGGCCTCCATGTCCGTCCGGACTTAAAGGTAGGCGAAATCGCGACCAATCGGGGGACGCTCTTTGCAGGGACCTGTGAAGTGAAGCTGACCTTTAAAGGAAAAGGTGGACACGCCGCCTTTCCTCATGAAGCCAAGGATGCCCTGGTTGCTGCTAGCTATTTTGTCACCCAGGTTCAAACCATTGTCAGCCGCAATGTCGATCCTATCGAGGGAGCTGTTGTGACCTTCGGTTCCATGCATGTGGGGACGACCAATAATGTCATTGCGGAGACGGCCTTTCTGCATGGGACGATTCGGACCCTGACCATGGAAATGAACCTCTTGACCCAGAAGCGACTCGAGACGATTGCCAGAGGGGTTGCAGATGCTTTTGATATGGAGATAGATCTTGAACTTAAGCAAGGGGGCTATTTGCCGGTGGAAAACAATCCGGACTTGGCAGATGAACTGATGACCTTCTTTGATCAAGCAGAAGATGTCACCTTGATTGATATCCTACCCGCCATGACTGGAGAGGATTTTGGTTATCTCTTGTCAAAAGTAGATGGGGTCATGTTCTGGTTGGGAGTGGATAGTCCATTTGCCCTCCATCACCCTCAGATGAGTCCCAAGGAAGAAGCCCTGCACGTTGGGGTCAAAGCCATTAGTCCTTTCTTGAAAATGAAAGCCAACCAATAAAGAGAGACGGAAATGAAAGCAAGTATTCGAAAAAGTATATTGAAGAAGATGAAAGGCTTGGAGCCGGAGAACAAGCGAAAGGCTGATCGAGCCTTGATCCAGCGGTTACGCTCTTTGTCAGCTTACCAAGAAGCAAGCGTTATTGCGACCTATTTGTCCTTCCCGCATGAGGTGGATACGAGTTTTCTGATTGATGCAGCTCAAGAAGATGGTAAACAGGTTGTCATCCCAAAAACCTATCCCAAAGGACGCATGGAATTTGCAGTCTATGACCCGCAGAAATTGAAACCAACAGCCTTTGGTCTCTTGGAACCAGAGGATGGGGCTCAAGCGGTAGATCAGTCGGAGATTGACCTGATCCATGTTCCTGGAGTGGCCTTTCAAAAGGATGGCTACCGTCTGGGTTATGGAGGAGGCTATTACGATCGCTATTTGGCAGATTTCGACGGAGCGACCGTCAGCACTATCTATGCTTGCCAGGAAGTAGACTTTTCACCTGCTCCCCATGATATTCCAGTACAGGAGGTTCTTGTGGATGAATCAACTATTTGATAAGAAATACCCAGTGACCAGTAGCTTGCTCCTATTAACAACCGGCGTTTTTCTAGCCATGTTGCTGGTTCGTGGTTTTGACTATGAATCTGTCCAAACTGTTTATGATTTTGGGGGTGTCTTAGGAGCTGAAATCCAAGTAGACCCGAGCCAGAGCTGGCGGTTGCTTGCTGCCATATTTGTTCATATTGGCTTGCAACATTTTGTTTTGAACATGGTTACCCTCTATTTCCTCGGAAGGATCGCAGAAGATTTATTTGGCTCAAAGGCCTTCTTAGCCCTCTATCTGCTATCTGGCTTGATGGGGAATCTCTTTGTCTTGGTCTTTTCTCCAGAAGTCGTCGCAGCAGGGGCTTCTACCGCTTTGTTCGGTATCTTTGGCGCTATTGCCAGTTTACGTTTTATTGCTCGGAGTCCCTACATTCAGTATCTGAGCCAAAGTTATACTTCCTTGATCCTGATCAATATCCTCTTTAGCTTTATGCCAGGGATTAGTCTAGCAGGTCACTTAGGAGGCTTGGTAGGAGGAGGGATTCTAGCCTTTGTCTTTCCCGTCTATGGGGAGCGAGATAGTGTGAAAAAAAGCTGGCGCTTGGGAGCTCTGTTCCTTTATACAGCTGGGGCCGTTCTTCTTTATGCTTGGGCTTTATTTGCTCATCCCTTTTTATGATTTGTAACGAATTTGTAAATTATCTGAAAACTGAGTGAAGTCTCAGTTTTTTTGTATATAAAATCCCAAAACAAGCAGATACACCCAAAAAGTTGCTCTAAAGGTGAATAAAGACCACATAAGAAAGCGCTTGCAAAAAGGGTTAAAAAGGAGTAAACTAGCAATTGTAAATATCTTTCTTATCCATTCATAAAATGGATAAAATATTAAATAAGAGGAGATTTGCAATGAAAAAATGGTTGATTAAGCTCTCGCTAGTAGCGATGGCTATATTGCTCCTTCCGTTTCAAGCTGTTGAGGCTTGCTGTGGATTTATCATTGGACGTCAGTTGACCAAGGATGGGACCACCCTGTTTGGCCGGACTGAGGACTATCCTTATTATCCAAATGGCGGAAAACACAACAAAAACTATGTTGTTGTTGATGCCAAGAATTATAAGGAAGGGGACCAAATTCAGGACGAATCCAATGGTTTCACCTATCCTCATGCTGCCAGTGAAATGAAATACACAGCTACCTATGACTCCGCTCGTGGAGACGGTAGCAACGGTGCTTTCGGAGAACATGGCTTCAACGAAGCGGGTGTTTCAATGACTGCCACTGTTACAGCAATCCCAAATAAAAAAGTATTAGCAAAAGATCCACTAAAAGAAGATGGACTTCCAGAAGCTGCTATGCTCGATGTGATTTTACCTCGTGCAAAAACAGCTCGTGAAGCAATCGAATTACTTGGAAAAGTTATCGAAGAAAAGGGATCAGCCGAAGGAAATACAGTTGTAGTTGCTGACCAAAACGAAACCTGGTATATGGAAATCCTTTCAGGTCACCAATATGTAGCGGTGAAGGTACCAGAAGATAAATATGCAGTCTTTGCAAATACCTACTACCTTGGTCACGTTGATTTGAATGATAAGGAAAATGTTATCGCTTCAAAAGATGTTGAAAAAGTAGCAAAAGAATCAGGAAGTTACAAGACTGATAAAGATGGCAACTTCCATATTGCTAAGTCTTACGGACCTGAAAAATATGCAGAAGGAGACCGTTCTCGGACTTATGCAGGGATTACAGTACTTGATCCAAATTCAAAAGTGACTTACGAGGATGATGAATACGAACTCTTCCGCTCACCAACTGATCCAAATAAGAAATTTACATTAGAAGATGCCTTTGCTCTCCAACGCAACCGTTTTGAACACTTGAATGGTCGCTTTGTACCGGACGATCAAATCGGTGTCAAGAAACAAGGTGACAATGGTGCAAACGACACAGTTCGCAAAGATCAATACAAATATGCACTAGGTAATGAAAATGTTATTGATGCCCATGTCTATCAAATCAATCCAAAACTACCAAAATCATTTGGTGGTACAGTTTGGCTAGGAATGGGACCATCACGGAACACTCCATATGTCCCATTCTATGGAAATGTGAAAGACACTCATGAAGTCTTTAAACCACAAACAGAAACCTATGATCCAAATTCTTGGTATTGGACTGTTTGGCATATTGACAACATGGCAATCAACAATCAAGATATCTTTGGAAAAACCGTCCAAGAACATTGGAAAGCACTAGAAAAAGGATTTATTGCTGATCAAGAGAAGAAAGATATTGAATATTATTCACTAAAAGATCAACCGGAAGCTGCAAAAGCTGCTGAAGATAAAGTAACGAAAGATGCCCTTGACTTGTCTGATCGCCTTTTCCAACACTTCAAAGATTATGAAAGATTAATGGAAAAACAATTAGAGGCAGCTGGACGCAAGTCAGATCCTTATCGTGCTTCTAAACCAGATAATTATAAAGATCCTGAAGAGTCTAAAGATCCTAAAGAGCCTAAGAAACCAGACACACCAACAGTTTCAGAAAAACCACAAGTTGACGGAAATATTACAAAAATTGAAATTCCTGCTTCTTATTATAGGGCTACCCCTTCTAATAAGGATATCCCAGCAAATGCAGAAGGAAATCCAAACAATCGCTTTGGCTATGCTGCTAACAAGGACAAACAACCATCTGCACCTACCCAAGTAGCAACCCCTGCGAAGCCTGAAGAAACTGTTCAAGCTCCAGCTGAAGCTCCTGTAGCAGGAAACAGTGTAAACAACAATAATCGCTTCGGTTCTAATTTCAATCCAGGTGAAATTGAGACTTACCCAAATACAAATTATTCTTACAATGTTCATCCTTAAAAAATAGATAAACAAGAGAATAAATGAAAGAGGAGGCTGGGACAAAAGTCCTAGCCTCTCAATTATGCGGAGGTGGGACGACGAAATCGAATTCTAACGAATGACCGATTTCTGTCCCACTCTCTTCTTTTTTACAAGAAAAAAGAGATTGACCATTTTGTAGAGTGGCGAACCACTTACACCATATGGTCAGTCTCTTTTGCATCCTTCAGATTCGTATATGGTTTAGTCCGAAGTTTGTTCAGATGTTTCTAATTTTTTTCCAAGATCAATGATGTATTGTTTGAGATCATCTTTAACCTGTGGGTGTTGCAAGGCATAATCAATAGATGTTTTCATAAAACCAAACTTATCCCCTACATCGTAGCGTCTGCCCTTAAATTCACGGGCAAATACTCGTTGGGTCTTGTTTAAGGTATCAATGGCATCCGTTAATTGGATTTCATTTCCAGCGCCTGGTTTTTGGTTTTCCAAAATCTGGAAGATTTCTGGAGTTAGCAAGTAACGACCGATAATGGCAAGGTCACTCGGTGCCTCTTCAGGTGCCGGTTTTTCGACAAAGGTTTCAACGCTATAGAGTCCGTTGATGCCTTCCCCTTGAGGAGCAATGACACCGTAGGCAGAAACTTCTTCATGGGGAACTTTCATGACAGCAATGGTTGAAGCATGTGTCTCATCGTAGTCATTCATCAATTGCTTAGTGAGCGTAGTCGCTGTATCATCTGTAATATCCATGAGGTCATCACCCAGCATCACAACGAAAGGCTCATTCCCAACGAAGGCCTTCGCCTGAAGGACAGCATCTCCAAGGCCGTTCGGATGTTTTTGACGAATGAAGTGGAGGCGCATCCCGGTAGTTTCATCGACCAGTTTCAACAGGTCATTTTTCCCTTTTTCCTTGAGGTTGTACTCAAGTTCAAAGTTTGAGTCGAAGTGGTCTTCGATCGAACGTTTTGATTTACCAGTGACAACGAGAATATCCTCGATGCCAGCCTTAAGGGCTTCCTCAACGATGAATTGGATGGTTGGCTTATCCACGATTGGCAGCATTTCTTTGGCCAGGGCTTTAGTAGCAGGTAGGAAACGAGTTCCAAGTCCAGCCGCAGGAATGACTGCTTTTCTAACTTTTGTCATAATAATTCCTTTCTAACTGAAGAATGATTGGTTGTTGATCTGATTGGGAAGGAAGAATTCCTTAGTTCCACTCATTTTCTTCTTTAAATTCGTTGCTCATCATGAAGTTGATGGCTTCACGAATATCTTGCCCTTCATAAATTACTTGGTATATGGCTTGTGTGATTGGCATGTAGACGTCTAGCTCTTGAGCCAGTTCGTAGGCAGCCTTAGTGGTTGAAATCCCTTCGATGATCATGCCCATGTTGGCTTCGATATCTTCCAGTTTTTCACCGCGACCGAGGGCATCCCCAGCTCGCCAGTTCCGAGAGTGGATGGAAGTCCCTGTCACGATCAGGTCCCCAACTCCGGATAGTCCACTATAGGTTAAGGGGCTGGCACCTAGTTTAACACCTAGACGGGTAATTTCAGCTAGTCCACGTGTGATGATGGCAGCCTTGGCATTGTCCCCAAAGCCGAGTCCATGGAGGGCTCCAGCACCAACAGCGATAATATTTTTCAAAGCTCCAGCTGTCTCTACCCCAATCACATCTGTATTGGTATAGAGGCGGAAGTAGTGGTTACTGAAGAGTTCTTGAACATAACGAGCTGTTTCTAAATCTTTAGAAGCCGCTGTGATCAGAGTGATATCGCGAACGATGGTTTCTTCAGCGTGACTTGGCCCAGACACAACCACAATCTCGCTACGTAGAGAAGCAGGGATTTCCTCTTCTAAGATTTGAGAAATCCGTTTGTGACTATTTGGTTCTAGTCCTTTGGACGCGTGCATGACCTTGACAGGATGGTCCAGAGTCTCAGCGACTTGTTTAGCTACCAAGCGGGTTACCTTAGTCGGAACCACAAAGAGGATGGCATCTACACTGTCCAAGGCTGCTTTCAGATCGGTCGTAGCGGTAATCTGATCACTAATAACGATATCTTTAAAATAGCGCTGATTGGTATGATTGGTGTTAATTTCATCGATCTGTTCTTGGATATTTCCCCAGAGACGGACTTCATGGCCGTTATCATTGAGGACTTGTGAAAGGGCTGTTCCCCATGAACCAGGACCCAATACTGCAACGGTTTGTTTTTCCATTGTATCTTCCATTTCTATATCTATTTTCAAGCAAGTCTAGAAATCTAGGACTTGCATCTTCAAAAACGCTCCAAGAGGGCCTTGAAGAATGATCCTATTCTTCTCTCTATTTTAACATAATATAGGCAAAAAAACTTGTATAACTATCAATTGTTTTGTGAAGACAATTCATTTAGGAAGGAAACTAAATAAAAAATGTTACTTTATAGTTGCATTATTACTAGTTTGTGGTATAATAATTTCACTTATTATTATGAATATAAGGGGAGAAAAAATGAAAAAGTTGGCAATATATCTATTGATGACGCTTTCATTGTTGATGGTAAGCTTTACGCTTTTTTCAAAAATTGTAAATGCAGAAACGTCAAAAAAAGTGGATGTCATCACGGATGTAAAGATTCAAAATGATAAAGGTGAAGCTTTGACAGGACCGGTTGGTCGATACGATAGTTTCCGTCTGAATGCAAAGTTTGCTTTGGAGGGAAAAAATGTTACAGCTGGAGATACCACAGAAGTTAGCGTTGCCTCTCCAATAGATATCAAATCTCAAGATTTTGAGATTAATGACTCAATTACTGGTAAATTGATCGCTAATGCAAAGGTTGACGCTGCGACTGGTAAAATTATCTTGACCTTTACAAAATTTGTGGAAGAAAAAAATGATGTTTCAGGTTCATTTTTCTTCTATGCTCAAGTTAATAAAGTAAAATCTCCAAATGATGGAGAGGTTCCAGTTAAGGTTTCTGTAAATGATAAAGTGAAATTCACAGGAAAAGTTACAAGTGGGACAATCGGTGGAGGTAACCGCTACTCTATCATTAAATCGGGTTGGAGCGAAAAAGGAAACAAAGAGCTTGGCTTCCGAATTTCTGTAAACAGAACGAATGAAGTCATTAATGATGCTGTTGTTACAGATACCTTGAAATCACCAGGTATCACCTACAAGCCAGGAAGTTTCAAGATTAAAAAAGGAACTTGGGAATATAACAATGGTAAATGGGAACTCAAAAACGCAAAAGATGTTACCGCTGACTATACAGTGAATATTAATGGAAATTCATTTTCTATTAATCTAGGTAATATTGCTGCTGATGATCAATTTGCTATTGAATATGAGACAGATGTAAACTATGCTGTTGTTGATGGTGAAAAAATTCTTAACCAAGCTACTATCAAGGGAAGCAATAAGGATGAATACTCATCAAATAGTACAGTGAAAATCCAAATTGCTGGTGGTGAAGGTATTGGTTACGAATTTAGTATTAAAGTTACTAAGGTAGACGAACAAAACAGACCTCTTAAAGGAGCAAAATTCCAAGTTGTTCGACAAGCAACTGGTCAAGTGATTGGTGAATTCGAGTCAGATGCGAACGGTGAATTTACTGTCAAGAACATCCTTCGTGACAAATACATCATCAAAGAAATTCAAGCTCCGGAAGGCTATGGGTTGGCAGAAGATACAATTGTTGAAGCTAGTGAATTTACGACACCAACTAAACCTGTTAGCAAAACAATTGTAAACAAGAAAGAGAAGCCAGCCAAAACTCAAGCTACTATCGAGCTGGATAAAAATCTTACAGGTCGTGACTTGGTAGACGGCGAGTTTAGCTTTGAATTGTACGAAGGTGAAAACAAGCTTCAAACAACGACTAACCAAAGTGGGAAAATTACATTCGAACCGATTGAGTTCACAGCAGAAGGTGAACATACATACACTGTAAAAGAAGTCAAAGGTAATGATGCCACTATTACTTACGATGCCTCTGAAAAACAAGTGACTGTTAAAGTCACTCGTGATGGAGATGCCTTGAAGGCAGAAGTCGTCTATCCAGAAAGCAAAACATTTACCAATGCCTTCACACCAAACGCAACAACTGCAACAATTGAGTTGACGAAAGAGTTGACAGGTCGTGACTTGGTAGACGGTGAGTTTAGCTTTGAATTGTACGAAGGTGCAAACAAGCTTCAAACTGTTACCAACAAATCTGGCAAAGTAACCTTTGATGCTATCTCTTACACAGCAGAAGGTGAACACACTTACACTGTGAAAGAAGTCAAAGGGGATAATGCCACTATTGCTTACGACACAGCCGAAAAACAAGTGACTGTTAAAGTTACTCGTGACGGAGATGCCTTGAAGGCAGAAGTCGTCTATCCAGAAAACAAAACATTTACCAATGCCTTCACACCAAACGCAACAACTGCAACAATTGAGTTGACGAAAGAGTTGACAGGTCGTGACTTGGTAGACGGTGAGTTTAGCTTTGAATTGTACGAAGGTGCAAACAAACTTCAAACTGTTACCAACAAATCTGGCAAAGTAACCTTTGATGCTATCTCTTACACAGCAGAAGGTGAACACACTTATACTGTGAAGGAAGTCAAGGGGAACGTACCAGGTATCACATACGATACAGCCGAAAAACAAGTAACCGTTCAGGTAACTAAAGATGGAGACAACCTAAAAGCAACAGTTGTCTATCCAGAAAGCAAGGTCTTTGCAAATACTTACTCAGCTCCAAGTCCAGCAAAAGCTCAGATTTCAGCCAGCAAGATTTTAGAAGGTCGTGACCTAAAAGATGGCGAATTCAGCTTTAACTTGTTGGATGAAGCTGGAGAAGTTCTTCAAACAAAACAAAATGCAGCAGATGGTTCTGTAGCATTTGACGAAATTTCTTATTCACAAGAAGATGCAGGGAAAACTTTCCACTACACGATTAAGGAAGTAATCCCTCAATCTCAAGAAAAAGGAATGACCTACGACCAAGCAAGCATCGAAGTGACAGTAATAGTTACGAAAGATGATGCAAGCAATACCATCAAGGCTACAGTGGCATATGGTGAGAAGACATCCTTCACCAATACCTTTGTCACAAGTGAAATCCCACCAACGCCACCAGTAGTTGAAAAACCAGAAGCGAAGCTTTATACGATTCAGCTTCACAAGGTGAATGGTGAAGGTCGAGCTCTAGCAGGAGCAGTCTTCGGACTCTTTGAAGCGGATGGTAGCACACCAGTTGCCAACCCTTATGGCGAAGGTCAAGCGACAGCGACATCCGATGCTAATGGTCTTGTAAGCTTTGTAGGCTTTGAGGCTAAGGATTATGTAGTGAAAGAATTGACAGCTCCAGAAGGTTACCAACTTTCAACAGCTTCAATCGCTGTCTCTGCAACAGAATTGAGCGCTGCGTCAGATTTGGTAGTGGATAAAGGTAATGTGGTGAACCAACCGTTTACTGAAATCCCACCAACTCCGCCAGTAGTTGAGAAACCGGAATTGACTCTCTACAGCATTCAATTGCACAAAGTTAACAATGAAGGTCAAGTCTTGGCAGGAGCAGTCTTTGGACTCTTTGAAGCAGATGGTGTGACACCAGTTGCAAATCCATATGGCGAAGGTCAAGCGACAGCGACATCCGATGCCAACGGTCTTGTGACCTTTACAGGACTTGAAGCCAAGGATTATGTAGTGAAAGAAATCACTGCTCCAGAAGGATACCAACTTTCTGAAGAAGCGATTACTGTTTCATCTAGCCAGTTGATTGCATCAACCAATCAAGTACTTGATCAAGGTAAAATTGTCAATAAACCATTCACTGCTATTCCACCAACTCCACCGGTAGTTGAGAAACCAGAATTGAAGCTTTACACCATTCAGCTTCACAAGGTAAATCCATTCTACCAAGATCTAGCAGGAGCAGTCTTCGGACTCTTTGAGGCAGATGGTGTGACACCAGTTGCCAATCCATATGGCGAAGGTCAAGCGACAGCAACATCTGATGCCAATGGTCTTGTAAGATTTGTAGGCTTTGAGGCTAAGGATTATGTGGTGAAAGAATTGACTGCTCCAGCAGGATACCAACTTTCAACTGATTCAATCACTGTTTCTGCGGCGGAATTAACTGCTGCGACAAATTTGGTAGTAGATAAAGGGAATGTTGTCAATCAACTGACTCCTCCACCACCTTCTTATGACAAACCAAGAAAAGAAATTCCATCTAATCCTCCAAAAGGGAAAACTCCACCACCTTCTACTGAAAAGCCAGAAAAAGAAATTCCATCAAATCCTCCAAAAGAGGATAAAAAAGAAGTTCTTCCTTCTACTGGTCAATCAATGAGTGAAGGACTAGTGGCTACAGGACTCGCATTGGCGGTTGCTGGAAGTGCCTTGGTTTACAAAAAACGTGAGAATTAATCTCTAAAACAGGTTTTGTTCTAGCCTCGCTAGACAAGCCTGTTTTTTTGCTTTGGGTGATAAAAAATATTTATCAGGCTCTTAAAAAATACATATTAGACGCTCTAAGGTTGGGATGATAAAATAGGGAATAGAAATATCAAAGGAGGGAAGGCCATGTGTAGAACGATTGTTGGAGTCTCTGCCAATCTATGTGCAGTGGATCCAGATGGAAAAAATATCCATTCGTCTGTATCTTGTAAGTTTGCGGAAACCATTAAGCAAGTAGGTGGCCTTCCTATGGTCATCCCAGTGGGAGACCCATCTTTTGCAAAAGATTATATCGAAACAGTGGACAAGCTTATCCTCAGTGGGGGGCAAAATGTCCATCCTAGCTTTTATGGAGAAGAGATCGCTATCGAGAGTGATGACTACAATCTCGAGCGCGATCAGTTTGAATTGGCCTTGTTAAAAGAAGCAGTCCGTCAAAATAAGCCCGTCCTAGCTATCTGCCGAGGGGTTCAGTTGGTCAATGTTGCCTTCGGTGGGACTCTCCATCAAGAAGTAGAAGGGCACTGGCAGGGGCTTCCTTTTGGGACTTCTCATTCAATTGAGACCAAAAAAGGCAGTGTGGTGGAGCGTCTCTTTGGGCAAGCTAGCCAGATCAATTCTGTTCATCGCCAAAGCATCAAGGACTTGGCGCCTAACTTTCGAGTGACAGCCATTGACCCACGAGATCAGACCATTGAAGCCATCGAAGCAGTGGACGGTCATCGCATCATCGGCTTGCAATGGCATCCAGAGTTTCTTGTCAAAGAAGAAAAAGGCAATCTCGAACTCTTCCGCTATCTTTTACAAGAATTGTAAGCTCTTTAGGTTTTTTTAAGGAGAAAGAGGTAAACTAGTCTCATCAACAAAGACCTCCTAGCTTTGTTTGATACAGTTTACTTTTTTCATATAATCTCCTGCAAAAGTCTCCTCCTTTGAGGGGGCTTTTGTGTGTTTGTCAGGAAAAATACGAATAGTAGTATAGGGGAGACGCTAGGCCAAAGTGATGGTATAATAGAAGAGATGGAAACTATTTAGAATGAAAGAGGAATTATGATGACAAAAATTCGTGGATTTGAACTTGTATCAACCTATACCAATCAAGACTTGCTTCCAAAACGGGAGACAGCCCATGCGGCTGGCTACGATTTAAAGGTAGCAGAACGCACGGTGATTGCGCCAGGAGAGATCGTCCTTGTGCCAACAGGAGTCAAGGCTTATATGCAACCGACAGAGGTTCTCTACCTCTATGACCGTTCCTCTAATCCTCGCAAAAAAGGTCTAGTCTTGATTAACTCTGTTGGTGTCATTGATGGTGACTACTATGGAAACCCTGGAAATGAAGGCCATATCTTTGCTCAGATGAAAAACATTACCGACCAGGAAGTGGTTCTTGAAGTCGGCGAACGTGTGGTTCAGGCTGTCTTTGCACCATTTTTAATTGCAGATGGCGACGAGGCAGACGGAGTTCGTACTGGTGGATTTGGGTCGACAGGGCACTAAGATGAAGATTATCTTTGTGCGTCACGGGGAGCCAGATTATCGCGAGTTAGAGGAACGCTTCTATACTGGATTCGGAATGGATTTGGCACCCTTATCTGAGAAAGGAAGACAACAAGCTCAGGAACTTTGTCAAAATCCTTTGCTTGGCTCAGCTGATATACTGGTGTCTTCTGCAGTGACGCGAGCATTAGAAACGGCTTTTTATGTATCTTGTGCTACTGGTCTACCTTTAAGGGTAGAGCCTTTATTGCACGAATGGCAGGTATACGAAAGTGGTATAGAGAATTTTGAAACAGCTCGGACTCTGTTTCTAGAAAATAATGGGAAGCTCCTTCCGGATAGCCCAATTCAATATGAAACTGCTGAGGATATGAGAGCTCGCTTTATTGAAAGTTTGGCCAAGTACCGAGACTATCAAAAGCTTGTAGTGGTTACCCATCGTATGCTCATGCGTCAATTTGTACCGAATGAAACCATTGATTTTTGCCAAGTGATTGAGTGTGAGATAGAGATTTAGAAAGAGGTTTATCATCGCAAAGAAAAAAACGACATTTATTTGTCAAAATTGTGCCTACAATTCACCCAAATACCTAGGGCGCTGTCCTAACTGTGGTTCTTGGTCTTCCTTTGTGGAGGAAGTCGAAGTTGCAGAAGTTAAGAATGCCCGGGTATCCTTGACGGGTGAAAAGACCAAACCCATGAAATTGGCGGACGTGACCTCTATCAATGTTCACCGGACCAAGACGGAGATGGAGGAATTCAACCGTGTACTCGGTGGAGGAGTGGTCCCAGGGAGTCTCGTTCTCATCGGGGGGGATCCAGGGATTGGGAAATCGACCCTGCTCCTTCAAGTCTCCACCCAACTGTCTCAAGTGGGAACGGTCCTCTATGTCAGTGGAGAGGAGTCGGCCCAGCAGATCAAATTGCGAGCTGAGCGCTTGGGAGATATTGACAGTGAGTTTTACCTCTATGCCGAGACCAATATGCAGAGTGTTCGAGCAGAAGTGGAACGCATCCAGCCCAACTTCCTCATCATTGACTCTATCCAGACCATTATGTCTCCTGAGATTTCAGGAGTGCAGGGGTCTGTTTCTCAGGTGCGTGAGGTGACAGCTGAACTTATGCAGCTGGCTAAGACTAATAACATTGCCATCTTTATCGTCGGGCATGTGACCAAGGAAGGGACCTTGGCAGGACCTCGGATGTTGGAACACATGGTGGATACGGTGCTCTACTTTGAGGGCGAACGCCACCACACCTTCCGGATCCTGAGAGCGGTCAAGAACCGCTTTGGCTCGACCAATGAGATCGGAATCTTTGAGATGCAGTCGGGCGGTTTGGTTGAGGTCCTCAATCCCAGTCAGGTATTTCTGGAAGAACGCTTGGATGGGGCGACTGGCTCTGCCATTGTCGTCACAATGGAAGGCAGCAGACCAATCCTGGCGGAAGTTCAAGCCTTGGTGACACCGACTGTATTTGGAAATGCCAAGCGGACGACAACGGGTCTTGACTTTAATCGGGTCAGCCTCATTATGGCTGTGTTAGAGAAACGTTGCGGGCTCCTTCTCCAAAATCAAGATGCTTATCTCAAGTCAGCTGGTGGTGTCAAACTGGACGAACCAGCCATTGACTTAGCCGTAGCGGTGGCCATTGCTTCTAGCTACAAGGAGCTTCCAACCAATCCTCAAGAGGCCTTTATCGGTGAGATTGGCTTGACTGGTGAGATTCGCCGAGTGACTCGGATTGAGCAACGGATCAACGAAGCGGCGAAACTAGGCTTCACAAAGATTTATGCACCTAAAAATTCTCTCCAAGGGATCGCGATCCCAGATGACATTCAAGTGATAGCAGTCTCCACGGTAGGGGAAGTTCTGAAAAAAGTCTTTTCTTAACCAGATCTTGGAATCGTTTGCAAAAAGGTTTTTCCTGTGCTATACTTTTTCTATACTTACTAAACATAGGGGGGTACTTATTTTGCAATTTTTTACAGATAACAATGTGCAGTTCCCTTTGGTCGAGCTGTCTCTCAATCAAGGTGAAACTGTCTATATTCAACGGGGGAGTATGGTCTACCATACGCCTAATGTGACCCTCAACACCAAATTAAATGCGAGTGGCTCTGGTGTGGGACGCTTTGTGAAAGCAGTTGGACGGTCAATGGTTTCGGGTGAAAGTACCTTTATCACTCAGGTATTTGCCCAGTCTAATAATGCTTACCTAGCATTGGCACCCGACTCACCAGGTCAGGTGGTGCCACTCTACTTGGGCGAAAAGCAGTATCGATTGAACGATGGTGCCTTCCTTGCACTGGATGGTTCAGCTTTCTATACAATGGAAACCCAATCGATTGGTAAGGCTCTCTTTGGTGGTCAGGGTGGATTCTTCGTCATGACGACCCAAGGTCAAGGGACCCTCTTGGTGAATGCCTACGGCTCAATTAAAAAAATTGAGCTAAACAATCAAGAAATCACCATCGATAATGCCCATGTCGTTGCTTGGAGCCAGTCTTTGGATTACAATATCCATTTGGAAAATGGTTTCTGGCAATCCATCGGAACGGGTGAAGGTGTTGTCAATACCTTTAGAGGGACTGGTGAGGTCTATGTTCAAAGTCTCAACCTTCAGACCTTTGCTGGCTTGCTGAATCGTTATTTACCAAGACGATCATAAGATAAGAAAGGAGTGTAGAAGTCGGTTTGCTTTTGCTCTCCTTTTTCATGTAGGCTGACAACTGACAATCTGGGAAAAAGATGGTAAGATAGAGTGTAAATAATTTGGTGTTCAAACTATTTTACCAACCAGAAAGGAAGTTCCTAATGTCCTATTTTGAGAATTTTTTAAAAGCCAATCAAGCCTATGTTGAATTGCACGGAGACCTCCATCTTCCGATCAAACCGAAAACGCAAGTGGCCATTGTGACCTGTATGGACTCTCGTCTTCACGTGGCACCAGCACTGGGGCTTGCTTTGGGAGATGCCCATATTTTGCGGAATGCAGGTGGGCGCGTGACAGAGGACATGATTCGTTCCTTGGTCATCTCACAGCAACAGATGGGGACTCGAGAAATCGTCGTCTTGCACCACACAGACTGTGGAGCGCAAACCTTTGAGAATGAAGGCTTCCGTCAGCATCTGAAGAAGGAACTGGGAGTTGATGTTGGAGACCAAGACTTCCTACCCTTTCAGGATATCTACGAGAGCGTCCGGGAGGATGTCGCTCTCTTAAAAGCATCGCCGCTGATTCCAGATGATGTCATTATCTCAGGAGCTGTCTATGATGTCGATACAGGATTGATCACTGAGGTGATAGATTAACGTAAATCGTTAGCTTTTCGGCTAACGGTTTTTGTTTGCAAAGACGAAACTGAAAATTGATAGGGGTTGAAAACATAAGGCATCAAATGGTTAGAGAGGTTACAAAAATATTAGTCCAAACTAGGTTTGAAGTATAAAATTATGATAAAATATCAGTTGGAGGGATTTTATGATGAAAAAAGTTTTTAGCGATTTGTTTGCGAAAACGGAATATGCTATCATGTGCGGTATCAGTGCCTATTTGACAATGTTATTGGTAGACTTGTTGAGTGTGGCCTCACAGGATCTGTTTTTGACACTCGCCCCCTTGTCCGTATTAAAAATGGGAATCTTTTTTATTGTGGGAGGTGCCTTAATTTGTTTACATGACAAGTTGATGAAGTCAGATATACGTAGTATCACCATCATTCTTTCTTGTGTGACTCTCCTCGTAGCTATTTATAAGAGTATGTCCTTCTTTTTATCGCTGGGCTTGATTCTTTTGGCTCTAATTTTGTTTATAGGGGGGATGTTTAACAAAGAAAAGTCATCCTATTTGTATGTATCGGTCATCTTGCTAGCCACACCGCGTTTACTAACCTTAGGAAGCTCGAATTTTCAAGATCAAGCACTTGGCTTTCATGCTATTGATCTTTCCAGCACCCGATTTCTTTCAATCATCTGGCCGGTTGCTATTGCCTCCATTATCTCAGTTGCGTTTATTATTCTTTATTTCAAATTTCCGATATATAACTACTTGGAGGGACATAAAAAAATCGTTCAAACAATCGTGTTTTCGCTTGTTCTGATCTACGTCCTTTATCTTTCTGTTGTAGTGGTTTACAAAGTGAAGACAAATGAGTTGTCATCGTTTGATATTGGGATCTTTTCTCAAATGTTTGAACGGATGAATCACGATTTGACTCCGATAACGACCTTAGAAAGAGATAGAGTACTCTCTCATTTTGCCGTCCATATTTCACCGATTTTTTATCTAATGTTGCCATTCTATAAGCTCTTCCCATATGTAGAGACCTTAGAAATTTTACAGTTGCTCGTAGTCTTTTCAGGGATTATCCCATTGAGATTAATCCTTCGTAAATTACAGTTTTCTAATCTGACGAATACTTTGGCCATCTTATGGTTTATGTTGTTGCCAGTGATGACAACGGCAGGGGGATTCCATCTGCATGAAAACTGCTTTTTAGTCCCATTAGTGTTTTGGGTATTTTATTTCATTATTTCGGAACAAAAATGGAAGATTCTACTAGCTACCATGTTACTATTGTTCGTGAAAGAAGATGCCTTTATCTATGTACTCAGTATGGGCTTATTCTTCCTTTTCCAGAAACGATTTGATCTATCTAAGCAGACAAAAAGATGGCTTCTTTTTACGGAGATTGTCTTGCCTATTGCCTATTTCGTTTTTGCCATGCATCTTCTGAGTGCCTATGGTGAGGGAGGAATGGTTTCACGGTTTGAGGCATTCTTGCTCAATGGGGAAAGCGGGATGTTAATGGTGATTAAAAATCTATTCTTCCATCCAGGATATGTCATTAGTACGTTACTGACTGCTAAAAAATTAGGGTATTTATTCTTGATGTTTGCTCCGGTATGTTTCTTAGGACTACTCCAACGGCGTTGGTCGACTTATTTTCTTGTGATTCCACTGATAGTGATTAACCTACTGCCTAATTGGCCCTATCAGTATGATATTGGTTTCCAATATAGCTATGGAAGTGGTGCTTTAGTTTTCATCATGACGCTTCTAGCATTAGAGGATCTTAAGGAAACTAACATCCTACAGGAAAAAATAGCGGTAGCTATCGTGATAGTAGGAATTATTTTTTCTGGTAGTCTTCTACACCACTTTACTAATAATTGGTCCTTTAATATCGGCTATTACCGTCAAAATAAAGACATGTTTGATGAAATCCAAAAGACTTTAGGAAGTTTGCCAAAGGATGCTTCAGTCTTAGCTGAGGGAGCCTATACACCATCACTTAGAGGTCATAAAAAACTCTATGATATTTTCTATCACAATGATAAGAAGGCGGATCCAACAATTGATTATATTGTGATCCCTCAATCTCAAAAGGATCAAAACGAAGAATACAATCAATTATTAGCGAGTTATGAAGCTTTAGGATACCGGGAGAGTCAGTATTCGTCCGCTCATGTTTATATTTTAGAGAAGGCGAAGTAAAAAAGGTGGCTACCTTGTCTATTTGATCAGAAGCAATAAACATATGCTGTGCGATATTTTTTCATAATGAACAATTATAGAGGCAGTAGTACATAGTAGCTACTGCCTTTTTATATAGGTTGCTTACTTTTATTCTCGGAGCGATGAAAGCAACATCTGAAAAAACTAGGAAAAGCTTGTGAAAATTTAATGAAAAAGATGAAGATCAAGATGGTTTTCGTTGTGAATTGAAAGGCTGTCGATGGGCTTTGTTTCGGTGTTTGAGAGGCTTTGACTCTCCTGTAAAATCGGATTGACAAAAAACTGAACAATTAGTGAAAAATAATTAAAAAATCTTGCATTTATAAACAGATATGTTACAATAATAATCAAATAATTTATAAAGGAGCATAATATGCAGACCACAAAAGCACGCGTGAAGCGAGTTTTAGCATTTATGAGTCTTTTAGTTTTATCCTTGACAGTTTTTACGACAGTCTTTGCGACTGAAGTAACCAGTTATACGATAAAAACTGAAATTAAGGTTGATAACCAACCGTTAACTGCCGACACGAAGATCACTACTGGTCAAACGATGGAGGCGACAAACGAGATTAGTTTCCCTGACTCACAGCAGATCAATGCTGGTGACACATTGGTTCTAGATCTTCCAAAAGAACTAGGCCTGGTGACCAAGCTAGAGTTTCCAATTGTACACGAAAATGGTGAAGTAATTGCCAATGCAGTGACCGATCCAAGTACGCAAAAGGTGACCATTACTTTTACAAACTATTTCTCTGAGAATTACAAAGATAAGGTAATGACCTTGAGGTACAATGTTCGTCCAAATGCAGCGAACTTGCCAAAGACGGGAACTTACTACTTTACATTTGGTAGCACTGACTTCACATTGAACTACAACAAGGACGATGGTGAAGCTGGTGACTATGAAATGAAGTATGGTTACCAAGATCCAGAAAATCCTAAGCGGATAAAATGGCGTATTGTCTTGAATGCGGTTCAAGACAAGTTGAACAACATGGTCATCAAGGATGACTTCAGCGACAGCGGACAAGTCTTGGTAGAAAGTTCCTTCCGTGCAGTTCGTTATGCGACTCAACCAGAGAAGATTCCGAATGAGGCGGCTCTTCTTAAATTGGATCCAATTGATAACTTTAGCAATAAAGCTGAATTTACACGAAATGCTGATGGTGGCATCACAGGATTCACGATTAATTTTGGGGATAACTGGAACTGGGCTATGTACATTGAGTACACAACAGAGTTGAAGTCAGAGCTTCCTGAAGGAAGCAAAGTAGCTAATGTCCTAGAATGGTCAGCTAGCAACTTTGAAAAGTCTCGCTCAGTCAACGCCTTGACACGTTTGGAAACTGCTTCAGGTAGCGGTAGTGGGGATCGAACAACCACTACAACGACAACTACCACAACAAGCACAACCACTACAACGACAACAACCGAGGAGCCTTCAACAACGTCAACTACGACAACTGAGGAGCCTTCAACTACGTCGACCACGACAACTGTGGCACCAACGACCACGTCAACCACGATGACTGAGGAGCCTTCAACAACGTCAACCACGACAACCGAGGAGCCTTCAACAACGTCGACCACAACGACAACAGAGGATTCAACAACCACCTCAACCACAACGACAACTGAGGGACCAACCACTACGTCAACCACGACAACTGAGGAACCAACCACTACGACAACTACGACTGGTGGAGGACGTCCAACAACCACTACAACAACAACTCCTGGTGGCCCAACCACTGGTGACACGACTGAGTCAACACCAGGCGGTGGTACTGGTGGAGGTCGTAAGAAACTTCTTCCAAGTACTGGTGAAGTCGTAGCAACTGGTCTTGTAATTTCAGGAGTCATTGTCCTCATCGGTGCGATCGTGTTAAAACGCAAAATTTCTAATAAATAAACAAAGAGTTTCCGTATGATGGAGAGAGCGAAAGCTCTCTCTTTTTTGGGAGAACGATAGATGGAGAAAAGGGATGAAATTATCAATACTCATTACACTACTCAATGAGGAATTAGTACTAGCTCAGACGCATGCAGCTATTTCGGCCCAGCTGGAAGACATGCTTGGGAAAGATCTTTCGGATTATGAAATCCTTTATATTGATGATGGAAGCAATGACAAGACTTTTGAGCTAATCGAAGGGATTGCCAAAGGCAATGATCGGGTCAAATATATTCGCTTTAGTCGAAACTTCGGCCGAGAGAGTGGTATCTTGGCTGGCTTTAAGTATGCGACGGGAGATGCTGTCATGGTCATGGATGGTGATTTGCAACATCCGCCCTATCTCATCCCGCTCTTTTTAGAGGCCTACAAGGAAGGCTACGATATCGTCAGTGGCCAGCGGACTCGTGACGGTGAGTCCTTTGTGGGGAGCACCTTTGCTCGTCTCTTTTACTTCCTATCTAACAAATCGATGGATGTCCATTTGACGGATGGGAAATCCGAGCTCAGACTTCTCAGTCGCAAGGCCATCAACGCCTTTGTCTCCATGCCGGAATATAACCGCTTTAATAAAGGTCTGTACGAATGGATTGGCTTCAAGGAGAAAGTCATCCCCTACAAAAATGAACTTCGCAAGGCTGGAAAGAGTAAGTTTGGCTTCAAGAAATCCATGAACTATGCCATTCAAGGGATTATTTCCTTTAATGACCGGCCTCTTCGCGTTTGTATCCAGTTTGGCTTTATCTGTCTGGGCTTGGCTATTCTGTACTTGGCTTTTGAGTTGATGAAGTATATCTTTGCTCCGGGGAATTATGTGAGTGGGTATTTCACCACCATTGCGGCCATCATCCTCTTTAGTGGAGTGCAGCTAATCTTTATCGGAATTCTTGGAGAATATATCGGGAAGATTTATTACGAAGTGAAACGTCGCCCTCATTTCATTATTGAAGACACCAATATTGAGAAGGCGAAAGAAGATAGTATCGGATAAGGAAGATAGGAGATAGAAGAATGTTTGTCTGGACCAAGCCTTGGCAAGAACTTTGGAAGAGAAAACCGAAGAGTTTGCTGTATGCTTTTAGTGCCATGCTCCCAATGGCCATCATGCTGGTCGTTTGGGCCTTTATGGGGACTTTTCCCTTTGGAGACAAAAGCTTGATGGCTGTTGACTTTGGTCAACAATACATCAGCTTCTTTGGCTTGTTAAAACATGCCGTGCTCTCCGGAGATTTATCTAGTTTGAGCTATTCCTTTACCAAGTCTCTGGGGGGAGATATGATAGGGGTGCTCGGCTACTATTTGATGAGTCCTTTTAATATCATCTATATTTTGACACCCCTCAAGTACTTTGGGTTTGCGGTTTTCTTGACCATTTGGCTTCGTTATGGGGCTATCGGGATGGCCTTTGCCTTCCTCTTGATCAAGCGGTATAAGGGCTTGGAGTCTAGGAAATGGCTGGTGCCCCTCTTTGCGACGGCTTATGCTCTGTCAGGGATGCTGGTGTCGTATCAGATGAATGTCATTTTCTACGATGCCATGATCATGCTTCCCATCGTCATCGTCTACCTAGAAGAACTATTGGATGGAGGCGCTCCCTATCGCTATGCCTTTGCCTTAGGCTTGACGGTCTTGCTCCAATTCTATATGGGCTATATGATCTCCATTTTCATCGCCTTGTATGCTTGCTATTATGTATCGCCAAGGCTGATGGTCGAAGGAGATTGGAAGAAGAAAATTAGAAACGTCAGTCTTCCCCTCTTGCAGGCAGTGATCTATTCGATTATCGGGATTGCGCTAGCTTCTGTCATCCTCTTGCCGGTCTTCTTCAACCTCATTGAAAGTAAGGGCCAGGTTGGAGGAGGGATGACCTTCTCGTTGGCCTTTCAAATTAACCCCTTAGATATTTTTGCTAAGCTAGTTGTGGGTGGCTTTGATAACACCTCAGGCTGGTCTGCGGGGCCAAACCTTCCCAATATCTATATCGGAGCTTTGGGCCTACTAGGCTTTGTATCCTATTTCTTGTCGAAAAAAGTCGTTAGAGTCAAGAAATGGGCTGCCGGTCTGGTCACCCTTGTATTCTTTATTTCCTTTGTCAATGAATTTGTCAGCAAGATTTGGCATATGGGGCAAAACCCAGCTGGTTTCTTTTTCCGCTTTTCTTGGCTATTCTCTTTCTTTATGCTTATTTTGGCCTACCAAGCGATGAAAGAAAAAATGGTGCTTTCTCGCCTGGCCAATCTAGTGATTGGTCTGGTGTTGGCGTTGGCAGTCGTCTACGTCTATTCGCAGAACTATAGCTTCATTGCCAAGCTTCAACCATCTGGTGTCTCCCGTTACATCACCCGCTTTACCGCCCTTCATTTGTTGGCGCTCCTGGTCGTTGCCTCCTATGGCTTTTATAGCTATTGGGACAAGTCCAAGAAGAGCCAGAAAGAAAAGCTCACTCGGATTGGCTGGACAGCTGGCTTCCTTGTCCTTGCCCTCATCCTTTTAAAAACAGGCTATTTGTTGTCCCAGGTTGGGATCACCGTTTTGATGTACTTGCTTGTCCTTCTGGTCTTGAACCAAAAATGGTCTCGCTTGTCCGTCGTGATCTTATCAGCCTTGACCTTCTTTGAGCTGGGCTACAATGCCTATCTCTCTCAGGTGACCTTAGGCTATGACAGTGTCCATAGGTTTGCAGATGCTGCTGTCTCGGTCAAGCGTGTGACGGACAAGGTCCAGGCTGATGCGGATGAGAAATTTTACAGGATTGCGACCGATTTTGCCTATTCTCGAACAGTCCCATCCTTGGTATCTTATCCGGGCTTGAGTACCTTCAGCTCGAGCTTAGAACGGTCGACCATGGACCACTTTGCCTATATGGGAGATCTAGGGGTCAATGCAGCCACAGAGTATACCAATGGGACGCCCCTGACGGATGCCTTGTACGGTGTTCGCTATTACATGCATGCCAAGGAGTTCGATCCAAAAGAGATGGAAGCACATCCAGAAAAGATGTATTTCTATCGCTTTACCAACCGCTTTGACATGGGGCGTTACTACACAGAGACAGTCTATGAAGACAATCGCTTTGTCGTCTATAAAAACCCTCATTCCTTCCCTTTGGCCTATGGGACCAATTCCCTCGTGAAGAACATTCAGTTTGGGGCCAACAATGCCTTTGCCAACCAGAACATTATCCTCAACTCTATGGAAGGCCATCAAAAGAATACAGGCGATTATGTAGAGTATTTCAAACCCTTGGCTTTTACTGGGATTGAAACGGAGAATTTAATAGAAGAAAAGGTCAACAAGGAGACAGGAGAGGCCATCTATCGACGGGCAGATTCTTCTAAAGAAGGCATTATCCGTTATAAGATCATTCCGCGTTCCAACAATACCTATTACTTCTTTGTGCCGGCGTCCTTGATTCCTAAGCAAGATTATTCTGTCCTGGTCAACAATAAATGGCTACCAAATAGTAAGACCTTTACCCAAAGGCAAATCTGGCAGTTGACAGACATGGCTGAAAATCAAGAGTCAGTCATTGAGTTCCGTTTTAGAACGGATACCATCGACATGAGTCAGGCGGGTGTCTATCGGGCAGAGCTGGATCAGATCCAAGAAGTACTTGAGAAGCGCAAGCAGCAAGGACTGAAGGTGACCAAGTTCAGTAATACTCATATCGAGGGCGATGTCACCATTACGGATGATAGTGATGTCATGATGACCTCCATCCCATACAGTGCCGGCTGGCAGGTGAAAGTGGATGGTCAATCCGTCCCAACCGAAAGAGCCTGGAACAGCTTCCTATCTTTCCCAATCACCAAAGGAAAACATCAGGTCGAGTTTGTCTTCAAAACCAGAGGTAGCTTGATCGGTGCCCTATTGTCTATTGTCGCAGTTGTGAGTCTCCTTATCATTAGAAAAAAATGGAAAGAGGAGCAGTCTTAAGTTTCCTCAGTGAGGAATAGATTTCTTAAAAGAGGCTAGGACAAAAGTCCTAGCCTCTCAATTGTCTTTGGATTGTCGAGCAAGACGCAGTGGTTGAGTGGGCTCTACTACGCTGATTTTATCAGCTTTTACAGCCCTACTCAACTGTGCGGAGGTGGGACGACGAAATCGAATTCTAACGAATTGCCGATTTCTGTCCCACTCTCTTTTTTCCATATTATTAAGAATAAAAAGTGTCAAAAAAACGAATGATAAAAAAATGGACTAAATGGGAAAAAAAGTAAAAAAATGTTAAAAAATAGAGGGAAACTTCATCTGAATATTCAGAAAGTTTTACGGTAAGTAACAACTTTGATATATTTAGTTGACGGTGATGAACAAGTTTGATAATATTTGTTATGTATCAAACAATAAAAATATGAAAAAGGAGATACAAATAAATGAAGGAAATGTTTAATAGACGTCAGCGCTTTTCTTTGCGAAAGTATAGCGTTGGCGTTTGTTCTGTATTACTAGGGACAGCGCTTTTTGCTGTTGGAGCTCCGACAGTAGCTGCGGCGGAAGTTGGTGCGTCTACTGACACAAGCAAGGAAGCAGTAGAGAGCGTTCAACCTGAGTCGACTCAAGCAACGCCAGATACTGTTACTACAGCTCCAGGTGGGACTTATGCTGATGGAGCAACAGCACCTAAAGTGGAGCTTCCAAACCCTGCTTTAGCAGCTGAGGCAAAAGCTGCGACTGAAACACCAGCCGCACCTGAAGCAAAACCAGCTGTAGAAGCAACTCCAAAAGCAGAAGTAGCTGCAAAACCAGAAGTAGCTACAAAACCAGAAGTTGCTGAAGGAGAAGCAAAACTAGCCGCACCTGAAGTAAAACCAGCAGCTGAAGCAAAACCAGCTTCACATGAATCAAACAAACCAAGAGTACGTAATCGTCGTGCTGTTACTAACGAAGCTGTTACTGGAGACCACAACTCTAACCCAGTAGCAGTAAGCACTTACTTAAAAGATGGGGAAAAAGTAACTCCAGAAATTAAAGATGCTAATGGGGCAACTGTAAGCTCTCAACCTGTACCAGCTGGGTACGCAAGAAAAGAAGGAGATGTGTATACTTACAGTATCATAGACCTTACTCGCTTCAATGAGAGATATAATACAAATTATTATACCCGTGCGTATAAAAGATTTGATGATTCTACAGAAACAACTGTTGAATTAATTGATAAAACTACTGGTAATGTAGTAGAAACTAGAACTCTTTCTGCGTCAAGCGGTATTCAAAAATTCACAACTACAACTGCGGCCTCTAATGGTCAATTAACTGTGAAATATGATTACGACAAAGGTTTAGGAGCAGGAGCTGGTAAAACTGACGAACCATTTATTCAATTTGGTTATGAAGTTGGTGCTAGTATTCAAGCTTTAGTAAATCCAAAAAATGAAGCTGAACAAAAATTATATCAAGATGTTTATAACGCTCGTACATCAACTGATATTATTAACGTTGTGGAACCAGCTTATAACGGTCGTACAATTACTGATTCAAACGCTAAAATTCCAAAATTTGTCGAAAAACCGACTTACTATAGAGTAGTCGATAAAAATAATGCTACATTCAATGCAAATAAAACTGATGTAACAGTTCAAGACTACGTACCAAATGGTAATGAAGTTGATTTAGCTAAATATGCAACTAAAGCTATGGAAGGACAACATTTCACAGCGTCTGGTGAGCGTCAATTTGATGGATACAAACTTTACCAAACAGCAAATCCAGATTCGACAACTGGCTTTGTAAGTCGTCCTTACGTAGTTGGTACTAAATTCATGGACGCTGAGCGTGCAGGAATTAAACGGATTAAAGAAATCGTAGGTGAAGATGGATCAGTAGTAGTTCGTGTTTATCTTCTTGATCCAAAACAACAAAGTAAACGTTCTGATGGCACATTGGAAACAGATGGCTACATGTTGTTAGCAGAAACCAAGCCGATTAAACCAGGTGATTATAACAAACAAGAATTAGCAGTTAAGAAATCACCACTTCACACCATTCCTTTCACAGATAGTAAAGGTGTAAACTATCCAGACGGGAAAGAAGTTTCATTTGACTTCCAAACAGCTGCTGGATACACACCGAAGAAGACTGTCTTCGTTCCATTCTTGGGAGATAACATTGGTCACCTTTCACCAAATAGTCAATTAACAAATGGTGCATATGTACAAATTGGTACAAACGTTGACTTATTAAACTCGTTAACACCATATAAACCGACTGTTTACTACTATGTAAAACAAGAGCCAGTTGAAGTCACTCCAGAAGTTGAAAAACAATTGGAAGGACGTGTACTAGCAAACGGTGAGTTTACATTCAAACTTAAAGAAGTACAACCAAACAAATCACTTCCTTCATATGAAGAAACTGTTACTAACAAAGCAGACGGAAAAGCTACATTTAACAAATTAACATTTAACAAAGTTGGTACTTACACTTACACAATCACTGAGACTCCAGGTTCAGATGCAAACGTTGAATACGATGCAATGACAGTTACCATGACTGTTACTGTAACTGAGAACGCTCAAGGTGATTTACAAGCTACAACGAAATACAGTGCAGAAGGTGGATTCAAGTCAAGTGCTGATGATAAAATCTTCAACAACTATGTTGTAGCACCAATTAAAACTAAATTCGACTTCACTAAGAAATTAGCTGGACGTGAGCTTAAAGACGGCGAATTCAAATTCGTTCTTAAAGATGCAAACGGACAAGAAGTTGAAACAGTAACGAACAAAGCAGACGGAACTGTTACATTCTCAGAATTAACATTTGACAACTCTAAAGTTGGAACTCACACTTACACTGTAGAAGAAGTGATCCCTGCGGCGAAAGAAGCTGGAATGGTATATGATACTATGAAAGCTACGATTACTGTAGAAGTTGCTAAAAATGGTCACACATTAACAACAGTAACTAACGTAGTTTCTGCTGGTGGGGTAGACGCTAATGGTAAAGCAACTGATGGGACAGCGGATAAAGAGTTCAATAACAAAATAACTCCTCCAGAAACACCTGAGTTCCAACCAGAAAAATTCGTCCTTAAAAAAGAAAAATTTGACCTAACAGGTACAAAATTAATGGACGATGACGATGAGCTTCAGGATGAGTACACAGAAACAAATGCAAATCCATATGCTGATCAAACCAAGAACAACGAAGCAGAAAACATCAATACCAAGACTGTTGAGCGTGGTGATAAATTAGTTTACCAAGTATGGTTGGATACTAAGAACTTCACTGACAAGAACAACATCCAATCTGTAGGTATCTCTGATACATACGATGCAGATAAATTGACTGTTAACAGTGCTGATATCAAGGCTTACGATAGCGAAACAGGAGTTGATGTAACATCTAAATTTGATATTACAGTAGCTAACGGAGTCATTACAGCTACATCTAAAGCTTCTATGAACAAATCTTTAGGTGATGCTGATAACACTCAAGTTATCGACACAACTAAATTTGCATTTGGTCGCTACTACAAATTCGATATCCCAGCTACAGTTAAAGCGGATGTTCCTGGTGGGGTAGACATCGAAAACAAAGCCAACCAAATCGTTCATGTTTATAACCCAGTAAGCAAATCTGTAGAAACTCCAGAAAAACCAACTCAAAAACGTGTGAACTCTGTACCAATCACTGCAGAATTCAACTTCACAAAACGTTTGGAAGGTCGTGAACTTAAAGCGAACGAATTCAGCTTCGTACTGAAAGATTCAACTGGTAAAGAAATTGAAACTGTTAAGAACGATGCATCTGGTAACGTTAAGTTCTCAGCCTTGAAATTCAAAAAAGGTGAAGAAGGAACTCACAAATATACTGTTGAAGAGGTTGCAGGAGCAGACACAACTGTCACTTACGATACTATGAAGGCAGAAGTAACTGTAACAGTATCTCACGACGGTACAGCTAAAGCATTGGTTGCTGACGTAACTGAACCAGCTGACAAAGAGTTCAACAATACAGTAACTCCTCCAACAGAACCTAAGTTCCAACCAGAGAAGTATGTATTGAATAAAGAGAAATACTCTATCACTGATAACAAGCTTCTTGATGATGATGCTGAGTTGGCAGACAAGTACGCAGATACTAATACGAACCCATACGCAGACCAAACTAACAACAATGAAGCAGAAAACATCAATACCAAGACTGTTAATCGCGGAGATAAGCTTTACTACCAAGTATGGTTGGATACAACTAAATTCTCAGCTAACAATAAAGAAAACGTTCAATCTGTAGGAATCACTGATGACTTTGATGAAACGAAGGTTGACGTTGATTCAACTAAGATCAAAGCCTACGATTCAGTATCTGGTAATGATGTAACAAACAAATTCGACATCAAGGTTGAAAATGGTGTGATGACTGCAACTCTTAAAGATGGCTTCACGAAGTCATTGGGTGATGCAGAAAATACTCAAATCATTGATACAACTAAATTTGCATTTGAACGTTACTACAAGTTTGATATCCCAGCAACTGTTAAAGCAGACGTTGCAGGTGGAGTAGACATCGAAAATACTGCGGCTCAAGTAGTCAACTACTACAACCCAACAACTAAGAAAGTTGAAAAACCAAACAAACCAACTGAAAAACGTGTAAACAGCGTACCAATCTCAGTTGAATTCAACTTCACTAAGAAATTGGAAGGCCGTGAGTTGAAAGCTAACGAATTCAGCTTCGTTCTTAAAGATTCAACTGGTAAAGTTGTTGAAACTGTAAGCAACGATGCGGCAGGAAACGTTAAGTTCTCAACTCTTACATTCAAGAAGGGTCAAGAAGGCGTTCATAACTACACAGTAGAAGAAGTTAAAGGAAACGACGCAACCGTTACCTACGATACTATGAAAGCAAATGTAACCATCACAGTTTCACACGATGGTACAGCTAAAGCTCTTGTGGCAAATCTTGGTGACATCGCTGATAAAGAGTTCAACAATACAGTAACTCCTCCAACAGAACCTAAGTTCCAACCAGAGAAGTATGTATTGAATACAGAGAAATACTCTATCACTGATAACAAGCTTCTTGATGATGATGCTGAGTTGGCAGACAAGTACGGAGATACAAATACTGATCCATATGTTGACAAAGCTAACAACAACGAAGCAGAAAACATCAATACGAAGACTGTTAACCGCGGAGATAAATTAGTTTACCAAGTATGGTTAGATACAACTAAATTCTCAGCTGACAACAAAGAAAATATCCAATCTGTAGGAATCTCTGATAACTACGATGAGGCTAAATTAGAACTTGATGTTACTAAGATCAAAGCTTATGATTCAGTATCTGGTAATGATGTAACAGAAAAATTTGATATCGTTGAAAACAACGGTGTGATTACTGCAACTCTTAAAGCTGGCTTCACTAAGTCACTTGGCGATGCAGAAAACACTCAAGTTATCGACACAACTAAATTCGAATTTGGACGTTACTACAAGTTTGATATCCCAACAACAGTTAAACAAACAGTTAAAGCTGGTGTAGATATCGAAAACACTGCTGCACAAGTAGTCAACTACTACAACCCAACAACTAAGAAGGTTGAAACTCCAGAAAAACCTACTCAAAAACGTGTTAACAACGTACCAGTACCAGTAGAATTCAACTTCACTAAGAAATTAGAAGGTCGTGAACTTAAAGATCAAGAATTCAGCTTCACACTTAAAGATGCCGATGGTAAAGTTCTTGAAACTGTGAAGAACGACGCTGACGGAAAAGTTAAATTCTCAGCTATCGAATTCAAGAAAGAACAAGCAGGCGTTCACAACTACACTGTTGAAGAAGTAGCTGGAACAGACGCAACCGTTACATACGACACAATGAAAGCGAATGTAACAGTAACTGTTTCTCACGACGGAACAGCTAAAGTTCTTGTAGCTACTGTTGGCGACATTGCGGATAAAGAATTTAACAACCGTGTAACTCCTCCAGAAGAGCCTAAGTTCCAACCAGAGAAATATGTTGTTTCTGAAGAGAAATACGATATCACAGGCGACAAGCTCGTTGATGACGATAAAGAGTTGGCAGATAAGTACGCAGATACAAATGCGAACCCATATGCGGACGATGCATCAAACAACGAAAAAGAAAACTTGAACACTAAGACTGTGAAACGTGGCGACAAGTTGGTTTACCAAGTATGGTTGGATACAACTAAATTTGACGCAGCTAACAAGGACAACATCCAATCAGTAGGAATCTCAGATGACTACGATGAAACTAAGTTGGATCTTGATTCTACTAAGATCAAAGCCTACGATTCAGTAACAGGTGCAGAAGTAACAGATAAGTTCGATATTACAGTTAATAACGGAGTCATTACCGCAACTCTTAAAGCTGGCTTCACGAAGTCACTTGGTGATGCGGAAAACACTCAAATCATTGACACAACTAAATTTGAATTTGGACGTTACTACAAGTTCGACATCCCAACAACAGTGAAAGCTGATGTTCCTGGTGGTGTAGATATCGAAAATACTGCGGCTCAAGTAGTCAACTACTACAACCCAACTACTAAGAAAGTTGAAAAACCAAGCAAACCAACTGAAAAACGTGTAAACAATGTTCCAGTTGAAGTGGAATTCAACTTCACTAAACGTTTGGAAGGTCGTGAGCTTCAAGCCAACGAATTCAGCTTCGTTCTTAAAGATTCAGAAGGTAACACTCTTGAAACTGTAAGCAACGATGCATCTGGTAACGTTAAGTTCTCTAAACTTGAGTTCAAGAAAGGCCAAGAAGGTGTTCACAACTACACAGTAGAAGAAGTGAAGGGTACTGACGCAACTGTTACATACGACACAATGAAGGCTGCAGTAACAGTCACAGTGAAACAAGATGGAACAACTAAAGTTCTTGTGGCTACTCTTGGCGAAATCGCTGATAAAGAGTTTAACAACCGTGTAACTCCTCCAGAAGAACCTAAGTTCCAACCAGAGAAATACGTTGTTTCTGAAGAGAAATTCGATATCACAGGTGACAAGCTCGTTGATGACGATAAAGAGTTGGCAGACAAGTACGCAGATACAAATGCGAACCCATATGCGGACGATGCATCTAACAACGAAAAACAAAACTTGAACACCAAGACTGTGAAACGTGGCGACAAGTTGGTTTACCAAGTATGGTTGGATACAACTAAATTCTCTGAAACTAACAAAGAAAACATCCAATCAGTAGGAATCTCAGATGACTACGATGAAGCGAAGTTGGATCTTGATTCTACTAAGATCAAAGCCTACGATTCAGTAACTGGCGATGATGTAACAGATAAATTCGATATCGCTGTGGACAACGGTGTGATCACTGCAACTCTTAAAGCTGGCTTCACTAAGTCACTTGGCGACGCAGAAAACACTCAAATCATTGACACAACTAAGTTTGCATTTGGACGTTACTACAAGTTCGACATCCCAACAACAGTGAAAGCTGATGTGGCAGCTGGTGTAGATATCGAAAATACTGCGGCTCAAGTAGTGAACTACTACAACCCAACAACTAAGAAAGTTGAAAAACCAAGCAAACCAACTGAAAAACGTGTAAACAACGTACCGGTTTCAATTGAGTTCAACTTTACTAAGAAGTTGGAAGGACGCGAACTTCAAGCCAACGAATTCAGCTTCGTGCTTAAAGATTCAACAGGTAAGACTCTTGAAACTGTAAGCAACGATGCAGCAGGAAACGTTAAGTTCTCAGCACTTGAATTCAAGAAAGGACAAGAAGGCGTTCACAACTACACTGTAGAAGAAGTAGCTGGAACAGACGCAACCGTTACATACGACACCATGAAAGCGAATGTAACAGTAACTGTTTCTCACGACGGAACAGCTAAAGTTCTTGTAGCGACTGTTGGCGAAATCGCTGATAAAGAGTTCAACAACCGTGTAACACCACCAGAAACTCCAGAATTCAACCCAGAGAAATACGTTCTAAACGAAAAAGAATTTGATTTAACTGGAACTTCATTATTAGATGATGATAAAGAGTTGGCAGATAAGGTCGCAGATACAAATGCGAACCCATATGCGGACGATGCATCTAACAACGAAGCTGCGAATATCAATACTAAGACTGTTAAACCAAAAGATAAATTGGTTTACCAAGTATGGCTTGACACAACTAAGTTTGATGCAAACAACAAAGACAATATCCAATCAGTAGGAATCACAGATGACTACGATGAGGCTAAAGTTGATGTTGAAGCTACAACTATTAAAGCCTACGACGGTAAGACTGGTGCTGATGTAACAGATAAATTTGATATCACAGTAGCTAACGGAGTAATCACTGCAACCCTTAAAGCTGGCTTCACTAAGTCACTTGGCGATGCAGAAAATACTCAAATCATCGACACAACTAAATTCGAATTCGGACGTTACTACAAGTTTGATATCCCAGCAACTGTTAAAGCGGACGTTAAAGGTGGAGTAGACATCGAAAATACTGCGGCTCAAGTAGTCAACTACTACAACCCAGTAAGCAAGACTGTTGAAAAACCAAACAAACCAACTGAAAAACGTGTCAACAGCGTACCAGTACAAGTAGAATTCAACTTCACTAAACGTCTAGAAGGACGTGAATTGAAAGCTAACGAATTCAGCTTCGTACTGAAAGATTCAACAGGTAAAGTTGTTGAAACTGTAAGCAACGATAAAGATGGTAACGTTAAGTTCTCTAAACTTGAATTCAAGAAAGATCAAGCGGGAGTTCACAACTTCACAGTTGAAGAAGTGAAAGGTACTGATGGAACTGTCACTTATGATGCGATGAAAGCGAATGTAACAGTCACAGTTAAACACGATGGAACAGCTAAAGTTCTTGTAGCTACTGTAGGCGATATCGCTGATAAAGAGTTCAACAACAAGGTGACTCCACCAGAAACTCCAGAATTCAACCCAGAGAAGTATATCCTGAATGAATCTAAATTCGATATTACAGGTAACAAACTTGTTGACGATGATAAAGAGTTGGCAGACAAGGTAGCGGATACTAATAAAGATCCATATGCCGATAAGGTTGATAACAACGAAGCTCAAAATATCAATACGAAGACACTTAAGAAGGGTGATAAAGTATACTACCAAGTATGGTTGGATACAACTAAGTTCACTGAAGCGCACAATATTCAATCTGTAGGTGTAACAGATAAATATGACAGCGAAAACTTAGACGTCAACGTAGCAGAAATTAAAGCATACGACTCTGTAACAGGAGAAGATGTGACAGCTAAATTTGATATCAAGGTTGAAAATGGTGTGATCACTGCAACTTCTAAGACAGACTTGACTAAGTCACTTGGCGATGCAGAAAACACTCCAGTAATCGACACTGCTAAATTGGCATTCGGACGTTACTACAAGTTTGAGATCCCTGCAACTATCAAAGCAACAGCTAAAGATGGTGTAGATATCGAAAATACTGCTTCACAAACTGTTCACCAATACGATCCAACTAAGAAATCTGTTGAGAAACCAGAAAAACCAACAGAAAAACGTGTCGTTAACATCCCAACTAAAGTTGAATTTAACTTCACTAAGAAACTTGAAGGACGTGAGCTAAAAGAAGGTGAATTTAGCTTCGTACTTAAAGATAAAGATGGAAAAGTTATTGAAACAGTTAAGAACGATGCATCAGGAAACATCAAGTTCTCTGCATTAGAGTTCAAACGTGGAGATGAAAAAACTAAAACTTACACTTACACTGTGGAAGAGGTTAAAGGTACTGAAGCAGGAGTTGAATACGATAAGATGGTAGCTACAGTAACAGTAACAGTTACTAAAGAAGGCAAAGTCTTAACAGCAACTTCTCAATTACCGGTAGATACTGAGTTCAACAACAAGGTAATTCCACCGAAACCACCAGTGACACCACCAACACCACCGGTAACACCGCCAACACCACCGGTGACACCACCAACACCACCGGTAACACCGCCAGCACCAGAACTTCCTTCTACTGGTGAAGAACAATCAGCTTCTGCTGCATTGTTAGGCGCTGCTCTTGGTTTGGTCGGACTGGCTGGCCTTGCAAGACGCAAGAAAAACGAAGACTAAACAAGTGGTAGACACTAACGATTCACACTAGGATCGGAAATGGTTTAGTTTTCCACAAGAAGGCCTCGCTCTAAGGAGTGGGGTCTTTTTGTTATTTCTTGAAAGCATTGAAATCACGTCTCGCAATATGATACAATAGAGGATATTTACAATAGTTAGGACAAAGGTATGCTTATTTCGATTATTTCACAAGGCTTGATCTGGGCTATTTTGGGGCTAGGGATCTTTATGACCTTCCGTATCTTGGATTTCCCAGATATGACCACAGAGGGCTCCTTTCCATTAGGAGGAGCCGTTGCGGTAACGCTAATCACCAAAGGGGTTCATCCTTTATTAGCCACCCTGGCGGCCGTTGGTGCGGGGTGCTTGGCTGGATTAGCAACAGGTCTTCTTTATACCAAAGGGAAGATTCCGACGTTGTTATCGGGGATTTTGGTGATGACTTCCTGTAACTCAGTCATTCTCTTTGTGATGCAACGGGCCAACCTAGGCTTGCTTGGCTACTCAAAAATCCAAGATATGATTCCTATCGCCAGTGGCGTAAACGAGATTATCATCGGGATCATCTTTGTGACCCTGGTGATTGCTGCTATGCTCTTCTTTTTAGATACTAAATTGGGGCAGGCCTATATTGCGACAGGGGACAATCCTGAGATGGCTAAAAGCTTTGGGATCCATACCAGCCGGATGGAGTTGATGGGGCTTGTGGTTTCTAATGGGATTATTGCCTTGTCAGGTGCCTTGATGGCCCAGCAAGAAGGCTATGCAGATGCTTCTCGAGGGATCGGGGTCATCGTCGTTGGGTTGGCTAGCTTGATTATCGGAGAGGTCCTTTTCTCAAAACTGACCTTAGCAGAACGTTTACTTAGTATCGTTATTGGATCGATCATTTATCAATTCTTGATTTGGGCTGTGATTGCTATTGGGGTCAATACCAGCTACATCCGTATTTTTAGTGCTATCATCTTGGCTATCTGTCTCATGATTCCAACCTTTAAAGAGAAACTGCTGAAAGGAGTCAAACTCAGCAAATGACCGCAATTGTAGAATTAAAAAATGCCACCATAGTGGTGAATAATGGATTGAATGAAGAAAAAGTCATTTTGGATAATGTCTCTTTGGAGATTCATGAGCATGACTTTATCACCATTCTTGGGGGCAATGGTGCTGGGAAGTCAACTCTCTTCAACACCTTGGCTGGGACCCTTCCGCTGACGAGTGGTCAAGTCTTGATCAAGGGAGAAGATGTGACAAACTATGGTCCAGAAAAACGGGCAAAATACCTATCCCGTGTCTTCCAAGATCCAAAGATGGGGACAGCGCCTCGTATGACAGTGGCTGAAAATCTCCTGATTGCAAAATTCCGAGGAGAAAAGCGGGGCTTGGTTCCTCGTCGTCTTGCCCAGTACAAAGACGAATTTAAAGAAGTTTTGAGCCAGATTGGCAATGGTTTAGAGAATCATGTCGATACGGCAGTAGAATTCTTGTCTGGTGGACAACGTCAGGCTTTGAGCCTATTGATGGCTACCCTGAAGCGTCCTGAACTCTTGCTCTTGGATGAGCATACAGCTGCTCTCGATCCCAAGACGAGTCAGGCCTTGATGGAGCTGACGGATCGATTTGTCAAAACGGATCAACTGACTGCCTTGATGATTACCCACCATATGGAAGATGCCCTCAAGTACGGGAATCGCTTGATTGTCATGAAGGATGGAAAGATTATCCAGGACTTGAACCAAGAGGAAAAGGCTAAGATGGACCTGTCTGATTACTACCGTTTCTTTGAATAAATTTAGAAACTAGTTTCAGTGTGTAATCGCTTGCAATACTGATATTAAAGGAGTATACTATAGGTGAAGATAAGGGAGAAGGGGTTGATACCAATGCCTTATAGATTCATACATTAGGTTACTTCGTTATAGGTTTGCCTCGCTGACACTTGATTGTGCTTTTTATAAAAAAGCCAGAACGTCGGAAATGTTAAATCGGTTGAGCCGTCAAGTAAGTCTGCTTAACTTACTAAATGACATTGAAATACGTGGAAATAGTAGTGGAAGCTTTAGATGGTTTTCGAACTTCGGTATGCTCAACTGAGTACTTTGTAACAAAACTGAAAGAGAAATTGCAAAGAAAACCACTGGTATGTGAAAACGTACCATGAAAAGAAATGAAAATCATAACTGTTGTTTTCGTTAGCCTAAATGGTTAATCGCCTCTTGTCAGTGAAGCAGACCAGACCTCTAGTCCCGTAAGACTGGAGGTCTTTTTGTCTGTCGTGGTGGAAAGTCGAGGTGAGGTCAGTGGGATTGCCATACGCACATGAATATAGCTGTCGAGATCACTTTAAAGAAAGAGCAATGGAACGGTTTGGGGTCGATGAAGAACAGTTGAGACGTTGGGTCAATCAACACGTGCCCTCGCTTCATCATTTTGACAGCAGTTTTGATCAACGACCTGATACGGAAGCTTACGTAGCAGAGGACGGTATCGTCTTTGTGTGTGATCTGAAGAATCGGGAATTTATTACTTGCTTCCAAGCTGTCAATTTGACGGTGGATGAAGAACAGAAGGAAGTCTGTCAAGACATTCATCGTGAGAATGTGCTCGCCTATAAGCATAGCCAAAGCAAGCTCCTGAATCGCTACCGGTTGAAAGAAGCCAAAGAATTGTTGGCCAATATTGATGAGCATGTTGATCGGTTTTATAGCTTGTCCCAAACCCTCAAGAAAGGGGCTCTCAGCGATCGGAATTACCAGCACCTAGAAGAACTGCTTAATGAATTTCATGTGATTAAGGCGGCGATACGGGTGATTGAGAATAAGAAAAATGACTATCATACGGACTAGGGTCTCTTTTTGACAAAGTTGACAATCTAGGCTATCGTCTTTGGTCTTAATAAAGGTTCCTCCATCAGATGATGGAGGGCTTTTTGTTTGATCTGACTTTTGAAAAAATCGTGAAAAAATAGTATAATGTTCTAGATATGCAAGAAATTTGCAAAACTGTAATTCGACTTGGTGAGCCAAGGACCGTAAGTATGAACCATCACATAAAGGAGAAAACATGAGTAACATTAAGTTGATTACTTTAGGTGGAGTCCGTGAAAACGGGAAAAACCTCTACATAGCTGAAGTAAATGACTCTATTTTTGTTTTGGATGCTGGTCTCAAGTATCCAGAAAATGAACAACTAGGGGTTGATGTCGTTATTCCCAACATGGACTACCTCTTTGAGAATAGCGATCGTATCGCAGGAGTCTTTTTAACACACGGACATGCGGATGCCATCGGAGCTCTTCCCTATCTTTTAGCGGAGGCTAAAGTTCCCGTATTTGGGTCAGAGTTGACCATCGAGTTGGCTAAGCTCTTTGTCAAGAGCAATGATAGTGTCAAGAAGTTCAATGACTTCCATGTAATCGATGCCAACTCAGAGATTGATTTTGGAGGAACCGTTGTTTCCTTCTTCCAGACAACCCACTCTATTCCAGAGAGTTTAGGAATTGTCATCAAGACTTCTGAAGGCAATATCGTCTATACCGGAGACTTCAAGTTTGACCAGACAGCGAGTGAGTTTTATGCGACAGACTTTGCTCGTTTGGCGGAGATTGGACAAGAAGGCGTCCTCGCTCTCTTGAGTGACTCAGCCAATGCCGATAGTAAGATTCAAGTGGCTAGTGAGCAAGAGGTTGGGGATGAAATCCTAGATACCATTGCTGACTGGGATGGCCGTATCATTGTAGCCGCTGTTGCAAGTAACTTATCACGGATCCAGCAAGTCTTTGACGCAGCTGCAGAGACAGGGCGTCGGGTTGTCTTGACTGGATTTGACGTAGAAAATATTGTCCGGACAGGGATTCGTTTAAATAAACTGTCTTTGGCCAACGAAAAAATATTGATCAAGCCAAAAGAAATGTCTCGTTTTGAGGATCATGAATTGATTATTCTTGAAACGGGGCGGATGGGTGAACCCATCAATGGACTTCGTAAAATGTCCATTGGCCGTCACCGCTATGTTGAAATCAAGGATGGCGACTTGGTCTATATCGTAACAACTCCATCTATCGCCAAAGAAGCGGTTATGGCACGTGTAGAAAACATGGTCTACCAAGCAGGCGGAGTCGTAAAAGCGATTACTCAAAGCTTGCGTGTGTCAGGACATGGAAATGCACGTGATCTTCAATTGATGATCAACCTCCTTCGTCCCAACTATCTGTTCCCAATCCAAGGGGAATACCGCGAATTGGATGCTCATGCACGGCTTGCGATGGAAGTGGGGATTTTGCCTGAAAATATCTTCATTCCGAAAAAAGGCACTATCATGGAATATGACAATGGTGACTTCGTTCCTGCAGGTAGCGTCTCTGCTGGAGATGTCCTCATCGATGGGAATGCTATTGGAGATGTTGGAAATGTCGTGCTCCGTGACCGGAAAGTCCTTTCAGAAGATGGTATCTTTATTGTGGCCATTACCGTTAACCGTCGTGAAAAACGCATTATCTCGAAGGCAAAAGTTCACACCCGTGGCTTTATCTATGTGAAGAAGAGTCGCGATATCTTGCGCGAAAGTGCAGAGATTGTCAACCAAAGTGTGGAGGAATACTTAGCTCAGGACAGCTTCGATTGGGGCGAGCTCAAGGGTGCTGTTCGTGATAGTTTGGCCAAGTACCTCTTTGACCAGACCAAACGTCGACCAGCTATCTTGCCAGTCGTCATGGAAGTACGCTAGGATTAAGATAAGAGGAAAAGTCGATCGTCGGCTTTTTCTTATCAAGGAATAAAGAAATAGTGAGGAAAGATAGATGGCAGTAATGCAGATTGAATACTATTCAGAAGCGCTCGCAATGGAGTGGGGTATCAACGTCCTCTACCCAGATGCGTCTCGGGTGGAAAATCCAGATGATCAAGATATCCCGGTCCTCTATCTCCTTCATGGGATGAATGGCAATCAGTACTCCTGGTTGAAACGGACCAATGTGGAACGGATCCTACGTTCGACCAATTTGATTGTCGTCTTGCCTAATACCAATAATGGTTGGTATACGGATACCCAGTATGGCTATCCCTACTACACAGCCATCGCAGAGGAATTGCCTAAGACCTTGGCACGCTTCTTCCCCAATATGACCAAGAAGCGGGAGAAGACCTTTATTGCTGGTCTATCGATGGGGGGCTATGGATCTTTCAAACTGGCCCTTCAAACCAATCGCTTCTCGCATGCTGCTAGTTTTTCTGGTGCTCTTAGCTTTGAGGGACGTCAACTAGCAGATACCGACCTTGGCAGTAAGGCTTATTGGCAAGGGGTCTTTGGAGAGTTAGAAGATTGGACGACGAGTCCTTACTCCTTGGAAAGCATTGCTGAGAAGTACTCAGATAAAAAGACGGTCTTATGGGCGTGGTGTGGCGAGCAGGATGCTCTGTATGAGGCCAACAATACAGCTGTTGATCATCTGAAGGACCTCGGTTTTGATATCACCTACAGCCATGGACCAGGAAAACATGAATGGTTTTATTGGGAGCGGGAGTTGGAGCATTTCTTAGCAACCCTGCCAATTGATTTTGAACTAGAAGAACGACTCGATTAGGAAGCTACTCATGCAGAGATGTGCTATAATAGAGTGAAAAGTGCCTGGGCCAGTTAGAAGAGAAGCCCAGAATCAATGAACAATTAGGAGAAACATACGTGACTAAAGATATTCGTGTGCGTTATGCACCAAGTCCAACCGGACTACTACACATCGGAAATGCTCGTACAGCATTGTTTAACTACTTGTATGCGCGCCACCATGGTGGAACCTTTATCATCCGTATCGAAGATACGGACCGTAAGCGCCACGTCGAAGATGGCGAACGTTCCCAGCTGGAAAACCTTCGTTGGTTGGGCATGGACTGGGATGAAAGTCCAGAGACGCATGAAAACTACCGCCAATCAGAGCGTTTGGAACTCTATCAAAAATATATCGACCAACTCTTGGCCGAAGGGAAAGCCTACAAGTCTTACGTTACAGAAGAAGAGTTGGCAGCAGAGCGTGAACGCCAAGAAGCAGCGGGTGAAACACCTCGCTACATCAACGAATACCTCGGCATGAGCGAAGAAGAAAAAGCAGCTTATATCGCAGAACGTGAAGCAACAGGTGTGATTCCAACGGTTCGTTTGGCTGTTAATGAGTCAGGTATCTACAAGTGGCACGATATGGTCAAAGGTGATATCGAATTTGAAGGTGGCAATATCGGTGGTGACTGGGTTATCCAAAAGAAAGATGGTTACCCAACTTACAACTTTGCCGTTGTGATCGATGACCATGATATGCAAATCTCTCACGTCATCCGTGGAGATGACCACATTGCCAATACACCAAAGCAGCTCATGGTTTATGAAGCGCTTGGATGGGAAGCTCCAGAGTTCGGTCACATGACCTTGATCATCAACTCTGAAACTGGTAAGAAGTTGTCTAAACGCGATACCAACACTCTTCAATTTATCGAAGATTACCGTAAGAAAGGTTACCTTCCAGAAGCAGTCTTTAACTTTATCGCCCTTCTTGGTTGGAATCCTGGTGGGGAAGACGAAATCTTCTCTCGTGAAGAACTCATCAAGCTTTTTGATGAAAACCGCCTTAGCAAGTCTCCAGCAGCCTTCGACCAGAAGAAAATGGACTGGATGAGCAATGAGTACATTAAGAATGCGGATCTTGCGACCATCTTTGAAATGGCCAAACCATTCCTCGAAGCAGCAGGACGCTTGACAGACAAGGCTGAAAAATTGGTGGAACTCTACAAACCACAAATGAAGTCAGTGGATGAAATCGTTCCATTGACAGACCTCTTCTTCTCTGACTTCCCAGAATTGACAGAAGCTGAGCGAGAAATCATGGCTGGTGAAACGGTTCCGACTGTACTTGAAGCCTTCAAAGCGAAACTCGAAGCTATGTCAGACGATGAGTTTGTGGTAGAAAATATCTTCCCACAAATCAAAGCGGTCCAAAAAGAAACTGGTATCAAAGGAAAAAATCTCTTCATGCCAATCCGTATCGCCGTTTCAGGAGAAATGCATGGTCCTGAATTGCCAGATACTATTTATTTGCTTGGACGTGAAAAATCCATCCAACATATTGAAAAAATGTTGGAAGAAATTGCAAAATAGGAATCAGCTTTTGAAAACATGCTGTTCATTTTTAAAAAGTCATCGATTCGATGGCTTTTTTGCTGAGATAGAGCATAGATTTAGCCAAAATGATTGAAAATAGGATTCAATCATGTATAATCAAGAGAGAATAATTTTTGAGGAGAGAGGGGCATCCTTACCTTGCTGAAGAAAATATGGAATAGAGTGACGAGATTTAAATTAATAAAATCGGGGAAACATTGGATTCGAGTAGCCTGTTCGAATGCTTCTTTTTTGCGAGCTAAAAAAGGAAAAGATGTTTCCAATCATTCTAGTATGGATGCTCCAAGCTCCATAGCCTTAAAAGGCTTGATTGCTGCTGGATCCATTATGGGTGCGACGTCAATTGCGCATCCAACGGATGCTGACGAGCTAGCAGGTCCAACTTTACAGTCAGAAGTGGATTCGGAAGTGGGCGTAGTAGGTAAGGATAGCTTGGTGTTGAGCAGTGTGGAACAGTCGTTAACGACCAGTCTGTCTACGAGCGAGTGGTCTCCATCAGAGTTACAGAGTGATTCGCTTTCTACTACATTATCTACGACGAGTTCAGCAGTGCCCTCTACTTCAATAGCGGAAGCTAGCGTCCTTTCAAATGGGGACCAAGAGTCTGTAGCCGTCTCAGATCCTGCTCAGGATAAACAGCTTCAACGTATAGCTCAAGACCTTTATTCTTATATAGAGCAAGCGAAAGAATTGAAGGATGGAGAGGGACTTGTGTTGGAAGCGGAAGAAGCTCTGGAGGCTATCCGCAACCAATTAGCCAATCCAGGTCAAGAAGGAGAAGCGACGCTTCTTCAGGCTAAGTCTGTTCGGAATCGCTTGGTCAATGCTGTGTTAAGAGAACAATCAGGGAAGAGAGACCCGCGTACAGGTAGTGCCTTAGAAGTGGACAGTGCTTTACGTGCTCCTTTTGTCATGAGTGGTCCAGCAAATAATCATCTGATCACAGCTTATAATTCAGATCCGATTCGGTTGCAGTACATTGTGAGAGAGCAGAATGGTGGTGTTATTCTCACCTATATGGGTTATGCTCCTAACAGTGAACGAGTTGAGGGGGTTCTCGTTCCCAATGCAACCTTGAAATCACCTTTTGCTCCTATGTTGATCGAAGGGAAAGTCGGAGGCACAGAGGTTGTCGAACCCGGGAAGACGTATACGATAACCGTTCGTTTTACCAATGCTAGAAATCAGTTTCTCGATCGTTCTTTCCGCATTAAGGTCTTGCCTCAAAATGATGGCATTCGGAACCCAATTGCTCCAGTGACTTCTAATACTCAGGTGACTGATTTGACCAATCTGACTGAGTCTGAAAAAGCGCAGGTTTGGGAAAAGTTCAAAGTGGCAAATCCACGTCTGCTAGCGTCTAAAGACTTTAAGAGCTATTCAGTCTCTGCAACTGGAGAAATTACAGTTGTCTTCAAGGATTTGACGTCTAATACTGTGAAGGTACCTTTGACAGAGGATCCTCGCACGCAGTCGCTCTCAATCAGTTATTCCCAGAGCGTATCTGAAGCGCAAAGTACTTCGCAATTGCGGTCACAATCGGCCAAGCTATCAGAGTCTCTGTCTGAGAGCTATTCAGAATCGGAGAGTGCATCAACCTCAATCGTCGCTTCTCAAAGCACCTCGCTCTCTTCAAGCCTCTCGGTATCAACAGCAGCATCTCAATCTTTGAGTGTTCTAGAATCAGAAAGCCTTTCGGAATCTGCTTCGGTATCTGTTAGTGAGTCTAAATCAGTCAGTGAGGAGGTATCGGAGAGTCAGTCTGCATCAGTCAGCGAGTCGGAGTCATTAAGAATCTCTAAATCGATCAGTCAGTCTACTTCAGAAAGTACCTCCGAGTCGGTTTCAGGATCGTTGAGTACTTCGGTTTCTGCAAGTGAGTCTGTTTCGAGGTCTCAATCCGATTCGTTTAGTCAGTCTACATCGACAAGTGTTTCAGAATCGTTAAGCACCTCTGTCTCCACAAGTGATTCCTTTTCTACCTCTGAGTCCGAGTCGCTTAGTCAGTCTGCCTCGGCGAGTGTTTCGGAGTCGGTTTCAGAATCGTTGAGTGCTTCGGTTTCTTCAAGTGAATCTGTTTTGACCTCTCAATCCGAATCTGTCAGTCAGTCTACCTCGGCAAGTGTTTCAGAGTCGGTTTCGGAATCGTTAAGTACCTCGGTTTCCGCGAGTGAGTCTGTTTTGACTTCTCAATCCGAGTCACTTAGTCAGTCTACCTCGGCAAGTGTTTCAGAGTCGGTTTCAGAATCGTTGAGCACTTCGGTTTCTGCAAGTGAATCTCTTTCGACTTCTAAGTCCGAGTCACTTAGTCAGTCTACATCGGCAAGTATCTCCGAGTCGGTTTCAGAATCGTTGAGTACTTCGGTATCCGCCAGTGAATCTCTTTCGACTTCTAAGTCCGAGTCGCTCAGTCAGTCTACCTCGGCAAGTATCTCAGAGTCGGTTTCAGAATCTTTAAGTACCTCAGTTTCGATAAGTGAATCCATTTCGACTTCTGAGTCCGACTCGTTCAGTCAGTCAGTATCGGTAAGTATCTCCGAGTCTGTTTTAGAATCGTTGAACACTTCGGTCTCCGCCAGTGAATCTCTTTCGACCTCTGAATCCGATTCGCGTAGTCAGTCTACCTCGGCAAGTGTTTCAAAGTCGGTTTCAGAATCTTTAAGTACCTCGGTTTCCACAAGTGAGTTAGTTTCGACCTCTGAGTCCGAGTCGCTTAGTCAGTCTATATCGGCAAGTGTCTCAGGATCTGTCTCAGGATTCTTGAGTACTTCGGTTTCTGCAAGTGAATCTGTTTTGACTTCTCAATCCGAGTCGTTAAGTCAGTCTGCATCTGAGAGCCTGTCAGAGAGTGTCTCAGGATCGTTAAGCACAGCGGTTTCCACAAGTGATTCCGTTTCGACCTCTGAATCCGATTCGCTTAGTCAGTCTATATCGGCAAGTGACTCAGGATCGGTTTCAGAATCGTTGAGTGCTTCGGTTTCTGCAAGTGAATCTGTTTTGACTTCTGAGTCCGAGTCGTTAAGTCAGTCTGCATCAGAGAGCCTGTCAGAGAGTGTCTCAGGATCGTTAAGCACTTCGGTATCAAAAAGTGATTCCGTTTCTACCTCTGAGTCCGAGTCGTTAAGTCAGTCTACCTCGGCAAGTGTTTCGGAATCCGTTTCAGAATTCTTGAGTACCTCAGTTTCGATAAGTGATTCCGTTTCGACCTCTGAATCAGAGTCCGCACGTCAGTCTGCATCAGAAAGTGTTTCTGAGTCAGTTTCAGCATCGTTGAGTACCTCCGTTTCCACAAGTGATTTTCTTTCGACTTCAGAGTCGGTTGTGGAAAGTCGATTAGCATCTGAGAGCCTGATAGAGAGCGTCTCAGAGTCTTTGAGTACTTCATTCTCAGCAAGTGACTCAGCCTCGACTTCTGAGTTGGAATCAGAGTCAGTCTCTTTGAGTATCTCGGATTCTACAAGAGGGTCGGTCTCAGCTTCCCAATCGCTTTCAACTAGCCAGTTGACCTCAGAATCCGAGTCCGTCTCCGAATTAATGACTACCTCAATTTCCGCAAGTGAATCTATGTCAACTTCTCAATCCGAGTCGGTAAGGAATTCAGCTTCTATCTCGAGTTCTTTGAGTCAATCTGCTCCAACAAGCGAGTCTGTCTCGAAACCGGAGTCTAGGTCTGAGAGTCAGTCTGATTCAGTCAGTCTAACCGAGTCGTCATCGGGATCCCTGAGCGGTTCAATCTCAACAAGTGAAACCCTCTCAGAATCCTCATTTGACTCGCAAAGTCACTCAGAATCAATCAGTCATTCTCAGTCTCTTTCAAGGCTGGATTCAACAAGCGAAGTTCGATCTGAGAGTGTTTCAGGATTACTCATCCAGTCCTTATCCAACAAAGAAAGCTCATCGGAAGAAGTTCTTCCGGCAACTGGGGAGAAGAAAACTACAGCATCAACCTTATTTGCTCCTCTTGCATCTTTCGTTGGGCTAGCTCTATTGGGGCGCCGTAAAAAAGAAGAGGAAGAATAATCCTGTATCGCTATGTGAAAACAGCCATCTAGTATTTTGAGTGTCTACAAAAGAATCTCTTTTTGAGGTTCTTTTTTTCTGTTTTACCCTATTAGATTTCGCTGATTTTATCAAAAAATAATGAAAATGCTTTCGAGGAGGAAATTTTTTGAAAATTGAATTGTTATTTACCTCAAATTACTTGAATATGTATAGTAATGATGTATAATATTTAATGACTATAATGTTGAGGGGATATTCATGTTTTTTAAACGTTTGAATGGAAAAGTTAGGGAGATGGATCGAACGACTCGTTTCAAGTTAATCAAGTCTGGGAAGCACTGGGTTCGTTCAGAAAATTCTACCTTAGGTTTATTTAAAATTGTTCGTGGAGAAGTAGAAACAAGAGTTGTAACGAAGTCAGATAAGGAGCGGGATGGGATCCGTTCTACAAGTCAATTTGTACTGAAAGGCTTATTGGCGACGGGAGCAGCTGCTGGTGCTACCTCCATTATCAACACGGCTTTTGCGGATGAAGCAGGAACTGATGTGGTGACAACTTCTGAATTACAGAAAGAGACCTTAGCAGAGGCCAATAGCTTAGTGATTGGATCTGTTTCTGATGCCAGATCAATGTCAGAAGAAAGTCTTGAATCGACAAGTGCTTCAGTCTCTTTAAGCGAGCACGGTTCTGAGAGCCTTACTGTGGCTCTGAGCGAATCTGCTTCAGAAGCTACGACGACATCAGAGTCAAGCGTGGAAACGACCGAAAGGGTTCTAGGTGCAACGGATAAGGTTGGTCTAGAACAGAATCTATCAGAAGCGACCTTGTTGACCCAAATGGCCGAAAACTATGCCTCAAATCTTACAAATGCGGATCAAAAAGCAGCTCTTTCAGCTGCTATCGCTAAGGTGCAAACCGACTTATCAACCAGTACTCAGTTGCTTCATGAAAATGTAGGGACGCAAGCTTATGTGGGTCAGCGTCAACGCTTAAATCAGTCTGTTGACGAGCTGATGCTTGCTCTGAAAGCATCAGGTTTTGTAGGGAATAGCAGTGTAAACGGCAAACCTGCCATTGCAGCTCAGTTGGCACCGATTTATGAAACCGTTACAGACTCTAAAGAGTTGTCCAATATTACTCCTAATTTGGATGATCGAAATGGAGCTAATATCGAAGATGCTGCTTTGAAATTTGCAGGAGTAGAAAAGGACCCGCATTTAGATAAATCTGTAACACATCTTGATCCTGAGAGTCTCAAATCTCTTTCTGAAAATCATGATGTGACGCGCTATACCTTTGCTATTTGGGATTTCGTTAATCGAGTGAAGCCGGATCCTCTGGATTATTATGCAACCTTGTCCGTCGATCGTAGCTCGATTGGTTCAACTACTCCTAAAGGTGTTGACGTATACTTCCGCTTGGTTAAAAAGTCTAGTGGTACGGAGGTTTATGCTCAAACAGTTAAAGCAAATAGTGTAGTTGAATTTGATTTACCAAAGGAATTAGTTGGTTCAGATACAAACCGCCAATACAGGGTCTTTTACTCAATTTATGATGATGGGAAACCTGGAGTTATACGGATGCAAAGTGTAAGTTACCAGACTCCTAAATTTATGATTCAACAGCTTTATGATGTGCTAGAACCTAAAAATGTAGGTCTTTATGCACCATCGACAGTAGCATCCATTGTTCCATCACGAAGTGCTGAACATGTCACCTATTATAAGCTCATTGACGACAAAGGACAATTCTCGCGAGGAGCTTATGTTCCAACTGGCAGGGAAACTGTTTTGGCCTCTTATGCCCAGGTTGGTATTGAAGGTCAGGAGTACACAGCTTCAGCTGCTCGACAATTGGATGGTTTTGTTCAAGTTCCACTAGTAGACTATCATCAGAATAAAATGTCTGGCGTCTTTGATCTTAGGAAGGTTGGAGAACAGAATGTAGATACTTATTGGGGAGGGGCAAGAGACCATTATATTAAACTTGTCCGTGAAGTGACGAGTCCAAATGGCGATTTCACCTTAAAATACTATGTCTTGGATCCTTCCAAACAGAGAAATTACCGGAAAGGTGATAACGGTACAGTATTTGACCTTGCAAATTATACCTTAGTCTACGAAAAGGCCTTTAGAAATGATCATTGGAATGAAACCTTTGAAAATCTTGAGACGCGAGAGGTAAAAAGCAAGAAAGAGGATTATTCTCTTACAGTCACTCCCGATTTTTCAGATGGAAAAAACTTTAAGTTAAAAATCTCAGGTTGGTTCTCCTTGACAGAGAAGGAGAGCTATACGGATGAAAAAACGGGTAAGGAATATTCTTTCCGTAAACCATATACTTCCGCCCCAGAAAATCAAGCACAGCTTAGTGGTGGCCATATTGTGGGTGACGATGCATCCCTTCAAGGTGCTGACGGATTTTCTAAGTTTTATCATACGGTTTCGACCAGGGTTAGCTACTGGCCATTGAAGAGTGTGAATTACTATTACCGAAGAATGACTCCTTCTGAATTGAGTTCTCAATCATTCATTTATTCAGCTTCTCATTCGATGTCAACACAGGATAGTCTTTCATACTCAGAAAGCAACTCACAGGTAGTTGCTTCAGAGTCTCAATCTCTGTCTGTAGCTGTTTCTCTGTGGGATAGTCAATCAACGTCCTTATCTGAGTCAATCTCAAGTAGTGACTCGGTATCAGATAGTTTTTCTATTTCACAGGAACTCGAATCTCAATCGTTATCTTCTTCTCAGTCTAATTTGCAGAATGATTCAGAGGTCTCAGCCTCAGCGTCGGTAAGCAGCTCTCTATCTGCTTCAGAGAAGTTAGCATCTGAGTCAGTGAGTGGCTCCTTGTCTGTATCAGAGTCGATTTCTTCCGCTTCGACAAGTGTATCGTTATCAGCATCAGAAGTATCCGTTTCAGAATCAGCAAGCGCATCGTTATCAGCCTCAGAGGTATCCGTTTCAGCATCAACAAGTAGCTCGTTGTCAGTCTCAGAGAAGTTAGCATCTGAGTCATTGAGTGGCTCCTTGTCTGTATCAGAGTCGATTTCTTCCGCTTCGACAAGTGTATCGTTATCAGCATCAGAAGTATCCGTTTCAGAATCAGCAAGCGCATCGCTATCAGCCTCAGAGGTATCCGTTTCGGCCTCAGCAAGCAGTTCATTGTCAGTCTCAGAGAAGTTAGCATCTGAGTCATTGAGTGGCTCCTTGTCTGTATCAGAGTCGATTTCTTCCGCTTCGACAAGTGTATCGTTATCAGCATCAGAAGTATCCGTTTCAGAATCAGCAAGTAGCTCGTTGTCAGTCTCAGAGGTGTCTGCTTCAGCATCAACAAGTAGTTCTTTATCTATTTCAGAGAAGTCAGCATCCGAATCATTAAGTGGTTCCTTGTCTGCATCGGAATCTGCAAGTGCATCGGTATCAGCTTCAGAAGTATCCGTTTCAGAATCAGCAAGTACTTCAGAATCTGTAGCTCGTATGAAATCTTCTGAACTTCAATCCGCTTCAGTATCTGAGTTGATTTCGGAATCAACTAGCGTGTCAACTTCATCATCGATAAGTGCTTCAGAAGCAAGTACGTCGATTTCGGCAAGTGTATCAGAATCAGTCTTAACTTCTGAATCCGTTTCAAGTAGCGCATCAGAATCTGTCTTGAGTTCCGAGTCCGTTTCAGTAAGTAGATCTGAATCAATCTCAAGTAAACAAGCATCTAAGTTGGCGTCCGCTTCAGCATCTGAGTCAGTTTCAACAAGTGCATCTGAGTCAACCTCAAGCAAGCTAGCATCTGAGTTGGCATCGGCTTCAACCTCAGCCTCAGCCTCTGATTCAGTCTCAACTAGTACTTCAGAATCTGTAGCTCGTATGGAATCTTCTGAACTTCAATCTGTCTCAGTGTCTGAGTTGACTTCGAAATCAACAAGCGTTTCAGCTTCGGCTTTGACAAGTGTGTCAGAATCAAGTGCATCAGTTTCAGCCAGCGCATCCGAATCGGAATTGAAGTCTAAGTCTATTTCAATCAGTACATCTAATTCTATCTTGAGTTCAGCATCCGTTTCAACAAGTGCATCTGAGTCAACCTCAAGCCAGCTAGCATCTGAGTTGGAGTCTGTTTCCATCTCGGTAAGTAGTTCGTTATCAGCATCGGAAGTATCCGTTTCGGCTTCAGCAAGCACATCCGAATCTACTTCAAACAAACAAGCTTCTGAGCTTCAGTCTGCCTCAGTGTCTGAGTTGACTTCTGAATCAATCAGCGTTTCCGTTTCAACATCGACAAGTGCGTCAGCCAGCGTATCTGAATTGGTCTTGAATTCAGCGTCTGTTTCAGAAAGTGCATCCGAATCTGCTTCTCGCAAGCAAGCCTCTGAGTTAGAGTCAACATCAACATCTGATTCAGTTTCAACCAGCACATCAGAATCTGAAGCTCAAATGGAATTTTCTGAGCTTCAGTCTACATCTGTATCTGAGTTGAGTTCGGAATCCGCTAGCGTGTCAACTTCAGCATCTACAAGTGCGTCAGCCAGCGTATCTGAATTGGTCTTGAATTCAGCGTCTGTTTCAGAAAGTGCATCCGAATCTGCTTCTCGCAAGCAAGCCTCTGAGTTAGAGTCAACATCAACATCTGATTCAGTTTCAACCAGCACATCAGAATCTGAAGCTCAAATGGAATCTTCTGAGCTTCAGTCTACATCTGTATCTGAGTTGAGTTCGGAATCCGCTAGCGTGTCAACTTCAGCATCTACAAGAGTGTCAGAATTAAGTGCATCGATTTCAGCAAGTGCCTCTGAATCTGCTTCTCGCAAGCAAGCCTCTGAGTTAGAGTCGACATCAACATCAGAGTCAGTTTCAACCAGCACATCAGAATCTGTAGCTCGTATGAAATCTTCTGAACTTCAATCCGCTTCAGTATCTGAGTTGATTTCGGAATCAACTAGCGTGTCAACTTCATCATCGATAAGTGCTTCAGAAGCAAGTACGTCGATTTCGGCAAGCGTGTCAGAATCAGTCCTGAATTCAACATCCGTTTCAATTAGTACATCCGAATCTGCTTCTCTCAAGCAAGCCTCTGAGTTAGAGTCAACATCAACATCTGATTCAGTTTCAACCAGCACATCAGAATCTGTAGCTCGTATGGAATCTTCTGAACTTCAATCTGCCTCAGTGTCTGAGTTGACTTCTGAATCAATCAGCATTTCCGTTTCAACATCAACATCTGATTCAGTGTCAACTAGTGAGTCTGTATCAGTAAGTAGTTCAGAGTCTGTTTTGAATTCTGCATCAGTTTCAGCGTCAGCAAGCGTATCAGAATCAGTCTTGAATTCAGCGTCTGTTTCAGAAAGTGCATCAGAATCTGCTTCTCGCAAGCAAGCCTCTGAGTTAGAGTCGACATCAACATCTGAGTCAGTTTCAACCAGCACATCCGAATCTGTAGCTCGTATGGAATCTTCTGAACTTCAATCTGCCTCAGTGTCTGAGTTGACTTCAGCATCCGTTTCCGCGTCAGCAAGAGCTTCAGAATCTATCTTGAGTTTTGAGTCTGTTTCAATCAGTGCCTCTGAATCTGCTTCAAACAAACAAGCCTCTGAATTGGCATCCGCTTCAATCTCAGAGTCAGTTTCAACCAGCATATCAGAATCTGTAGCTCAAATGGAATCTTCTGAGCTTCAGTCTGCATCAGTGTCTGAGTTGACTTCAGCATCCGTTTCCGCGTCAGCAAGCGCATCAAAATCAGTCTTGAATTCAGCGTCTGTTTTAGCAAGCCCATCCGAATCTGCTTCAAACAAACAAACCTCTGAATTGGCTTCAGCATCGCATCAAACGAGTGCTTCTGATCAGTCTTCGACTTCTACAAATAGATCGACTTCGTCTACTCATTCTATGTCACAGGCATCAAATTGGTCATCCGCTTCTGCCTTGGCTTCAAATGCAGTAAACGAATCTACAGTGGTGTACGGGTCTGCTTCGGCGAGTCTTCAGGAGCCAGCGAGCACACTTGTTTCATTAAAAGCAAGCCAGCTCTCCTCAGAATCGACTTCTCTTTCAACGAGTCGTTCTACCTCTAGCTCGGCAAGCCAATCCCATTCACAAAGTCAAGCGACTCCTCAGATGAGCTCCTCTGGCGAGAAATCGGCTGCTTCTGTCTCTGAAGCCAAATCGACGTCGGACTCTCTAGGAGTGACGTCACGTGAGCTGTTCATCACGCTTGTAGTAGCTTTCTTTGCAGGCTTGGCCTCATTTTTCCATCGTAAAAAGTAAATACAATCATCTTTCTTAAATTGAAAATTTGCTTCTTTCGATTCTTCTGATATACCGGCAGATCCATGAGTGGATTTGTCGGTTTTCTTTGAGAATGTCGGGTGAAAAGCCTAGTGAAATATGGTATAATGAATGGAGAAAAGCTAGATGAATAGTGGTTCTTCAGATCATCTTCTGAAGAACTTTTTTTCTCTTATAGATCAGAGATCGTTTAGGTGAAATGGTCAAATTTGATGAGAGGACTTAGTTAGGATAAGCATTCGAAAGAAGGGGGAGTAGAAGAGCAGGATATGATGAAACAATCTGGAGTTAGGAAACGATTATTTTGGACAATCCTATTCGTTTTTGTTTATGTTTTAGGAAGTAAAATCACCTTGCCCTTTGTAGACCTAGCAAAGGTTCTAAATGTGAATGAAGGTGCTGCAAGGGGTCTGGAGTTGACGAGTGCTATCATGGGTGGAAATCTTCGTGGCATGTCCATCTTCGCTCTTGGACTTTCTCCCTGGATGTCTTCCATGATTTTGTGGCGGTTGTTTACAGTATCTAAACGGTATAACCTGGAGAGGACCAGTTCGGAGCTTGTGGAACGACGGAAGATGTACCTGACACTTGCTCTTGCTCTTGTTCAATCTCTGGCCATCTCTCTTTATCTCCCCTTACAAACAGATCTGAGCCCCCTTCTAGTTGTCTCGCTCAATGCCTTGATAATGATTGCAGGAACCTTTTTCTTGGTCTGGTTAGCTGATTTAAATACGGCCCTAGGCTTGGGGAATTCTATTGTCATCATGATGGCGGGGATGCTCCTGTACTTGCCAGAGGATGTCTTTGGAACCTTGTCAAAGAGTGGGGGTTCAGCATACAGCCTCCTGTTTCTAATGCCTCTCTTGTTAGGATTTATTTTCATGGTCGTATGCATCGAGTATGCTCGCTATCGGATCCCTGTGAATAAGCTGGGGATTCATAATAGTTTGAAACCTCACACCTTTTTAGAGGTCAAGCTCAATCCAGCTGGGGGGATGCCCTTTATGTATGCCATGACCTTGGTTTCTATCCCGCAGTATATCTTTTTGCTGGTCCAAGCTATCAATCCCCGTGCGTCATGGGCTGCCAGTATCGCAAAGGAGTTGGTAATAGGAGCGCCAGCTTGGATCCTGCTCTACGGTCTGATGATAGCAATTTTGTCCTTTGCTTTTGCCTTTGTGACGGTCAATGGGGAAGAAATTGCGGACAAGATGATGAAAAACTCAGAGTATATTGATTTCGTTTATCCTAGCGAAGAGACACGTCGGTACATCAATCGAATTGTCTTTCGCTTAACGGTCTTTGGGACACTTTATTTAATTCTGTTTACAGCATTGCCTTTCCTTCTTCTGCTCTGGGATAGAGGACTTCTGCGTTTGGCTATGATTCCAGGGAGTTTTCTCATGTTTGTGGGGATGATGTCGACCATCCGAGAGGAAGTTCGAGCCCTTCGCGTGAACCAAGGCTATACAAGATTGTTTTAGGAGTTGTTATGTATTACTTTATACCAGCCTGGTATGGCAGTGAGCGGATTTGGCACAGTAGGGTGACGCCTTGGTATTGGACGCAAGCTACGATTGAATTTGATGAGACTATTCACCAGCTTCGGGTCTTCCAGGAAGCGGGAGTGGAGCGGAAATTAGTGATTCCGCACTATTGCCCGCAATTGCGTTACGACCTCCATCGGCAAGATTTGTTAGAAACAGATTATCTGTCGATTTTTGATCACATTCAGGGGATTTCCCCTCATCAAGAGATGCTTCCGATTCAGGTCGAGGATTTGGAATGGCCTGCTCACACAAGCTTTACTTATACGCCTTTTCAAATAGTGGCGTTCTGTCGCGGCCAGGAGATTGCTAGTATCGATCTGGGGGTAGACGGGAATATCCTCTCAGTGAGACGGGTAAAGGATAAGGAAACGGTTTATGTGCAGTATCTGGATGACCGAGGCTTTATTTCCAGTCTTATATACTACAAAGAGGGACGTCCCTATTTTCAAGACTATCTAACCCCCGAAGGTGACTGGGTCTTGAGAGAGTTGTTAACAGATGCTAGCCACATGGTCTTTGTCAATGAAGCCTTTCAGAAGCAGTTCAATCGAGAAACCTATCCGGACATGGGAGAAGTGGTTGCTGAAAAAATGAAAGCCAACCTAGGAGACCTGGTTCCGGGTCAAGATCGTCTGGTGATTGCAGCCCATCCGGTCAATCTACCCTTTGTCCAACAAGTGGGACTAGGTGTTTCAAAGGTTCTTTCTTTTTATGGGCAACGCCAGCCCTTATCTCAAGAAGATTCGTCGCTTCATTTTTCTTTAAAAGAGGTTGACTTGGTGATAACGGATAGTGAAAAAACGAAACAGGACTTGCTTGGTCTTGCTCCAAGTCTTGCTTCTAAGATCCATCGCCTGACGTCCTTTGATTCACGGCTGAGATTGGGAAGCAGTCAGGAGAGGAAGGAGTCGAAAATCTTTTTCCACCTGGATGAAAAGGATCTCCCCTCTCAATCCGTTTTACAGAAAATGTTTGAAATCTTAGCGAAAAATCCCTTGTTTGAGGTCATTTTCGCGATTTACAATGCTTCTGATGAAACCGTAGCGGCACTGGATCATCACTTAGAAGACTTGGCTAGCAAGATGGGGATAGCTTCTCTAGGTGTTCAGGTTGATTCTCGAGAACTGGGAGAAAACCACCTCCTCGAAGATGCCTCTCTCTTTGAAAAGAAGCAAGATCGTTATAAGGTTCGAAATTTCTTTAACGAGAATGATATCATCAAAGAATTAGAACAGACTCGCTTAATAGTAGACGTAAGTGAGGAACCCAATCTGTATACACAAATTGCAGGCATTTCGGCAGGAATCCCTCAGATCAATCGTACCCATACGGAGTATGTAGACCATTTAAAAAATGGATATGTCTTGGGTGAGATGGAGGAAGAGCTAGAAAAAGCGATAGACTATTTCCTTAGAGATCTGAAACCGTGGAATGAAGCGCTGATTTATTCTGTCGAAAAGATCCAAGAATACACAGGCCAGCGCTTGATCGCCAAATGGGAAGGATGGATGAAAAACTAGGATGGACAGGAAGTTGGAAACAGGCCATATTCTTCAAATTGGACCTACAAATTGGCAGGAAGAAGTGACAATTCCAGAAGGTCTGAACTGGCATTATTTTTCTATCCAAACCCCTCTACAGATAGAGGACTACATGGCGGAGCAAGGCATCAAGGAGTTCCAGGCCTTGGTGCTGGATCATCCTGAGAGGTTATTGAGCTTCAAAGAAGAGCTGGGTTTCTTTCAGCCCTACACTGTATTTTATGATCAAGTATATGATCAAGAGTCATTTACAGAAGAATTGGATCATTTGATGCAACTGGTTCAGGCTAAGGCTTGGGATTTTTCCGATAAGGCTCCCTTTCTCTATCAACTCCATCGTTTCCTTTATGACGGCCAGTATGGGGATGCCTTTAGTGTCAGAGAGTTACGAGTTAGAGCTGACTTTGCAGGCAGTCAAACGGTCAGAGGGAAACACTTTTTGGAGTTAGAGGGTTCATATGGAGAAGAATATACCCCCATCGCCCAGTGGATCAACACCTATTCGTATGATGGGGTCATTCCTACGGATCTATGGCTAGAGTACGAGAAAACGCCGGACTGCCAGATCCAGTTGCGGGTCCAATTTTTCCAGAGTGGGACCTTGGGATCTTTAGTGAAGGAGCTTGTTTATTCAGAAGCAGATTTGGAAAGGCCGGTTCTGATTGACGAGCCAGATCGTTATTACCTATCCTTTTCACTAGAAGCGAAGGGCCAGGGGCGACTCATAATCGGTGCTTTGCACAAGCGCTTCTCCCATGGTCCTTTTGGAGAAATTGCTCTTGGTTCGCAGACTCTCAGAGACAGCAAGCGTCAGGAAATTTTTGCTTATTTCCATCCAGGAGACCTGAAGCCACCTCTGAATGTCTATTTCTCCGGTTATCGTCCTGCAGAGGGCTTTGAAGGCTTTGCCATGATGAAAAATATGGGAGCGCCCTTTATTCTCTTTTCGGATCCACGTCTAGAGGGGGGATGCTTCTATCTAGGCTCTCCGGAGTTGGAAAAGAAGATTCAGGATTTTATCGATCACCATCTTCAATCCTTAGGATTTGGTCCCAAAGAATTGAACTTTTCAGGTCTATCGATGGGCACTTATGGAGCTCTCTACTATGGATCCTCTTACTCACCTCATGCGATCTTGGTTGGGAAACCGATTGTCAACCTTGGGGATGTAGCTGCCAATCTGAAGTTTAAACGGCCAGATGAATTTGGAACCTCGCTCGATATGATGCAATTGCTTCTTGGTCGAGTGTCAAGTGAAGGGATAGAGGCCTTGAACAAGCGTTTTTGGGATCGATTCCATCAGGCAGAGTTAAAGGATACCCTCTTAGCCTTGGCTTATATGAGGGACGATGACTACGACCAGAAGGCTTATTCGGATATTTTAGAAGCTCTTTATCACCAGCCTATTCGGATCATTAGTTCAAGTCGCCCGGGTCGCCACAATGATGCAACGGAGTCTATCATCGAGTGGTTCTTGACCCAATACAAAGAAATCATGGAAAGAGATTTTGGAAGAAGTGGATGATTAGGATGAGAAAGCAAAAAGATCGTCACCTTTATTGGGGGCCGATCTCTTCAGTTGATTATTTATGGGGGTCTGTGATAGAAAGATTAGCAGAAGATCAGATTCGATTTACGAATCCTTTGATGCCTTCTGGTCAAGTCTTAAAAAGTTGGAAATCCCTCACAAGCTATGGGGAGGATCGGATGCCACCCAGTCTGCCACTTTTACAGAGAGGCCGGACCTATGTAGTTGAAGTTCAGATGACTTCTAGGCCTGCTCATACGGTTATGCTAGAAGTTGTTTGCCAGGATCGTTTTGGCAAGATAGTGGACCGGCAGGTCAGTACAGAAGGGCAAGTTAAGTTGGTATATCCAGAGCAAGCTTATTCTTACCAAGTGCGTCTCCTCAGTGCAGGGATGCAAGAGTTTACCTTTCGCTATTTCACAATTTCACCGATTTCGTCTGAACAATGAGTTATTCTGATATAGATCAAGCAGATGGATAGTAAATGAGGACCCAGTGGATTCTATAAAATTGAAAAAAATAAAAAAGATCTTAAATGAGGTGAATAGCTGGAAAGATCGGATGTCCCAGTTGACAGACCAGCAGTTACAAGAAAAGACAGAGGAATTCCGCCGTCGTTTCCGACAAGGAGAGTCACTAGACGATTTGCTAGCAGAAGCTTATGCAGTCGTGAGAGAAGTCTCTCAGAGAGTCTTGGGGATGTTTCCTTACGATGTTCAAGTCATGGGAGCGATCGTCCTCCACCAAGGAAATATTGCAGAGATGGAAACCGGGGAAGGAAAGACCCTAACGGCAACCATGCCCGCCTACCTGAATGCAATAGAAGGGAAGGGGGTTATGGTGATTACCCCCAATACTTACCTGGCAACTCGTGATGCGGAAGAAATGGGTAAGATTTATCGTTTTCTAGGTTTGACAGTCGGAGTTCCACTTCAAGATACTGAGGGCGAACTCTCCCCAGCTAAGAAGCGGTCGCTCTATCAATCTGACATTGTTTATACCACCAATAGCAGCTTGGGCTTTGATTATCTTTCAGAAAATTTAACCGCCTCACTTGATGGCCAATTCCTGGCAAATTTGAACTATGCGATTGTAGATGAAATCGATTCTATCTTATTGGATAGTGCTCAGACACCCTTAGTGATTTCGGGCTCTCCTCGTGTGCAGTCCAATCTATATGGGATTGTAGACACCTTGATCCGAACCTTCAAAGAAGGAGAAGAATACAAGGCTGATGGGGACAAGAAACAGGTGTGGTTGACCCCAAAAGGTGTAAAAGCAGCCGAGGCTTTTCTATCCCTGCAGCATTTGTATGATCCTGAGCACCGTGATCTTGTCCGCCATATTAGTCTGGCTTTACAAGCACATCAACACTATAAAAGGGACAAGGACTATGTCGTCCGTTCGAATAAAAAAGGAGAACAGGAGCTTGTCCTTTTGGATCAAGCAACGGGGCGTCTTATGGAATTGACTCGTCTTCAAGGGGGACTTCATCAGGCTCTTGAAGCTAAGGAAGGACTTTCCTTGACACCAGAGACACGGGCCATGGCTTCGATTACTTACCAAAATTTATTCAAGATGTTTCAAAAACTTGGCGGTATGACGGGAACCGGAAAGGTTGCAGAAGCTGAATTTTTGGAGACCTATGCCATGTCAGTGATTCAGATCCCAACCAATCGAAAACGGATTAGGCAGGATCTTCCAGATGAGATATACCAGACCTTGCCAGAAAAAGTCTATGCTTCTATGGCCTACATCAAAGAAGTATATGCAAAGGGAAACCCGATTTTGATCTTTGCCGGTTCAGTTGAGATGTCTGTCTTGTATTCAAACCTTCTCCTTCGTGAAGGAATTCCCCATAATCTGTTGAATGCCAATAAGGCTTCTCGTGAAGCGCAGATTATTGCTGAATCTGGTCAAAAAGGTGCAGTGACCGTTGCGACCTCGATGGCAGGTCGGGGGACAGATATCAAATTAGGGCAGGGTGTAGCTGCCTTAGGTGGCTTGCTTGTCGTCGGGACGGAGCGGATGATGAATCGCCGGATAGATCTCCAGATTCGAGGACGATCAGGACGTCAAGGAGATCCTGGAAAAACCAAGTTTTTTGTCTCTCTGGAGGATGATTTAATCAAACACTGGGGACCAAACTGGATCCAAGATAGGTATCAAGATTACGACGTAGAGGATCGACTTCGAAAAGCCAAACCTCTAACCCGGAGGAAATACCAACGCATCGTCGCTCAAGCTCAGGATGCGAGTGAAAGTGCTGCGCAAGCTAGTCGTCGCTTGACCTTGGAGTTCGCAGAGAGTATGAACATTCAACGCGATTTGGTTTATAAGGAACGGGATCGGTTGATCAGGCTGGACAGACGTTTGGATGGACTAATCGAGAAAATTGCTCGGGAAGTGTTTGCCCAAGTGGCTAAAAATAAAAAGTATCAAGACCCGATTGCCTTCTATCACTATATTTTAGATCATATCAGCTATCAGGTTAATCCTGCTCAGATCCATCAAGCCTTTCCTTCCAAGCAGGCAAAAGAGGATTTCCTCTGGGAGCTAGCCCGCTCGGAGTTGCTTGCTAAATATCAAAGGCTGGAATCCGATGAGGTAATTGCTCAGTTTCAACGGATGGTGCTCTTAAAAGCTATTGACGAAAATTGGGTGGAACAAGTGGATTATTTGCAACAATTACGTGTGGCCTTGTCTGGTCAGTACGCCAGTCAAAAGAATCCACTGGTCGAATTTTACCAAGAAGCCTCTTTATCTTTTGATCGGATGAAGGCATTGGCAAAAGAGCAGATGGTTCGCAATCTCTTACTCAGTCGAGTAGAAATCAATACAAAAGGGGAAATTGTCCTGTATTTCCCATAAAAGAGGATTTATGACAGTATACAATATCAATCTTGGGATTGGATGGGCCAGTAGTGGCGTCGAGTATGCACAAGCCTATCGGGCCAAGTTGCTAAGACAGATCCAAGAACCTGCAAAATTTATTTTTATGGATATGATATTAGCAGACAATATTCAACACTTAACAGAGAATATTGGATTTAAAGACCATGAAATCATATGGCTCTACACTCATTTTACGGATATCAAAATTGCGCCAACCACTTATACGGTGGATCAAGTCCTGGCTGGGTTCGCTGGGAAGCCAACGCGAGAAGAGACCACAGGGAAGGTGAAGCGCTATTTCTATGAAGACCAAGACAGTTTTTTGACCTGCTATCTTCGGGACGAAAAGAGTCCCTATGTAGAGCGCTGTGAGTATGTTTCCAGAGGAATTCTAGTCAGAAAAGACTATTTTTCCTATACCCGCTACTGTACAGAGTACTTCATCCCTAAAAATAATCAAGCCAACTTGATTGAACGACGTTTCTACAATGAAGATGGAAGTGTGGCCTATCGGATGCAGTTGGCAGATGGTCAGGAGATTTACCGTTTTCCAGATTGTTATCTCCTGGGCCGGCAGGAATTGATTCGCTACTTTATGCAAAGTCTCAACTTGACCAAACAAGATCTAGTGATTTTGGATCGGGAGACTGACATCGGCCAACCTATTTTTGAAGAGGCCCAAAAAGCTCGTCTAGGAGTCGTGGTCCATGCGGAGCACTATAGTGTCAATCATACCGATGATCAATATATTTTGTGGAACAATTATTACGATTACCAATTTACTAATGCGGACAAGGTGGACTTCTTTATTGTCGCAACCGATCGCCAAAAGGAAGTTTTAGCAGCGCAATTTGCAAAATATACCCCTCATACTCCTGCTATCTACACTATTCCGGTAGGAAGTCTCGCCAGTCTACCGCAAAACGACTCTCGGAAACCTTTTTCTCTGATGACTGCTTCGCGTCTGGCGACAGAAAAACACATCGACTGGTTAGTTCGAGCAGTTGTCGAAGCAAAAAAAGAGCTACCGTCCCTTTCTTTTGATATTTATGGAAAAGGCGGAGAGGAAGGTAAGTTGCAATCACTGATTGAAGAGTTAGGAGCGACGGACTATATCCAGCTCAAAGGCCATATGGACTTGACCGATATTTACAAAGATTATGAAGTCTACCTTTCGGCTTCTACCAGTGAAGGCTTTGGTCTGACCTTGATGGAGGCCATTGGTTCTGGTCTTCCGATCATTGGCTTTGATGTGCCTTATGGCAATCAGAACTTTGTTAGAGATGGGGGAAATGGCTACCTGCTTCCGACTGAACCAGACCAGGTTGTGGACAGGATAGCGAGGTCCTTTGCTGAAATGATCTGCTTGCTATACCAGAGCCAAAAGATGCCATCCATGCGTCAAGCATCTTATGCGCGTGCAGAAGATTTTCTAACCAGTAAGGTTGAAAAAGCTTGGTCTCAATTGATTGAGGAGGTGACCCATGCTGAACGTATTTGATCGGTTTTCGCGTGAAAGCCAAGATCTGCTCTATTCTTTACAAAGAGCAGGTTACACGCATCCAACGATCGTCTTGGAACCGAATGGCTTTTTACCTGATGGAGTAGAGTCGCCCTTTCTTTACTTTTTAGGTCAACCGACAGGTGAAAAACGGGGGCGTTTCTTTAACGAAATTTTAGTCCCTGATTTTTGGGAAATCACTGGTGATGCATCTGGTGGACGGATTTCCTACTACGGCCAAGAAAAAGCACGCATCTATTACCAAGATGCTACTCATAAACGAATCGTCGAACGGGTAGAGTGGTTCCATCAAGAGGGACAAGTAAGCACAGTGGATCACTATGACCAATACGGTCGAAAAATAGCGGTGACCACTTGTGATGGCCAGGGCAATCCCTTGTTAACCACCTACTTTGAAGAAGAGATGGAACGCCTAACAGAAAATCATCAAACAGGTGATCTGATTTTGACGCTGGATCATGAGCCCATGCGGATTTTCAAAAATCGACTAGCTTTCTACGTCTTTTATGTCCAATACCGAGGATTTGCTCTGGATCAAGTGCTCTTTAATACGCTGGCTCAGTCTTTTGCTTTGAGTTTGCAACTTGGCAAAATGGGACTGGTAGGCCGGGATGTCTTGGTTTGGCAAGAGCCATTACAGGATAGTCTGCCAGGCAATATGCAACTGATCCTCAATAGCCCAGAGATACGGACGAAGAAGATTTTCATCCCTCAAAGGGAGACCTATCGCCGTGCCCTAGAGTTGGTATCACCAGAGCAAAAGGATTGTTTTGCCCCTCTTGGTTATATCTATGATTTTGCTGTCAAAGACGATATTCGCAAGGATGCTTTTGTATTAACAAATTCAGATCAGATTGAAGCCTTGCCTTATTTGTTAGAGCACTTACCGGATGTGACCTTCCGAGTTGCTGCTGTGACAGAAATGTCACCAGAACTCATGTCTCTGGTCCGCTACCCCAATTTGGTCTTGTATCAGAATATTAGCCAGAAACGGATCAAGGAGCTCCTTCACCAATCCAGTATCTATCTAGATATCAATCATTTTGGGGAGGTACAGGGAATTGTTCGTAAGGCCTTTGAGCACCAACAGCTGATCCTAGGCTTTGAACAGACCTTACATGACCCGCCTTATCTTGCTCAAGAAAATGTCTTTAGGCAAGGAGAAAAAGACGAACTCGTGGCACGCATCAAAGAAGTTTATCAATCAATAGAGAACTACCGACACGCAGTTTCAAATCAAATTGCACAGTCTAACGCGATCGAACAGGAAGAGTTTCGTTCGAGATTCCAAGAAGGGATAGGTGATAGAGATGTCTGATCAGAAGAAGGACTTGTTCTATAAAGAAGTAGAAGGACGGATGAATGCGCTGAAGCGACGATCCGCAGAAAAAGAGAAAGCAACGCGCTCAGAAAACGTCAACCTGACTTTAAATGTCGTCATCGGCCTCGTTATCTTGTTGGGGGTGTTGCTCAGCCTTTTCCGAGTATTTGGAGGCTAAAATGGAAATGCTATTTGTGGTACTGATTTTTCTTCTATCGATCAGTCTAATCTTGTTGGTGATGTTTCAACCTCGGCAACAACAATCGCTGTCAACAGATGCGACCAGTAACTTAGGGAAGCCAAGCTATTGGCTAGCCCGTCGAGGGATCAAACTAGCGACGCTGATCGTTAGTGTTCTCTTCTTCTTAACCTTGTTTATCTATCTGCTCCTTGCACGGGTTTAGAAGGATAGGAAGGACCTTTTTCTTGAAGGAGAGGCTTTGAATGGGAGCAGAAGTGGGATCGGCATGTCTCAATCTTTTCTTCCTGGTGATAACTATTTTTTATGGAAGGTATATGAAATATATATTTTTCAAGCTTCCATTTCTATGATAGACTAAGTGTCACCAAGAGAAAAAGAGGTACATTTATGACAACATTCCAGATTCATACAGTTGAGACAGCACCAGAAGAGGTAAAAGAGGTTCTTGAAACCGTCCAAAAAGATAATAACGGCTACATTCCGAATCTCATCGGTCTTTTAGCAAATGCACCGACAGCTTTGGAAGCTTATCGTACAGTCGGTGCGATTAACCGCCGCAACAGTTTGACACCAGTTGAACGTGAAGTGGTCCAAATCACTGCAGCGGTGACCAATGGTTGTGCCTTCTGTGTGGCAGGTCATACAGCCTTTTCGATCAAGCAAATCCAAATGAACGATGACCTTCTTCAAGCCCTTCGCAATCGTACTCCAATCGAAACTGATCCGAAGTTGGACACCTTGGCTAAATTCACCTTGGCTGTGATCAATACCAAGGGGCGCGTTGGGGATGAAGCTTTAGCTGAATTTTTGGAAGCAGGTTATAGTCACCAAAATGCTTTGGATGTGGTGCTAGGTGTGAGTCTAGCTAGCCTCTGTAACTATGCCAATAACCTAGCCAACACACCCATCAACCCAGAATTGCAACCCTACGCGTAACCAAAAAAGCTTGTGCGTGACATGATGGAGTTGAGCTTAACAATAAGGAAATGAGAAGTAGCTTTTATACCTACTTCTTTTTTTGATATGCTTCCTTCTCTTTTATGGTATACTGAAAGCGATAAAATGATTGGAGATCAAGATGAAAAAGATTCCTTTAGCATTTTCAGGCTGCCTGTTAGGTTTAGCAGGGGCTGGAAACCTTCTGTCTGATACCTTCCCAGTTCTGGCTCATTTCTTCAGTTTGACGGGTTTGATCCTATGGGTTTTCTTTTTATGTCACCATCTGATTTACTGGTCAGAAACCAAGATCGAACTACAAGAGCCGGCCCTTCTATCTGGGATGGCGACCTTCCCCATGGCTGGGATGATTCTATCGACTTATCTCTTACGACTCTTTCCGACATTTGGAGGACTCGCCCAGGCAGTTTGGTGGACTGCTTTCCTCTTAGATTGTGGCTTGATCTTCTACTTTACCAAGACCCATATATTGGCAAAACCGAGAGCCAATGCCACCCCTAGTTGGACCGTTCTTTATGTGGGGATTGCTGTTGCTGCCTTGACCTACCCAGTGGTAGGGGTGGTTGAGCTAGCCTATCTGACTCTCGGATTTGGCTTTGTCTTAACCTTGATTCTTTACCCACTAATCTATCAGGGGTTGAAAACCAGCCCTTTACCGAGCCACTTATTAGGGCAAGAAGGCATCTATTGTGCCCCCTTTTCTCTTCTGTTAGCGGCCCTGGTTCGTGTGGGTGGAGCCAGTCTACCTGTTTGGCTGTTATCCATCATGGTCGGACTCTCGCAAGCTTTTTATTTCTTCGTTTTAACGCGTCTGCCTAAGATGTTAAAAGAGGGCTTTCAACCAGCCTTTTCAGCCTTAACCTTCCCAACGGTCATCACAGCTACTTCCCTGAAAATGGCCCAAGGCCTATTGCACAGTTCTCTGTTAAGGCCCCTTGTCTGGTTAGAAACCATTCTGTGTCTAGCCATTCTTGTGTCTGTGCTTGTAGGCTTTGTGACTTACAGAAAAGGGGAGAACGAGTATTCCAATAGAAACTAGAGGTCAGAGACGGTTGTCTCGACCTTTTTTGGTTTACTTTCTAATTGAATCCTAGGAATGATTATGGTAAGATGCAATAAATCATTTTTAATCTCCTTCGAAAGGAATGTATGAAATTTATAAAGACAAAGGCCAAGCTCTTTTATCCACTTTTACTACTGGTTTTCTATATCTTGGTTCGGCCACAATTTCGCGAGTTGGCCCAACTAGTCAGCAACCAAGTCGGCCAAGCCCTTAGCTATTTTTGGACCCTTCTCTTTTTAGAGGCAGGTTATTTGATGCTTGTTTTTTCATTGGTAAAGAAGTATAGTCCACGTACGGTCTTTCAGTGGGCGAAGAAGAAACAATTCCTTCCCGCTATCTACGCAACTATATTCTCCAGCTGTGCCATCTACTGGCTGGACTATTTTCTCAGTGGGTTCACCAAAGGACGTCAAGCTATTTATCACTCTTTTCCGGTAACCTTGGAAGCCTTAGGCTCTCTCATCCTTTTTGTCCTAGTGGTCATCATCCGACCGATGACCGTGGAATTGATCTTTCGTGGAGCACTCGTCCAAGCCTATTTTAAAAAATGGCCCTTCTATGCAAGTGTATGGGCGCCAGCTCTTATCTATAGTGGACTTCAATTACTTCACCATCCTTTTACTGTTTTGAGTTTTTTGATCTATACCATCCCCGCCCTGATGTTTGGATTATTGAATGAAAAGACGGGCTCCTTGTATTATCCTATCCTTGCTCATATCGGGCTGAACTTCATTTATAGCTTACCCATCATCTTATCAACCATCCAGCATCTCTTCTCCTAGTCGTTGTGACGGCACTGGTGGAGGCTTCAAACCAAGGGCCAGAAGGTCGTTGGTTTTTTTTGAAATTATGGTATAATAGAATAAATTTAAAAGAGGGAGTGGGAGTTTGAGAAAAAGCTATCGTGTCAAGCGAGAAAAAGATTTCAATGCCATTTTTAAAAGCGGCAAGAATTGTGCAAATAGAAAATTTGTCATCTACCGTTTGCCACAAGAGCAGCCCCATTTCCGTGTCGGCTTATCCGTGAGTAAAAAACTAGGAAATGCTGTGACACGCAACCGAATCAAGCGCTTGATTCGTCATGTTTTAATGAAGCACCAGGATCATCTTGTGGCAGATGATTTTGTTGTGATTGCTCGAAAGGGAGTTGAAGAACTGGATTTTGATCAGGTCGAAAAAAATCTAGTCCATGTATTAAAATTAGCGCAAGTCTATCGTCAGGAAAGGTAATTACGTGAAAAAGAAACTAAAAGTAGCTAGCTTACTCGGAGGGGCCCTCCTTTTATTAACAGCCTGTGGAACGTCTGAAGTGACTTCCCAATCATCAGGAGTTTGGGAAAAATTCGTTTACTTCTTTGCAGAAGTCATTCGTTTCCTTTCTATTGGGGGAAACATCGGAGTCGGGATTATCCTCTTCACTCTCTTGATTCGGACCATTCTCTTGCCAGTTTTCCAATACCAAATGACCTCCTCGCGCAAAATGCAGGAGATTCAGCCACTTGTAAAAGAAATCCAGGCCAAGTATCCTGGGAAGGATTTGGAAAGCCGCACTCGCATGTCAGAAGAAATGCGGGCCCTCTACAAAGAAAAAGGTGTCAAGACTTCCTCTGCCTTCTTGCCATTGCTTGTACAAATGCCAGTCTTGATGGCCTTGTTCCAAGCCTTGAGTCGGGTAGAATTCCTAAAAGTCGGTCATTTTCTTTGGTTGGATATGAGCGCAACAGACCCAACCTTTATTTTGCCAGTTTTGGCAGCCGTCTTCACCTTCTTTAGCACCTGGTTGAGCAACAAAGCCATGCCAGAAAAAAATGGTGGAATGACAGCCATGATGTATGCGATGCCCGTGATGATTTTCTTCTTCGCTATGTACTCAGCCAGCGGGGTTGCTCTCTACTGGGTAGTTTCCAATGCTTACCAAGTTGGGCAAACTTACCTATTGAACAATCCATTTAAGATTATTGCGGCGCGTGAAGCAGAGCAACAGGCAATCAAAGATCTAGAAAAACAAAAACGACGTGCATTTAACAAAGCACAGAAAAAGAAAAACTAAGAAGGAGTTTGACAGATGGTCCAATATAAAGGAGTCAATGTTGAAGAAGCCATTCAAAATGGTTTGAAAGAATTAGATATCCCGCGCATGAAAGCACATATTACTGTCGTTTCTCGTGAAAAGAAAGGGTTCCTCGGTCTCTTTGGTAAGAAGCCAGCTGTGGTAGACATCGAACCAATTGCAGAAACTACAGTGACAAAAGCCAATCAACAAGCTGTTAAGGGAGTTCCTGAGGAAATTAATGCTCAAAACGAACCTGTCAAGAGTGTCAGTGAAGAGACTGTTGATTTGGGGCGCGTGGTAGCAGCGATTAAGAAAGTTGAAGAAGAAGGCCAAGAAGTTTCTGAAGAAGTGAAGGCTGAGATTCTCAAACATGAGAAGGCTCCTGAAACCATTCTTGAAGAACAAGGTCATGGAGAGATTCTCGATTCAAGTCTTAACGAAGCTGAGTCACGCCAAACGTCTGATTTTGCTGGCTTGGGCATTGAAGTAGAAGAAAGCTATGACATTGAAAAGGTTGTCTCTGATGTCACTTCGTATGTTCAAACTGTTATTGATGAAATGGATGTCGAAGCTAGCATCTCAAGCAGCTACAACCGTCGCACTATCAATATGCAGATTGATACCAATGAGCCAGGTCGTGTCATTGGCTACCACGGGAAAGTTCTCAAGGCCCTTCAATTGTTGGCACAGAACTACCTTTACAATCAGTATTCTAAGAATTTCTACATTGCGATCAACGTTAATGATTATGTTGAACACCGTGCAGAAGTCCTTCAAAGCTATGCGCAAAAATTGGCAAGTCGTGCTCTAGAAGAAGGTCGAGCGCAACATACAGACCCAATGTCTAATAGCGAACGCAAGATTATCCACCGCATCGTATCGAAAATGGATGGAGTCACCAGCTATTCTGAAGGAGAAGAACCAAATCGTTACGTTGTCGTCGATATTGAAGGTTAATCTGCCGTCTAAAAAGGAAAATTTCAAAAGGGAGAGAGGGGTGTAAGCTTGCTCTCTCCTTTTCTATTTGGGAAAGGAAGACAAAAATGTATAGTAAGATGAGAGACTTTTTGAATTGTCAGGGGATCAAGTACCTAGCCCCTGCTAAAGCTGGTGAGGATGCAGAGCGAATGGTAGAGTATCGCGAGTTAGGGCAAGAAGCTCGGCAGGAATTCACCCACTTGGTCAGCGATTTTCAGAAGCTCTTTCCGCATTTAAAACAAGATCGGACCAGTCAGTGGATGAATCAAGCTCAAATTCTTCGCCCTCATTTTTGGGCTTATCTCCAAGGAGAGGGAGAGATAGCGGATCCGATGTTTGCCTTGCGACTTTATGGAGATGCGAAGGACTTTGGTGTGTCCCTGGAAGTAAGTTTTATCGAACGCAAGAAGGATGAGGAGAGTCTACAAAAGCAGAACCGCGTTTTAACTCTTCCGGTTTTTTCGCCAGTCTATTACTTCGCCCAAATAGAAGGTGTCAGTCAACGATTCCAAGGGACAGAAGCCAATCGCCAGAGACTTCTCAAAGGTGTGGAAACTGGCCAGGTCCGAAAGGTCTTGGTAAAAGTCGATGTCAATCTATCGCAAGCGACGAGTCGAGATGCCATTCTTGAGGAATTAAAAAAAGGAATGGCTAGCTTGCTTCCCTACTATGAAGCGACTCGTCAAAGGATAGAAGGAGATGCCCAATAAAAGCGGTATCATTGAACCTGCCCCAACAAATTTTTCATAGCTATTGACAAACAGACGTGAATCAGATAGAATAGTAAAGTATGTTTAGTAACTGATCACATTATAGCCGGCTAAACGAATACAAAATCTATGAGGAGGTATTCATCGTGAAACGTACTTATCAACCAAGTAAACTTCGTCGTGCGCGCAAACATGGTTTCCGTCACCGTATGGCAACTAAAAACGGTCGTCGCGTATTGGCAGCTCGTCGTCGTAAAGGACGCAAAGTTTTGGCTGCGTAATTCAGATAAAAAACTAAAAACCAGTAGAAACTCGAGACTACTGGTTTTTGTTTTGCCAAAAGTGTATTCAGCTAGGCTTTCTGTTATAATAGAGTGAGAAAAAATCGAAGAAAAGGATCCATATGCAAATTTTTGATACCCATACTCACCTCAACGTTGAAGAGTTTGCAGGGAGAGAAAAAGAGGAATTAGAACTAGCTAAAGAGCTGGGAGTCTTTGCCCACAATGTTGTTGGCTTTGACAAACCAACCATCGAACGAGCAATAGCCTTGGCCGACCAGTACCCGGAAGTTTATCTCACACTTGGTTGGCATCCTACCGAGGCAGGAGACTATAGTCCTAAGGTAGAGGCTTACCTACTGGAACAGTTGAAACATCCTAAAGTCGTCGCCTTAGGAGAAATCGGTCTGGACTATCACTGGATGACAGCACCAAAAGACGTTCAAGAAAAGGTTTTTCGTCGTCAGATCCAACTGTCCAAGGACTTGGACTTGCCTTTTGTAGTGCATACGCGTGATGCTCTTGAAGATACCTATGCCATTATCAAGAGTGAAGGAGTGGGTCCGCGCGGTGGGATCATGCATTCTTTCTCAGGAAGCTTAGAGGAAGCTAAGCGCTTCATGGATCTGGGAATGATGATCTCTTTTTCTGGAGTGGTCACGTTTAAGAAAGCAACAGATGTCCAAGAAGCGGCAACTGGCCTTCCGCTCGATAAGATCTTGGTTGAGACAGATGCCCCTTATCTGGCACCAGTTCCTAAGCGAGGCCGGGAAAATAAAACAGCCTACACCCGATATGTAGTGGATCATATTGCAACACTACGTGGTTTGACGACAGAGGAAGTAGCTCAAGCCACCTATGACAATGCGAGAAAGGTATTTGGCCTTGACTGAGAAAAGAAAAATACCAGAAGTGATTGTTGTTGAAGGCAAGGACGATACGGCCAATCTGAAACGCTATTATGAGGTGGATACCTATGAGACACGTGGATCCGCCATTAATCAGGATGACCTAGAACGAATTGCCACCTTGCAGGAGTTGCGTGGAGTCATAGTTTTTACGGATCCGGATTACAATGGGGAGCGCATTCGTAAGATCATCATGCAAGAAATTCCGCAGGCCAAGCATGCCTTTTTAAATCGTGGCGAAGCAGTGCCCAAATCAAAAACCAAGGGCTGTTCCTTGGGAGTCGAGCATGCCAGCTTTGAAGACTTAGAAAAAGCCCTTGCTGGACTGGTGGGCTCCTATGAAGATGAGCATTTCTTTGATATTACCAAGTCAGATCTGATGCGACTCGGCCTGCTGATGGGCAGTGACAGTCGCAAACGACGGGAATATTTAGGAGAAGCCTTGCGCATCGGCTACTGCAATGGCAAACAACTGCTCAAACGCTTGGAATTGTTTGGGATTTGTTTGGCACAAGTTGAAGAAACGATGGCTAGTTATTAAAAAAGAGATAGAGGTAGAAGATGGGATTGTTCGACCTGTTTACAGATAAGAAAAAAGTGATCGGCTTTTCTTTGGAGAATGTTCACGCAGAACATCAAAAGAATCCACGGCATTTTTTGATTCCAAGTCAAGAAGAAATCAACCAATTGAAGCTTGGGGACCAGGTTCGCCTCATCTTTGTGCTGGATACAGTCTTGGAGAATGGGTGTCGAGCAGAGCGTATGTGGGTCGAACTCACTGAAATCCGCGATGGGAAGTTCAAAGGACGTTTAACCAATCAACCCGCTTATATTACCTCCATCCAGCTTGGAGATGAGCTGGATTTTGCGCAGGAACATATCGCAAGCCTGATGGTTCCTCCTCTGAATCTTGATACGCAAAAAGGGGCCATGATTACCAAGGATTGCTTCCTACGACGTGAGATTAATTGGGCGATTCACGATGTCCCTCATCATCCACAAGATAGTGGTTGGCAATTCTTTACAGGCTTTGAGTCTCAGGAAGATTTGGACGATCCATCTAAGATCACCATTATCAGTCTTGAAGAGGCCTTGGAAATAGAGCCCTTGTTGGAAACCGTCTTAGATAAGAACGGGGAAGCTTATGTCTACCAAGCGGAGCAGAATGCCTTTGTGGAAGACTGTTAGGCTAGCTTGTAGAGAAACACAAGAGAGATAGAGTGATTATTTCTTACACTAAAAGGATTAGAAAAGAGAAAAAATGAGAATTGCAGATTATAGCGTGACAAAGGCAGTGCTAGAGCGTCACGGTTTTACCTTTAAAAAATCCTTCGGTCAGAACTTCTTGACTGATACCAACATCCTTCAAAAGATTGTGGATACTGCTGAGATTGATAAGCAGGTCAATGTCATCGAAATCGGTCCTGGAATTGGAGCTCTCACTGAGTTTTTGGCAGAAAATGCCGCAGAAGTGATGGCCTTTGAGATTGATGACCGCTTGGTTCCTATCTTAGCGGATACCTTGCGGGATTTTGACAATGTCACGGTTGTCAACCAAGACATCCTCAAGGTAGACCTCAACCAGTACATCGCAGAGTTCAAAAATCCAGAGCTTCCGATCAAGGTAGTGGCCAACCTTCCTTATTACATCACGACTCCCATCCTCATGCACTTGATCGAGTCTAAAATTCCTTTCCAAGAATTTGTGGTCATGATGCAAAAAGAGGTGGCAGATCGCATTTCAGCCGAACCTAATACCAAGGCTTACGGGTCTTTGTCCATTGCAGTCCAATACTATATGACCGCTAAGGTAGCCTTTATCGTGCCTCGCACCGTCTTTGTGCCAGCGCCAAACGTCGATTCTGCCATCCTCAAGATGGTGCGTCGCCCAGAGCCAGCAGTGGCAGTTAAGGATGAAGATTTCTTCTTCTCTGTTAGCAAGGCTAGCTTTGTCCACCGTCGCAAGACGCTTTGGAACAACTTGACCAGCCGCTTTGGCAAGACCGAAGAAATCAAAGCCAAATTGGAAGCAGGGATCCAAGCTGCAGGCCTGCAACCTTCTGTACGAGGAGAAGCCCTTAGCTTAGAAGACTTCGCCCGCTTGGCAGACGGTCTTCTAGAAGCCGGGATCAAATAATAGAAAAGACATGAGATATGAAGCTCATGTCTTTTCCAGTTGTAGAAGGAAAGGACGGGATTTGAACCCGCGCGTGAAGAAAATCCACTTGCCGGATTTCGAGTCCGGTGCCGTACCGAGCTGGGCCACCTTTCCAAGATGCGGAGAAAGGGATTTGAACCCTCACGCCCGAAGGGGCACATGCGCCTGAAGCATGCGTGTCTGCCGTTCCACCACCTCCGCATAGTTCTATTATACTCTTTTTAAAAGAAATGCCAAGAAAAAATAGCATGTTTCTTTTTATCGAACCTATTGAGGAAAAAGAAAGAGGCTGGGAAAATCCAGCCTTTTCTTTTTTTATTTATTCATAACTCAGTTGAGGGTAGAGTTCTTCTTGTTCTGCAGAGGTATCTTTGAGAAGGAAAATGGCCCATAAGAGAGCAAGGATAAAGACGACTAAGCCAGGGATCCCGCCTTCAGGTCCAAACTCACCACCTGTGATAAAGGTCCGGTTTGAAGTCGTGAAGTACATCAGAGAGGATTCACTATCAAAGCCGCTGACATGGAAGCCGTAGACATTTCCCATGATGAAGTTCCAAGCGAAGTGGAAGCCACAAGGTCCCCAGATATTTCCTCTCTTCAAGGCATAGACAGCTGTGAAGAGACCGAAAACGAAGAGGTGAACTGTTGAGAGCCAGGAAGCTCCGTTGTTGTTCAAGTGGAAGTAGGAGAACATGGTAGAAGAAATGAGGATGGCTAAGTAAGCATTCTTATGGTAAGAAATAATCGGAATCAACCAACCACGGATATAAATTTCTTCGGCTACCGTTTGAAAAATATAGCCAATCAGAACCAAGATCCAAGATACGAGGAAAGGAAGACTAAATTGAATACGATCGAAACGGACATCGCCAGTGATGAAGAAGACGATTAAGACCGTAGTAATCATAATGGCACCGACCAAGACACCCTTAGCGAATTCGGAGAGACCATTTCCTTTGGAAAAGCCCATGGTTCGAATCGGTCGTTTTTCAATGAGTTTCACCCAGAGGAAGAAGACAATGATGGTGTAGAGGAAGGACAAAAGATCCAGAATATTCCACCAGTCGGGAATCCAACTTTGTTTGTTCAAAAAGAAGTTTGTGGAAGCAGTACTGATCGGAGACATGTACTGGGTGATGTAATAGAGAATAAAGGGAGCTAAAAACCAAGGGGTTAAAAACTTCCCTTTCTTTACATTAGAAACGAGAGGGTTACTCTTGGAAAGAAATGAAAAACTCATAAAGGACCTCCTTATAACTGGCAGGGATTAGTAAGAAAGTCAGAAATTAGGCACCAAAAAAAGGCTTCTTTCATTACTAATCAGGTAGCTTCGTCAAGAAATGTATCAGTCTCCGTCACTTCCTTTCTATAAAATAGTTTGGACTTCCCACGATAGGCATATATATTATGTCCTTCTCCTCTATTATAAACCTATCTGAAAACGTTTACAACCCCTTGTCTGCATCTTGCTCAAAAAAACTGGATGAACTTCTTTTTTCCTACCCAAGTCAGTAAGCGCTATCGTATATTTTTTGATATAATGGTAGTATTAACTTTAAAGGAGTGCTAGTTGCAAGGAACGATTGTTAAAGCCTTGGCCGGTTTTTATTATGTGGAGTGCGAGGGAGAAATTTACCAAACACGCGCCCGAGGAAATTTCCGGAAAAAGGGACAAACTCCCTATGTTGGAGATAAGGTAGAATTTTCAGCTGAAGAAAATTCGGAAGGCTATATTTTAAAAATATTCCCAAGAAAGAATAGCTTAGTCCGTCCACCCATTGTGAATATAGATCAGGCTGTCGTCATCATGTCTGCCAAAGAGCCAGATTTTAATGTTAATTTATTGGACCGCTTTTTAGTCCTCTTGGAACAAAAAGTGATTCATCCGATTGTCTATATTTCAAAAATGGACTTACTAGAAGATCCAGCTCAGATGCTTCCTTTCCAGGAAGTCTATCGCAAAATGGGCTATGACTTTGTCACGGACAAGGAAGAGCTCTTGCCTCTCTTGAAGGATCAGGTGACGGTCTTTATGGGCCAAACAGGAGTGGGGAAATCCACCCTCTTGAATACCTTGGCTCCGGAGTTGGAACTAGAGACAGGAGAAATCTCCGACAGTCTTGGACGCGGCCGCCATACGACGCGAGCTGTCAGTTTTTATGATCTCAATGGGGGCAAAATTGCGGACACTCCTGGCTTCTCCTCTCTAGATTATGAAGTCGATAATGCGGAAGATCTGAATCATGCTTTTCCAGACATTGCCAAGGTGAGCCAGGATTGCAAATTCCGTACTTGTACCCACACACATGAACCATCCTGTGCCGTCAAGCCTGCTGTTGAGGAAGGGATCATAGCTTCCTTCCGCTTTGAGAATTACTTACAGTTCTTGAGCGAGATCGAAAATAGGCGAGAAACCTATAAAAAAGTATCGAAAAAATTACCCAAATAAGGAGACCTGAAGAATATGAAAACAAACAAATTAGCCCCTTCTATTTTGAGTGCAGATTATGCAAATTTTGAAAGTGAATTGAAGAAATTGGAAGCATCTGGTGCGGAGTACGCCCACATCGATGTGATGGACGGCCACTTTGTGCCTAATATCAGCTTTGGTGCTGGTGTAGTTGCTAGTATGCGTCCTCACAGCAAGCTAGTGTTTGACTGCCACTTGATGGTTACCAATCCTGAGCAACATATCGAAGAGTTTGCGCGTGCCGGAGCAGATATCATTAGCATTCACGTCGAAGCGACGCCACACATCCATGGCGCCCTTCAAAAAATTCGTTTGGCAGGGGTAAAACCAAGTGTGGTCATCAATCCAGGAACCCCTGTTGAAAGTATCCAACACATCTTGAACTTGGTAGACCAAGTACTTGTCATGACTGTCAACCCAGGATTTGGTGGGCAAGCCTTCCTGCCAGAAACTATGGATAAGATTCGTCAATTGGTTCAATTACGTGAAGAAAAAGGCTTGGATTTCGATATTGAAGTCGATGGGGGAATTGATGATAAGACGATTCACGCTGCGAAAGAAGCAGGGGCAAACGTCTTTGTAGCAGGTTCCTATGTGTTTAATGGAGATGTGAATGAACGAGTTCAAACCCTTCGAGCAGCCATCCAAGACTAAGGTTGCGATTGTAGCTGGTGGCCGAGTGGAAACCATTCCGCTAGACTTGGATGTTTATGTCGGGGTGGATGCAGGCTGCCTTTTCCTATTAGAGCAAGGATTGGAACTTACTTTAGCAGTTGGAGATTTTGACTCGGTCGAGCCAGAAGAATTCCAGAGTATTCAATCTGCGGCTCACGAAATACGGACTTCGGTAGCAGAAAAAAATGATACGGATTTAGAATTGGCGATTAAGGAAGTGTTAGAAGGTTGGCCTCAAGCGGACATTCTGATTTTTGGAGCCTTTGGTGGTCGCCTGGATCACCACTTGGCCAGTGTTTTTTTGCCCAGCGATCCAGAGATTGCACCCTTTATGTCGCAACTTTACTTGATGGACCAACAAAATTATCTCTGCTACCGTCCAGCAGGTCGCCATACCATTCTGCCTATAGCAGGCTATACCTATGTAGCTTTTATGCCAGTTGAGGGAGCTTCCATCCAGATTGAAGGAGCTAAGTATCCCTTAAATCAGACCAATTATTTTAAAAAGGCTATTTATGGTTCCAACGAGTTTATCAATCAGCCGATTACCTTAACCATTGATCGAGGCTACGCCCTTATCATTTATAGCAAGGATGGGAAATAAGATGGAAATAATCCTTTTTGTATTAGGAGTGGGAAATCTTGTCTTGCTCTTCTTGCTCTACCAGCAACGGGCAGCTGATAACAAACAGGTCCGTGACTTACTGGAGGACCAAGAAGATCATCTTTCGGATCAGCTGGATTACCGATTTGAGAGAGAGCGACAAGCTCAGCAAATCACTGGCCAGCAGATAGAGATGGCGATTAGTGACCGTCTTATGGAATTACGGACAGAAATGCATCAGCAAACGACTGCTTTACGAGCAGAACTTGCTGAGAATTTCACTAAAAACCGAGACAAAACGGACGAGCGGATGCAACAGATTCAAGCTTCCAATGATTTGCGGTTGGAGCAGATGCGTCAAACGGTCGAAGAAAAGTTGGAAAAAACCTTGCACAGTCGTCTTCAAACCTCTTTTGAGACAGTCTCCAAACAATTGGAGTCGGTCAATAAAGGTCTTGGGGAAATGCAGACGGTCGCTAGAGATGTAGGAAGTCTCAATAAGGTTCTTTCTAATACGAAAACCCGTGGGATTATGGGAGAACTCCAACTCGGCCAGATCATTGAAGATATCCTAACTCCCGCCCAATATGAAAGAGAGTTTGTAACAGTTCCCCATTCCAGCGAACGCGTCGAGTACGCTATCAAGATGCCTGGTCAGGTCAGAGGGGAATACGTCTATCTGCCAATCGACTCTAAGTTTCCTCTGGAGGGGTATTACCGACTGGAAGAAGCCTATGAAAGTGGGGAGAAAGAGGAGATTGAACGGTGTCGCAAACTCCTATTGGCTAGTATCAAACAATTTGCCAAGGACATTCATCAAAAATACCTCTATCCACCTGCCACTACTAATTTTGGGATTCTCTTTTTACCGACGGAAGGGCTCTATTCAGAAGTGGTCCGCGACCCAGCCTTCTTTGATCGCCTCCGAAGAGAGGAGCAGATTGTCGTCGCGGGGCCAAGTACGCTTTCAGCCTTGTTGAATTCCCTATCGGTTGGATTTAAGACCCTGAATATTCAACGAAGTGCAGATGATATTAGCAAGGTCCTTGCATCCGTCAAGACGGAGTTCCAAAAATTTGGAGGCGTTTTAGAAAAGACCCAACGGCAGTTGAAGCATGCCTCTGGTAATATTGATGACCTCTTAAACCGAAGAACAAATGCTATCGAGCGCACACTCCGAAACATTGAAACGTCAGAGAATCTAGATATATCAAGCCTATTGAATTTAGAAGATGGAGAAGATGATGGTCAAAATTAATCAAATGAAAAAAGACGAATTGTTTGAAGGCTTCTACCTCATTAAGTCAGCAGATGTTCGTCAGACACGTGCTGGAAAGAATTATCTTGCCTTTGTCTTCCAAGATGAGACAGGCACGATCGAAGGAAAATTGTGGGATGCTCAGCCACATAATGTGGAGCAATTTCAGGCTGGGCGCGTGGTTCATATGAGTGGCCGTCGGGAAGTCTACAACAATACGCCTCAGGTCAATCAGTTGACCTTGCGGTTGCCTCAAAGTGGGGAGCCATCGAATCCAGCAGACTTTAAGGAAAAACCTCCGGTAAATCCAGTCGATTTGAAAGATTACCTATCGGGGATGATTTTCAAAATAGAAAATCCAGTTTGGCAACGTGTGGTGCGGGCGCTATACAGCAAGTACGACAAAGAGTTCTACTCTTATCCTGCGGCCAAAACCAACCACCATGCTTTTGAGACTGGCTTAGCCTATCACACAGCCACCATGGTTCGTTTGGCTGAGAGCATCTCTCAGGTTTATCCTCAATTAAACCAGAGTCTCCTCTATGCCGGCATCATGCTCCATGATCTTGCCAAGGTACTGGAACTCTCAGGCCCTGAAAATACGGAATATACGGTTCGAGGAAACCTCATCGGGCACATTGCTCTAATCGATGAAGAAATTACCAAGGTCTTACAAGAGTTAAAGATTGATGATCAAAAAGAAGATGTGATTGTGTTGCGCCATGTGATTTTGAGTCACCATGGTCTACTAGAATATGGTAGCCCGGTTCGTCCAAAAATCATGGAAGCCGAGATCATCCATATGATTGATAACTTAGATGCAGAAATGATGATGATGACTTCTGCCTTAGCTTTAGTGGGCCCTGGTGAGATGACCAATAAGATTTTTGCCTTGGACAATCGCTCCTTCTATAAGCCAAATTTAAAAGATTCCTAATAAATAGGAGCCAAAAAGGTCACTCTTAGTTTGTTAGTAAAAAAACCAAAAACGAATGTTGTGAGACTAACAATGTTCGTTTTTTGGTATAATATGGTATAATACAATAAAAAAACTATGTGGAGAGAAAATGAAGCTAAGAAGAAGTGAGCGGATGGTTGTGATCTCGAATTACTTGATTAATCATCCCTACGAATTGACGAGTTTAAATACATTTGCCGAAAAATACGAATCTGCCAAATCATCTATTTCTGAGGACATTGTCATTATTAAACGGGCCTTTGAAGAAATGGAAATTGGAAGCATTGAAACTCTTACCGGTGCAGGTGGAGGGGTCATCTTTACACCATCGATTTCGGATGCAGATTCAAAAGAAATCGTCCAAAATTTGTGCGATCAACTGTCAGAAAGCAACCGGATTTTACCAGGTGGGTATATCTACCTTTCGGATTTGCTAAGTGATCCAAAAATCTTAAATAATATTGGGCGCATTATTGCCAAGGCCTTCCGAGATCAAAAAATCGATGCTGTCATGACGGTGGCCACTAAGGGTGTCCCATTAGCAAACGCGGTAGCCAATGTCTTAAATGTTCCTTTTGTCATTGTACGACGCGATTTGAAAATTACAGAAGGCTCAACGGTCAGTGTCAACTACGTATCTGGTTCCAGTGGCGATCGGATTGAGAAAATGTTCCTATCCAAACGTAGTTTGAAAGCTGGAAGCCGTGTCCTGATTGTCGATGACTTCCTTAAAGGAGGGGGAACGATCAGTGGGATGGTTAGCCTCTTAGCTGAGTTCGATTCAGAGTTGGCAGGAGTCGCTATTTTTGCGGACAATGCTTCGGCTAGAAGTAAAGATTTATTCGATCACAAGTCACTTCTACGTGTGACCAACATTGATGTAGCAGAAAATAAAATTGATGTAGAAATCGGAAATATTTTCGATAAGAACTAAGGCTGGAGAGGGAGAAAGGAAAATGAAAACAATTTTAGACCGTTTTGATCGTAGTCCCCTATGGCTTCGATTGGCAACGATATTCATCTTGACAGGAGTTCTTGTCGGTGGACTTTATACGGTTCGTAAAAATTCTGCAGACCAAGTTACAGTAGTGAAGCAAGAAACCAAAAAAACAGGTTCTCTTCCTATTAAGAAGAAAGACCCTAAAAAAGCCAAAGAAGAAGAGGAAGCGAAAATCGCTGAAGCGGCTGAAAAAGCAGTTGTTCATTTTGAAACCACAGCAACTCAAGAAACCTTAACCGCTGCGCAAGAGGCTGTAGAAAAAGTGAAGGACGAAACCAAAAAACAGGCCTTTCAAGCTCGTATTCAGTACATTGTAGACTATTACGGAATGCAAACCAATCAGAATACTCAATCAACTGATACGAATCAACCTAGCCAAACGGTTCAACCTCAACAAGTCGTCCCCGCAGAAGTCCCTCAGTATCAGTCCAATGAGGTTCCTCAGGTTTCGAATGCTACCACACCAGCTGTAACGCAACAAACTGAACAATAATCTAGCGCGATTTTAAGAAGAAGCAATCGTGCAAAAAAGAGAAAAAAATCTTGACAGTGAAAGTACCGCTATGTTACAATAATAGACGGTACTTTTTACTTTTGGTCTCTCAAGAGTGTACAGGGACGTGCTGACAAATGTTGCAAAAGTACACACAGATGATAGCTGTCACCAAGTGTATCATCACCAAAAATAAAAAAATACAGGAGAATGTAGATGCCTACAATTAACCAATTGGTTCGCAAACCGCGTAAATCAAAAGTAGAAAAATCTAAATCACCAGCTTTGAACGTTGGTTACAACAGTCATAAAAAAGTTCAAACAAACGTTTCTTCACCACAAAAACGTGGTGTTGCAACTCGTGTTGGAACAATGACACCTAAAAAACCTAACTCTGCCCTTCGTAAATTCGCTCGTGTACGTTTGAGCAACTTGATCGAAGTTACTGCCTACATCCCAGGTATCGGACACAACTTGCAAGAGCACAGCGTGGTGCTTCTTCGCGGTGGACGTGTAAAAGACCTTCCAGGGGTACGTTACCATATCGTCCGTGGTGCACTTGATACTGCAGGTGTTAACGATCGTAAACAAGGCCGTTCTAAATACGGTACGAAACGTCCAAAAGCATAAGGAAAGGGGATAAAGAGAAATGAGTCGTAAAAATAGAGCTCCAAAGCGCGATGTATTGCCAGATCCGCTTTACAATTCACAACTAGTTACTCGTCTTATCAACCGCGTTATGCTTGATGGTAAACGTGGTACAGCAGCTTCAATCGTTTACGGTGCTTTTGAGCAAATCAAAGAAGCTACTGGAAATGACGCGCTTGAAGTATTTGAAACAGCAATGGAAAACATCATGCCTGTACTTGAAGTACGTGCACGTCGTGTTGGTGGATCTAACTACCAAGTCCCAGTTGAAGTTCGTCCAGAACGTCGTACAACACTTGGACTTCGTTGGTTGGTAACCATCGCTCGTCAACGTGGTGAGCACACAATGGTTGACCGCCTTGCTAAAGAAATCTTGGATGCTGCAAACAACACTGGTGCAGCAGTTAAGAAACGTGAAGACACTCACCGTATGGCTGAAGCTAACCGTGCCTTCGCACACTTCCGCTGGTAAGATTAAGATACTAAGGGCGTTAAAAAAGCGACTGAAAATTAGGAAGCTTGACGAAGAATCAAAGATTCTAGGAAAGCTTATCTATTTTCCGAGCTTTTAGCCCGGGTTCAATTAAGATACCAAGAGCGCAAAAGGCCCAAGGCAAAATAGGAAACTGATACAGTGTTCCATGAACACAAGGCAGTTTATCTTTTTTGCGCCGGGCCTCGCTCGGGTTCAAATCGGCTAACTAACTTTAGCCCGAGTTCAATTGAGCTCAAATCAGCTAAATCAAACAGGATAAACAATGAGAACGGGTAGGTCCTGCCTATCCGTTTTTGTTAAATCATGTTATAATAGTATAGAAATAAAAAATATAGGAGAACAAAACCTCATGGCACGCGAATTTTCACTTGAAAAAACTCGTAATATCGGTATCATGGCCCACGTCGATGCTGGTAAAACAACTACAACTGAGCGTATCCTTTACTACACTGGTAAGATTCACAAAATCGGTGAAACTCACGAAGGTGCGTCACAAATGGACTGGATGGAGCAAGAGCAAGAACGTGGTATCACCATCACATCTGCTGCGACAACCGCTCAATGGAAAGACACTCGTGTTAACATCATCGACACACCAGGACACGTGGACTTCACTATCGAAGTACAACGTTCACTCCGCGTTTTGGACGGTGCTGTAACGGTTCTTGACTCACAATCAGGTGTTGAGCCTCAAACAGAAACAGTTTGGCGTCAAGCAACTGAATACCGTGTTCCTCGTATCGTATTTGCGAACAAGATGGATAAAATCGGTGCTGACTTCCTTTACTCAGTAAGCACACTTCATGATCGTCTTCAAGCAAACGCACACCCAATTCAATTGCCAATCGGTTCAGAAGATGACTTCCGTGGAATCATCGACTTGATCAAGATGAAAGCTGAAATCTACACCAACGACCTTGGTACAGACATTCTTGAAGAAGATATCCCAGCTGAATACCTTGACCAAGCTCAAGAATACCGTGAAAAATTAGTTGAAGCAGTTGCTGAAACTGATGAAGACTTGATGATGAAATACCTTGAAGGTGAAGAAATCACTAACGAAGAATTGAAGGCTGCTATCCGTAAAGCAACTATCAATGTTGAATTCTTCCCAGTATTGTGTGGTTCTGCCTTCAAGAACAAAGGGGTTCAATTGATGTTGGATGCAGTCCTTGACTACCTTCCAAGCCCACTTGATATCCCTGCAATCAAGGGTGTAAACCCTGATACAGACGAACAAGAAGAACGTCCAGCATCTGATGAAGAGCCATTTGCAGCTCTTGCCTTCAAGATCATGACTGACCCATTCGTAGGTCGTTTGACATTCTTCCGTGTTTACTCAGGTGTCTTGAACTCAGGTTCTTACGTATTGAACACATCTAAAGGTAAACGTGAACGTATCGGACGTATCCTTCAAATGCACGCCAACACTCGTATGGAAATCGAAACAGTTTATTCTGGAGATATCGCTGCTGCCGTTGGTTTGAAAGATACTACAACTGGTGACTCATTGACAGATGAAAAAGCGAAAATTATCCTTGAGTCAATCGAAGTTCCAGAACCAGTTATCCAATTGATGGTTGAGCCTAAATCTAAAGCAGACCAAGATAAGATGGGTATCGCCCTTCAAAAATTGGCTGAAGAAGATCCAACATTCCGCGTTGAAACAAACCCTGAAACTGGTGAAACAGTTATCTCTGGTATGGGTGAGTTGCACTTGGATGTCCTTGTTGACCGTATGAAACGTGAATTCAAGGTTGAAGCAAACGTTGGTGCTCCTCAAGTATCTTACCGTGAAACATTCCGCGCTTCTACACAAGCACGTGGATTCTTCAAACGTCAATCTGGTGGTAAAGGTCAGTTTGGTGATGTTTGGATCGAATTTACTCCAAACGAAGAAGGTAAAGGATTCGAGTTCGAAAATGCGATCGTCGGTGGTGTGGTTCCACGTGAATTCATCCCTGCAGTAGAAAAAGGACTTCAAGAATCTATGGCTAACGGTGTGCTTGCTGGCTACCCAATGGTTGACGTGAAAGCGAAGCTTTACGATGGATCATACCACGATGTCGACTCATCTGAAACTGCCTTCAAGATCGCTGCATCTCTTGCTCTTAAAGAAGCAGCTAAATCAGCACAACCAGCTATCCTTGAACCAATGATGCTTGTAACCATCACAGTTCCTGAAGAAAACCTTGGGGATGTTATGGGTCACGTAACTGCTCGTCGTGGACGTGTAGACGGTATGGAAGCACACGGTGCAAGCCAAATCGTTCGTGCTTATGTACCACTTGCTGAAATGTTCGGTTACGCTACTGTCCTTCGTTCTGCAACTCAAGGACGTGGTACTTTCATGATGGTATTTGACCACTACGAAGATGTACCGAAATCAGTACAAGAAGAAATCATTAAAAAAGCTAAAGGTGAAGCATAATTTTACCGTCTAGCTAAAAGCTTTCCTCATAGGAGGAAAGCTTTTTTTGATTCGAAAAGAACTTAAGGCCACTTCCTCATAAGAGATAGTGAAAATGAATATGAAAGTTTGTGTAATATTTCTAATCCTAATGAAATCAGTTGCATTTTAGGGGAAGAAAGTATATAATAATATTGTTGAAAGATGATTTGTAACCTATCAAGTTACTCTTTTCACATAAAAAATTTTTTGATTTTCATAAGGAGGAAATCACGAATGGTAGTTAAAGTTGGTATTAACGGTTTCGGTCGTATCGGTCGTCTTGCTTTCCGTCGTATCCAAAACGTAGAAGGTGTTGAAGTTACTCGCATCAACGACCTTACAGATCCAGTTATGCTTGCACACTTGTTGAAATATGACACAACTCAAGGTCGTTTCGACGGTACTGTGGAAGTTAAAGAAGGTGGATTCGAAGTTAACGGTAAATTCGTTAAAGTTTCTGCTGAACGTGATCCAGAACAAATCGACTGGGCTAACGACGGTGTAGAAATCGTTCTTGAAGCAACTGGTTTCTTTGCTAAGAAAGAAGCTGCTGAAAAACACTTGCACCCAGGTGGAGCTAAGAAAGTTGTTATCACTGCTCCTGGTGGAAACGACGTTAAAACAGTTGTATTTAACACTAACCACGACATTCTTGATGGTACTGAAACAGTTATCTCTGGTGCTTCATGTACTACAAACTGCTTGGCTCCAATGGCTAAAGCTCTTCAAGATAACTTCGGTGTTGTAGAAGGATTGATGACTACTATCCACGCTTACACTGGTGACCAAATGATCCTTGACGGACCACACCGTGGTGGTGACCTTCGTCGTGCTCGCGCTGGTGCAGCTAACATCGTTCCTAACTCAACTGGTGCTGCTAAAGCTATCGGTCTTGTAATCCCAGAATTGAACGGTAAATTGGACGGATCTGCACAACGCGTTCCAACTCCAACTGGATCAGTTACTGAATTGGTTGCAGTTCTTGAAAAGAACGTTACTGTTGATGAAGTAAATGCAGCTATGAAAGCAGCAGCTAACGAATCATATGGTTACACAGAAGATCCAATCGTATCTTCAGATATCGTAGGTATGGCTTACGGTTCATTGTTTGACGCAACTCAAACTAAAGTTCTTGACGTTGACGGTAAACAATTGGTTAAAGTTGTTTCATGGTATGACAACGAAATGTCTTACACTGCACAACTTGTTCGTACTCTTGAATACTTCGCAAAAATTGCTAAATAATTCATGCGTATGATGAGAGGAGGGTGACCTCCTCTTTTTTTGTACTTTTTTTAGTTCCTCCTCACCTTATTATAGGATTTGCTAAAATGAATTGACAGACCTCTCTTTAAAGGGGTAAACTAAATCTGAGTGAAGATTTCCAATCAAGAAAAATGTAAGCGATTGCAGGATAGTGAAGGAGGAGTGTTTTAGGAGATTGGAAATCAGTAAAATAAGATGGAGGTCAAGATGAAAGGTCATCAATTTGAAAAACAACAACGTTTTAGTATCCGAAAATTCAGTGTAGGAGTTTGTTCTGCATTGATTGGATTGGCATTTTTAGGAACGGGGGCAGTCTCAGCAGATGAGACGCATGCGACTAAAGAACAACCCTTAGAAGCTTCCACAGCAAATACGGAAGATGTCAATCGTTTGATCAGAGAAGCGGGAGTCTACACTGCAGATGCTGCTTTGCCAACTGGAGAAACAGCAAAACCAGTTGAGGAGGCAACTCCAGCTACGACAGAGGCTAGTCCTGCAACTCCAGAAGCTAGCCCGACGGCAGATACTCCAGCCGTTTCAGCGACGGAACAACCAAAAGTAGCTGCAGAAAAAGTGGAAGATTTACCAACCAATGAAGAAAAACAATTAAGACCAAAAGAGGTCAAATTTGATACTTGGGATGATTTGTTGAAATGGGAACCTGGTAAACGAGTAGATGATGATTTGAACCGAGCAAGTGTTCCCCTAGCTAGCCGTTTTCAAGGGAAGCAAATCAACGAGCAAGCCAACCCAGATGCAAAGATCCAAGCCCTTTCTAACATGAACTCAAAGGCTAAGGATCATGCTTCCGTCGGTGGGGAAGAGTTTAAGGCTTATGCTTTTGACTACTGGCAATATTTGGATTCTATGGTCTTTTGGGAAGGACTTGTCCCTTCAGCAGACGTGATTGATGCGGCTCACCGAAATGGGGTTCCTATTTATGGAACACTCTTTTACAACTGGTCTAGTAGCATTAAGGATCAAGAACGCTTTGCAGAAACCTTGAAAGAAGATAGTGAAGGCTCAAAAACCTTCCCGATTGCTCGGAAATTGGTGGATTTAGCGAAGTACTATGGTTTTGATGGCTACTTTATCAACCAAGAAACAACAGGGAACTTAGTAGAGCCTTTGGGGCCAAAATTAAGAGATTTCCTTCTTTATACTAAGGAGTATGCGAAGAGCATCAACTATCCGATTAAGTATTCCTGGTATGATGCTATGACCTATGAATATGGTCGCTACCATGAAAATGCACTGGGTGAGTACAACTACAATTTCATGCAGCCTGAAAATGGGGAAAATCCAGTTGATACCTTCTTTGCCAACTTTAACTGGGGCAAATCAGAAGTTGATTATTCCATCAGTACAGCCAAATGGATTAACCGCAATCCTTATGATGTTCTAGCTGGACTCGAGCTCCAAAAAGGAGGCTCTTATAAGACCAATGTGGACTGGAATGCGATTTTAGATGATCATGGCAAGTTGCGTCTATCTCTTGGGCTTTATGCACCTGATACCATTACAGGTCTAGGAAAGACAGGAGAAGGTTACCATACCCATGAAGATCTATTCTGGACTGGTTTCCAAGGGGATCCAACCAAAGGAAAACCAGCAGACCAATCTTGGTACGGGATGTCCAATCTAGTAGTGGATAAAACTCCAATTACAAGTGCTGATTTCAATACGTCCTTTAATACAGGCCACGGCAAACATTGGTTTGTGGATGGCAAGATTTCTAAAGAAGGGGAGTGGAACTACCGTTCTGTTTCTGGCTACCTTCCAACATGGCGCTGGTGGGTAGAGCATAGTGAAGATAGTACGCCATTAAAAGGTCGCTATGATTTTGATCAAGCCTACAATGGAGGGAACTCTTTAACCTTTGAAGGGGATTTGAAAGCTAATAGCAGTCAAAATGTTATGCTCTATTCTACTAAGATTCCTGTGACAGAAACGACAAAATTAAGTGTGTCTCACAAGGGTGGGGTCGGGGCTGCTGCTTGGGTAGCTGTTGCCACAAAAGAAGACTACTCTGAATACGAATGGAAGGAATTGACACCGAGTGCGGATTGGTCTACTCAAACCTTTGATTTGGGAGGCTTGGCGGGTAAGACTATTTATGCCGTTAAGATGTTCTTTGATCATGATGCAGATGTCAAAGATTACAAGTTCAACCTCGGTCAATTGTCGATAACGTCCAACCAAGAAAAACCAGTAGCCCCATCTGAAGTGACTGTTCGGGCAAAACGCCTGCAAAATGCCCAGGAAGCGGAGGCTGTCCTTAATTTTAAAGGGGTTGCGGACGCAGATTATTATGAAGTCTATGAAAAAGACGGCGACAACTGGCGTCTCTTAACAGGGTCTTCTGCGACAACCGTCTATCTACCAAAAGTTAGCCGTTCAGCAAGTGCTGAAGGAACGACTCAGGACCTCAAGGTTGTGGCAGTTGGGAAGAACGGCCAACGTTCAGATGCAGGAACTGTGGCCTTTGATTGGGGTATGACCGTGTCAGATACCAGTCTTCCAAAAGCCCTTGCACCAAACGTGGTGATTGGAGCCAAAGTCATTGGTTCGAGCTTCCCAGATGCGGATGGTAGTGAAGGCATCGAAGGTATGTTAAATGGTACCATTACCAGTCTTTCAGATAAATGGTCTTCTGCTCAATTGAGTGGAACCGTCGATATTCGCTTGACACAACCACGGACCATTGTTCGTTGGGTCATGGACCATGCCGGTGCGGGTGGAGAATCTGTCGACGATGGAAAGATGAATACCCGTGACTTCGACCTTTACTACAAGGATGAAGCGGGTGAATGGAAGCTCGCTAAGGAAGTTCGTGGCAATAAAGCCCATGTGTCCGACATTACACTCGACCGTCCAATCAAGGCTCAAGAATGGCGTCTCCATGTCATTACGGCAGATAACGGAACCCCATGGCAAGCCATCCGGATTTACAACTGGAAGATGTATGAAAGTCTGGATACGGAAACGGTCAACATCCCAATGAAACATGCTGCGGCGCAAAACTTAGGCAATCATTTTGTCCAAGTCGGCTTCAAAGATGTTCCGGCCAATACCACATTGACTCTTTATGCCGATAAAGAAGCGACTAGCCCAATTGCGACCATGACAGCCAATCAAGCTGGAAATCTGATCTTTAAACCACTGGCTTTTGAATCAACCCCATCTCTTCTCTACTATCGTGCGCAAGAACCTGGCAAAGATATCAGTAATGTTCTAGCGATCGAAGTTCCAAAAAATGATAAAGAAATTGCGGGACTTCAATTTGAAGATGGTTTGACCAAGAAGGTTTACCGGGAAGGGGATGCTCTTTCCTTGAAAGGGGCGACTCTCCGTGTTCATTATAAAGATGGCCAAGCAGATCAACTGGTCAACCTCACCAACTCAGGTGTAGAGATTCATGGATTTGACAGTAGCAAGCTTGGAGAACAACACCTAGAAGTTTCTTACCTTGGTCAGAAATTGGATAAGACTCTCACTGTTTTTGTGGTCAGTGCAGAGGAAGCAGGTGAAAAAGCAGTTGCTGGTCTAGAATTGACCGACAAACCAAAAGTAGAATATATCGTCGGAGAAGCATTTGAAAAAGAAGGCGGACGCTTTACAGTTGTCTTTGATGATGAAACAACCGAAACGCACGCCTTGACCGATGAAGGTGTGGAAGTAACTGGCTTTGATGCAACCAAGGAAGGCCGTCAAACCATCACCGTCCATTACAAAGGAGCTAGCACAAGCTTTGATGTCCTCGTCAATCCAAAACCAGCTCTCAATGATGAATACCTTAAGCAAAAATTAGCTGAAGCTGAAGCTGCAAAAGCCAAAGTAGACTTTACATTTGCCAGTCCTGAAGTCAAAGAAGCCTTGTTGGCTGGAATGGCTGCTTCTGAAAAAGTCTTGAAAGAGCATGATACCAGCACACAAGATCAAGTCAATGAGCAGTTGAATCAATTGACCGCTCTCTTGAAAGCCTTGGATGGACAAGCTAATCTAGTCAAAGAGAAAGACGCTCTTTCTGCTCTGACAGAGGAAGCGACTGCTCTATTAGCAAGCAAGCCAAATCACCCTTCTGGTGACGCTTTACAGGCACTGGTTGAGAAAAATAAAGAACTCCTAGACTCTTCAGAACTCACTCCTGAAGCGCTCGCAACCGCAAAAACAGGTTTAGAAACCTTGATTGCGCTCCTGAAAGAAGATAAGCCGGCTGTCTTTGTAGACCCTGCGACTGGAGTCGAAGTTCAATTCTCTAACTTGGAGCCTACTGCTATTAAGGGACTAAAAGTCGCGAAAGTTGAAGCCAATCAGGCAGAAAAAGAAGAGCTGAAGGGACGAGAAGCGACTATCTTTGATATCGAAGGAGTCGATGCAAGTGGTCAGGATGTCGATACCCAGCATCCATCACTTGTGAAAATCCCTGTGGATAAGGATAAAGAAGTGGAGCAAGTCCTCTTCTTCCCAGAAGGTCAAGCACCTCAATCCTTGGCCTTTGAGAGAGTTGGAGATGTAGTTATCTTTACAGCTCCTCATTTTACCCACTATGCGATTGTCTATAAGCCAGCCAAAACGGAAGGACCAGATCAACCGATCCAACCAGAGGAGCCGGCTAAACCTGATCAGCCTGTTCAACCGGCTCAACCAAATCAGCCAGTCCAACCAAGTACCCCAGTGACTCCGGATCCAGCTAATCCACTGAAGCCTACAAATTCATCTCAAGTGGATCAGTTGGCCCCAACGACTTCTACTCAACCGGGTCATCAAGAGGAAGATCACAAGGATATGGTCGATCAAGAGATCCATCAGTTGTTAAGTGCCCACCAAGGAGCGAACTCACAGCCAACGGTTCAGCAAGGAACAAAAGATGCAAGCAAAGAAAGTCAATCGGAACACTTGCCAAATACGGCAAGCCTAGAAGCTTCCTTTGCAGCAGAAGCTGTTCTCTTAGCAGCCTTAGGCGGCTTCCTCTTGGCTGGTAAGAGGAAAGAAGAGTAAGTCTTTTACAGGATTCTTTCGTTCTTTTAAAAAGTCACTCTCAAAAAAACCTCTCTGGTAAAAACCAGAGAGGTTTGATCTTGTTTAGAGGATATTAAAAGGCATTCCAAAGGAGGACAAAAATAAGAATACAGCCCCAAGCGTTTCCTGTACGTCTCTGAACTAGAAGCATTCCATAAATAAGAATGAAAACAGTTCCTTCTTGTAAGAGTGACAATGAGTCAAAACCAATCATCCCGTGGATGAGCAAGCAGATTAAAGCACACACAAATGCTCCTAGATTCCATACTCCTTTTACGTACTGAGGATAGCGGAGGTTGATTTTTTGGACAATCACAACATAATTAAAACCCTCCCAGAATCCCCAAATAAGAGAAATGAGAAGATAGCCCAAGAAATTGGTTGGGAAGGGACTGGATAAGACTTCTTTTGTTAGGAGGATGGATTGAAAAGGAAGATAGGAATGCATCTGACCTGAAGCTATGAGGAAAATGAGAAGAGGTAAGGCAATAAGAACTGTTTGAAGGATAGTTGGAAAGAATTTTTTCTTAACCAGTCCATATTTCTGTATGCTTTCTTTTCTACGAATAAGGACAGCACTAGTTCCCAAGCCAGCTACAGAAAATTGACAAAGTGCGAGAACGATTAAGCGAATCCAGAGAGAATGGTCTGGGCTTCTAGTGAAGTTGATGATTGGCTCCTGAAAAGCTAGAAAGCCCATCAGTGGAAGCAAGGTGAAAAGTGCCAAGATATTTAAATCTTTGTCGGCTTCTTTTTGTTGAGTAGATAATCCTTCTTTCATTTATATCTCCTTTTTATCCCTATTATAGGGTCTCTTGGTTAGACTGTCAATAAGAGGGGAAAAGCATTGGATTTTTCTACCTCTTTTACAGCTTTTGTGATATAATTATCATGTATTAAAAAAAGAAGGAGTCATATCCAATGGCAAAATTGACTGTTAAAGACGTTGACTTGAAAGGGAAAAAAGTTCTCGTTCGTGTTGACTTCAATGTTCCTGTAAAAGATGGCGTGATCACTAACGATAACCGTATCACTGCAGCTCTTCCAACAATCAAGTACATCCTTGAACAAGGTGGACGTGCAATCCTCTTCTCTCACCTTGGACGTGTGAAAGAAGAAGCAGACAAAGAAGGTAAATCACTTGCTCCTGTAGCGGCTGACTTGGCTGCTAAATTGGGTCAAGACGTTGCTTTCCTTCCAGGTGTTACTCGTGGTGCTGAATTGGAAGCAGCGATTAACGCTCTTGAAGATGGACAAGTTCTTTTGGTTGAAAACACTCGTTTCGAAGATGTTGACGGCAAGAAAGAATCTAAAAACGATCCTGAACTTGGTAAATACTGGGCATCACTTGGAGATGGTATCTTCGTAAACGATGCATTCGGTACAGCTCACCGTGCACACGCATCTAACGTTGGTATCTCAGCAAACGTTGAAAAAGCAGTTGCTGGATTCCTTCTTGAAAACGAAATTGCTTACATCCAAGAAGCAGTTGAAGCTCCAGAACGTCCATTCGTGGCTATCCTTGGTGGTTCAAAAGTTTCAGACAAGATCGGTGTGATCGAAAACTTGCTTGAAAAAGCTGATAAAGTTCTTATCGGTGGTGGGATGACTTACACATTCTACAAAGCACAAGGTATCGAAATCGGTAACTCACTTGTAGAAGAAGACAAATTGGATGTCGCTAAAGCTCTTCTTGAAAAAGCAAACGGCAAATTGATCTTGCCAGTTGACTCAAAAGAAGCAAACGCATTTGCTGACTACACTGAAGTGAAAGACACTGAAGGTGAAGCAGTAGACCCAGGTTTCCTTGGTTTGGATATCGGTCCTAAATCTATCGCTAAATTTGACGAAGCTTTGACTGGTGCGAAAACAGTTGTATGGAACGGACCTATGGGTGTATTTGAAAACCCTGACTTCCAAGCTGGTACAATCGGTGTAATGGACGCTATCGTTAAACAACCAGGCGTTAAATCAATCATCGGTGGTGGTGACTCAGCTGCCGCAGCGATCAACCTTGGACGTGCAGACAAGTTCTCATGGATCTCTACTGGTGGTGGAGCTTCAATGGAACTTCTTGAAGGTAAAGTTCTTCCAGGACTTGCAGCATTGACTGAAAAATAAGACGGTTCCTCATGAACCATAGAAGAAGCACCGAAAGGTGCTTTTTCTATTGGATGTGAGTAGAAGGAAGCTAGTCGATCTTCATTTCCCCGCTTGAACCTTTCTAGAAATATGTTAGAATAAAAGAGATAGAAAGATAGGGGACAATGGATTACTTTAAACGACATAAATTTGACCGTTCCAAATTTCGATTAGGAATGCGAACCTTCAAAACAGGGATAGCCGTTTTTCTGGTTCTATTGATTTTTGGTATCTTTGGCTGGCGGGGCTTGCAGATTGGGGCGCTGACAGCTGTCTTTAGTTTGAGAGAAGATTTTGATAAGAGTGTTCACTTCGGAGCTTCGCGCGTGATGGGTAACAGCATCGGTGGTTTTTATGCCCTGCTGTTCTTTATGATCAAGATTCTCTTCCACAATGCTTTTTGGGTGACCCTGATTTTTGTGCCCATTGCGACCATGTTAACCATAATGACAAACGTCGCTATGAACAACAAAGCTGGAATCATCGGTGGAGTTTCAGCCATGTTGATCATCACCCTCTCCATTCCGACAGGAGAAACGTTCCTATATGTTTTTGCCCGCATCTTTGAAACCTTTATCGGAGTCTTCGTTGCGATTTTAGTCAATTCAGATGTGGATCGGATTCGGGACTTTATAAAAGAAAGAAAAAAAACCATGTGAGATTATGTGACATTTTAATCTTGACATCGGTTTTTTTTGCGTTATAATAGAATAGAAAGGGGGTCTTGTATGAAAGAAAAGGAATTAAGACGAACGTTAGCGGTCTTTCCGATTGGTAGTGTTATGAAATTGACAGATTTAACAGCTCGTCAAATTCGCTACTACGAAGATCAACAACTCATTACTCCAGATCGTACAGAGGGCAATCGTCGGATGTTTTCTCTCAACGATATGGATCGCCTGTTGGAAATTAAGGATTATTTATCTGAAGGCCTTAATATTGCAGGAATTAAAAAACGGATTGCTGAGAAAGAAGCTCAACGTCAAGCTGCCAAGATTGTCAGTGAAAAGGATGTCCGTAAGGCCCTTCACCGTGACATTCTCCAGCAAAGTCGCTTTCATACAACCTCATCGCCATATGGTCAGTTACGCTGATCATTCTTTTTGCTAAATGCTATACTCATAAGGAGACACACATGTCAATTACTGTTGAAGATATTCGTCGCGAAGTCAAAGAAAAAAATGTAACCTTTATTCGGTTGATGTTCTCAGATATCTTAGGGACCATGAAAAACGTTGAAATTCCAGCGACAGATGAACAGTTGGAAAAGGTTCTTTCAAACAAGGCCATGTTTGATGGATCTTCTATCGAAGGGTTTGTTCGGATTAATGAGTCTGATATGTATCTCTATCCAGACTTGGACTCTTGGACTGTTTTCCCTTGGGGAGATGAGAACGGCAGTGTCGCAGGCTTGATTTGTGATGTCTATACAACAGAAGGGGAACCATTTGCAGGAGACCCACGTGGGAACCTCAAACGTGCCCTTCGTCACATGGAAGAAGTTGGCTTCAAATCTTTCAACCTTGGACCAGAGCCAGAGTTCTTCCTCTTTAAGCTTGATGAAAATGGAGATCCAACTCTTGAGGTAAATGACAAGGGTGGCTATTTTGACTTGGCGCCTACAGACCTTGCGGATAACACTCGCCGTGAGATCGTCAATGTCTTGACTCAAATGGGATTTGAAGTAGAAGCCAGTCACCACGAAGTGGCCGTAGGTCAGCATGAAATTGACTTTAAGTACGATGAAGTGCTTCGTGCTTGTGACAAGATTCAAATCTTTAAACTCGTTGTCAAAACCATTGCTCGCAAACATGGTTTGTATGCAACCTTTATGGCTAAACCAAAATTTGGGATTGCTGGTTCCGGGATGCACTGCAATATGTCCTTGTTCGATGCTGAAGGAAACAATGCCTTCTTTGATCCAAATGATCCAAAAGGAATGCAGTTGTCAGAAACAGCTTATCACTTCCTTGGCGGTTTGATCAAGCACGCCTACAACTACACAGCCATCATGAACCCAACCGTTAACTCCTACAAACGTTTGGTTCCAGGTTATGAAGCACCTGTTTACATCGCTTGGGCTGGCCGCAACCGTTCACCATTGGTCCGTGTACCAGCTTCACGCGGTATGGGAACACGCCTTGAGTTGCGCTCAGTAGACCCAATGGCCAACCCATATATTGCTATGGCTGTTCTTTTGGAAGTTGGTTTGCACGGTATTGAAAACAAAATCGAAGCACCAGCTCCTATCGAAGAAAACATCTACATCATGACTGCAGAAGAGCGTAAAGAAGCTGGAATCACTGACCTCCCATCTACTCTTCATAATGCTTTGAAAGCTTTGACCGAAGATGAAGTTGTTAAGGATGCTCTTGGTGAACATATCTATACCAGCTTCTTGGAAGCCAAACGCATCGAGTGGGCAAGCTACGCAACCTTTGTTTCACAATGGGAAATTGATAACTACTTAGATCTTTACTAAGCTGAGAAATATAAAATGAGCTAGGTTTGATGACCTGGCTCATTTTTCATACAAAGAAAATGGATGGGGCCGATAGGTCTCATCCATTATTTTTACTTAATTTTCTTCATCTGGTGTCAAAATCATCGGGATGATGATAGGTTCACGTTCCGTGCTTTCATAAAGGAAAGGACGAAGGGCGTTGACAATGGCACCGTGTACGGTTTGAATATTGGCATCTTTATTCTTCAAGGCGATTCGAATAGCATTGAAGAGGATGCGTTGACTTTCACGGATCAGGTCACCGGACTCTCTCATATAGATGAAGCCACGGCTGAGGATATCTGGTCCAGCTAAAATCATCTTCGACTTGAAGTCAACTGTCGCAACAGCTAGGACAACCCCATCTTCTGATAAATCTTTGCGGTCACGAAGGACAGCCGCTCCGATTTCTCCGATGCGATTTCCGTCGACATAGATATCTTGAGCATTGAAGCTTCCTGCGATACGAGCTGAGTTAGCCGTCAGAGCAAGAACATCTCCGTTGCTCATGATGAAGATGTTATCTTTTTCTACTCCACAATCACGCGCAAGTCCAGCGTGAATCTTCTGCATGCGGTACTCACCGTGGACAGGCATGAAGTATTTGGGTTTGATCAAGCGCAACATGAGCTTTTGTTCTTGTTGGCCACCGTGTCCAGAGGTATGGATGTTGTTAATCTTACCGTGGATGACATCGACTCCTGCTTCCGAGATGATATTGATCAATTTATTCACACTAGTTGTATTCCCAGGAATTGGACTAGATGAGAAGATAACGGTATCACCCGGTTGCAATTGCACCTGGCGGTGGGTTCCATTAGCGATACGAGACAGTGCCGCCATAGGCTCCCCTTGGCTACCTGTACACATAATGAGGATTTCGTTTGCCGGGTAGTCTTTGATTTCACTTGGTTCAATAATGGTGCCAGGTGGTACCTTGATATAGCCAAGCTCAATTCCGTTAACAATGGCTTTTTCCATCGAGCGTCCAAAGACAACAATCTTGCGGCCAGTTTTAACAGCGGCATCTGCAGCCTGTTGGAGACGGAAGATGTTGGATGCAAAGGAAGCAAAGATGATGCGTCCATGAATGCCTTCAATAATCTTCATAATGGATTGACCAACGACTTTTTCAGAGTTGGTAAAGGTTGGGACTTCCGCGTTGGTTGAGTCAGAAAGCAGACAGAGGACGCCTTCCTCTCCTAGTGCAGCCATCCGGTGAAGGTCGGCCGGCTCGCCTACAGGTGTGAAGTCAAATTTAAAGTCTCCCGTGCAGACGATTTTTCCTTGAGGCGTATGAAGAACAATCCCCAAAGGTTCTGGAATGGAGTGGGTTGTCCGGAAGAAGGTCGCTTTAATATGCTTAAAAGTCAACTCCGTATTTTGGTTGATTTCATAGAGTTTGGCACCACGAAGGAGGCCATGTTCTTCTAATTTTCCACGAATAAGGGCTAGGGCCAAAGGTCCAGCATAGATTGGCACATTGGCTTGCTTCAAGAGGAAGGGAATTCCTCCGATATGGTCTTCATGCCCGTGGGTAATCAAGACACCTTTGACACGGTCGATATTTTCAACGATATAGGAATAGTCAGGAATCACGTAATCAATCCCTAACAAATCATCTTCAGGGAACTTGATCCCAGCATCCACAATGATGATTTCGTCTTGGTATTCAATCCCATAGGTATTTTTACCAATTTCCCCGAGACCTCCAATGGCGAAAACACCAACTTCTTCAGGTTTTAAGGTATATGCCATGGATTAGAACTCCGTAATTTCAAATGCGCCAGACTCTTTTTCATATTCTAGGTGTTGGTCTGACAAGAGAGTGATAAATTCGATGTTGTAAGATGTATTTTCTTCAACAAGGCGACGAGCTTCAATGCGTCCTTCTAACTCATTCTTCGCATCAATATCGAGATAGAGGGCATGAGTCGTTTCACGACGAGGGTTGCGTTCTTTTGTTTCTTGGTAGAAAACTTTGTAAATCATTTCGTTTCGGTTCCTTTCACTTGTTCGGACTGTAGCAGAAAAGAAACAGCTAGTAGCTAGCTGAGACACCTATTCTTGCTTTCTTTTGTCCTGATTCGATACAATTATTATCCATTATACCATAAATAGGCTCTAAGGAAAAGATGCAAGCAGGGTCTGAGAGCAGAAGGAAGCGCTTTTTTAGAAGGGATAGAGAGCAGGTGATTTCACAGTCTGGGGGTGCTTCCTCTACCGTTTGGCGTCTATTTGTAGTATAATATGAAGCAGACAACGAGGAGAAAACATGAAAGTATTAGCATTTGACACTTCCAGTAAGGCCCTATCCGTTGCCCTTTTGGAGGAAGAAAACCGATTAGCAGAGTTGACACTGACGATCAAGAAAAACCACAGCATTACCTTGATGCCGACCATTGAATTTTTGATGGTCAGCATTGATTGGAAACCGACGGATTTAGACCGTATCGTAGTAGCAGAAGGGCCTGGATCCTATACTGGCTTGCGGATTGCGGTAGCAACGGCTAAAACCCTAGCTCAAACGCTAAAGATTGACTTAGTAGGGGTGTCGAGCTTACTAGCCTTGGTACCAGAAGAGATAGAAGGTCTAGCCATTCCAGTAATGGATGCGCGGCGCAACCATGTCTATGCGGGCTTTTACCAAGAGGATCAGCTAGTCTACCCGGAGGCTCACCTTTCTTTTGAAGCCGTATTAGAAAGAGCAAAGGGAGCTGAGAAGGTGACCTTCCTTGGGGAAGTGGAAGCCTTTCGTGAGCAGATACAAGAAGCCTTGCCAAATGCTCAGATGGTAGAAACCCTACCGGATGCGGTGCGGATTGGCCGGCTAGGACTTACAAAAGAAGCTGTCTCCGTCCATGGCTTTGTGCCCAACTACCTCAAGCGGGTAGAAGCTGAGGAAAACTGGCTCAAGGACCATCAAGAGTCCGGTCAGTCCTACATCAAACGCCTATGATCCGAATCGAGAAGGATGCGGGGCGATTCGATTTAGCCCCTCAGTTGGTAGAAATCTTAGACGATGTCTATGGACAAAGCCCATGGACCTTGGAGCAAGTCCTAGCGGATCTCGGTCAAGCTCAAAATTGGTATGCCTTGGCCTACAGTGGGGAAGAATTAGTGGGCTTCTTGGCTATACAAGAAAACCTCTATGAGTTAGAAGTCGTCCAAATTGCTGTTCGAAAAGAGTGGCAAGGGCTCGGGATTGCTCGTCAGCTACTAGAAACGGTTCCTCAGGAGAAAGAGGTCTTTTTAGAGGTGAGAGAAGGAAACACTCCGGCTCGGACTCTCTATCAGAAACAAGGATTTAAAGAAATTGGTTGCCGGAAAGGGTATTATCATGCACCTACCGAAGACGCCATTATGATGAAAAGGGAAGCAAATGAAGGATAGATATATTTTGGCATTTGAAACATCTTGTGATGAGACCAGTGTTGCCGTTTTAAAGAATGACACAGAACTCTTGTCCAATGTTATTGCCAGCCAAATTGAAAGCCATAAACGCTTCGGGGGAGTGGTTCCAGAAGTCGCCAGTCGGCATCATGTCGAAGTCATTACGGCCTGTATTGAGGAAGCGCTAGAAGAAGCGGGAATTACAGAAGAAGAAGTCACAGCGGTTGCGGTAACTTACGGACCAGGTCTGGTTGGAGCTCTTTTGGTCGGTCTTGCTGCAGCCAAGGCCTTTGCTTGGGCCCATGGGATTCCTTTGATTCCTGTCAATCATATGGCAGGGCACTTGATGGCCGCTCAAAGCGTTGAGGTTTTAGAATTTCCGCTCTTGGCCTTGCTGGTCAGCGGAGGACACACTGAGTTGGTCTATGTCTCGGAGGCGGGTGATTATAAGATCGTTGGGGAAACACGTGATGATGCAGTGGGTGAGGCCTATGATAAGGTCGGCCGCGTAATGGGCTTGACCTATCCAGCCGGTCGTGAGATTGACGAGTTGGCACATAAGGGTCAGGATATCTACGATTTCCCACGTGCCATGATCAAGGAAGACAATCTGGAGTTCTCATTCTCAGGGCTCAAATCAGCCTTTATCAATCTCCACCACAATGCCGAGCAAAAAGGCGAGAGCCTGTCCAAGGAAGACCTATCGGCTTCCTTCCAAGCAGCGGTGATGGATATCTTGATGGCCAAGACTAAAAAAGCCCTAGAAAGATACCCTGTTAAGACCCTGGTGGTGGCGGGAGGAGTCGCGGCCAACCAAGGATTACGTGAACGCCTGGCTTCTGAGATCACAGATGTTAAGGTCATCATTCCTCCTCTACGCCTCTGCGGGGACAATGCGGGGATGATTGCCTATGCCAGTGTCAGCGAATGGAATAAGGGAAATTTTGCTAGATTAGACCTCAATGCTAAGCCTAGCCTTGCTTTTGATCCGATAGAAGAGAACTTAGATTAGTTAAAAAACGAACATAAACGACGGGAGGACGATTCCCGTCCCTTTTTTGTTATAATAGAGAGCATCAAAAAAGAAAGGAAGAAAGAGTGGAAAAGAATTTTCAGCAGGGGGGCAGGGATGCCCTTCCGACAGCCTTGGGTTATATCAGTATTGGCTTGGCCTGTGGTGTGGTGGCGTCTCCCTATCTCTCCCCTTTAGAAATGGGCTTGATGAGTCTCTTGGTTTACGCGGGGGCTTCTCAGTTTGCTATGATATCTTTGATTGCCGTTCATTCGTCCCTTATGAATATTGCCTTAACCGTCTTTTTCATCAATTTGCGCAATATGCTTATGAGTCTGCATACCTCCCCTGATTTCAAGGAGGCTAGCCTGGTCCATAATATTGGAATTGGTAGTTTGTTGACAGATGAGAGTTACGGGGTTTATTTGAGTGAAAAATTGAAAAGTGACCGGATCACTGTTCCCTGGATGCATGGCAATAATGTGGTCGGTTATCTAGCTTGGGGCTCCTCAACTATTTTGGGGACAGCGCTGGGTTCCCTCTTGCCCAATCCTAGTGCCTTCGGCCTGGACTTCGCCTTAGTTGCTATGTTTATTGGGATTTTTGCAGGTCAGTTTCAAGGCATGCGTTTGACTGAGAAGATGGCTACCATGCTCCTTGTTTTAGGTGCAGTGGCCCTTAGCTTTTTCCTCTTGACCTTCTTTTTGACCCAATCCTTGGCCGTTTTAGTGGCTACTTTAACAGGCTGTTTCGTGGGGGTGATGTGCGATGCGCGTGAATAGTTGGATTTTCTTGGTTATTTTGACGTCCGCAGTGGTCACCTGGATTCCACGCATTCTGCCCTTCGTTCTGGTCAAATACCGGGGTCTGCCAGATCCAGTTCTGCGTTTTCTAAAGTACCTTCCCATTGCCATCATTTTTGCCCTAATCCTTTCCAGTCTGATAGAGGGGAAAGTAGGCCAGCTTCCTCAAGTTCGGTGGGTGGATCTGGTCGCAACCATTCCGACCATGATAGTAGCCTTTCGCTACAAAAACCTAATGGGTACGGTTCTATTTGGGATTGTCTTGGTTGCCCTCTTACGTTTGCTTGTCACCTGAATCTCCTGAATTTTTAGATAGATTACTGTTTATTACGAATATTACAAAAATATTTCAAAAATACTTGACATTGAGTAATATTGTAATATAATAGTTTTTATCAAATGAAGTGAGGGATCATCATGATGAAAAAATGGACAAGTTTAGCACTTTTAGGATTAACTTCTGCAAGCCTACTCGTAGCTTGTGGTTCAAAAAAAGAAGAGAACAAATCTTCTGCCAAAGAAGCACAAACGACGGTGAAGTCTAGTCAGAAAAAAGCAAAGGCTGCTTCTGGTAAGAAAGAGACAAAAGCTACTGAAACGGATGCGCAAGAAGGGGCACAAGCTGCTTCTCAAGATGCAGGAAACTCAGGTCAAACCAATGCAGGATCTGGTGCAGCAAGCACTAACAAGGCCACAGATTCGTCTCAAATGGTGCCAGAAGAGCTGGTAGGGACTTGGACAGGAACAACTGAAATTGCCAAAGATGTTCAAATGACCGTGGCTGCAGACGGTACGGTCACTACAACAGCGAACTTTTATCAAGCTGATTTGAATCCTGTTCGTACTGCAACAACGAAAGCCAAGGCAGTTCAAGCATCTGGTAATGTCTATTACTGGGAAACAGACGAACCTGGCGCTTTTGATGCCCTTCTTCCAGGGATTGCTGGACTTGGGGGAGCCAATATGAAGGTAAAACCCGGCTTCATCTTAGAAGAGGGCCATTATACACCGATTGTATTTGTAACAGGGCTTAATGAAGACTTTGATTATAACAAATACAATGATTTCCGTGTTTCCCTTACAAAATAAAGAAAAATCCACGAATCCCTAAGGAGTCGTGGATTTTATTTTAGATAAATTGTGTAATAAAGACAATGAGGATGACGATTGGGATCACAAAGCGAAGCAAGAAAACCCAGAGCTTGAAGAAGAAGCGCTTGGTTTTCTCTTCTCCCACCTTTAGTTCTTCTTGGGCTAGGACTTGATCAAAGATATAGCCTGTAAATAGGGAGAGGCAGAGAGCTCCAAAAGGCATGAGGAGGTTGGAAACCAAAAAGTCCATGCAATCAAAGAAGGATTTTCCAAAGAGGGTCCACTTGGATAGTACTCCATAGGAAAGGGCAGATGGGATCCCAAATACAAAGGTCAGAAGACCAATGATTTGGCTCCATTTAGCCCGCTTTTTGTTGTTTTGGTTGGTGACGTTCCCGACATTAATCTCTAACATGACGACGGATGAGGTAATAGTCGCAAAGAGGAAGAGAAGAAGGAAAAGCAGGTAGAAGAGAGTTCCAAAAGGCATCTTATCAAAGACTTGTGGAAGGACTACAAAGAGGAGTCCCGGTCCACTAGTAGAAGGGATTTGAAAGGCTGACATAGCTGGGAAGATCGCCAAGCCCGCCATGATGGAAACGGCGATATTCATGAAGACGACGGAAATCCCGGATTGGACCAGGTCAGTGTCCTTGTCCAAATAGGAAGCATAGGTCAACATGGCCGTCACCCCTAGGGAGAGGGCGAAAAACGATTGGCCCAAAGCATAGAGCAGACCTTGGCTAGTCATCTTGGAGAAGTCTGGCTTGAGGAAATAGCTGACTCCCTCCCAAGCGCCAGGTAAGGTCAAGGAACGACCAATCATGACTAAGAAGATAATGAAGAGAAGTGGCATCATGAATTTTGAGGCCTTTTCAATCCCTTGCTCCACCCCCTTGGAAACAATCAAGACATTGAGGAGGATGAAGATGGCCTGGGCTCCTAGAGCTAACCAGGGATTTGAAATAATCTCTCCAAAGAGCTGGGTATAGTCACTAACTGAGAGGAGTTGGAATAACTCTCCCAAGGCGACTCCCAAATAAATCAGGATCCAACCACCGATGACACTGTAGAAGGAGAGGAGGATGAACAGGGCAAAGGCACCGATCCAACCAATCCCATCATAAAGGCGACGGCTACCGAGCTTTCCAAAGGTCTTAATGGCAGAGACACCAGCTGCACGTCCTAGAGTAAATTCAGCCAGTAAGAGAGGGAAGCCGATAAGTAGAGTTGCTATCAAAAAAACAAGAAGGAAACTTCCGCCCCCGTTAGCGGCGGTCATATAAGGGAACTTCCAAACAGCCCCAAGACCAATTGCAGAACCTGCAGAGGCTAGGATAAAGCCAATTTTGGAACCCCATTGAGATTTTTCCATATGGATTCTCCATTTCTAATTCAAATATAGGAAGAAGGCAAAGGCCAGCAAAGGCTCTTTCATAGACAAAAGAAAAAGGCTATTTAGTACGAACTAAATAGCCATAAAAACGCAAAGTGACATCTCTTAGAAGATGACTCTTATGTTTGTTGCTGGATTTGTTCTAAAAATAATCCTAACATCTTTTGAAAAAGCTGTCAATAGTGGAGACTTCCGGCCACCCAACCGGTACAGAGGGCAGCAGTAATGTTAAATCCTCCTGTATGGGCATTGATATCCAGGACCTCCCCAGCAAAATGAAGACCGGGGACCAACTTACTTTCTAAGGTCTTGGGATTGATTTCATTGAGGCTGACACCACCTTTGGTCACAAAGGATTTGGCCAAGGACATCTTCCCTGTTACAGGGATTGGGAGTTCCTTTACCTTTGCTAGTACGGCATCGATTTCTTTAGGAGAGAGTTGCTTCACCTTTTCCGGAAGATCCTGGGCAAAGAATTCCGCCAGGCGTTCTGGCAGATAGGCCTTCAGAACATTCTTTAGAGATTTTTCCCGGTTTTCCTCTAGGATTGCTGTGAGTTCTTCCTTAGAATAGTGAGGGAGACTGTCTAGTGTCAGGATCTCTCCTCCCTTGACAAAGCTTGACATGCGAAGGGCGGCTGGGCCAGACAGTCCAAAGTGGGTAAAGAGGAGGTCATGGGTAATGTGGTGTTTGCCATAGTGGAGGGTCACATCGTCTAAGGAAATCCCTTGAAGAGCCTTGTGGGGGAAATCTGTCAGGAGGGGGCTTTCAGCAGCTTCTAGTTCTGTAATAGTGTGCTGGAAGTGACGGGCGATATCGTGGCCAAAGCCGGTAGAGCCCGTCGAAGGGTAGGACTTTCCACCAGTTGTCACAATCAAGCGGTCCGCAGTCCAGGTCTCGTCTTTTGATTTGATGACGAATTGTCCATCGATTTTCTTCACAGAGGTTACCTCTACCTGGCAGCGGACTTGACCGCCAAGCTCAGCAATCTTATCAGTCAGCGCTTGAATGATCGTCTGGGAACGATCTGAAGCTGGAAAGACACGACCATGGTCTTCGACCTTGAGCTTGACCCCGTTTTCTGTGAAGAAGCGGATGATATCATGATTGTCAAATTGAGAAAAGACACTGTAAAGGAAGCGTCCGTTTCCTGGAATGCCTGCTAGGAGATCGTCCAGGCTTCCATTGTTGGTCACATTGCACCGACCTCCACCAGTCCCAGCTAACTTTTTCCCTAGTTTGCGGTTTTTTTCCAACAGGAGGGTTGCTTGCCCGTAGAAGGCACTGGAGATGGTGGCCATCATACCAGCAGGTCCTCCTCCAATGACAATGGTATCGTAGTGGTTCATAAGATCTCCTTTTTCTCGTCTCATTTCATTTCCAGTTCATTGTAACATAAAAAATGGACCCTGTCCCCAGGCTCCACTTTTGATGAGTTAATCGTCTTCGTTTGGATTTTGACGGAGATGGATGGAATAACGCTTAGGTGGGTAAATTCCGATTTCAGGACCCCAGCGTGGGAAGAGCTGATTGGTTTTCTTCCCAGCAGCGTACTTGGCTTCAGCAGCCATTTCCCAGAGTTCTTCGTAGAGATCGCCTAGCAAAAAGTCAAGCTCTTGATAATAGAGGTCTGGCTTTCCGTAGTCACTAAGGCTTAGTTCCATCAAGCCATAGACTTGTAGTTTATGGTCCATGAGTCTGCGTCCATCCACCTTGTTAGAGTGAACGATAATGCGTCCAAAAGGATCATTTCTCCGGATGCGTTCGAGCTCTTTGTAGGCGTTGATTCCAGAATTTCCTTGACAGGAGAAGAAGTAGATGTTTTTCAAGTCATAGTCAATATAGGAGATATTTCCATTATAGACCAGCTTGACTGGTAGATTACGAACCCGTTTTTTCTCTAGATAGCTGTTAATATGTTCGACCAACATCTTAGAGGGATAATTGTATTCAATGACATAGATCATAGTTTCTTTCCTTTGCTGTTCAATAAATAACTGAGCTATATTTCAGTTACGATTAGTATACAAACTTTTGAAGCCGGATAGGGGGAAAAATCTATTTGGTTCATTTTTGAAGCTATTCGGTTCAATTTGGAGGAGCAAAGAAGAAAAAATCGCTAAAGGAATACGAAGAAAATGGTGAAGTGGGAGTTGGGAAGGGAATCTTTTTTGAAAATACAGAGAAAATTTACCGAAAAATCGTCATTTGTGCTATAATCAAGGGGAAGTAACGTCGTGGAAAGAAGGGTATCATGAGTTTAGAACAGTTAGAGCGGAAATCACTCCAAGAAATCAATCAATCCGTCAGGGTTCCCAAGGGAACTTCTTTTTGGAAGACCTTATTATTGTTTTCAGGTCCGGGGAGTCTAGTAGCAGTGGGCTATATGGATCCTGGGAACTGGATTACCAGCGTTGTTGGCGGGGCTCACTATCGTTACTTGCTCTTGTCGGTGGTTCTCTTATCCTCCTTGATTGCTATGCAATTGCAACAGATGGCTGGAAAACTAGGTATTGTCCATCGGAAAGATTTGGCCCAGACAACGGCGACTCATTTACCTAAGTGGCTCCGCTATATTCTCTGGATGGTGATTGAATTGGCTTTGATGGCGACAGATTTAGCAGAAGTCATTGGTTCGGGGATTGCGCTCCATTTGCTCTTCGGATGGCCCTTGCTTTTTTCTATTTTGGTCACCATCCTGGATGTCTTCCTCCTCCTTGGGCTCATGCACTTGGGTTTTCGCAAGATTGAGGCCATTGTCTCCACCTTGATTTTGACCATTCTGGGGATTTTTATCTATCTTGTGGTCTTATCAAAACCAGATATAGGTGGAATTTTTGCTGGGTTTATTCCCCAAAAGGAAATCGTAGGCATTGGGCTTCCCAAGGGATCACAAGCCTTGACGCTAGCATTGGGAATTATTGGTGCAACTGTCATGCCTCATAACCTTTATTTACATTCTTCCATTTCACAAACACGGAAGGTCGATTATGAGGATCCTGCGGATATTCGTCGGGCTGTGCGCTTCATGACCTGGGACTCCAATATTGAATTGACCCTGGCTTTTGTTGTCAACTCTCTCTTACTGATTCTCGGAGCGGCCCTCTTTTTTGGACACGCAGAAGAAATTGGAGCCTTCTCCAGTATGTATGATGCCTTGCAAAACAATGCCATTGCAGGAGCTATTGCGAGTCCTTTTCTGTCCACTCTGTTTGCCGTTGCTTTGTTAGCAAGTGGTCAGAATTCAACCATTACAGGCACTCTGACGGGACAAATTGTCATGGAAGGTTTTCTTAAATTCCGGCTTCCTCAATGGCTTGTCCGCCTCTTTACTAGGATGTTGGCCCTCACTCCTGTCCTGATTGTCGCCTTTCTATTTGGGGATCAGGAAAGTGTTCTAGATAATTTGTTGGTCTATTCTCAAGTCTTCTTGTCTCTGGCTTTACCATTTTCAATTTTCCCCTTGGTTTACTTTACCTCCAATAAAAAAATCATGGGAGAATTTGTCAATGCAAAATGGAATACCTACTTAGCTTACGGAGTAGCTACTCTTCTGACTCTGTTAAACGTCCAACTCATTGTGACGACGCTGTTTAAATAAAAAATCAGCTTTGTCGGACGGGGAAAACATGCTATAATAGGAGGGAAGTTCCCATCTAGCTAGAAAATGGGCAGAAGTGGGAAGTAAAAACTTAACAAGAGGTCCTAACCCCTTGATACGAAAGGAATCTAGAAAATCTTATGATGAATATGCAAAATATGATGAAGCAAGCACAAAAGCTTCAGAAGCAAATGGAACAAAGCCAGGCAGAATTGGCTGCTTCTCAATTTGTTGGTAAGTCTGCTCAGGACTTGGTCGTCGCTACCTTGACAGGTGATAAAAAGGTGGTATCCATCGAATTTAACCCGGCAGTCGTGGACCCAGAAGATACAGAAACTCTTTCTGATATGACCGTTCAAGCTATCAATGCGGCCATCGAAGAAATTGATGCGGCAACCAAGAAAAAATTGGGAGCTTTTGCAGGTAAATTACCATTCTAAGCATACAGAGAAAACCTCTATCGATGATAGAGGTTTTTTTAGTCGTTAAAAAAATTGGAGAGGTCCAATCCACCAAAAGGAGAGGTAGAAAAGGATTCTTGTTCGGTTAGGAGTTGCCGGGCCCGGTCTGATTCGAGAAAGGCTTCATAGACAAGGGCAGTCATCCGGGCATCTTCTAAACTATCATGCGATTTTCCAGCTACCCCTAAAAACTGAGCAACTGTATGGAGCTGCAAGTTTTTGATCCCATGGAGGTCAGAAGGGCGGCGTTTAGAAGCTTCTTCAAAGACATCAACAGCATATTGGTCTGTGAACTCTAGCCCATTTTCCGCTAGGATAGGGAGGTCACTCTTGATGGCATTGTATCCAATGAGGGGACTATCTGCAACAAAATCTTGGAACTCCGCTAGGACTTGCTCGAGTGGGGGAGCTTGGAGGATTTTATCAGATGTTATCCCGGTGAGGCCATTGATAAAGCTCTTCAGTGGTTTATCCGTATAGGCATAGGAATCATAGTGGGCAACTTCTTGGCCATCTGCAAAGCGGACAGCAGAAACTTGGATAATGTGGTACTTTCCTTCAAATTGATTAAATTCTAAATCAAAGGAGACATAGTGGCTTAATTCTTTCAAGGGAACTCCTTCATCTAATGGGTGTTTTTGGATTTTCTAATTATTGAGGGGAGGCAAAGGCATAGAAAAAACTGACCGAAGTCAGTTTTTAGCGACCAAAGACGCGTCTCCAGAAGCCTTTACTCTCTTGTTCTTGAACCTTTTCATTGGCTTGATCTAATTCCAATTTCAATGTTTCGCGGTCATTCATAGCCTGAAGGGTTAGCTGTTGTTGTTGGTCGAGCTGTTTATCTTTTTCAGCGATCTGAACATCTTTGACACGCAACTGCTCATCCTTTTTAGCTAATTGCTCATCTTTGGATTTTAGCTGGTCGTCTTTTGCTTTTAGTTGTTCGTAGAGACGGACGATTTCGGCATTTTTTTCATCTACCAAAATTTCCATCAATTCACGCTGTTTCACATCATCGCTGACGGGCTCGTCTTCAAAGATGGTCTTTTTGTAGATTTCTTCTAGCTTAATCAAGCCACTACGGGTTACGACGGTAACTCCCTTATCATTTTTTTCTGTATCTTCAGGATCTAGGGCCTTGACACGGTTATTGACCGCTTGGCGACTAACTCCTAGAATTTCAGCAATTTCGCTGACTGTTTTTTCGATAGCCATAATATCCTCTAAACTCTTTTTCTATGAAATACTCTCTTAGATATTATCATAAGTAGGCAAGGCTGTCAAATCAAGCAAGGGAAGGGACGACAAGGAAAAAGCATGAAATTCCTTAATCCATCTCAGGAAGGGTTAAGCTGGAGTTGGCCAGATCAATGGTGAGTTGGTAGTCTGTTTGGTCGCGGACAGTGATCTCGAAGTCGGTTGTATAAAGGACGAGACGAAGAGTGGTCCCTTTCTCCAGTTTGTAGATGGTTGGTTGGAGTTCAAAGTCGAATTCCATCCATTCTCCAGGGGTCACAGGTTCGACTTGTAAGAGATCATGACGGTTTTGGAGGTTAAGATACCCCTTTGTAATCACTCGTTGGCCGGCTTCCTTAAATGGCAATTCAGTCAAGTTGTCCAGCATATGGTAACGACCGTTATCCAGTGTACGGACGGATAGGACAGCTGGATAGGGTTGGAGGTATTTCTTGCTTCCTAGCTCCATGAGTTGGACTGAGAGCAAGCCCTTGTCAGTGCTAGATTGGAGCCGCAGGTGAAGGTGAGCTTTTCCGTTGAGGTGTAGGTCTTCTGCAATCGGAAGATCGATGGTCACTTGTTGCGCCTTATCCTGGTAGAGGTCCGTTAGGAAAGTTGGATAGGCCTTGCCATAGCGCTCATAGTCTTCTGATGCGTAGCGGTTTTGGATGACTTTTTCACCATCTCCCAGTGAGAAGGTCCGCTGGGCTGTTTGATTGCCAAAGTCTTCCAAGGAAGTCCAACTTTGTTCCCCTGTATTGTCCTGCCAGATGACGGTTGGCAATTCATAGCTTGAATCATAGCCCAGTAATTTTTTAGAGAGGAGGGCATTCATACTCTCACGGAAGTCAATGGACTGCCAGTTGTTGAGATAGACATGGGCCCCATTGTGATAGAAGAGGTGTTTCTTGATGTTGGCTGGAAGGGCTTGGAACATTTGGTAAACATGGAGGGGCTTCACGTTCCAGTCTTGGGAACCATGGGTGAAGACAACCTCTGCCCTGACTTTGTCTGCCTGAAGGAGGTAGTTGCGGTCGTGCCAGAATTGGTTGTAGTCCCCTGTTTTGCGATCCAATTGCTTCTTAACCTCTTCCAAATCAGCGACATGGGCTGCATGGTGGCGGAGATAGTCTCCAGCCCGAAGGGCACGTGAATAAGTCAACTCAGCAAGCGAATCAAAATCCTCTCCAGGATAGCCGCCAGGACTCGTCACGAGTCCGTTTTCTCGATAGTAGTTGTACCAAGAAGAGATACCGGCTTCTGCGATGATCACTTCTAGGCCATCGACACCGGTGGTAGCCAGTCCATTGGACATGGTCCCTAGGTAGGACAAGCCCGTCGTAGCAACCTTGCCATTAGACCAATCGGCCTTGATTTGGCGTTGGCGACTGTGGTCTGTGAAGGCACGACAGCGTCCGTTGAGCCAGTCGATGACATTTTTATAGGCCTCGATTTGGCGGTAATCCCCGTTGGTCATCAAACCTTGAGAGTCCTTGGTTCCAAGACCAGAGACGTAGAGATTGGCAAAACCACGGGCGAGAAGGTAGTCATTGAGAGTATAACTGCTATTGATATGAGTGAGGGTTTCTTCAGCCTCAGAGACCAGTTGAGATGAACCGACAGGATCCACCAATTCTAATTGAGGTTCTTCTACTTGAATGGTATGAGGTTCTTTGACCTCCAGGTCCACATTCATATTATAGAGCGCTTTGTCGCTAGCCTTGTCATTGGTTCCTTGGTGATAAGGGCTGGCAGTCATGACGGCTGGAATTTTTCCTTCATAGCGAGGGCGAATAATATTGACCTTGACCAAATCTGGAAGACCATCCTGATCGCTATCAATCCGACTTTCTACATAGACCACTTCACGGATCACATCATGGCAGTTAAAGGTAGCTAGACTTTTTCCGTTGAAAAAGTGGTAGCGATTGTCTTCGGGAATCAAGCCATCGCTGACCAACTGCTCAATTAGTAAATTCCCTTTGACTGTTCGAGTATTGAGGAGGTGGTAGAGGTTTTCTACCAAGTTTCCATACTCAATCGGAAATTGGACTTCTTTCAAGAAGCTATCCGTATCTTCAAAATCAATAAAATAGCGGAAACCGAGTAATTGGAGGGCTACTGTGTAAAAAATGTTCGGAGACCATTCGCAGTCAGATTGGATATACGTTAAAAAGTCTGTTTTAGAATCCACCACTAGGTTAGAGAGGGGATAATCTGTATCTTTATAGGTGAAGTAAACCTTGCGGACAAACCATTCAAACAGTTCTTTTTCTGGGAGGTGGGTGGGAAGGTCAAACCCAATTTCTTTTAGTTCCTTAAGAATGTCTTTTTGGTCAACAGATAGATAGCTATATTGATTGTATTTCATAGACTGCTCCTTTTATCAGTTTCTTTGTTCTTTACTTTTTATATTATACTTGATAAAATAGTATTTGTCTAAAGACCTTTCGTCTATAAGGAGAAGGAATATTGAAAAAAATATCTTTTGAACAAGTTGCAAGAAGACGGACCTTATTGTTTGGGGTTCTTGCCGTCATTTTTGGGATTCTCATTTTTCGAAACGGCGTTGGTTTCACCAAATTTTCCTTGGATCTATTAGCCATTTACTTTTTAGTTGATGGACTAGGAAGCTTTCTTCTTCGCTTTTTGTTACGTAGCAAGTCTATTTCCTATAGCCACTCTATTTGGTTTATTTTTCTTTCACTTGCGTTGATCTGGTTGAATCGACTGAGTAGTCTGCCCGTAAACTTAGTTGTGATTTGTTTAGGGGCATATCAGTTGGGGAGTGCCATTGTCTATGGGATCACATTTTGGCTTTATAAGGCCAATCGGGTAAAAGGAGGCTGGCTCTATTTATGGGATGCGCTTTTAAACGGTGGGCTTGGTCTAGCAACTGTCTTGGAACCTGGTTCAGATGGGCACTTCCAATTTATCCTCTTGGGGGCTTATCTGGTCTTGTTGGGGATTTCTAATATTCGAGATGGTATTTTATTTGACAAAGACCAACAAGGCCAAGAGTTAAAACGTCGCTTTCGTATTAGCCTACCGGTTATCTTTGCAGCCTTTATCCCTGCTAAGGAGTTAAAACGGTTTAACCAGTTTCTTCAAAAAGGGAGCTCGGCGGGACACACAGGCCCTTATCGATTGGTGAAAAAAGAAGAAGAGGCAAGGGAATTAGAAATTTTGGTTCATACTTCTGACAGCAACTTATTTGGAGCGATTGGGCATGTAGATATTTGTTATCAGGGGAAGGTCATTTCTTACGGAAGTTACGATCCCTTTTCAGAGCGTCTATTTGGGACGATTGGGGATGGCGTACTGTTTAAAGTGGATAAGGAACCATACATCGAACTATGTAAAAAAGAGAGTCAAAAGACGCTGTTTGGCTACAGCCTATCCCTTACCGAAGAAGAGAATCAGGCAGTAGAGAAGCGTCTAGCTGAAATTGATCAGTTGTTAGAACCTTGGGATCCACCTAGGAGGTTACTGGAAGACGGTCAGCCGACCTACGCTTACAAATTGAAATATGATTTAGGGGCTGAGCTATATAAATTTACTTCTTCGCGTTTTAAATCTTACTTTGTTCTGTCTACTAATTGCTGCCTGTTAGCAGATTCCATTGTGGGACAGGCAGGAACGGCTGTATTAGATGTGCGTGGAGTGATTGCACCAGGGACCTATCAGGATTACTTAGAATACGAATTTGAAGCTCCAAACGGGCGGGTCCATACACGAACAGTATACTAAAAAAAGAAAGACAGATTTTTATTTTTGAAAAATCTGTCTTTTTTGCACAAGATTTCTTGTAAAAAAAAAGAAAATCTTTTAAAATATAAAAGACTTGGAGGAATTATGTGCATAAATAAGATTAGTAGTATTTCACCTGTATTAAAAACAAACAATCGAAATGTCAATCAAGAATTTTTTGAAAAGGTCTTAGGAATGAAAACCCTGTTGGAAGATGGGGCTTTATTATCCCTTGGAGATCAATCGAAGACAGATCGCCTCTATTTAGAGGAATCCCCTAGTATGAGAACCCGCAAGGTGGAGGGCCCAAAACGCCTGGCTTGCTTAAAGATTCGCGTGACCAACCCACAAGAAATTGAGTGGCTTCTGGCTCGTGGACATCAAGTTGATCGCCTCTTTAAAGGAAAAAATGGCTATGCCTTTGAAGCCCTTTCGCCAGAAGGAGATCGTATCTTGCTCCATGCGGAAGAGCAAGTGGGCAGTTTAACTGAAATTGAGGAAGTTCCAGATTTTCAAGCGAATGAAGAGTTTACAACCTTGACGGAGTTTTTCGTAGAAAAGATGGTGCTTCGAGTACCTAATGTAGAGACTTCTACAGCTTTCTATCAACAACTACCTGGCTTAGAAGATTATTTAGAGTTAGAAGCATCAGATGGTCCGGACCTTACACTAGCAAATGGACAGACTTGGGACCTTTGTCAGGTCAAGGTCATTTTAGAGCCATTTGTAGCAAGTGAACTAGCCTCCTGCTTTGGAGATCAGGTAACTTTTGTACCAAAAAGGCAACAATTTGTCTTGGTTGAGGATCCAAGCAAGATTGAATGGTGGTTCGAAGCCTAAGCAAGTCTTTGGCTGATTGAAATGAGTGAAGAAAAATGGAAAAAATCATCCAAAAAATTCAAGAGCAAATAGGAGCAGGCATCTACCCAGGTGCCTCTCTTGCTCTCTATCAGAAGGGAAGCTGGCAGGAGTATTACTTGGGACTGGCTGATCCAGCCAAGCAAGAGCCAGTTATTGCCGGCTTGACCTATGATTTGGCCAGTGTGAGTAAGGTCGTCGGAGTTGGAACGGTTCTTGCTTTTCTGGTCCAACAAGGGAAAATCGATATCGATCGTCCCTTAGCTTCCTACTATCCGGATATGGAGCAGGCAGAGGTGACCATCCGTCAGCTCTTGACCCATACTTCTGGTTTGGATCCTTTCATCCCCGGACGAGATGACTTGGATGCTGAGGGCTTAAAAGAAGCCCTGCACCGTTTGAAGCTCAAGGACAATCGCCAGTTCCACTATACAGATGTCAATTTTCTTTTATTGGGCTTTCTTCTGGAGAAGTGGTTTGGTCAGGATTTGGCCCAGATTTTTCAGGAGCAAGTTTTTACACCTTGGCAAATGAAGGAGACTACTTTTGGTCCGGTTTCTCAAGCGGTGCCAACCCTTCGTGGCGTTCCAGCTGGCGTCGTCCATGATCCGAAAGCGCGTGTACTGGGAGTCCATGCCGGAAGTGCAGGTCTGTTTTCGACCATTAGAGATATGGAAATTTTCCTGGAGCATTATTTACAGGATCCTTTTGCAGAAATCCTTTCCCAGAACTATGCTTTAGAAGAAGGAAAGACGCGCTCTCTGGCCTGGAATCTGGAAGGAGACTGGTTGGACCATACAGGTTATACAGGAACCTTCCTTCTCTATAATCGTAAGCTCCAGTTGGCAGCTGTTTTCTTATCCAATCGGACCTATGAAAAAGATGAGCGGGCCCAATGGATCCTAGATCGGAATCAACTCATGGAGCTCATCAAAACAGAAATGGAAGGGACCAGTAAAAATCCTTCCTAAGACGGAGAAAGAAGCGTGGTTTAGCCATCGCTTTTTTTCTTTATTTATATTAAAATGGAAGGAGAGAAGATTGTATCTAGCAATCTATAGCAGAAAAGAATGAAGATAACTGAGAGACGTATGACGAAATCGATAGGTGTCGGCCAGGCACATAGCAAGATTATTTTAATAGGTGAGCATGCGGTTGTTTATGGCTATCCAGCTATTGCCCTGCCCCTCCTTCACATTCAGGTCACTTGTCAGATTGTACCTGCGGAGCGTCCGTGGGTCCTTTTTGAGAATGACAGCTTATCGATGGCCGTCTACGCTTCCTTAGAGTATTTGGGGATTGAGAAGGCAGCCATCGCTTGCCGGATTGACTCCATGATTCCAGCTCAGCGGGGGATGGGCTCCTCGGCTGCTGTCAGTATCGCGGCAATTCGGGCAGTCTTTGATTATTTCAAGCGGGATTTGAGTCAAGAAACCTTGGAAATCTTGGTTAATCGAGCAGAAATGATTGCCCATATGAATCCAAGTGGGCTGGATGCCAAGACTTGCCTAAGTGATCAGCCGATTAAATTCATTCGCAACGTCGGTTTTAGTGAGTTAGAAGTTGATTTAGGTGCCAAGCTGGTCATTGCAGATACAGGTATCCATGGCCATACCAAAGAAGCCATTCAAAAAGTCAAGGACTTGGGAACAGTGGCCCTTGCTAGTTTCCATGAAATCGGCCTCCTCACCGAGCAGGCAGAAAAAGCCCTTGCTCAAAAAGATGCTCCCACCTTGGGACGTATCTTAACAGACTGCCATCATCATTTGCAGGCAGTGGGAGTGAGTTGTCCAGAAGCGGATCAACTGGTGGAACTAGCATTAGCGAGTGGAGCCTTGGGAGCCAAGATGAGTGGTGGTGGGCTCGGTGGCTGTATCATTGCCCTTGCTGCAGACCAGGAACAAGCAGAGATGATCGCAAAAGAACTAAGAAATAAAGGAGTGGAGGAGTTATGGATCGAAAACCTGTAAGCGTGAAATCGTATGCCAATATCGCCATTATTAAGTATTGGGGCAAGGAAAACAGTGAAGCAATGGTGCCATCAACTAGTTCCATTTCCTTGACCTTGGAAAATATGTATACGGAGACTCGACTTAGTCCTTTGGGGCCTGAAGCCAAGTCCCATGCCTTCTTTATTGATGGGGTCTTCCAGAATGAAGCGGAGCAGGCCAAGATTGGAGCAGTCATCGACCGTTTTAAACCAGAAGGGGAGACAGGCTTTGTGCGGGTTGATACCAGCAACAATATGCCGACAGCTGCAGGACTTTCTTCTAGTTCCAGTGGCTTATCTGCCTTGGTAAAAGCCTGCAATCGCTATTACCAACTGGGAATGACGCAGGCAGAACAAGCTCAAGCGGCTAAGTTTGCCTCCGGTTCGTCTTCTCGTTCCTTCTTTGGCCCCTTAGCTGCTTGGGACAAGGATACTGGGGAAATTTACCAGGTGGAAACGGACCTCAAACTGGCTATGATCATGCTAGTGTTAAACGACCAACAAAAAATTCTTTCTAGTCGGGAAGGGATGAAACGGTGCACGGAAACCTCTACCAATTTCCAAGAATGGATCCGCCAGTCAGCCCGGGATTACCAAGATATGCTGGGTTACCTGAAGGACAATGATTTTGAAAAAGTAGGGGAATTGACCGAACGGAATGCTCTTCTCATGCATTCTACAACCAAGACTGCAAGTCCAGCCTTTTCCTATTTGACGGATAAGAGCTACGAGGCCATGGAGTTCGTGCGCTCTCTTCGTGAAGAAGGGAAACGTTGCTACTTCACCATGGATGCAGGTCCGAATGTGAAGGTTCTCTGTCTAGAAGAGGATCTGGACCAATTGGTTCCACTTTTTGAACAAGACTACCGTATCATTGTCTCCAAGACCAAGGATTTATCCCATGAAGATTAAGAAAGAAGTTCGTGCAGGTGGGAAGCTGTATGTCGCTGGGGAATATTCTATCTTAACTCCTGGACAAACAGCCATCATTCAGTTTATCCCTATTTACATGCAGGCAGAAATCCAACCAGCATCTACTTATCGGATTCAGTCGGACATGTTTCCTTTTGCGGTTGATTTGACTCCGAATACGGACTATGCATTGATCCAAGAAACCGTGCATCTGATGAACGCCTACCTCCAGTCACAAGGAGTAGCGATTTCTCCCTTTGATTTACGTATTGGGGGGAAATTTGAGCGAGAGGGTAAGAAATTCGGAATTGGCTCTAGTGGCAGTGTGGTCTTGTTGACCCTCAAAGCCATGGCAGCTCTTTATGATTTCCCCCTGCCTGCAGACTTGCTCTTTCGTTTGGCCTGTTTGGTCTTGATTCAGCGTGGTGACAATGGGTCAATGGGAGACCTAGCTTGTATTGCCTATGAAGGCTTGGTTAGCTACCGCTCTTTTGACAGACGGGCGCTGGCTGATCAATTACAAGATCAGGATCTGGACCAGGTCTTAGCCCTTGATTGGGGCTATGAAATCCGGCCTCTTTCCCCTCAGTTGTCCTATACTTTTTTAGTGGGTTGGACCCAAGAACCTGCTATTTCAAGGGACTTGATTAACCAGGTTCGTTCAGCTATTGATCCTGTCTTCTTAGAGGGGACGGAGCAGGCTGTACAAGACCTCTTAGTGGCCTTTCAAGAAGCAGACAGAGACTTAGCCTGGTCCTCTATCGGTCGGGCTAGTGACTTACTTCTATCTCTTAATGAGGTAATTTATACCAAAAAACTAGCCCAATTAAAGAGGGCAGAAGAGGGGTTAAAGGTCATTGCAAAATCCAGTGGCGCTGGAGGAGGAGATTGTGGAATCGCCCTCGCATTTGAGGAGGCTGCTGCCCAAGAAATCGTCAGACGCTGGCAAGAAGCAGGGATTGATTTATTATATTCAGAAAGGATGGGAGAGTATGACGACCAACCGAAAGGATGAACATATTCGTTTGGCCTTGGAACAAACTCCGGGTTACAATAGCTTTGATGAGGTTGAGTTGATTCATTCCTCTTTACCAACTATCGATTTAGATGAGGTGGACTTGACAACTCATTTTGCGGGTCGTGATTGGGACTACCCTTTTTATATCAATGCCATGACAGGTGGCAGTGCCAAGGGGGGAGAAATCAATCGGAAGTTGGCCCAGGTGGCAGAAGCCTGTGGTATTCTCTTTGTGACAGGTTCTTATAGTGCAGCTTTGAAGGATCCTCAGGATAGCTCCTATCGAGTCAAGGACCTTCATCCGGACCTACTCTTTGCGACCAATATCGGGATTGACAAACCGCTTGAATTGGGCATACAGACGATTGAAGAGACCCAGCCCCTCTTTCTCCAACTCCATGTCAACCTCATGCAGGAGCTTCTCATGCCCGAAGGGGAACGAAGCTTTAGAAACTGGCAAGGCCATTTAGCAGGTTATGCAAAGCAACTTCCAGTGCCCTTGGTGCTAAAAGAGGTCGGTTTTGGTATGGATGCCGGAACTATCCAAAGAGCTATCGAACTAGGTGTCAGGACAGTTGATATTTCTGGTAGAGGTGGGACCAGTTTTGCCTATATCGAAAACCGTCGGGGAGGCAATCGCTCCTATCTCAATGACTGGGGACAAACAACGGTCCAAGCCCTACTTGGGGCTCAACCACTGATGGATCAGGTCGAGGTTCTCGCCTCTGGTGGCGTTCGTCATCCCTTGGATATGATCAAGGCACTGGTTCTAGGAGCCAAGGGGGTCGGTCTTTCTCGGACCATTTTAGAATTGGTAGAGACAAAGCCGATTGACGAGGCCATCGCCCAAGTCAATGCTTGGAAAGAGGATTTACGCCTGATTATGTGTGCCCTTTCTTGTCAGACAATTGCCGATTTAAGAAAGGTTCCCTATATTCTTTACGGACGAGTAAAAGAAGGACACGAACAAATCTCTTCCATCCATGATTAACTTGAAGAAACTAGCAAAAATCCCTCCGTTTACACGGAAGGATTTTTTACTTACTTTGACGAATTTCCTCTAAAACAGCTTGGGCTTTTTCCAGGTTAAAGGGTTTGTCCTCTAGCAATGCTTGCACCACCGGAGCCACCTCTGACGGAGTAGCTCCAGCAAGTAGGGCGAGTGACTTAGCCTGGAGTTTCATATGCCCATGTTGAATACCGGTGCTGACCAAGGCCTTAAGCGCTGCAAAGTTTTGAGCTAGGCCAACGGATACAATAATCCGTGCAAGAGTCTGGGCGTCAGGATTTCCAAGTAGTTCATGAGCCACTTGAACACTTGGATTGAGTCCGATGGAGCCTCCCTTGGTAGCGATAGGCATGGGAAGGGTCAGCTGACCTTCTAGGACTTGCTGTTCTGGATGATCCATCCAGTTAGATAGTCCTAGAGCTTGTCCGGATCGACTGGCATAGGTATGGCCACCTGCTTCAATCGCCCGCCAGTCATTTCCAGTTGCTAAGACGACAGCATCGATGCCATTGAAAATTCCCTTGTTGTGAGTCGCTGCTCGATAAGGATCAACAGCCGCTAATTGACTGGCCAGAGCTATTTTCTGAGCAATTTCGGCAGCTTCCTTGGGATCACGACTGAGAAAGCGGTAGTCTATGTGACACCTTGCAGTGACGAGGGCATCTGTTGCTAGGTTGGACAAAATAGCCATTAAGCCTTGGCCCCCGGATAACTCTTCTAAAGGGTCGACCAGAGCTTCCAACATGGTGTTGAGCATGTTAGCCCCCATGGCTTCTTTTGGATCAACGGATAGGTAGCAAATGAGAAAGTCACCTTTCACCTCTGTCCAGAGATCTCGTGCCCCACCTCCCCGTTTAACGATGGAAGGATAGGCTTGATTGGCCAGTTGGAGCAGTTCTTCTTTAGCTTCTGTAATCGCCTGACTGGCCTTTTCTTTATTGCTGACATCATAGAGAGCCACTTGCCCAATCATTTGACGCTTGTGAACCTGGGTCTGAAACCCACCTGAACGCTTGATCAACCCTGCAGCATAAGAAGCAGCAGCAATGACAGAGGGTTCTTCCGTCACCATTGGGACCTGAATTTCCTGATCATCTATCTGGAAGCCAGGAGCTATACCAAAGGGCAAGGCTAAGGTGCCGAGGACATTTTCGACCATTTCATTGGCAAGAGAAAGGGGCAATGTGTCATTGTCCCTTACTGTTTGTAGTCTTTCTTCTGAAAGGAGTCCGGCCTGAGCCAGTTTCTCGATACGCTCTGCTGGACTTGCTTTTGAAAAACCAGTTAATTTAACCATGGTGTTCTACCTTTACATAGGTTCGTTGGTGTTCGTTGATTTCTGATAAGGCAAAGGTTTGATCTTGGTAACCTTGGAAGGTTTGATTGCCTTCAGCATCTAATTGTGCCTCTTCGAAGAAGATCTTCTCATATTCGGCAATCGTAAGAGCTTTTCGCTGATCCAATTCTGCCATACGATTTGGATGGAGCATTTGCTCATATCCTTCGACTAAGTGAGCACTAAAAATCTCAGCGACTGCGCCACTTCCATATCCATAGAGGGCGATCCGGTCGCCAGCCACTAGTTGAGGCTGATTCTCTAAGAGAGAAAGCAAACCTAGGAAGAGGGAACCCGTATAGATATTCCCAACCTTTTGGCTGTAGAGAATGGACTGTTCAAAATTGTATTGCAATTGGGCTTGTTTCTCAGGAGAAAGACCCTTGTCAAGAATCTTTTTTAAGCCCTTGAGGGCGAGCTTGGGATAAGGCAGGTGGAAGCAGACCGCCGCAAAGTCATCCAAGGTTAAGCCAGTCCGTTTTTGATACTCTGTCCAAGTTGTTTTCAAGCAATCCAAGTACTGTTGGGTCGAATAAATCCCATTGACAAAGGGTGTGCTGGAATAGTTGGGACGCCAGAAATCCATGACGTCACGGGTCTGAGCAACATTATCATCATTAAAGGCTAGGATACGTGGATTCTGCGTCACCAGCATAGCGACAGATCCAGCTCCTTGAGTCGGCTCTCCAGGGGTGTCGATCCCATATTTTGCAATATCGCTGGCAATGACCAAGACCTTGCTCTGTGGGAATTTTTCAACATGAAGTTTAGCATAGTCCAAAGCGGCAGTGGCAGCATAGCAGGCTTCCTTCATTTCAAAGCTCCGAGCAAAGGGTTGGATTCCTAGGAGACCGTGAACGAAAACAGCAGCAGCCTTACTCTGATCAATTCCTGACTCGGTCGCTAAGATGACCATATCGATTTCTTCTTTTTCTTCTTCGGTTAAAATACTATGGCTGGCACTTGCTCCAAGTGTGACGATATCCTCTGTAATAGGGGCAATACTCAGTTCTTTCAATAAGAGCCCTTTACTGAGTTTTTCTGGATCAGTATTTCGAGCAGCCGCTAGCTCACTTAAGCGCAAGACATACTGGCTGGTCGCAAATCCAATCTTATCAATACCGATTGTCATAAATAACCTCTTTTAATTTGATATCTACTAGTATATTTCGTTACTATTTTACCATATTTGAGAGCAAAACTCCCTTGAAAAAGCCAGAACAGAATGGAAATCATTCTTAGGACCGAGTTGGGCAAGGGGATTTTTTGAAAAAGAGAGGACGAAAATCAAAAAAGCCATCCTTAGATGGCTTTTCAACTCTTATGCTTGCTTATCTTTCTTAGGGTTACTCATAACCCGTATGAAGAGTTCTTTGCATTTGTCTCTTAGAACTTTTTCGTAGAAGACGAGTATAGCGATGTCCGCAATCAGAAAGATCAAGGTCAGATAGAACAAGTCAAATGAATTACGGGCATAGTAAGTCGCTGATAGATAGGAGGAGAAGGCTCCTAGAATCACCCAAGGAAGATACTTGATATACTTGTTTACCATCATTCAGCACCTCGCATACTTTAAAGGATTTGTTTTTTTCACTATCATTGTACTCCTTTTAATCAAAAATACAAGCGATTACATAGATAAGTTTTGAAAAACCAATGCTAGTTGGCATTGGTCATTTTTCTTTTTTGATGGCGTTGGTAAGAATGGTAGAGTTTCAAGACGACAGACCCGCTAGCCATCCCGATAGAGATGACCAAGGCCAGAATAACAACTAGGGTCACACTGGTCACGGCTTGCTGATATTGGCCACTAACAAAGAAGGAGGTGGTCCGATAGGAAATATATCCAGGAACCAAAGGAGCGAGAATAGCTAGCATAAAGACAACGACAGGCGTCTTGTAGATGATACTTAAAATTTGACTGATACAAGAACCGACAATGGCGGCGATAAAAGTCGCAATGATAACATTGGTAGGTCCTTTCAAGATATAGTAGAGCAACCAAATAGCCATCCCTAAAATTCCTCCAGGGAGTAGCATGGAACGTTGCACGTTGAGGACGATTAAAAAGGTAATGATGGCAATCAAACTCGCCACGGCTTGGATTAAAAATTCGATTAGATTCATGATTCTATTTCATAAGGACAAGAGCGACGGTCGTTCCGGCACCAAGGGCAAGAGTAATGAGCAGGGTCTCAAAGAGTTTACTCATCCCAGAGTTGAGGTGGTTGTTCATCAGATCCCTGACGGCATTGGTCATGGCAATCCCAGGAACGAAAGGCATGACACAACCAGCAATTATGAGATCGGTATTGGAAGGAAAACCACTATAGCGGGCCCAAATATGGGCTAAAAATCCAAAGACAAAGGCTGCCGCAAAAGCAGTGGCAAAAGGGATGCGCACGTATTTCTCAACTACTAGAGAGAAAGCATAGGCAAAGACAGTCGCAATACCTGCTCCTATCGCATCATAAAAATTCCCGCCAAACATAATGGAGAAAAAAGGAGCACTTAGAGTAGCCGCAATGGTTAACTGTAGATTGGTATAAGGGACTGCCTTCTGCTTCAATTGGATCAAGGCTTGGTAGGCTTCTTCGAGATTGATGTGCCCAGAGACTAATTGGCGAGAAATCTGATTGACATCACAGACTTTCTCGATATTGTAATTGGTCCGCAGGATCCGCTTCATCCGCGTGATATTGGCATTTTCGATTGAAAAGAAAATAGCGACTGGCATCGCTAAGGCATTGCAATCATCGATTCCTTGAGAATGAGCAATCCGGATCATGGTATCCTCCACCCGATGGATTTCAGAACCACTCTCTAAAAGGAGGGTTCCTGCCAACATGAGGACATCAATCACGCGGTCCATATCTTTAGACGCTTCCATTGTTCTTCCTGTTCTGTTAATAGATTGCTTCCATTATATCAAAATTTCACTGATTTGTACTAGTGTTACCACGGATTTAGTCAAGACAGGACAAGAAAAAACCAGCCGTTTCCGACTGGTTTGAAAAATCTATTTGAATCTTAGCTCAATGCATCATCCATAGAAAGAACTTCGTGGAAGACACGTTGTGTCAATTCAGTTTTTTGTTCTGGAGTGAGGTATTTAGTGTTTACACAGTATCCAGAGATACGAACGATAACGTCTTCACCGCTCATGATCTTTTCATAAACGTCTGACAAGTCCATAACGTTCAAGTTAACGTGTTGTCCACCGTTTTCGAAGTATCCATCAAGGATAGTTACCAAGTTGTCTACTTGTTCGTCACGAGTTTTACCAAGAGCACGAGGTGACACTTGAGTAGTGAGTGAGATACCGTCAGCTGCGTAACCAAAGTCAAGGCTAGCAAGTGAGTTCAAGTTTTGCAACCATCCACCTTTAGCTTTGTTAGATGGGTTAGCACCTGGTGAGAAGAATTCCAATTTGCTTGTGTTCACAGAACCATCTTCGTTGAGGTATACCCCTTTGTGGACTGGTGAGTTACCAGTTTGTTTAGAGTAAGCAACGTTAGAAGTGATAGTCAAAAGTGAAACTGTAGCTTCTGCATTCTTGTAAAGTTTGTGGCTGCGAAGACGAGTAGTGTAAGCTTCGATCAACCATTCTGCCAATTCGTTAGAACGTGGGTCATCTTCACCCCAACGTGGGTATTCACCGATTGTTTCGTAATCGTAGATGTAGCCATCTTCGTCACGGATTGGTTTAACAGTAGCGTATTTGATTGCTGACAAAGTATCAACAGTGTTAGCGAATCCACAGATACCGAATCCCATGTTAGCGCGTTGGTGAGTTGGCAAGAAGGCCATTTGAACAGCTTCGTAGTTGTACTTATCAGTCATGTAGTGGATGATGTTCAAAGCATCTACGTAAGTGTCAGTCAACCAGTCAAGTGATTTTTCGAAGTTTGCTTTAACAGATTCGAATTCAAGAACTTCATCACGGATAGGATCGATGTCAAATACTTTATAGTCTTTATGAACGTCGTCGTAACCACCGTTCAAACCAGTAAGAAGAGCTTTAAGCACGTTTACACGAGCACCGAAGTACTGGATGTTATGGCGTTGTTCTTCGTTTTCTGGGTCAAGTGGAGATACACAACATGAGATACAGCTCATTTCACCGTATCCGTCTTTCGCCATTGTTGTTACACCTTCGTATTGGATAGAAGAGTGTTTGTGGCTCATGTGCATACAGTAGCGACGGAAGCTGTATGGCAATTTATCAGTCCAAAGAACTGTCAAGTTTGGTTCTGGAGAGTTACCGATGTTGTCCAAAGTATTCAAGAAACGGAAGTCCATCTTAGTAACACGGTGACGTCCGTCGTTACCCATACCAGCCATAGAAGTTGTGATGAAGGTTGGGTCACCTGAGTACAATTGGTCGTAAGCTTTTGTACGAGCAAATTTAACAGTACGCAATTTCATAACGAAATCATCAACGAATTCTTGGATTTCAGACTCAGTGTAAGTACCACGAGCCAAGTCACGTTCAGCGTAGATATCCAAAACGATTGGCACACGTCCAAGAGAAGTAGCAGCACCGTTGATCACACGGCAGACAGCCATGAAGGCGATGTTTGTCCATTGGATTGCTTCTTTTGTATCGAAGGCAGGACGACGTACGTCTACGCCATAAAGGTCACCCAATTTAACAACTTCTTGAAGTGCTTGGTATTGAAGGTTTACTTCTTCACGAAGACGGATTGATTCTTCATCGATTTCAGTAATCGCGTTCCAGTCGTTTGCTTTTTCAGCCATCAAGTAGTCAGCTCCGTAAAGGGCCAAACGAGCATAAACCCCGATGATACGTCCACGTGAGTATGCATCTGGAAGACCAGTTACTGTGTGAGCGTGACGTGCACGACGGATGTTTGTAGTATAAGCACGGAAGATACCGTCGTTAACTGTTGTTACATATTTAGTGAAGATTTCATGCACAGCTGGATCTGGCTCATATCCATTTTCTTTCAAAGTAGTTTCCGCCATACGGATACCACCACGAGGCATGAAGTTCAATTTGAACAATTCATCGTTTTGGATACCGAAGATCACTTCGTTTTCTTTGTCGATGTATCCAGCTGCGATATCAGCGATAGAAGTTGGACGAGTATCGTATGGGAAACGAGTTTCTTCGTAGTGTGCTTTTGTTTCTTCAACAATCTTCTTGATGTGAAGTGAACGTTCTGTTGGGCCAGCTAGGAAGCTTTCGTCTCCATCATATGGAGTGTAGTTAGCTTGTACAAAGCGTGAGACACTGGCTCTTTCTTTCCAGTCTTCCCCTTGGAAGCCTTCCCAGGCTTTGTCAAAAATGTCTTGTGCTTCAACAACTGTTTTAACAACCATGTTTAAATCCTCTTTTGTCTTTCTAGCAACAAATCTGTTGCACTTACAATAGTAGTATACCATATGGAAATCGGTTTCACAAAGGGAATAGCAAAAAGATTTTGGATTCTTTTATAATACAGAAGGGTAAATACGAATAAACTGTATTATATTTTTGTCTTAGAAGAGGTAGGAATTAGTAGGAAAAAATCGTTGATAGGGATATAATGAAAGAGGAGGTTGCCCATGCTCATATTTCCTTTAGTAAATGATACGAGCCGTAAAATCATTCATATCGATATGGATGCCTTTTTTGCGTCCGTTGAAGAGCGTGACCATCCTGAATTGAAGGGAAAGCCTGTCATTATTGGCCATGATCCCCGTTTGTCTGGCGGAAGAGGAGTAGTATCAACCTGCAATTACGAAGCCAGAAAATATGGGGTCCATTCGGCTATGAGTTCCAAAGAGGCCTATGAACGGTGTCCTCAGGCAGTTTTCATCTCTGGCGACTACGAGAAGTACCAGGCTGTCGGTCTCCAAGTCAGAGAAATATTTAAACGCTATACCGATTTGATTGAGCCCATGAGCATTGATGAAGCCTATCTGGATGTGACCAACAATAAGCTTGGTCTTCAGTCTGCTGTCAAGGTAGCTCGCTTGATTCAGCATGATATTTGGAATGAATTGCACCTAACTGCTTCTGCTGGAGTTTCCTACAATAAGTTTCTTGCAAAAATTGCCAGTGATTACCAGAAGCCTCGAGGACTAACCGTTATTTTACCCGAGCAAGCTCAAGATTTTTTAAGTCAGCTAGATGTAGCTAAGTTTCATGGTGTGGGAAAACGGACAGTGGAGCGGCTTCATGATTTGGGAATTTATACAGGTGCAGATCTCTTAGAAGTGCCGGAAATGACTCTCATCGATCACTTCGGTCGCTTTGGTTTTGACCTTTATCGAAAGGCTCGGGGGATCCATAACAGTCCTGTCAAGAGCAATCGTATTCGCAAGTCCATTGGGAAGGAACGCACCTACCGAAAATTACTGGTGGCCGAGGATGATGCGCTAAAAGAATTAGCCAACCTATCTGAAAAGGTAGCGAACAGTTTGGCCAAGCATCAGAAAATTGGTAAGACCTTGGTGCTCAAGATTCGTTATGCCGATTTTACGACCTTGACCAAGAGACGAAGTTTAGAGGAAGCAACTAGAGACCCTGAAGCCATTCAGAGACTGGCCCAGGAGCTCTACCAGAGCCTAGAGAGTAATCCCACAGGTATTCGCCTTTTAGGGGTGACCCTCACTAATTTTTCTTCCGTGTCTCGGGAAACCCATGAAGGATCTCTAATAGAAGAAACCCCGTAGGTATACTTGACCTACGGGGAATTTTTAGCTAGTTTTTGAAGAACTGTTGAATCTCTTCCTCGGTGAGGCCAATCATGGGATCAATGCTTAAGTAATTGTCCTCTGTTAATCGATAGCCTTGTTGAGAAGCTTGGGAAGCAGATGAGTCAGAGTGGTTTTCAACTGAGACGAGCTCCTTTTGGGGCTCTATTTTTTTTATGGGCTCTTCCAGGTGGACAGGGCTCTGTGAGTCAGAGTCTCTACGTTGAGGAACCCCATCCGAAAAACGCTCAATCAGATAGGTTTTTCGAGCGGTTCCGGTATTCTTTGTCGCAAAGTCAAATGCAGTGTATTCTCCCAGGAGGATGAGCTTGCTTTTGGAACGGGTAATGGCTGTGTAGATCAGATTGCGTTGGAGCATGCGGCGGCTCTGATTGGTCAGAGGAAGGATGACCACAGGAAATTCGCTTCCCTGTGACTTGTGGATGCTCATGGCATAAGCCAGGCGAATTTTGTACCATTCATTGCGGGGGTAGACCAATTCATTGCCATCAAATTGGATGGTGAGTTCATCTTGCTTGGATTCGGTATACTTAGCTGGCAAGAGGTCGGTGATGTAGCCAATATCACCGTTAAAGACATTGCTTTCGGCATCATTGACCAGGTGGATGACCTTGTCACCATTTCGATACTGGCAATCCAGTGTTTGAAAGAATAGAGCACCCGTTTCTAATGGATTGAGGAGCTCTTGCATGAGACTGTTAATCTGGTCAATGCCTGCAGAACCTCGATACATCGGAGCGAGGACCTGGATGTCTCGAGCCGGAATGCCGTTGCGAAGGGCAGCGCTGGTGATTTTTTCAATCATGGGAGCGATGAGCTCACTCGGCGCTTCAAAGTAGGAACGATCAGGTTTTTTCTCTGTGAAATCAGGAGGCAGTTGGCCTTTGCGAATCTGACTGGCCAAAGTGACGATAGTCGAATCTTCACTTTGACGGAAGATGTGTTCCAGTTTGACTTGAGGGATGCTGGGGATCTGTAGGAGATCGGACAAGACTTGTCCAGGACTCACAGAAGGAAGCTGATCGGCATCTCCAACGATTAAGAGTTTGGCATTGGAGGAGATGTTGCTGAGAAGCTGATTGGCCAGCCAAGTATCCACCATAGAGAATTCATCGACAATGATAAAATCCGCATCGAGATAATCGTCCAAGTGACTCGTGTCGTCGTCTCCCGTCATTCCTAAGTGACGATGAATGGTGGCGCTCGGAAGACCCGTCAGTTCACTCATTCGACGGGCTGCTCGACCGGTTGGAGCAGCTAAGAGGATTGGTAATTGAGATTTTTTCCGAAGATCCAATTGGTGCAGACGGGCATAGGTTCCGATAATTCCATTGATAACGGTTGTTTTCCCTGTTCCTGGTCCACCTGTTAGCACGAAGACCTTTTGCTGGATGGCTTCCTGGATAGCCTTCCGTTGGATGGGATCGTAGTGGATATGGAGATCTTCTTCAATGTCATCGATCGTTTGTTCGATTTTTTCTGCTTCGAAAGATTCTTGCTTTCCTTTTTCTAGCAGGCGACCGATATGGCTTCGGATCCCTTCTTCTGCAAAGAAGAGGCTGTTGTTGAAAATCTTAGTGTCAATGTTTTGCACCTTGTCTTCTTCAATGAGACTGGCCAATTCTTGGGCAACGCTGGCTGGATCGAGCTCGACTGGACGAGATGCTTCTAAGAGTTGGATGGTGGCTTGGAGCAATTCTTTGGCTTCAACGTAGGTGTCCCCTGTTTCTAAGGAGAGGGTTAAAAGACTATGAACCAGTCCTGCTCGGAAGCGTTCAGGTGCATCACTGGCAATCCCTAATTCTTCTGCTAATTGGTCGGCAATTTTAAAGCCCATTCCTTGAATATCTTCGACCAGTTGATAAGGAGCTGATTCGACGATTTGCAAGGTTTCTTCCTTGTAGAAATCCTGGATTTGGAAGGCTAGTTTATTAGGGATGCCATAGTTAGCAAGTTGGGCGAGGACCCGTTCCGTACCATAGTTGAGCTGTAGTTTTTCGACAAAGGCCTCGCGATTCTTTTTAGAAAGTCCGGAGATAGAGGTCAGTTTTTCAGGTGCTTGCAGAATTTTATCAATGGTATCCTCGCCATAGAGATCCACGATTTTTTGGGCCGTTTTGAGTCCGATCCCTTTAAAATGGTCGCTAGAAAAGTATTTCACCAAGCCTTTGCTAGTGGGTTTGGCTCGTTCATAGCGATTCATTTGCAACTGTTGGCCATATTTCGGATGATGGACCAGTTCTCCCCAGAAGGTATAATCTTCTCCTTCGACGATATCTGCCATCGTTCCAGTGACGATAATTTCAAAGTTATCATAGTCCTCTGCATCTGTATCATTGATATCCAACAATAAGATACGGAAAAAACTACTTTGATTTTCAAAAATGACCCGCTCAATGGTTCCTGAGAAATAGTATTCCATGCAGAGTTTCCTTTTAAGTAATGGTCTGAGAGAGCTTATCTCTCATGAAGATATTGAAAGAGATTGGAACAAGAGTCCCAACCTCATCATGGGTTAATAAGTCTGGAATGGAAGGAGTGGCCAGAGGCGAAGGACGGCTTCCCCTTTGATTTGTTCCTTCTTGAAAGCCCCCACCTGGCGGCTATCTTTTGAAACGATTCGATCATCACCAAGGAGTAGATACTCATCATCCAAGAGCTTTTTCGTGAAGGTCGCACTTCCATCTTTATCAACAGTGAAAGCCTCGGCTATCTGTGCCATTTGGCGGAAGAGCTCTCCATTTTCTTCGAACCCTTTTCCAGAATAGGTTGATTGCAATTTATCTTCTTTAAATTTTTGAATGTAGTCTTTCAAGTAAGGCTCGTCAGTTTCTTTGCCGTTGATATAGAGGACATCGTTTTTGTACTCGATGGTTTCACCAGGGAGTCCAATGACCCGTTTAACGATTTCTTTGGTTTTTCCATTTTCTGTTTCACTAGCGACCACGATATCAAAACGGTCGATAGGCAGTTTATTGATAACGAGAAGGTATTCACTATCTGCCAAGGTCGGATCCATAGAATGGCCATCGACACGGACAGGCGTCCACAGATAAATACGAGAGAGAATAATGCCTCCAATAATGAGGCCGAAGAGCGCCCATTCTTTCAGGAAAGAACGGACTGGATTAGTTGATTTTTTTGAACGTTTCATGTTTTATCTTTCTATCAATTTTTTTGCTTTTTCTGTATTTTTAAAATGAAGTTTGGCACTGTAGTCAAGGGCTTGAATGCCATAGGCCTTCAAAAGTTGAGCAGCTACCTTGTCTGAGGGCGCACCAGCCCCACTAGGAAGGGTGTAGCCGAGTTCTTGACTCAAATCTTCCAGATTTTGGAGGAAGAGGTCACGAGCAATAATGGAACTCACAGCGACCGCCAGGTATTTTCCTTCGGCCTTCTCTTCTAGGGTGACGACTTGTGGGACCTGATTCGCTTCTGCCTGAACATAGCGATCATAGTTTTTCTTGGTCGTAAAGGCATCGACCACAATTTTTTGAGCTTTTGCCCCTTGTTGCAAGAGCAAAAAAATAGCCTGATTGTGGAGGGCGACCTTGACAGAAACCGCATTGTAGCCAGAGGCGATGACCTGATTGTATTTTTTAGGTGTCAGCAGTAAGGCCTGATGTGGGATTTCTTTTTTGAGAATCGGTGCGAGAGCTCGAATTTTTCGATCATCCAGGGTCTTAGAATCCCCAACTCCTAGACTTTTTAAGCGGGCATGTTGGTCCGGGCTGACCAGTGAAGCCACTACAGCAAGCCCTCCAAAGTAAGAGCCGTTTCCGACTTCGTCTGTTCCGATTAAGGGAAAGTCTTGTCCGGCCTGTGCTTGGTCTATCGGATCTTGTTGGTAACCGAAGAACTCTGCATAGCGCGTCGCCTGACTACCTTGTAGGACAACTTTTCCTGATGTGTAAATCGAAATTGTTGCACCAGGTGCCTTAAAAAAATAACGGATATATGGATTTTTTGAAGGTGCCAGATGGTCTTGGTACTGACCAACAAATGCTTGGATATCCTCATTTTGAGGGGACAATGTAATTGTTTCCATAGTCCTTATTGTATCATAAAAGCTAGATGAAAGGCCAGAAAAAGACCAGCTGAGTTTAGTCTGAAAGAACTTCTTTTAGGCTTGCTTCAATTGCTTGAGGATCGGTTTTTGAAGAGAAGCGGTGGACGACCTGGCCTTGGCGATTAATCAAGAATTTGGCGAAATTCCATTCAATGCGGGAGCCCAAAGGACCGCTAGCCTGTTCTTTTAACCATTGGTAGAGGGGGCTGGCTTCTTTCCCATTGACTTTTATTTTGGCGAAGCGAGGGAAGCTGGTTTGATAATGGAGGCTACAAAATTGATTAATTTCTTCTGCGCTCCCCGGCGCTTGGCCCATAAACTGATTGCATGGAAAGTCCAGGATTTCAAATCCTTGGTCATGGTAGCGCTCATAGAGCTCTTGCAATCCCTGGTATTGAGGGGTCAGGCCACAACCTGTTGCTGTATTGACGATGAGGAGTACTTGGCCTCGATAAGCTTCTAGGGAGAAGGGGCTCCCATCTTGGGCGATTACAGTGAAATCATAGATAGTCATTTTATACGTCCTTTCCTACTTTCTCTATTGTATCACGCTTGGGTCGAAAAAAGTTAAACCGTGGCCCTAGTACCTCCAGTATTTCCTATGGGAAGGGGATTTTCCTACTGACAAGCGGGCTAGATTTTGATATAATATCGTGAGGTGATTTTTTATGTCCAGCTTAAATAGATACAAATTTACTTTCGGTAATAAATCGCTGACTCTCACAACCAATCATGATAATCTCTTCATGGAAGAAGTTGAACGGGTCGCGAAGGAAAAATATGAAGCGATTAAAGAACAAATGCCAGCTGCTGATGATGAGACCCTGGCTATTTTACTAGCAATCAATAGTTTATCAACACAATTGAGTCGTGAGATTGAGTTTGACGATAAGGAAAAAGAATTGGAAGATTTTCGTCGCAAGGCCCTAGATGGCCTGGTCGGTAGATCATCTAATTAAGGGGAGTTGCATGTTTTCAATCCTGATTTTATTCATCCTAGCTTGGAGTTTTTATATTGGGTATTCACGAGGATTTTTGCTTCAAGGATATTATTTTTTAACCATGATTGTGGCCATGTTGGTCGCAGGCTCAGGCTATCAGTCCTTGGCAAAAACCATTAGTCTATGGATTCCATTTTCGAGTGCAACACAAGCTTCAAAATCCTATTTTTATGGTGCAGACCAACTCTTTCACTTAGACAAAGTTTTTTACGCTGGTTTAGCTTATTTCATCTTGTTTGTTTTGGTCTATGCGATTGGTCGAGTGATTGGACTCTTTATTCCCTTGATTCCAACGCCTGAAAAATGGGAGGAGTTTCCGTTTCAGATCGCCAGTGGTGTATTAGCTGTCCTGGTGAGCTACTTTGTTCTGCAAATGGGATTCACGATTTTATCAACAATCCCTATGGCAGCCATTCAAGATCGACTCCATGGAAGTTTCCTCATTCGTTTTATGGTGCAGTATAGCCCCCTTACAGCAGGCCTCTTGAAACAACTTTGGGTTGTAAAAATCTTAGGTGCGTAATCGCTTCTCATCATGTGTAAAGTTCATGAGAGATATTATAGAAAGGAAGGGGAGGCTCAGACCAAAATCAGCCTCCTTTTCTGTTGTGGAGAAACATGAATCAAAAAATTCTCGAAACCTTAGAGTTTCAAAAAGTCAAAAACTTAGTAGAGCCCTATTTGCAAACGGAGCAGGGTGAAGTGGAGTTGCAGGAATTATCTCCACTTGCAAAAAAAGAAGCAATTGAAACCGCCTTTCTTGAAATGGCAGATATGGCTCAGATCTTTGTGGAGCATCCGCACTTTAGCGTGCCCACCATCCAAGAAATTCGTCCAGTGACCAAGCGTTTAGAACTAGAAACATCGCTCAATATCGATGAATTGTTAGCGGTGAAGAAAGTCCTGCGCGTGACCCATGAATTGCGAAATTTTTATGATGAATTAGAAAATGTCCGCTTAGAAAAACTGGATCGGATATTTGAAAATCTAGTCGACCTTCCACAGTTGCAGGGAAGTCTCCATGCCATTAATGAGGCAGGATTTATTGAAAACTTTGCCAGTGAAACCTTGGCCAAAATCCGTCGACGGATTCAAGAGAATGAACACCAAGTGCGAGACATTCTACAAGAATTGTTGAAGACCAAGTCCGAAATGCTGGCTGATCAGGTCGTAGCGAGTCGGAATGGACGAAATGTCTTGCCAGTCAAAAACACCTACCGCAATCGGATTGCCGGTGTGGTGCACGATATTTCAGCTAGTGGAAATACCGTCTATATCGAACCTCGGGCGGTCGTCAATCTTAATGAAGAAATTGCGAACCATCGTGCAGATGAACGCTTCGAGATGCTCCGGATCTTGGAAGAAATTTCAAACCTCCTTCGTCCTCATGCGGGGGAAATCCGAAACAATGCTTGGCTGATCGGTCATATTGACCTCGTTCGGGCCAAACATCGCTTTTTACAGGACCGAAAAGGGACTATTCCAACCTTGTCAGATCAAGGGGAGATTCAGCTCTTGCAGGTGCGCCATCCCTTGATTGAGAAGGCTGTTCCCAATGATATCCACTTTGGCAAAGACCTCACAGAGATTGTGATTACCGGACCGAATACGGGTGGGAAGACCATCATGCTCAAGACCCTGGGACTAGCCCAATTAATGGCCCAGTCGGGCTTGCCAGTCCTAGCAGATGCTGGGAGTAAGGTGGCTGTCTTCACGCAAATCTTCTCTGATATCGGGGATGAGCAGTCGATCGAGCAGAGCCTGTCTACCTTCTCTAGTCACATGACCAATATTGTCTCTATTTTGGAGCAGGTCGATGAGGAATCCTTGGTCTTGCTGGATGAGTTGGGAGCTGGAACGGATCCTCAGGAAGGGGCTTCACTGGCGATCGCCATCCTAGAAGATCTCCGCTTACGAGGGATCAAGACCATGGCAACCACCCACTATCCAGAACTTAAGGCCTATGGGATTGAGACCCTGGGTGTTCAAAATGCCAGCATGGAATTTGATACGGACAGCCTGCGTCCGACCTATCGGTTTATGCAGGGGGTACCAGGACGTTCTAATGCCTTTGAAATCGCGCGTCGTCTAGGCTTGTCAGAAGTGATTGTTCGTCAAGCGCAGGGGTTGACCAATCAGGATCGGGATGTCAACCGCATCATTGAAAAGTTGGAAGCTCAGACCCTAGAAAGTCGCAAACGCCTCGACTCCATCCGAGATGTCGAACAGGAAAATCTAAAATTCAACCGTGTCCTCAAGAAATTGTATAATGAGTTGACCAGGGAGCGGGAGACAGAGCTTAACAAGGCGCGTAAAGAAGCGCAAGAAATTGTAGATCTGGCTCTAGCAGAAAGCGACCAGATCTTACAAGGTCTCCATGCCAAATCACAACTCAAGCCCCATGAAATTATTGAGGCTAAGTCTCAGTTGAAGAAATTAGCTCCAGAAACGGTCGACCTATCAAAAAACAAGGTCTTGAAACAGGCCAAAAAAGCCCGAGCTCCAAAAGTAGGAGACGAGATCTTGGTCATCAGCTATGGGCAAAGAGGAAGTCTTACTAAGCAGCTCAAGGATGGTCGTTGGGAAGCCCAAGTGGGACTAATCAAGATGACCTTGGAAGAAAAAGAATTTAATCTTCTAAAAGCTGAAAAAGATGCTTCCCAACCGAAAAAGCGCCAGGTTCACGTGGTCAAACGCTCCAACGTCAACGGGCCTCGGGCTCGCTTGGACCTTCGTGGTAAACGGTATGAGGAAGCCATGGAAGAATTAGACAGCTTTATCGACCAAGCTCTTCTCAACAATATGGCCCAAGTCGATATCATCCACGGCATTGGAACAGGGGTCATCCGGGAAGGGGTCACCAAGTACCTTCGTCGCAATAAGCATGTCAAAAGCTTTGAATACGCTCCTCAAAATGCAGGAGGAAGCGGAGCAACAATTGTTACCTTTAAATAAGCAAAGAGTCAGTCGTGCCTTTTAATCAGGCACGCTTTTTGCTATAATACAGTCAGTTTAAACGGAAAGAAGGAAAGTTTATGACCCCTAATCGTTCGTCCGATTCTTGCACTACCATACTCGTCGGAAAAGGTGCTAGCTATGATGGTTCAACCATTGTAGCTCGCACGGAAGACTCTCAAAACGGAGTGTTTACCCCTAAGAAATTTATCGTTGTTCAGCCAGAGGATCAACCCCGTCATTATCGTTCAGTCCTATCTCCTTTTGAGATAGATCTGCCTGATAACCCTGTTCGTTACACAGCTGTTCCAGATGCTATTCCTAAGGATGGTATCTGGGGAGAAGCGGGTATCAATCACTATAATGTGGCTATGAGTGAAACAGAAACCATTACGACCAATAGCCGGGTCTTGGGTGCGGATCCTCTGGTGGAAAGTGGCATTGGGGAGGAAGACATGCTGACCTTGGTTCTTCCTTATGTCCAGACTGCCCGAGAAGGAGTGCTTCGCTTGGGGAAACTCCTAGAAGAATACGGAACCTATGAGTCTAATGGAGTGGCTATCAGCGATGTCAATGAGATCTGGTGGTTGGAAACCATCGGAGGTCATCACTGGATGGCCCGCCGTGTGCCAGACGATGCCTATGTGACCAATCCCAATCAATTGGGAAGTGATCGCTTTGAGTTTGATCGCCCAGAAGAATTCTTGTGTGACCCAGACTTGAAAGATTTTGTGGAACGCCATCACCTGGCCTTGGATTTTGACGGTTCGTCCTTTAACCCTCGTTATGCTTTTGGGAGCCAACGAGACAAGGATCGTCATTACAATACACCACGTGCTTGGGATATTCAACGATTCCTCACCCCAGAAGTGGAGCAAGATCCTCGTTCCTTCTTCCTTCCTTGGTGTCAAAAACCTTACCGCAAGATTACGATTGAAGATGTCAAATATGTCCTCAGCAGTCACTACCAGGATTCAGCCTATGATCCTTACGGTTTAGAAGGGGATAGTCATAGTCGTCGGACCTTCCGTACCATTGGCATTAACCGGACCAGCCAGACGGCCATTCTCCAATTGCGGCCAAATCGTCCTCAAGAGACAACCGGGATTCAATGGCTTTGCTATGGGTCTATGCCCTTCAATACGGCGGTTCCATTCTTTACCCAGGTCGATACGACACCGGATTATTTTGCCAACACGACAGAAAAAGTGACGACAGATTCCTTCTATTGGACCAATCGGATTATTGCTGGTCTGGCAGATGCCCACTATAGTCATCATGTTGGAGATTTAGAAGATTACCAAGAAAGCACTATGGCCCTTGGCCATGCCCGGATTGGACGAGTGGATCAAGCCTTGGCAGCAGGACAAACCGTTGATTTTGAAAGAGAAAATCAGGAAATGAGTGATCAGATTCAAGAAGCGACGGATCGCTTATTGGATAAGGTCTTGTTGGATGCTAGCAACCTGATGACCAACCATTTTTCTTTGAGTGATTAGTTGGGCTAAGTTGTGCTATTTCATGATGGTTTCTGAAAATATTGACCTGTTTTTCAAATTATGCTAAAATAGAACAAATTGAACATCATACCGGATGAAGTTTTTCAGAAGTAGGGCCTTCCTATGACTGTGAAATGGACGGAACTCTGGAGAGACCGTAAAGGCACCGAAGGGGCAAGGTAGAGCATTCTACTCAAACTCTCAGGTAAAAGGACAGAGCAAAAGATAGAAGCCTTTTTGGTTTTTATTTGGAGCACCAGAGTACATGTTTTGACATGTGCTCTTTCTTTTTCTCCTTGGATGATTGGATAGATGATGTGGAGGAAGTGGATGGCTATCCCTTTCTAAAGCTAGACAAATAATAAAAGGAGAAATAGATAAGGATGACAAATTGGTTGGCGTTTTTTAAACAAGTAGATAATGTGGTCTGGGGAGCTCCCCTTTTGATCCTCTTGGTGGGGACTGGGATTTATCTGAGCTTCCGCTTGGGCTTGTTGCAAGTTTTTCGTTTACCCCAAGCTTTTCGGCTCATTTTTACAGAAGATCAAGGAGAAGGGGATATCTCTAGCTTCGGAGCCTTGGCAACAGCCTTGGCAGCGACAGTTGGGACAGGAAATATTGTCGGAGTAGCGACAGCTATTCAGACAGGAGGTCCAGGTGCCCTCTTTTGGATGTGGATGGCAGCCTTCTTTGGGATGGCGACCAAGTATGCAGAAGGTTTGTTGGCCATTCGCTACCGAACCAAGGATGACAATGGTCATATTTCAGGAGGGCCCATGTACTATATTCTCCATGGGATGGGTGAAAAATGGCGTCCCCTTGCCATCTTCTTTGCCCTGGCAGGTGTCTTGGTGGCTCTCTTTGGGATTGGAACCATGACCCAGGTGAATGCCATTACGGGCGCTTTGAAGACTAGTTTTCAACTTTCCCCTCAAGTCGCTAGTCTGGTCATTGCAGGAATCGTTTCGGCTGTCATATTTGGGGGAATTCATTGGATTTCCAAGGTTTCCGAAAAGGTGGTTCCTTTTATGGCTGCAGCCTATATCTTCGCGACAGTTTATATTATTGTCTTGAATATGGACCAAGTGCCGACCGTTCTATCTCAAGTTTTCCAAGGTGCTTTTACAGGAACTGCGGCTATAGGTGGTTTTTCTGGAGCCTTGGTGAAAGAGGCGATTCAAAAAGGGGTGGCGCGTGGAGTGTTCTCTAATGAGTCAGGACTGGGATCGGCACCGATTGCAGCAGCTGCAGCGAAGACGGAAGAGCCAGTGGAACAAGGTTTGATTTCCATGACCGGGACCTTCATCGATACCATAATTATTTGTAGCCTAACTGGTCTAGCTATTTTAGTATCTGGCCAGTGGACAACAGTGGGGCAAGTTGGGAGTGATTTGACCCAACAGGTCTTTATCTCGACCTTTGGCCACATCGGTGGGATCATTCTGACTCTTTGTTTGGTCTTGTTTGCGACGACGACCATTTTGGGTTGGTCTTATTATGGTGAACGCTGTGTCGAATTTTTGGCGGGTGTCAAACTCATTCCCTATTACCGTCTTCTGTTTATCCTGATGGTGGGAGTAGGAGGCTTTCTTCAGTTAGAGTTGGTCTGGATCATTGCTGATATTGTGAATGGACTGATGGCCTTGCCGAATCTCATCGCCTTGTTAGCCTTATCGCCTATTGTTATAAAGGAAAGCAAACGATATTTTAAGAAAAAGAAATGAGGCTGGGACAAAAGTCCTAGCCTCACAATTGTTTTTGGATTGTCGAGCAAGACGCAGTGGTTGAGTGGGCTCTACTACGCTGATTTCATCAGCTTTTACAACCCTACTCAACTGTGCGGAGGTGGGACGACGAAATCGAATTCTAACGAATTACCGATTTCTGTCCCACTCTCTTCTGACTTAATAGCGTTTTTCTTTGGGCCAATCTTTCATTTCAGAAATAGCTGTAAAGAGGACATCTGTTGATGAATTGAGAGCTGTTTCACAAGAATCTTGGATGACACCAATAATGAAGCCCACGCTGACTACTTGCATAGCAATATCATTGTCGATACCAAAGAGGCTGCAGGCGACAGGAATCAAGAGGAGGGAACCACCAGCTACTCCAGAAGCCCCACAGGCTGAGACGGCTGCAACGATACTGAGGACCAGGGCAGTCCCAAAGTCGACCTGAATGCCTAAGGTATTGACAGCAGCTAGGGTCAAGGTGTTAATAGTGACGGTAGCTCCGGCCATATTAATAGTAGATCCCAGAGGGATAGAAACTGAGTAAGTATCGGGATTGAGACCTAGTTCCTTACAAAGTTTCATGTTGACAGGGATGTTAGCAGCGGAACTTCTAGTAAAGAAGGCAGTTAATCCACTCACTCGTAGACATTTAAAGACTAGTGGATAAGGATTTTTGCGAATCATGATGTAGACAAAAATCGGGTTGATGACGAGAGCAACGAAGGACATGGTGCCAACTAAGAGAAGTAAGAGGAGCCCATAGCTCTTGAGTCCATCAAAGCCTTGTCCAGCAATCGTTGTATAGACCAAGCCTAGAATTCCGAATGGAGCTAGGTTAATAATCCATTCGACGATCTTGGAAGTAATATCTGCTAGGGTTTGCAGGAGATCCTTGCTGTGCTCGCTAGCTTCTCTCATAGCAACACCAAAGACTACGGCCCAGGATAAAATCCCGATATAATTAGCCTGGATAAGGGCATTGAGGGGATTGTCCACAATTTTTAAGAGAAGGTTGCTGATGACTTCCCCTAGTCCATCGGGAGAAGTTCCATCAGCACTAGTTCCCGTTAAAGAAATGGTAATAGGAAAGACGTAGTTAACCAGGACCGCTACCAGGGCTGCCGCAAAAGTTCCCAAAAGATAGAGGCTGATGACCGATTTCATATTGGTTTGGGTTCCCTTTTGGTGCTGGGAGAGGGCGTTAGCGACAAGTGCGAAGACTAAAAGAGGAGCAATTGCCCGCAAGCCTCCTACAAAGATTTCCCCTAATAGACCAATTGCAGATGCTTGAGGAAGAAGCAGAGCTAAGAGAGCCCCAACGAAGATTCCAATTGCAATCCGCTTCATAAGGTTGGTTTTGTTCCAAGTTTGAATGAGCCGTTTAACCATAAGGACCTCCTTTTTCGAAAGTTTATCGTCCATTATACGATAGAAAGGGCGCAAAATCAATGGTTATTTAAATAAGGGTGCTGGTTCTATAGCCTAAAATCTGATATAATCAAACCATTAGAAAAAGAGAGAAGGAGAGTGATAGAAGGTATGAAGAATATTTTTTCTCGCTATGTCAGTCAGTTTGATTGGACCAAAATCATGGATGAATTGGTTTCGAAATTGATTTCCTTAGCTATTTTATTTATCTTATTTTTACTTGCAAAAAAACTACTTCGTAGCTTGGTGAAACGGATTTTAAAACCGTCATTGAATTATGTGGGCCAAGATGAAGCGCGTAAGAATACTATCTTGCGCTTGGTAGAGAGTCTGTTGAATTACTGCCTCTATTTTATTTTGATCTACTGGATTCTTTCCATCCTCGGCTTACCTGTTTCTAGTCTCTTAGCTGGAGCGGGAATTGCAGGAGTTGCCATTGGGATGGGAGCTCAAGGCTTCTTATCGGATTTGGTCAATGGTTTCTTTATTCTCCTTGAGCGCCAATTGGATGTTGGAGATACTGTTCGAGTGACTAATGGTCCGATTACCATCGCTGGGACAGTGTCGAGTGTCGGCATTCGGACAACCCAGGTGAGAGATGCAGATGGGACCTTGCATTTTATCCCCAATCGCAATATTATGGTTGTCAGCAATCTCTCTCGGGGCAACCAGCGCGTCTTAATTGATATGCCGATTTCTGCTCAAACGGATCTCGATAAGATTTATCAAATATTCCAGCAAGTCAACGATGAACAGGCACAGAAACATCCAGAAATCTTAGATGGTCCAACGATTTTAGGACCTCAAATCGAAAAGGGAACGGGTCGCTATTCCTTCCGCGTCGCTATGATGGTCCAGTCGGGGAGCCAAGTGGCCATTTACCATCTTTATTATAAACTCTATCATGATGCCCTCTTACAAAATGGGATTGAGATTCCAACAACTTTTTCTGTCACACCCTAATAAAAAAAGACCCATCGGTCTTTTTTTTTATTCTAAAATGAGCATACCCTCTTTAACAGCAAAAGGATCTTTTGGATTAATCCGATCGTAGAACATGACCCCATTGATGTGGTCAATCTCATGTTGAACGACGATGGAGTTGTAGCCTTTGAGTTTGATGCGGTGTTTTTCTCCTGTTTTGTCATAGTAGTCTACCGTTACACGCGCGTGGCGAACCACATAACCAGGAACGTTGCGGTCTACAGAGAGACACCCTTCGCCATCTCCTAGAGCCGCATCTTGGACTGAGTGGGAGACAATTTTAGGATTGTACATGACTTCTTGGATGGAGTAGGCTTCTTTTGGAGGATTTCCTTCTTCGTCCTCTGGATTTGGGACGAGAACGGCAATGATGCGCTTAGAAATGTCCAACTGAGGGGCAGCGAGTCCAACTCCACCTCGAAGGCCTAATTTTTCTGCCATGACAGGATCCTGCGAATGGTGCAAGAACTGCATCATTTTTTCCCCTAGGATGATCTCTTGATCTGACAGTGGGAAAGTGACCTCTTCTGCGATAGCTCTTAAAGTCGGATGGCCTTCGCGGATAATATCATTCATATCAATTAGATGGGCAGCTTTTGTAATGGTTTCAATTGCAGACATGTTCTCATTCACTCCTTTTTTCTAGAAACCATCATATCATAATTCCTTCTAGAATGAAAGTTTCCCAATTGATTGAGGGGTGCTGATGGACTAGACGGGCTGTAAACTAGGAAAGGAAAGAATCTTAGGCCAGTTCATGGTATAATGATAAGAAGAATGAAGGAGATAAGCATGCGTCTAGATAAATATTTAGTGGACTGTGGAGTGGGAAGCCGAACAGAAGTCAAGCAAGTCCTCAAGCAGAAAAAAATTCAAGTCAATGGGAAGGTGGAGACATCTGCCAAGGTTCACATTGATCCAGATAAAGACCAAGTGAGCTATCTGGGAGAAAGTTTATTCCATGAAGAGTTTGTTTACTATCTGCTCAATAAACCCAAGGGGGTCATTTCAGCAACGGAAGACGACCACCATCAAACAGTCTTAGATTTGCTAGATGATACAGCGAGACGCAAGGAAGTCTTTCCTGTCGGACGGCTGGATATCGATACTCATGGCTTACTCCTCTTGACCAATAATGGTAAGCTGGCTCATGCCATGCTATCGCCCAAGAAGCATGTGGACAAGGTCTACCGTGCTCAAGTGGCTGGAATCATGACCCAGGAAGATGTCGTCCGCTTCAAAGAAGGAATAGAATTGAAGGATTTCACTACCCTGCCAGCTGATTTGGAAATTCTGGAGGTTGATCGAGAAGCCGATAGTTGCTTGGTTCAGATCCGCATCGCTGAAGGAAAATTCCATCAGGTCAAGCGCATGGTCGCAGCTTGTGGCAAGGAAGTCACCGATCTCGAGCGGATTTCCATGGGTCCATTGAGTCTAGATCCCGCTCTCAAATTGGGGCAGTGGCGTAGGCTCCAGCCCTCTGAATTGGCTTTTTTAGAGGTCTTTGGAATCCCATTATAAACAAAGGGAAAGCTAGCAAACTGAGGATACAGGGAGCTAGTTTTTTGTTTGTGTCAAAAAAATGAACGTTACAGACAAAAAATATATAAAATTGCTTGTACTATCAAAGCAAATCAACTATAATGAGAAAAGATAGGTTTTGTGAAAATCTGTAATAGGGCATCATCTTCGTTACTGGCTGGACTTATCTACTAAACGTAAAAAGGAGAAAAATCGTTTATGAAAAAGTGGCTCTATGCTGTTGTGACAACAGTTGCCTTGTTTTTATTAGCAGCTTTAGGATTTGCTAAACCCAATGGGGTTACTAAAGCACATGCCGATACGATCAATGATGTTGTAAGCTCTGTGAACATCTCTAAAGCGACTGGCGGTGACTTAACAGAACCACTCGGTGTTTGGGAAAGTTTCAATGTTGAAGCAAACTTTGTTTTACCGAATGGTCGTGTAAAAGCAGGCGATCAAACAGTCATCCAACTTGGAGATGGTTTTAAGGTTTTTGAAACAGATACCATTGACCTATTGGATCCAACTGGCCAAAAAGTTGCAACTGCGACAGTAGATGATCAACGAAAAGTCATCACGGTGACCTATACAGACTATCCTGAAAAAATGGCCAATGTAACAGGGAAGTTGCGTTTCTTTGCTCGTGTAGACCACTCCGTGATTAAGGGAAATACAACACTTGATTTTACGCTTTCAGTTGATAAAACAGTCATTTCAGGTGGAAAGGTTGATTATAAAGGAGTCAATCCAGGTGAGTATCCTCCAACTCCAGAGGTCTTTAGCAAATGGGGCTGGACAAACTCAGGCGATAAATTGAAATTGACTTATACCTTGAACATCAATCAAGGTCACACTGCCCTCCATAATATTGATATTAAGGACCAATTAGCCTTTACAGATGGTAAAATCAAGGTAGATTCAGTTAATATCCATACAGGAACTTGGAAGATCAGTGACGAAGATGGTGCCTATCATTTGCGGGATACCACAAATGTAACCAGCCATTATTCTCCGGTTGTCAGTGAGGACGGTCGTTCTTTAACTGTTCATATCGGGGATCTAGCTCCTGAGCAAGGGATGACCATTCGCTATGATGTCTATTTGGACAAGGTCCCAGCCATCAATACAGAATATAAAAACAATGCGACGATGACTGCCACAGAAGTCAAAGAGCAACACAAAGAAGCAGATATTCTATACCAATTCTTTGAAGGAGCCTTCAATGGTGAGAAATATTCCTTCACAATCCATAAAAAAGGAGAAAATGGTCAAGCACTTGCAGGTGCTGTCTTTACTGTGACAGCAGATGACACTGGTGAGCAAGTCGGAACCATTACCACAGATGAGAAGGGTACAGGAACCGTTGCTGGCTTGATCAAGCAAGCTTATACTGTTCAAGAGATTCAAGCTCCGACAGGATACGTCCTCTCAGAAGAGCCAATTAAGATCAGCAAAGAAGATTTTGGAAATGACCTTGCGATTTCGCGTGAAGTCATCAACAAAAAAGAAAAAACTAGCATTTCTGGTCAGAAAACCTGGAATGACAATGACAATCATGATGGTAAACGCCCATCAGCCATCACCATCAATCTTTTAGCGAACGGTGTAAAAGTAGCTTCTAAAGAAGTGAAACCAGATGCGGAAGGCAATTGGCTCTATCAGTTCGACAATCTTGATCTTGTTGACGATGCTGGTAATCTCATTGCCTACACAGTTTCAGAAGAACCTGTTGCAGGGTATGAAACAAGTGTTGAAGGAACGAATATTACCAATAGCCGTACACCAGAAGTGACAGAAGTAGCTGTCAAGAAAGTCTGGGATGATAAGGAAAATAAAGATGGCCTTCGACCAGATAAGGTAACAGTTCGTCTGCTTGCGGATGGTCAAGAAGTGGCCGTAAAAGAAATCACCGCTACTGACAATTGGCAGGCAAGCTTTACGGATCTACCAGTATACAAGGAAGGCAAGAAGATTGTCTACACGATTACAGAGGATCCAGTAGCAGGGTATACAGCAACTATCGATGGTTTTACGGTAACCAACCGTCATACACCACCGACAACCCCGCCACCGTCTACGACTACACCTCCACCAGCATCTACGACTCCATCGACCACCACACCAAGCACATCGGAGAAACCAGGAACTCCAACTACACCAACAGAAGGAAAGAGAAAAATTCTTCCATCAACTGGTGAAGCCACTTCTTATGGCTTGTTCGGAGTAAGTGCTCTGTTAGCTCTTGTTGGTGCAGCGATGCTGTTAAGTGGTAAACGGAAAGCTGACTAACAACTACAATATAAATAAGACAATGATCTGAAAAGATAATTGTCTCAGATTGAAGATAAAGTCTTCTGAAAAATTTTCCTTAGGTGAGTACAGACGTCAGCGAACTTCATCAAAGTTCCATGACTAATTATTGAGCCTAAGGTCTCAATAATTCCGAATGCCTGAAACAATTATGTTTCAGGCATTTTTCTCACAGCGGAAAGTTTTGATCTTCTTAAATGGCTAAAAATAAAAGTCATTTTCGGGTAATTATCTAACTTTTTTATGTAAAAAAATTTGTCTCTATTCTAAGACAATGATCTGAAAAGATTCTTGTCTTTTTCTGTTAAAGGGCTTCTAGAATAAATGATTCAAAGAAGCGTATTTCTGTTTTTGAAGGGAGCATAAGTGTTTGACAGAAAGATGAAATCTTGATAGAATGGATAGGTCGAATAGACAACTAACTCTTTCTTGGTAGCAGGATATGCCAAACCTGCCACTCGGATAGAGCATAAAGAAAAGGAGCTTATCATGGCAATCTCAAAAGAGAAAAAAAATGAAATCATTGCACAATACGCACGTCACGAAGGTGACACTGGTTCAGTAGAAGTTCAAGTTGCTGTCCTTACTTGGGAAATCAACCACTTGAACGACCACATCAAACAACACAAAAAAGACCACGCAACTTACCGTGGTTTGATGAAGAAAATCGGTCGCCGTCGTAACTTGTTGGCTTACCTTCGTAAGAACGACGTTAACCGTTACCGTGAGTTGATCAACTCTCTTGGCCTTCGTCGTTAATTCAAGATACAAAGGCCGTCAAAAGCACAAAGCAAAAATAGGAAAATTGACGAAGAAACCTCAGTTTCTAGGAAATTTTATCTTTTTTGCCAAGTGCTTAGGCCGTGTTCGATTGAATACAAAAAAGTTAAGTTACTCTATTGTAGAGTAGCTTTTCTTTTTTTACTAGAATTTCAATATTATCTTCGGCTCGGTGCCTTGTCTAGAACCGTTTTATCCAGCAAGAATGGAGAGAGTTGGACAGAAATCGGTAATTCGTTAGAATTCGATTTCGTCGTCCCACCTCCGCACAGTTGAGTAGGGCTGTAAAAGCTGATGAAATCAGCGTAGTAGAGCCCACTCAACCACTGTGTCTTGCTCGACAATCCAAAGACAATTGAGAGGCTAGGACTTTTGGCCCAGCCTCTTTTTTATTGTCTTTTTTCGAATAAGATTCATCATTCTAAGTAAATCGTTTCATTTGACAGATGTAATAAACAGAGTTACAATGGGTGTATCTTAAGAAATAGAGGTTACTGATATGATTGAAATTACATATCTAGATGGTGCAAAACAAGAAAGAGTCATGCATTTTGATTCTTATGAAGAGTTTGAACGCTCTCAACAGACCTGCTTGATTGGTGTGGCGGATTACTATCCAGTTCAAAAATTGACTTATAATGGGCACGAACTCGATTACAACGGAACTTACGGAGATGTCTTCTTCTATTTGATGAAGCAAGACCTCGATCAATACAAAAACTAAAGGAGAAAGAAAATGGTAAAAGCAATTACAGACGCAACATTTGAAGCAGAAACAAAAGAAGGATTGGTCTTGGTAGACTTTTGGGCGACCTGGTGTGGTCCATGTCGCATGCAAGCCCCTATCCTAGAAAAATTATCCCAAGAACTTTCAGAAGATGAATTAAAAATCCTGAAAATGGATGTGGACGAAAATCCAAATACAGCTCGTGCTTTCGGCATTATGTCCATCCCAACCCTACTCTTTAAAAAAGATGGGCAAGTTGTCAAACAAGTAGCAGGTGTGCACACCGCAGACCAAATCAAGGCCATTGTGGCTGAGTTGAGTTAAGAAAAAAAGATTGGAGCTATGTTCCAATCTTTTTTTAATGATAAAGAGAAACCTGTATCTTTCAATCGTACATTGTAGACAAGGTATACGTCATTAGATTATAGGCAGCAGGTCAAGTCCTGTCACATCAAAACTCTAAATTTTGAAACTTTTTATAACCAATGATTAGGAGAATAAAGCCATAGACGAGGGTAATGCCCAGGGCTCCCAAAAATGCTTGTGGAGTGGACAAAATGTCGTCATTAAGCAATCTGTTATATCCATTCGGGAAAAGCATTGCAATGCCTCCGCCAATCATTGAAGTCATCATGCTTGCAATTGTTAAAATAATTGCAACCACTATGGTTGAGCCTATTTTTAAATAAAGGCATAACACAGAAGCGACAGTTACTGAAAAAATATCTTTTAAAAAGATTCCAAAAATATCCTCTAGGGTTGATAAAGTAATAGATAAATCATTATCAAAAAAGGTATTCGAGGCAAAAGTAAACTGAACGACCCTGGTAAAATAGACTGTAGTAGAAACACAAGTAAATAGAATATAAAAAAGTACCAAGATTGAGAGTAAACTAAGATATTTTGAAAAAAATATGTTCTTACGGCTTAAATCTCTATAAAGAAACATGGTATGATCATCTATCTCTCGTCTAAAGACAGAAATTGTCAAGAAATAGATTGCAAGAGTAGGTAAGATAAATGAATCTGCTGAACTGATCATCATATCTAGAAAGGCTATCCCACTTACTCTATTGTCTCCTATTACGGAAATTTGCATGAAATTAGATTTTCCAAAAAAGGAAGCTAGAAGAAAGATAACTGGAAATAAAACGAATAGCAGGTAAATCTTGCTTTCTTTACGCTTCCAGACAGATGTGAAAATGGCAGGTAAGATTTGTTTCATATTACTGTCCTTTCGTAAAGATCTCTTTTAGGTGGTTCTCTTTCACCTCTATCTTCTCAATCAAGGCATGATTTCCTAAAGTTTTAAAAATCTCATTAATCTCTTCAGAGGTTATCTTTGTGGAAATATCTAAAACATTGCCTTCTAGAATGACGTCATCACTTAATAAAGACTGAATCCCTTCAAGATTCTTAGTTTCCTTCAAGTACACAAGCAAACTAGGACAAGCTGCACCGTCAAAAGCGTCTGCTAACTGCCCTGCCTCAATATAGACATAACGTTCACACAAGGCTTCTAGCTCTCCTAATTGGTGGCTAGAAATAAGCATTGAAATTTGTCTCTCATTAGACCACTGTTTCAAAATATCAATTAATTTCTGAACACCAATCGGATCTAGTCCAACGAATGGTTCATCTAGAATAAGGAAGTCTGGTTCGGCAACCAAAGCAATTGCCAAGGCTGTCCTTTGCTTCATACCAAAAGAAAATCCTTTTGGTTTTCTATTTCTAGCTTCCCATAGTTCTACCAATTTTAGAGTTGGTTCAATATTTGAAAAAAGTTCCTCTTTCCCATGTAAACGTAGATAAAATTTTAAGTTATCAATAACGGACATTTCTGGGTAGAATACTGGATCAATCATAATACCAAAGTCTGTTAATACATTGTCTTTACTATGAATATCGATCCCATTATAGGTAATAAGTCCAGAAGTTGGTTTTAGTGATTTTGCCATCAACTTCATGAGTGTCGATTTACCTGCCCCATTTCTACCAATCAAACCGACAATCTCCCCCTTATTGATTTCCATATTGACGTCTTTGAGTGAATAAAAGTCATTCCCAACAAATTTTTTTGAAATACTTTCGATTTTTAGCATATCTAGTTTCCTTTCAATTTTTATAAATAATAAATGAGTCAGCTTGCTCTTTTTAAAACTCTATTCTTTCAAAATTCTTTCTAGCTGAGAAATAGCTAGGTAAGAAGTAAATGCAAGACAAGCCAATGATGATTAACAGCGTTAAACCAAACTTACCTGCTTGTAAAGCATTTGCATAAGTGGTTGGAATCACATACCTTACTCCAATCAGTAAGGGAGCTGTGAAGGCGAATAAAGTGAAGAAGATTCCTACTAAAACAGCCACTAAGGTCTTAGATTTAATGGAAACCATCGCAACCATGACGGTTGTTATAAGATTAAGTAAAACCACAGAAAGAATCGACAAGATAGATTTCTCAACTAAAATAGAGCTTGAAGGTAAGAAGTTAGAATTAACTCCAAATCTAGGCAACATAATGCCATAATAGGTAATGAAAGTTGCAAAAAAAGTTCCAAATAAATAGATTAGATAAATCAATACGAGTCCGATTATTTTAGCATTAAATATTTTAGAACGCTTAATATCTTTGTATAAAAACATGATCTTACTATCAATTTCATCTCTAAAAACGGAAGAAATCAGGATCGAAAAAATGAGTACTGGGATTGTTAAACGATACTGTGTTAAAAGAGTGATATCAAAGAAAGATAAAAAACTATTCGTATAGTCGGTTTTCATATCTTCCATATTTCCTGCCAAAAATGGAACAAGAATAGGTAATAGACAAAAGGATAAGAAGATCTTCGTATCTCTCCTTTTTAAAATAGATTGAAAGACAGCGGTTGTTAATCTATTAAACATGGGCTAGTTCTCCTAACTATAATCATAAACAGAATGTCGGTGAGTTCACTAAACAATTGTAACTCGGTTTTAGTTTTCTAAGTTCTTACATACAACAGTATATTTCAAATTCAATAAAAGAAATGATCAATCTAATAAATGGTCTGTTTTTTATAATGAATGGAATTATAAAAAACAGACCATTTATTCTAGTTTTAAAGTTATCCTTCGTGCATCTTTAATTCATGAGTGAATTCATGATCTATACTTTTTGTTTCTAAAGTGACTTTAGGATATTTGGAAAGGATTTGTTTGACATTGGAAAGACCGATACCTCGTCCTTCTCCTTTGGTTGAGACTCCATATTGGAAAATATTTTTAGTAGGGATCTTATAGTCAGCAGTGGTATTATAGATGACTAAAATTTTATTTTCATTCTCTTGAAAATAAGTAAAACTAATTCTTGGAGATTCTGCGTTAACTGCAGCTTCTATGGCATTATCTAAAAAGACAGATAGTATCGTAATAAAATCGACTAAATCTATTTGAGGAGTTCCGATAGGTTCAGCTATTTCTACAGATACATCAATTCCTCTATTTTGTGCTTCAATCAATTTTGCGGATACAACCGATTTCATTGCTAGGTTTTTTAAATGAACAAGTTTAGCAATATCGTATTGACTATTGTAAAAGGATTTATCAGACTCTTTCAGTACGGCATTATAGATCCTCTCTACCCCATCCATATCTCTTTTCTTTATCGATTCATTTAAGCTGACTAATATATTTGTATAATCATGACGAAAACTTCTAATTTCTTTATATAGCGATTCAATATGATGACTATATGAAGTAAGATTTTTTAATTGATTATCCTTACTTTCCTGAAGCTCTTTTTCTTTATTTTTCTTAGCTTGATCATTCATTTTGAAAATAATTCCAATTGTAAAAATAAGATACAAAATCAAAATATTTCTTCTTAAATATACAAAATCTATAGAACTAACAATATAACCATATTCGCTAAGATGTATTAGATTATCAAGTAAATATACTGACATTACGTAAAATATAAGAGAGTAGCAGAACAATGAGACCTGTTTCTTAAAATTCATTTGTCTATTCAATTCTTCACTTATTACTTTGAAATCTATCTGTAATAACTTAAAGAATCCAAAGCAAAATAAAAATCCAAGACAATAGTCAATCCAAGAAGACCAAAAAAAATTATACCATTGAGCTGCAGATAATCTAAATAAAAAACGATCGTATAAGTTAGCAAAATTTGAAAAAATTTCAAAAATGACAAATGGAAAAAAACTATAAAAGATATATTGAGACCAATTCCAATTATATTTGTTCTTAACAATAATTAATGACAGGGGCAATAAGAAAATCTCCCCCCAAAAAACAATGTCATAATTTATAATATAAATTCCTAGAAAAATAAACGGAAGTAAAAGATAATATAAATTTATTTTTTGATTAGTAACATAAGATAGAATCACTATTCTAAATATCCAAGAAACTAAAAATATTCCTTCAAACTCTAGAGTCATTTTTTATCTACCTTTTCAACTAGCCCTTTCAGTTTTAAACGTGATACAAAGCATGATTCATTGTTTTCAAAATAAACAATATGATTTGCTTTATCAATACGAACGACATTCTCTGGATTTACAACGTAAGCTCGATGACTTTGGTAAAGTCGCTTGTCGGTTTTAGCAATATCTGAGACTTTACCATAAAATTCCATGTGTCCTTTTTTAGTTGTTAAAACGACCTTATGAACGGTCGAAGATGTCTCAAAATATAGAATATCTGAGAAAGGGACTTGAATCTGGGAATGCTCTGATTTAAAGCTGAAGGAATCCTCCCCTATTGTCTTATTGACGTTCTCAGCAGCATGTATCAAAACAGATGAGATCGCTTCCTGATAATCCTGATCATTTAATCCTTTATCAATAAAATCCAAAGCGGAGACACGATAACGATAGGTAACGGGCATGAATTCTGAGTGAGTCGTTACGAATACGATTGAAGCGCTAGGATCTTTTTCACGAATCTCACGCGCAATTTCCATTCCTTTTTTTTCTTCCCCTTTAATTTCAATATCTAAAAAAAAGAATTGGTGATTTCCTGTCTCTTTGATGGCCTCTAACAATTGTGTTGGCTTCCCAAATACCTCTAAGTATTTATACTTTAGATGATGATCTGTCATACATTTCTTGATTGCTGTTTCAATACGAGTTTGTTGTAGAAAATCATCTTCTAATACAAAGATATTTAGCATATTTCTCCCTTCTGAACTTATTGATCCTTTCATCCTAGAAAAAATTCAGTCATATTTTCTCTTAAACTTGTCTTTGAAGACACTGTTTGTTTATCGAATATGGTTTCTCATTTTTCTGTAATGATAATTTTTACAGCTAGATGATTTGTTCATAATCCTTATTTTATCATAAACACACCTCAAGGAACATCTTTGGTTAAAGTAGATATGTTTATAAAAAATCGGGCACAGTAAACTAAGAATGAATCTCTAATTTTTAAATTGCCCTAATAGAGATATCCTACCATATATCGAAAACTTTTGGAAATGCTGATTTAATGCTATTCTTGAGTTTTTAAAATTTTCTCTAGTAAAAGAAAAAGATTGAAGAAAGAGTCCATTTTGGACTCTTTCTTCAATCTGAAGTCAGCAAAAATTGGTGACTTTTTATGTAAATGATTAACAAAATTAAGAAAACCACACTGGAGGAATTCTTACTGACCCAACTCTTCACTATATGCGATAATCTGATCAACTGTGTCTGACAAGAACTGAATCGTATCGCGAAGTGGTTTGTCCGTCGAAATATCTGCTCCGATAATCATCGCAGACTCAAGTGGGGTCTTGCTGCCACCAGATTTGAGAAGGTCCAGCCAATCTTTGGCTCCATTTTCGGAGTTCTTCAAATGCAGGTAACCTGCGGTTGAGATAACTAGGCCAGCTGAGTAGGTATAGCTGTAAAGCCCCATGTAGTAGTGGCTTTGGCGCATCCAGGTTAAAGCTGCATCATCATCGATTTCTACAGCGTCGCCCCAGAATTCGGTCAAGACTTCCTTCATGATGCTGTTGAGCTTGCTAGCGCCGAAGGTACCACCTTCTTCGATCAGGGTGTAGACCTTGCGTTGGAAGGCCGCTTCCAGCAAGTGGGTGATGAAGTTGTGGAAGTAGGTGTCTGTCAAACGGTGAGCCAGGGCAAAACGTTTTTGACGAGGATCGTCAAACTGCTGTTCCAAATAGTCGCTGAGGAGGAGCTCGTTAAAGGTAGATGGAGCTTCCACATAGTAGGTTGACATGTGGGCGTTGAAGTAGCTTTGGTTGTTGTCTGAGAAGATGAATTGACCAGAGTGTCCGATCTCGTGGATCAGGGTATAAACATCGCTCATGCGCCCTGTCCAACTCATCAGGACATAAGGATGGACGCGATAGGGGTCAGCCGCATAACCACCGGAATCCTTGCCTTCGTTGGCCGCAAAGTCGACCCAACGTTCGGTTTGGTAGCGGGCGATTTCGCGAGAATATTCTTCACCAAGTGGTGCCACAGATTTCATGACCAAGTCATAAGCGTCATCAATGGTGACATCTGGGTTGAGCGCGCTGTCCAAGTCCAACTTCCAATCAGCAAAGGTCATTTTTTCAAGGCCGTTGACCTTGGCCACGTGTTTGAGGAATTTTTGAGCGACCGGAGCGAAGTCCCTCATGATCAGGTCAATCTGACGGTCAAACATAGAACGATCCACTTCCTGCTCAGCCAAGAGATAGTCAAAGACAGAGTCGTAGCCTCGCATATCTGCGATCAGTTTTTCGGACTTAACTTGAGCTAGATAGGTAGCAGCAGCCGTGTTTTGGTGCTTGCGGAGACCTTCTGAGAAGGAACGAAAGGCTTTTTCACGGACTTCCGCATTCTCATGGTTTTGGTAGAAGTTTTCATAAGTAACAAAACTATTTTTGTAGACTTTTCCATCCACTTCGAAATCAGCCATTTCAAAGTCACCCGCCCGCATCTTGGTATAGATGTCTTGTGGTCCGTAGAAGACTTCACCCAGGTTGGTCAAGGTTTTTTCGACATCAGCTCCCAAGTAGTGGGCTTTTTTGATTTTAGCCTGACGAATGGCATAAGTGAGGTGAGGGAGTTGTCCGAGACGTTCAAGGACTTCTTCATCCGCTTCTACCAAAGCATCATCAAAGAAAGAGAGTTCGACGCTCGCCCAAGTTTCGAAATCCATCCCCGCTTGGGCAATTTCCGCAAAAGCTTCATCGCCAAAGTCAGTCGTTTGGGGCATAAAGCTGTAGTTACCAATGTGGCTGAGTTGAATCTGAATTTGTTCAAAGACCGCAAAGGCAGCTTCAAAGTCTTCAAAAGTGTGGAGCTTACCCTTGTAGTTGCGGACAAATTCATTGATTTCTTCACGCGTCTTTTCGATGGCACGCAAGAAGTCTTCCTGGTCTTGATAGAGGGCTGTGAGGTCCCAGAGTTCGTTCTCAGGAAATTCAGAACGTTTTTTTAATTCCATAGTGTTCTCCTTTTGATCAAATAACTATATTCAGTATAGCAGAAAATAGGGGAGAATGATAGGCGAAAGGGGAACTTATCAAAGCTTGCTGGATCCAATAAGAAGCCAAGGATTCTCTAGCTTTTTTACCTTCTTTTGGTATAATAAAGTGGAGAAAGTTTTAGGGAGTATACGATGAAGAAAATCTATAAAATTAGCTTGGCAGCGATGACCTTGCTAACCTTGGTGGCATGTGGACCTAAGCGACGTCCTCGGACGCAACCCTCTACAGCTCAAAGTGAAGTAACAGATGGAAAAAGTTCCAAGAAAGCATCTTCAGGGCATGAGTACTATCAAACGGTTCTTGAACGTTATCAGGCCTACTCTAGGGCTATCGAAGCAGGTGATAGTGCTGGTCTAGAGGCTAAACTAAAAGAAATAGATCCTCAATCTGATGAGTATGCCTATGCCGTGTATCTTCAAACTCTGGGTAGTAAACCAAATCTTTCCTATTTTTATACAGATTTGGATAAGGATGGGCGGGATGAACTCTTGATTGGGAATAACCAAACAGTCTCAGCAATCTACTATCTGAAAGGCCAGCAACCAGAATTACTGCATACAGTTTTTGTAGCTTCCTCTGGTGGCTCTCGTTCAGGTTTTCAAATTTTTGAGGATGGCTCGGTCATCTATGCTAGCTTTTCGTCTCTTCAACCAGAAGTAGATTTGATCCATTACAAGTTCCAAAAAGGGAAACTGGAAACTGTCAATAAGATCCAAATTAAAAATGGGGACGGTCAGAAGCCAGAAAAAGCCTTAGGGATTACAGCAAAAGAATTGGATCAAGCAAAATTTGGATGGAAAGAACTAGAGACCGGAAAGAAGGCGACCAGCCAAGCAAGTACCTCAGAGCAGCAAACAAGTAGTTTCCAAGTCCGTGTAGCAGTTTCAGATCTTCGAATTCGTAAAGAAGCATCGATCAAGGGGGAAGAAGTTGGAATGATCCCGCAAGGTGTTTACACGATAACTGAGACGGTGGCAGCTGACGGTTATACCTGGGGCAAGCTCCAATCTGGCCAAGGCTGGATCGCGCTTGAATTTACGACGAGAGTGGAAGGGGGAAATGCATCCACTGTTAAAGGATTGAGTGCGGAAGATCAAGAGGATATCCACTCGGTAGTAGAGAATGGCTATTCTTTAATGTATTCTAGATTGGTCAAACCAACCTTTATATTAGATTTATCAAATGATCATAGCGGTATCTATTCTTATACAGAAGGCATGTTTTTAGATTATTTCAATACTTATACTCCAGGTACCTATCAACTTGCAGATGTCATTAAAAAATTGGAAGCTCAAGAAACATCAGAATCCATTCAATCTATGACTACAGATCAATTAATTCAACTTGCGAAAGAAAGAAAACAAGGCTGGATATACTCTTCGAAAGATAAGAAGTTTTTTGAATTCGTTCCAGGTGGACGCGGAGGTGCTGGCCCAGAGGTTGTTATTCCTTCAGCAGATGAGTGGGTCGTTGAGAATGATACAGTTACAGTAACAACTAGAGTTAAGACCTCTTCTCAACCTTTTGAGCGCTATGTGTTGAAGCGGAGCAAGAAAGACTATTCAGGTGGAGAACACAAAACGCGATTCTATGTCGTTAGTAAAGAAAATGTGTGGAATGGAAAATAGATGGTAGCTATATCTAGCTCTAGAATTTTAAAATACGTGGAAATCAAATATTCCTCGAAAAAGGCTTTTAAAGCCTTTTTCTTTTGGGCTTGAATATGGTAAAATAAAGGTTATACGTGCTTGGATACAAAGATGAGGATATAACATACAGAAAGGCTGTTGAAATCCCGATCTCGTTGAGTTGGGTGGCCTTAGTATCTTGATAGTTAAACACGGGCTAAATCCCTAGTGAAAAAGATAGATTTCCTGGTGTGCGTGGCACACTGCGTCAATCTCCTATTTTCATACGGGATTCTTCACGCCCTTTGTATCCTGATTTTTGTAGGCAAGTCGTATAATTTTATCAATCCAAAGGGGATTAAAATGACAAAACAAGTGTTTCAAACGACTTTTGCGGGTCGTGAGTTGATCGTAGAGACTGGCCAGGTTGCCAAGCAAGCAAATGGTTCTGTTGTCGTACGTTACGGTGAGTCAACTGTCTTGACGGCAGCTGTCATGTCTAAGAAGATGGCAACTGGGGATTTCTTCCCACTCCAAGTCAATTACGAAGAAAAAATGTATGCAGCTGGGAAGTTCCCTGGTGGCTTTATGAAGCGGGAAGGACGTCCTTCAACAGATGCGACTTTGACAGCGCGTTTGATTGACCGTCCGATCCGTCCGATGTTTGCGGAAGGTTTCCGTAACGAAGTGCAAGTCATCAATACTGTCCTTTCTTACGATGAAAATGCCTCTGCACCAATGGCAGCCATGTTTGGTTCATCCTTGGCCTTGTCTATCTCAGATATTCCATTTGACGGCCCAATCGCTGGAGTACAAGTAGGTTATGTCGATGGGGAAATCATCATCAACCCAACCCAAGAACAAGCAGAGCGCTCGCTTCTTGAATTGACAGTAGCTGGTACCAAGCACGCTATCAACATGGTAGAGTCTGGTGCCAAAGAATTGTCAGAAGAAATCATGTTGGAAGCTCTTTTGAAAGGGCATGAAGCCGTTAAAGAATTGATTGCCTTCCAAGAAGAAATCGTTGCGGCAGTCGGCAAAGAAAAAGCAGAAGTTGAATTGCTTCATGTAGATGAGGAATTGCAAGCTGAAATCATCGCAGCCTACAACAGTGACCTTCAAAAAGCGGTCCAAGTAGAAGAAAAATTGGCTCGTGAAGCTGCAACTCAAGCAGTCAAAGACCAAGTCACAGCCGTTTACGAAGAAAAATATGCAGACCACGAAGAATTTGACCGTATCATGCGGGATGTGGCTGAAATCTTGGAACAAATGGAACACGCAGAAGTGCGCCGTTTGATTACAGAAGACAAGGTTCGTCCTGACGGTCGTAAGGTCGATGAAATCCGTCCTTTGGAAGCGGTTGTTGACTTCGTTCCCCGTGTGCACGGTTCAGGTCTCTTTACTCGTGGACAAACGCAGGCCCTTTCTACCTTGACGTTGGCGCCAATGGGTGAAACGCAAATCATCGATGGTTTGGATCCAGAGTACAAGAAACGCTTTATGCACCACTATAACTTCCCACAATACTCTGTTGGTGAAACGGGTCGTTACGGTGCGCCTGGTCGTCGTGAGATTGGTCACGGTGCTCTTGGTGAGCGTGCTCTTGAGCAAGTCTTGCCAAGCTTGGAAGAATTCCCATACGCGATCCGTCTGGTAGCAGAAGTCTTGGAATCAAACGGTTCTTCTTCTCAAGCCTCTATCTGTGCGGGAACGCTTGCCCTTATGGCTGGTGGTGTGCCAATCAAGGCGCCAGTAGCAGGGATTGCCATGGGACTGATTTCTGATGGAAGTAACTATACCGTATTGACAGATATCCAAGGTTTGGAAGACCACTTTGGAGATATGGACTTTAAGGTTGCAGGTACGCGTGACGGGATTACAGCCCTTCAAATGGATATCAAGATCCAAGGGATTACTGCAGAAATCTTGACGGAGGCTCTTGCTCAAGCCAAGAAAGCTCGTTTTGAAATTCTTGATGTGATTGAAGAAACGATTCCAGAAGTTCGTCCAGAATTGGCTCCAACTGCTCCGAAAATTGATACCATCAAGATTGATGTGGACAAGATCAAGATTGTCATCGGTAAAGGTGGAGAAACCATCGACAAGATCATCGCTGAAACAGGCGTTAAGATTGATATCGACGAAGAAGGTAACGTGTCTATCTACTCGAGTGATCAAGCTGCGATTAACCGTGCCAAAGAAATCATTGCTGGCTTGGTTCGTGAAGCGAAAGTGGATGAAGTTTACCATGCCAAAGTGGTTCGGATTGAGAAATTTGGTGCCTTTGTAAACCTCTTTGATAAGACAGATGCCCTCGTTCATATCTCTGAAATGGCTTGGACACGTACCAACCGTGTAGAAGACTTGGTAGAAATCGGTGATGAAGTGGATGTCAAGGTAATTAAGATCGATGAAAAAGGCCGTGTCGATGCTTCGATGAAGGCTCTTCTTCCTCGTCCACCAAAACCAGAACATGCAGAAGAAAAAGGGGATAAGGCTCATCGTCATGGTGATCGTCCTCGTCACCACAAACCAAAAAAAGACTTTGCTAAAGATGCAAGCCAAGAAACGAAAGAATAAGCAATCAAAAGAAAGGAGCACGGTATGGGATGGTGGCGTGAAACCATTGATATTGTAAAAGAAAATGACCCAGCAGCACGTACCTCGCTGGAAGTCCTCTTGACCTATCCTGGGGTAAAAGCTCTAGCTGCTCACCGTGTTTCTCACTTTTTGTGGAATCATGGTTTTAAGCTCTTGGCGCGGATGCATAGTCAGTTCTGGCGTTTTTGGACCCAGATTGAGATCCATCCAGGTGCGACCATTGCTTCAGGTGTCTTTATCGACCATGGAGCAGGCCTTGTCATCGGGGAAACGGCTATTGTTGAAAAAGGAGCCATGCTCTACCACGGGGTGACCCTTGGAGGAACTGGGAAGGATATCGGCAAACGCCATCCAACGGTCCGTGAAGGAGCCTTGGTCTCCGCTCATGCCCAGGTCATCGGCCCAATTGAGATTGGAGCCAAGGCCAAAGTAGGAGCAGGAGCGGTTGTGGTCTCCGATGTACCGAGTGATGTGACCGTTGTCGGAGTCCCTGCCAAGATTGTTCGGGTTCACGGCAAAAAGGATGAGCCAATCATTCACCAAGAAGAAGAAAAACGCGAATACTACGTGAATAAGATGGAGCACGCCAAGGAAGCTAGTCACCATTCTTCAAGTCTTTAGAAAAGGTTGGAAAAGTTATCGAAGTGAAATCTGACAGGAGGAACCGACCTGTCAGATTTACCAGATGCTATTTTGAACCAGGTAGTCCTTGAACTGAAAGAAGGCTTGGAGTCAATTTCGCAAGAGTAAAGTCTATCAGTTCTTCTACACAGCTGACTATGTAGATCATCATAACCGAACCTGGGGTGCCCGCCATGAAGAGCGGACAGCTGATGCCATGACTTTTTTCACTATCGCTTTGACAATAGCAAAGGAACTAGAAAGGTAACTACAAGAATGGCAGTTTATTTTTACGGCTGTATCACCATGGATGGCTACTTGGCAGACAGCCAGCACAGGATAGACTGGCTGCATCAGCTTGCTTCTATAGAGGATACAGGCTATGATGACTTTTACAGGCAAATGGATATCACCATCATGGGTAAGCGGACCTTTGAGGAAATCCAAGATTTGCAAGATGTAGAAAGTTTTTATCAAGCTACGGAAAACTATGTCTTTACGCATGATAGGCACCTGCCTGTCAGCAATTACCAGCCAGTAGCTGGGGATGTGGTGGACTTTGTTCGCCAGATTGACAAAGGCAAAAATGTCTTCGTGATTGGTGGTAATTCCTTGGTAGGACCGCTCTTGGATGCGGATCTTTTCGACCACCTCATTATTCAGATAGCGCCCCTTATCCTAGGAAGGGGGGTTCCCCTCTTTACCCAAGAGGAAGGGCAGCGCTTTTACCAACTGGATAGCCTCAGACAATTTGGCCCTTTTGCAGAGCTGGTTTTCAGCCGAAAAAGTCAGAAATAGAGAAGGGAGTGGACCGCATGATTAAAATTTATGACACCATGTCTCGTGATTTGCGAGAATTTGTCCCAATCGAAGAAGGAAAGGTTCGCATGTATGTCTGTGGACCAACTGTTTACAACTATATCCACGTGGGGAATGCCCGTTCAACGGTAGCCTTTGACACAATTCGTCGCTATTTTGAGTATCGTGGCTACGAGGTTAACTACATTTCCAACTTTACAGATGTGGATGATAAGATTATCAACCGCGCCAAAGAAGAAGGCATTAGTCCTCAGGAAGTGGCAGACAAGTACATTGCGGCCTTTCGTAAGGATGTAACGGCTCTCGGTGTGAAACCTGCAACCCGCCACCCTCGTGTGGTCGAGTTTATGGATGACATCATTCGTTTTGTCGCTGACTTGATCGAAAAAGGCTATGCCTACGAGAGCCAAGGCGATGTTTATTTCCGTGTGGAAAAATCCCACAACTATGCAAAATTAGCCAATAAAACCTTGGAAGACTTGGAGCTAGGCGCTTCAGGTCGGACAGATGAGGAAACTGCTCGCAAGGAAAATCCAGTCGACTTTGCCCTTTGGAAGGCTGCCAAACCAGGAGAGATTTCTTGGGATAGCCCTTGGGGACCTGGTCGTCCGGGTTGGCACATCGAGTGTTCGGTCATGTCAACGGGGATTTTAGGGGATACTATTGATATCCACGGTGGTGGAGCCGACCTTGAGTTTCCACATCATACCAACGAAATTGCTCAGTCTGAAGCTAAAACGGGCAAGACCTTTGCCAACTACTGGATGCATAATGGCTTTGTCAATATCGACAATGTCAAGATGTCCAAGTCCTTAGGCAACTTTATCACTGTGCATGATGCATTGAAGACCATCGATGGCCAAGTCCTTCGCTTCTTCTTTGCGACCCAGCACTACCGCAAGCCCATTAACTTCACAGAAAAAGCGGTGCGCGATGCGGAGACCAACCTCAAGTATTTGAAAAATACCTATGAGCAACCGTTCACAGGAGAAGTGGATCCAGCAGACTTGCAAGGCTTTGTGGACAAGTTTATTGTGGCGATGGATGAAGATATCAATGCAGCGAACGGTATCACTGTCGTCTTTGAATTGGCCAAATGGATCAATTCAGGTCACTATAATCAAGACGTCAAAGATGCCTTGACCAAGATGTTGGAAGTCTTTGGACTGGTCTTTGTCGAAGAAGTCTTGGATGCAGATATTGAAGCCTTGATCGCTGAACGTCAGGAAGCGCGGGCTAAGAAAAACTTTGCGAAAGCAGATGCGATTCGCGATGAATTGGCTGCACAAGGAATCAAGCTCTTGGATACAAAAGAAGGTGTAAGGTGGACACGTGATTGATGTCAATCTAATCAATGGGATTGCCCTGGCCTTTGAGGGAGATGCGGTTTATTCTATGTATATTCGCAAGCACCTAATTTTTCAAGGGATGACCAAGCCCAATAAACTTCATCAGGCAGCTACCCGCTACGTCTCTGCCAAAGCCCAGGCTAATCTGATTGCGATGATGTTAGAAGAAGAGCTTTTGACAGAGAAAGAAGTCGAGATCTATAAGCGCGGTCGCAATACCAATAGCCATACCAAGGCCAAAAATGCGGATGTCGTGACCTATCGCATGTCGACAGGTTTTGAAGCGGTCATGGGTTACCTGCATCTGACAGATGAAATCAGTCGCTTAGAGGAATTAGTAGCTTGGTGTATCCAAAAAGTGGAAGAAGGAACAAAATAGTGAAAAATATCAGAGAGTGGTTCCCTCAGGCAGAGGTGACGGATCACCCCAATCCACCAGCTGGTTATGTAGCCATTCCTCTGCAGGCCCAGCAATGGTTGCTACTGAAGGAAGAAGAGCTGACCGAGAGAGAAAAGCAATTGATTGCTTGGTTGGGCAGTGAGGAAGATTTTGACCCCAATCCTTGGTACCAATACTTGATTGATGGTAAGGGAGAAGCCCCTCAAGTCATCAAAAAAATGCAACTTGTCTATTGCCACCTCTCGCACTCGACAGCGGAAGGAACGGCTTCTTGGCTAGAGATGATGCAGACACTCTTACCCAATTTCCGAGCAACCTTGCAACTGAGTGGGCAGGACTATGTGCTCATTCTGGACCAAGACCAGTCTTTACCTGTGGCCGATATCTTAAAAGATACTGTCTCTGCCATGGAGTATGACTTCAATATTCGTTTATCTATCTTGGTCGGGCAAGTATGGACCGAGTCTAAAGACGGGAAAGTGTCTGCTGTCATCCGAGCAGAACAGGCGGTCTTTCGAGCTTGGATTCGAGAGGGCCATCAAGGTGTCTATCGCTTTTCTCAACTCTATCTGTGGGGAATCGAGCAGGCAGATCTGGATCTCACCCCGATCAAAGCAAGCTTGCATCAGTTGATTGAAAGTCAAGATCAATTGCAAGACATCATTGTTGCTCTTTGGGACAATGGGGCAGTCGTAACCAAGGCCGCCCAACAACTCTATCTCCACCGCAATTCGCTCCAATACAAGATTGACAAGTGGGAGGAGTTGACGGGTCTTCAGTTGAAAAATCTGACAGATCTAGCCCTGTGCTATCATTTGGTCTTACAAGATGTGATTTAAACGGAATCAATCCAGAGTTTTGTGCAAGTTGCACAAAACTCTTTTTCTTTTTTGTGAGACTTGCCATAGATTTGTAAAACGTTTTCATTTACAATAGAACTATAAAAATCAAAGGAGTACCATCATGGTAGAATTAAATCTTAAAAATATTTACAAAAAATATCCAAACAGCGAACACTACTCAGTTGAAGACTTCAACTTGGACATCAAAGACAAAGAGTTTATCGTTTTCGTAGGTCCTTCAGGATGTGGTAAATCAACAACTCTTCGTATGATCGCTGGTCTTGAAGATATCACAGAAGGTGAATGTTCGATCGATGGTGTCGTTGTAAACAACGTGGCACCTAAAGACCGTGACATCGCCATGGTATTCCAAAACTACGCTCTTTACCCACACATGACTGTGTACGATAACATGGCATTTGGTTTGAAATTGCGTAAATATAGCAAGGAAGATATCGACAAACGTGTACAAGAAGCAGCTGAAATCCTTGGCTTGAAAGAATTCTTGGATCGTAAACCAGCTGACCTTTCTGGTGGTCAACGTCAACGTGTGGCCATGGGTCGTGCCATTGTCCGTGATGCAAAAGTGTTCTTGATGGACGAACCTTTGTCAAACTTGGATGCTAAACTTCGTGTATCCATGCGTGCTGAAATTGCGAAAATCCACCGTCGTATCGGAGCTACAACAATCTACGTAACCCACGACCAAACAGAAGCGATGACACTTGCTGACCGTATCGTTATTATGTCTGCTACTAAAAACCCAGCTGGTACAGGTACTATCGGACGTGTAGAACAAATCGGTACTCCGCAAGAAGTGTATAAGAACCCTGTGAATAAATTCGTAGCTGGATTCATCGGAAGCCCTGCCATGAACTTCATTAACGTGAAATTGGAAGGTGGACACATCGTTGCCAATGGATTGAACTTGAAAGTTCCAGAAGGTGCTTTGAAAGTCTTGAAAGAAAAAGGCTATGATGGTAAAGAATTGATCTTTGGTATCCGTCCAGAAGACGTGAATACAGAAGCTGCTTTCCTTGAAACATTCCCAGAATCAGTCGTGAAAGCAACCATCTCTGTATCTGAGTTGCTTGGTTCAGAATCTCACTTGTACTGCCAAGTTGGTGACAACGAATTCATCGCTAAAGTAGATGCACGTGACTACCTTGGAACTGGTGAAACCATCGAACTTGGATTTGACTTGAACAAAGCTCACTTCTTCGACAAAGAAACTGAAAAAACAGTATACTAATACCTACTGACACTGTAGAGACTAAGACGATATGTCTCAGTCTCTTTCATTTTAAGGAGACAAAACATGGAAAAAGACTGGTGGAAGGGGAAGGTCGCTTATCAGATCTACCCAAAAAGCTTTAAAGATAGCAATGGTGATGGCGTTGGGGATTTGAAAGGAATCACGAAGAAACTCGATTACCTTCAAAACTTAGGAATTGACATTCTCTGGTTATCGCCTATTTACAAGAGTCCGTTTATTGACCAGGGCTATGATATTTCAGACTACTATGCCATTGATCCTATTTTTGGAACTATGGAAGATATGGAGGAGCTAATTGCTGAAGGTAAGAAGCGGGGCATTTCTATCATTATGGACTTGGTGGTTAACCACTGCTCCAGTCATCACGAGTGGTTCCAAAAAGCTCTATCAGATCCAGATGGCCCTTATGCAGATTACTTTTATTTCATCGAAAGTGACAAGGAACCCAACAACTGGGAAAGTTACTTTGGAGGCAGTGTCTGGGAACCAGTTCCTGGCACCAACAAATACTATCTCCATTCTTTTCACAAGGATCAGCCAGACCTTAATTGGCAAAATCCTGTCTTGCGCGAAGAAATTTACAAGATGATCAACTGGTGGTTGGACAAGGGAATTGCGGGCTTTAGGATCGATGCTATTATCAATATCAAAAAAGATCTAGAATGGCGTTCGCTTCCGTCTGATCGCGAAAATGGCTTGGTCCCAGTACCGGAGTCTCTAGTGAATGCCCAATCGATTGAACCTTTCTTGCATGAGTTAAATGAGCGAACCTTCGCCAAGTACAATGCCTTCACAGTAGGGGAAGTGTTAAATGAAACCGACGAAGAGTTGCATTTCTTCATTGGAAAAGATGGCGTCTTCTCTTCCATCTTTGATTTCAAACAAACCTGCTTAGGGCAGGAAGGAAAGGGCTGGTTTGACCATAGTCTTCCAACAGCAGATGAACTCAAGGAAAGTATTTTCCAAGCGCATGAGCGCGCGGATAGCATTGGGGTTCTCTCGACGATCATTGAAAACCACGATGAGCCTCGTGGGGTGTCCCATTATATTGCTGAAGGTCCAGTAAACGACACCAGTAAAAAAGCCCTGGGAACTATTCAGGTTTTGCGCAAGGGAATTCCGTTTATCTATCAAGGCCAAGAAATTGGAATGGAAAACCAAGTCTTTGAATCAGTAGAGGACTTTGATGATATCGCGACCATCAATGGCTATCATGTCGCTAAAGAAGCTGGTTTGAGTGAGGAAGAAGCCTTAGCAGTGATTGCCAACTACAGCCGGGACAATGCGCGAACACCCATGCAATGGTCAAGAGAGCCAGGTCTGGGCTTTAGCGATGGGTCAGCCTGGTTGATCAGTCCCAAACCAGATGTTGCCATCAATGTGGAAGACCAGGAAAAAGATCCAGATTCTATTTTGAATTACTATCGCCAGTTGACGGCCTTGTATCGCCATCCCCTTTATGGAAATACCATCCGATTCGGAGATATGATCCCAGCGTATCGGGACCGTGAAAACATCATCGCCTTTGAACGCCGTGGGGACAAGCGTCTCTTGGTTGTCAGCAATTTCCAAAATCGCCAGGCCACCTTGGAGTTGCCAGCTCCGATTAAAACAGTCGTTTTAAATAATACAGCTGGGTTGTTCCAAGAAGGAGACCAAGTGCTAGAATTGACTCCTTACCAAACGGTTGTGTTGGAATTGGTGGAATAGAAAAGAACCTTCGCGTCTGCGAAGGTTCTTTTGAAGATATATCTTTCGAAACTTTCCTTAGGTGAGTACGGACGTCAGCGAACTTCGAAGAAGTTCCATGACTTAGTTTTGAACCTAAGGTTTCAAAACTCCCGAGTGCTTGAAACTGTTATGTTTCAAGCACTTTTCTCACGGCGGAAAGTTTCAGTATAAGACTGAATACTGCTAAATACTAGAGCGAGTTTTATAACTTTTGTCTAATTTCTTAGATTATTTATATGAAAAATTGATTTTCTATGAAAAGATGAACTTGAGATTCATAGCTAGTCTAAAATCTTACTCAACTTCTTTCTTTTTCAAGAGGAGGAAGCCTCCGCTAACGGCTAACAAGAAGCCTGAAAGAATGAAGTGTGCGGTTGTGTCTTCTCCAGTTTGTGGCAATTGTGCCTTAGCTGGACTTTCTTGGAAGCTTTGTCCTACTTGGTAGCTAAGTGGATGAACGACACCAGATTCTTTTTCAACTTTAGGAGAAGCTGGTAAAGTAGTCTGAGACTGCTCTACTTTTTTCTGCTCTGCTTGATTGTAGATTGGGACTACCACCCGATCTGGTTCTTTGGCTGGTACGTAATCCATCAAGCTTGCCAACTTGCTGCCGAAGATCGCGTTGGTTACCCAGCGGAAGAAGTGGACTGGGTGTTGGCGATTGGTTGGATTTCCGGCATAGACAAAGAGTGGTTGGCCAAGAAGTTCTCCAGAGATGGCCATGACCTTATTGGCTAGGACTTCATTTTTTGGCCACCAGCCTGCAATGTAGTAGTCACTTGAAGCGATACTCATCAAAGTCTTAAAGTTGCTTGGAACCTTTTCAATCCAGTTTCCTGAGTTGGAGTAGAAGAGAGCGTTCTTCTTGTAGCCACTGGTCAGTGGGTCTTGGTCATCGATGATGGCTTTCATCAAGCCCTCGTAGTCACTGCCACCTTTAAGTTTTTCAGCGTCAAAACCTGAAAGAACTCCCAATTTTTCCAGTTTCTGCATGGCTTCCCCGCCGATGACGAGAGTTGGTTTCTTGCCGAAGATGGAGGCATCAAAGCGATTATTTTCAAGCACAATGACATCTGCTTCGTCAGGAGTATCGACGATTTGGAAACCTAATTTTTCAAGGACCAAACTAGTATGAGCAGGCGCATCTACGCCGGTCCAATCGTAGTGATAGTTTGGAGAATAGATCTTCAATGGTTTCAAGGTTGGACCGTTTGGAACCTTGTAGAGGGCTTCGCCGTAGATGGCATAGTTTGGTAGGAGCGATGCAAAAGTATCGCGGTCAACGATGTAGCCATCATCTGTTAGGTAGACAGATTTACCTTGGGAAATCGCCTTGTTTACTGCTTGAACGGCACTGGCTGAGGTATTGGCAATGACGTAGTAAGGCGCTTTAGGATCGATCTCAGAGGTTCTAGTCGCGCGAGTGGTGGTGACTTCTCCAAGTTTTCCAGCAAAGAGACCGTCTTTGAACACAGGTTCTGCCTTGAAGCCTTTCATATCAGGGAAGTTAACGAGAAGTTCCGCATACATGGCTGCCCAGGCGGATTCGTTAGACCCTTTATAGAGGATATGGTTGGCATAGCCCCGTTTAGCTTGAGCCATGTCAATGACCAGGTCTCCTTTTTTGTAGGTACCTGTATCTTCTTTGAGTTCTTTGACGAGGACACCATTGCGTTTGAAGTAGTCAATCATATTGAAGGCTTCTTGGGCGTCATTGTCCTTGTCGAGGCCCATTGGGATAACATAGTAGTCAGGGAAGAATTTCGGACGACCATTCTTCACACGACCGACAACTTCACCAGTTGGTCCAACTAGTTCGTTCTCTGCTTTTGGATCTTCAATCTTGTTGAGACCACGTAGGTAGAAGTTGAGGCGCATCTCAAGAAGCTTGTCGGGATCTTGGCTGAGGAAGTCAATTCCTCCGAGGACAGCATTACGACCAGCATAATAGGATTCTTGGTTGGATTCTGGAATTTCGATGGTATGGCCCAAGATGCCGTGGTAAACGGCATAGACACCTGTATAACCAGAGAAGGAATCATCCCAGCCATCTCCCCAATCCAGTTTTGGAATGATGTAGCTGTCGTATTTGAAATTGGCAACCCCTGCGCGCCCCATATGACGGGCATTTTCCAGCATGAGATTGGACATGAGGTCGTATTCAAAGTTCGGATCATGTGGAGGTGTTGCAGGCTCGATCAAGAATTCTTTGACAAATCCATGGATATCATAGAGAGCGATCGGATTCCATTTGTTGATCATTTGGATGACGGTGCGCACTTCTGGGTTGGTTTGGTAACTAGCATCCCGGTTTGGATCTAGTCCGTTGGCCAAGGCACGCAGGTTGAGAGCGTCCCCGTCAGGGTTTTCCGTGAAGTCAAACAAGAAGATAAATTTGTTTAAAAGAGTTGGGATGTCCAGAGTCACATTCTTGACGTTACCAGCTTCGTCTGTCGTTTTAAAAGTGACTTGATTTTCTGTAGCGAAGGTACGGAAGAGACCGGTGATGATGTCAATCCCAGGTTGTTCATCCGCATGCGTATTATGAACCAGGACAGGTAGTTTGTAATCCAAGGTCTTGTCCTTCAGAGCTGCCAACATCTCGCTTGGTTTGGTGAGGGCTTTTGGATTGGTAGATGAGAGGTAGTGGTCAATACTTGCTTGGTCCTTACTTATAATTCCCATCTTCATATCCCGTCCCTGGGCGCTCTTACCAAGAGTTTCAAGCTGAACTAGACGGTCCGTTTTGGCTTCTGCCTTTGTCTGCTCAATGGAAGCTAGCATTTCCTCGTGGGTATGGAAATCTTTATATGGACGGAAGGTTAGATTCTTGCGAATAGTCAGCCCAAGATCTGAACTAGTTCCGACTAAAGTATGCTCGCCAATATAGTTCCGATAGGTCCGACGGATATTATTAGGGCTCCGAAGGCTTAAATCTTCGCCAAAGAGTTCCTTGACCGTAAAGGTCAGATCCAAATCGTTTCCGTTTTTGTTCTCTTCAACTGTGATGAAGGGATCTTTGGACAGAGTTCCTGTCTCCATGTCCCAAGTTTTCCACTCTTCCAGTGGTTTGTCGTCCAAAGTCCAGCTAATCTTGCCAGCAGCCTGAGCTTGATCCTTAACGGTATCCGTCAGCGTTCCTTTTTCAGACATGTAAACAGGACTGTCACTAAGGCTGATAGCTGGCTCTGCGTTTGCTGCTCGCTCTGTTCCTGTGTTTTCTGGCTTAGCACTAGGGCTAGTAGTGTCTGAAGCGGTAGGAGAGGCTTCAACTGGGCTAGAAGGATTAGTTGGAGCAGTCTCTGCAGGACTTGCAGTCGCTTCTGTTGCAGGAGCCGGACTGTTAGCCTCTGTGCTTGTTGCCGGGCTAGCGTTTGTTCCCTGTGGCTTGAGGACGTTTTCGACAGGTGCGGCAGGACTAGCTGTCTCAACAGTGTCCGCAGCAACTTGGCCTTGTGCGAGGAAGGCTAAAAGGACAGCGGTAGAGAGACTGAGTGCGTTTGTGTACAAACGCTTCTTATAAGAAGAATGCATAAAGAGACCTCCTTTGTTCTTTGCATGTATGCACCTCTATCATAACACTTTATGACAGCGCTTTCAATATATATGGAAGTTTTTCTCTTGAAATTCGTTACAGATTGATGGCAAAGAAAAAGAGCTGGGAAAATCTTCCCAGTCTCTAAAGAAGGGTTTATGCTTGAAGTTCCTTCTGGTAGGTTTGATAGAATTCCACCTTAATGGAGATGAAGGTTTCAAGATCCCGGAGGAGCTGCAGAAGGGTCGCTCGGGTTTCAAATTCTTGACGTGATCGAGGAAGAGGTCGCTCACGAAAGACTGCTAGATAGCGGTTGATTTCGTCAAGTAGGAATTGAGCTGGATTTTCCTGACTGAGCTGGCTGGCTGTTTTAGCAAAGAGTTGGGCCAAAATAAGACTCTCGCTCGCGGCTAATTGGCAGTTGTTAACGTTGTTGGCCATGTCCCACAGGATATTATTTTGGCGCTTGCGCATCTCAAAATAATGGATATGGTAGTTGGTCTGATGGAAGAGGTGGTTGGAATGGTCTAAATAGACTAGATCGAGAGCTTCTTTTAAGATGGTATCTAGCTCACGAATCAAGCTAGCATCGTTGCTCCCGTCTCCTTTTCCTAGAAACTCTGCAAAGCGATAGAGAATCTTCTTGAGTTGCTCCTCGACAATTTCATGATAGCGATCAATTTCTTCCTGTCGAGAAGGCATATAGAGATTGGCTAGGAGGGCAAAGCTGGTTCCGATTAGGAAAATAGCCACTTCATTTCCCAATAAAGAAAGGGAAGTGGATTTTTCTAGCAGGAGATGGGTAACCAGGACAGAGCTGGGCGTGATACCAATTTCCCAGCCTTGTAGGAAAGCAAGGGGAACATAGGTGGCCAGATAAAAACCAAGAGCCCATAGGTTAAAACCAAAGAGTTGAAAGGCTAAGCTTCCAAGGAGGAGAGCAAGAAGCATGGACATAAAGCGGTTATAGGCTAGTTTGGCGGTACTTCGACGGGTATCGCTAATGCTGAGGATGGCAATGATCCCCGCAGAGGTGGCATAGCTCAAGCCAAGAAACTCTGCAAGCAAGATGGCCAAACAGGTGGCGAGAACCATCTTGATGGTTCGGTGAATAAGTGGCATAATGCTGATTCTTTCCTTTTTCTAAACTAGTTTCATTATACCACAAGCAAAGTGGCCTACTTCAAATGTTTCACCAGATATGGCAATTGTGTTATACTAGTTTCATGGAAAAAAACGATATTGTTTATGGCGTTCATGCCGTTACAGAAGCACTAGTCGCAAATACAGGAAATAAATTGTATATCCAGGATGATTTGCGTGGAAAAAATGTAGAAAAAATCAAAGATCTAGCAGCGGAAAAAAAGGTCTCCATTTCTTGGACCCCTAAGAAGACCTTGCAAGAAATGACAGAAGGAGCTGTCCACCAAGGTTTTGTCTTACGGGTTTCAGAATTTGCCTATACGGACTTGACTGAGATCTTGACCCAGGTAGCTAATCAAGACAATCCCTTGCTCTTGATTTTGGATGGCTTGACTGATCCGCATAACTTGGGATCCATTCTGCGAACAGCCGATGCGACCCAAGTGGCTGGAGTCATCATTCCCAAACACCGTGCTGTTGGAGTGACCCCTGTTGTCGCCAAGACCTCAACTGGGGCAGTGGAGCATGTCCCTATTGCTCGAGTGACCAACCTTAGCCAAACCTTGGACAAGCTCAAAGAAGCAGGTTTTTGGATCTTTGGAACCGATATGAATGGAACGCCTTCTCACAAATGGAATACCAGTGGGAAGCTAGCCCTCATTATTGGCAACGAAGGCAAGGGCATTTCAGCCAATATAAAAAAGCAAGTGGATGAAATGATTACTATTCCTATGCAGGGGCATGTCCAAAGTCTGAATGCCAGTGTCGCAGCAGCGATCCTAATGTATGAGGTCTTTCGCAATAAATTATAATAGAAAAAATCAGAGGAAGGGGGCAATCCATGAAGGAAAAGATTTTGCTAGTGGATGGCTACAACATGATTGCCTTCTGGCAGGAGACCCGCCAGCTCTTTAAGAAGAGTGAGCTGGATGCTGCACGAACGATCCTCCTAGAGAAGCTAAGTCACTATGCTAGCTTTGAAGGCATTCGCGTGATTTGTGTCTTTGATGCCCAATACATGCCAGGGATTCGCCAGACCTATGAAGAATTTCAGGTCCAAGTGGTCTTCACAGCGGAGGAGGAGACCGCCGATGACTACATCGAACGCTTGGCAGCAGAGCTCAATACCCCCCTCCACCAAGTATCAGTCGCGACGAGTGACTTGAATGAGCAATGGACGGTCTTTGCTCAAGGAGCACTTCGTGTTTCAGCGCGGGAGTTAGAGAAGAGAGTTGCCGTTGTCAAAGCCGACTTGAACCAAGCGCGAGGAGTCGTTAACGATCAAAAACCACCGATACGGCCTTTTGACCAAGAGGGCCTACGTCAACTACAAAAAGAGATGGGAGCAAGTAAATGACCTTTAAAATTTTAACAGATTCAACTGCAGATTTAGATGAAACATGGGCAAAGGAGCATGATGTAGAGATCGTCGGTTTGTCAATCCAAATCGATGGAACCCATTATGAGACAGTAGGTCCAGACCAACTCACCAGCCCCCAATTATTAGCAGAGATGCAAAAGGGTGCTAAACCAACGACCAGTCAGGTCAATGTTGGACAGTTCCAAGAGATTTTCAAAGGCTACGCTCAAGGCAAGGAAGATCTCCTCTATATCTCCTTTTCTTCAGTCTTGTCAGGGACCTACCAGAGTGCGATCATGGCAAGAGACTTGGTCCTTGAAGACTACCCAGAAGCTGTGATCGAAATCATCGATCCAAAAGCTGCAGGGATTGGAGAGGGCTACTTGTCTATGCTAGCAGTTGAGGCGCGTGATGCAGGAAAGAGTTTGGATCAAGTTAAGGAAGAACTAATGGAAGTGGCTCCTAAGTTGCGGACCTATTTCTTAGTGGATGATCTCTACCATCTGATGCGCGGAGGACGTCTCTCTAAGAGTTCAGCTATCGTGGGAAGTTTGGTCAACATCAAACCCCTTCTTTGGATTGATGTAGAAGGCAAATTAGCCCCTATAGCCAAAGTTCGGGGACGTAAAAAAGCCATGCGGGAAATGCTTTCACTCATCCAGGAAGATATCGGCCATAGTACAGCTTTGGTTTCCTATACAGATGATCTTGATGGAGCAGAAGAGCTCAAGGCTCAATTGTTGGAGAATCCAGCCATTTCTCAAGTTTTGATTATGCCTTTAGGTCCAGTCATTGCAGCCCACGTCGGTCCTAATTCTCTCATCGGCTTTGTTATAGGAAAAGAAAATCGCAAATAATTTTTCAAATCGGTTGACTTTTATTTGAAAAATTTGATACAATAGTAGGCGGTATTGTTTACCCCATTTGTAAGGCCCCGGAACCTTTCAAATAACTCGCGGACCGGAACATCCGCCATGTAAACAAAAACGATATTCATAATAGGAGAAATCATGAACAAAACTACATTCATGGCTAAACCAGGCCAAGTAGAACGCAAATGGTACGTTGTTGACGCAACTGATGTACCTCTTGGACGCCTTTCAGCAGTTGTTGCTAGCGTGCTTCGCGGAAAAAACAAACCAACATTCACACCACACACTGATACAGGTGACTTCGTAATCGTTATCAATGCTGAAAAAGTTAAATTGACTGGTAAAAAAGCAACTGATAAGATCTACTACACTCACTCAAACCACCCAGGTGGATTGAAATCAATCTCTGCTGGTGAACTTCGTTCTAAAAATGCAGTTCGTTTGATTGAGAAATCAGTTAAAGGTATGCTTCCACACAATACTCTTGGCCGCGCTCAAGGTATGAAATTGAAAGTATTCGTTGGAGCTGAGCACACTCACGCTGCACAACAACCAGAAGTTCTTGATATTTCAGGACTTATCTAAGGAAAGGAACAATAAAGTATGTCACAAGCACAATATGCAGGTACTGGACGTCGTAAAAACGCTGTTGCACGCGTTCGCCTTGTTCCAGGAACTGGTAAAATCACTGTTAACAAAAAAGATGTTGAAGAGTATATCCCACACGCTGACCTTCGTCTTGTAATCAACCAACCATTCGCAGTTACTTCAACTGTAGGTTCATACGACGTTTTCGTTAACGTTGTAGGTGGTGGATACGCTGGTCAAGCAGGAGCTATCCGTCACGGTATCGCTCGTGCCCTTCTTCAAGTAGACCCAGACTTCCGCGATTCATTGAAACGCGCAGGACTTCTTACACGTGACTCACGTAAAGTTGAGCGTAAGAAACCAGGTCTTAAGAAAGCTCGTAAAGCATCACAATTCTCAAAACGTTAATCAACACGATTATATCAACGTTTACAGACATTCAAGAATTATTTCTTGGATGTCTTTTTTTGTTCAAAAAACTAAAGTTCACCCCAAAATTCACCCCATATTCACCCCATCAATTTTTTAAACTACGAAAAGCAATATCACCTACAGTCCGATTGACTTTATCTTTGATATTAACGTAAGTTTTTGTAATCTCTTTATCACTATGAGTAAGAGCTTCTGAGATGGCTTCAAGAGAAACACCTGCTTGTTTAGCAAGAGTAGCACCAGTATGTCTTAGTTTGTGTGGTGATGCTGGTGCTAATTCGGGATGTCTTCGTCTGACTGATTTCATCTTGATAAAACTTAAAATTTTTCTAATTATAACGAAGCATAGTCAAAAAGCTATGACCTCTATATTCACAAAAAAATCCAGACCAATACTAGTCCAGATTTCTTGTCTATTAAACATTCTTTTCAAAGAATGGAAGAACGGCTGTAACGGCTTTGTCAACGCAATTATTTAACTGTGAGAATCCGACGCACATAAATTTTAAATGGCGTCTCAGTCACATTTAAATTTATGAGACGCTTAGACGTTAGGCTTTCAATTTATCAAATTTTGATTTGATGTTTGCCTTGAACTCTTCAATTTTGGCCTTGCGCTCTGCTTTACGTTCAGCCTTCATTTGCGCACGCGCTTGGTTGTAGAGGTCTTCTTGGACTTGCAGAGCTGCTTCGATTTCGGCTACGACGGTTGCTACATCCCAACGCACGATTTGGGTGTCGTACTTGGTGAAGTAAGCATCGATGACTGCTTCGTTGTTTTCTTGCACCAAGGCGACAACGGCTGTTTCGCCGTCGATCAATTTTTGAGACACAACGTCAATCAAGCCAGCTTCTGCCGTATCAACGGTATCACCAGCAGCCAAACCATAGAGGCTGCCAATACCATAACCAAACAAGACGCCGATAGGACCACCCAAAAGCCCGATAACTGCACCGAGCAAGCCACCTTCTAGGGTTGCATCCGTCGTTGAATCTTCAAAGTCATAGCGTTCTTTTTCAACGATGTGACCGTTTTCATTTTTGACCAAGGCGATTTGAGCAACCTTGGTCGTCTGAGTTTGGCGGAAAGCCTTCAAATCCGCAAAGGACTGATAAGCTTCGCTTTCAGTGTTAAAGACTGAAACTACTAGGTTTTCCATAGTTAGTACCTCTTTTCTAAAAATTACATGTGCATTATAACACAGTTTCAATCACTTTTCAATCATTTTAGTGCGACATTTTAATTGCTATGTCGCGTTTATCAGCGTCAAAGAACAGTTTCAGCAGCGGTATATCTTTGCCATATCCCAGCCCAGACACTCTGGAGACTCTGAGTGACTATCAAGAAAGATGTCCATCAGATTCTTAAAGCCTCCCGTGCAAAAAGTAAATAAATAGTGTTTTTCCTGTATGCCTGTCACACGGCTAAAAGACCGCTTGACCAAATCTTCCAGAAAATTATAGCAGATATTATGTACCAGCTCTGTGTAGCGAGTCTGATGAGCGTGCCGAATCACAACGACACTTTTATAGAATCTGCCAACTGTTTCCTTATGGTCGATTCCTTGAAAGAAGTCGCTTTATTCGTCGGTCAAGACAATTAATTTGGCTGGTGCAACTGATTCGCCAAGCTATGAACAAGCAATTATTACCTTTTGAAAGCGAAAATGGCAATTATGAAGGTGAAGCTACTCAGGTCTTAGTTCTTCTATCCAATTACTATGCAGACAAATAACTATTTGATGAAAATACAGATGAATATGGAAATATCTTGATTTTAAAGGATTCATCCATCATTTCTAAATTATCGGCTATCCCAGATTTATTAAAAAGGGGATCTAGTAGGTAACAATAATATCGAATATATCAAAGTACGCAATATTAGGATTTCTTCAGAGGTTGAGTTAGAGTCAGATGTTGATGGGGATAAGTCGGATAATTTGCCAGTAGATATAAAAATACTAGAAAACAGGCTTGAAAAAGGCTCGTAAAGCTAGCCAGTTCTCTAAACGTTAATTCGTTGCTGGACAGCAGAATACAAACGAAAACACTTTGCATCTTGCAAGGTGTTTTTTTCTATGAGAACTGGCGGTGCGCAATTAGGATAGCTCTAGCGACTTTAGTCGCATAGAGATATGCTATGCACAGTTGCCTCAAGAAAACAATGCTTCTTGGTCCACCCTGTTAGACAAGCTTCAAAACCAAGGAATCCAACAGATTTCTCTTGTAGTTACAGATGGCTTTAAGGGGCTTGAGCAGATTATCAGTCAGGCTCACCCATTAGCTAAACAACAATGTTGCTTAATTCATATTAGTCGAAATCTAGCTAGTAAAGTGAAACGAGCAGATAGAGCGGTTATTCTGGGGCAATTTATAATGATTTATCGTGCTGAAAATTTAGAAATGGCAGGACAAGCTTTAGAGGACTTTCTCGCCGAATGGAAACCAAAGTATAGGAAAGTCATGGAAAGTCTGGAGAAGACGGATAATCTTTTAACTTTTTATCAGTTTCCCTACCAGATTTGGCACAGCATGTATTCGACAAACCTCATTGAGTCTCTTAACAAAGAAATCAAACATCAAACGAAAAAGAAGGTTCTTTTTCCTAATGAGGAGGCTCTGGAACGTTACTTAGTTACGTTGTTTGAAGATTATAATTTCAAGCAAAGTCAACGAATCCATAAAGGGTTTGGTCAATGTTCTGATACACTTGAAAGCTTATTTAATTAACACTCCGTAACTCTACTTAAGTGTTTACACATAATTATTTACAGTATCAAAAAATAAAGTATATTGTTTTCATCATAATATAATTAAATATCAGTATAGAGAATTTTATCTATATATCAGATATCAGCAATTGCTTTTGCTGTCATTTTTCGCTACAATAGTTACAAGGAGGAAATAAACATGTTAAAAGAAGTATTAAACGTCGCAAAAGTTGCGAAAAAATCATCTCTCTTCTTAGGAGGGGTAGCATTTGGGACGCTTGGCTTGAAAGTCTTAGCAAGTAAAGAAGCTAAGAAAGGCTATTCTAAGGCCTTGGCTAAAGCTTACAAATTGAAAGATGGACTGGATGCATCTGTTTCTGTTGTAAAACAACACGGTGATGATGTTTTACAAGACGCTAAATATTTATACGAACAGGAAAAGAAAGAAGAACAATTAGATAGCCTGACAGGTGAATAATATGTCTTTTAAAGTGCTACACAGAGGATATCAACATATCCGATTATCGTCCTCGTTTTCACTGACCTTGGATATTCAAGATTATCTTCGTTCCTTGGCTAAAGATGAAAAAGGGATCGACTCTATTCAGTTTTATATGGATCAGCAGCACTTTACTCTACGTATGAAAGAAGGCTTCTCTGTATTAGAAAATGCAGAGGCCTTTTTAAAAAAAATTGACAAGGGGAAAGTTTCGGACTTGATGACTCTTCCCATTCGTAGAGAAGAGAGTGCTTATTCAATTGTATCGGGTGCAGCGATTAAGCGTTTGCTGTTTCGAAGTTTTGTACCCTACCCTATTCGTTATATTTGGACTTGTTATCAGGCTTTGGGTTATGTCAAAGAAGCCTATCAAACTTTAGCGCGCAAGGAACTAACCATGGAGGTCTTGGACTGTTCGGCCATTTTGTTGTCCTTGTTTATGAACCAATCCAAGACAGCTAGCAACATCATGTTTATGCTTGATTTGGGTAATCATCTGGATCAGTGGTCTTTAAAAAAAACAGCAACAGATTTGGAACAAAGCCTTCTTGCTAAAGAAAGTGATGTTTTCTTAGTGCGGGGAGACATGGTCATCAGCATCAAGAGTTCTGATGTTCAAGTAGGTGATGTATTAGTTGTCTCCCAAGGTAATGAAATCTTGTTTGACGGCCAAGTGGTTTCAGGATTAGGCATGGTCAATGAGAGTTCCTTGACTGGAGAGAGCTTCCCTGTTGAAAAGAAAGAGGGAGATTCTGTATGTGCGAATACTGTTTTGGAAACAGGAGAGTTAAGAATTCGTGTGACTGATAATCAGATAAACAGTCGTATTTTGCAACTCATCAATCTGATGAAAAAATCTGAAGAGAGTAAGAAGACAAAACAACGTCATTTTATTAGGATGGCAGACAAGGTTGTAAAATATAACTTCTTAGGTGCTGGTTTGACTTATCTGTTAACAGGTTCGTTTTCAAAAGCCATTTCCTTTTTATTGGTGGATTTTTCATGTGCTCTAAAAATATCCACACCTGTAGCCTACCTTACGGCCATAAAGGAAGGTCTAAATCGAGAAATGGTTATTAAAGATGGTGATGTATTAGAAAAATATCTGGAAGTGGATACTTTCTTGTTTGATAAAACGGGTACCATCACGACGAGTTATCCTTTGGTTGAAAAGGTTCTTCCTTTCGGAGATTATACTGAGAAAGATATTTTAAGAATAAGTGCATGTTTGGAGGAACATATCTATCATCCTATTGCCAATGCAATTGTTAAACAAGCTGAAATTGAAGGCATTGAACACGAAGAAATGCATGGCAAGCTTCAGTATGTTGCAAGCAAAGGGATTAAATCGCAAATTGATGGTCAATCGGTTGTCATTGGAAATTATGTACTAATGCAAGACGAACAGGTAAGAATTAGTTCTGAGCAGCTGGCCTTGATTGAGCAATATAAGACTCATTACAATTTATTGTTTTTGGCTTATAAGAAAGAATTAATTGGGATGTTTTGTATCCACACTCCCTTGAGAAGCGAGGCGAAAGTTGCATTGAAAAAGCTAAAGCGCCAAGGGAAAAAACTGATTCTGGCAACTGGTGATACGTTGGCTAGAACAGAAGAGTTGGTTAAAGATCTGCCATTTGACAACGTTTATACTGATTTAAAACCAGATGGTAAGTTTCAGTTGGTTCAGGAATTACAGAAAGCTGGCCGAACTATTTTGATGGTTGGAGACGGGTTAAACGACTCTGCTGCCTTGACGCTTGCAGATATTGGGGTTGTGATGAATGAAAGTGCTGATATTTCTAAGCAGATGAGTGATATTTTATTATTAGATAATCGTTTAGATTTCTTCGAGGAATTGAATTCTTTATCTGAATCGTTGCAGAAATTAATTCAAAGAAATATTCAAGAAACAGTTGTAATAAATGGAAGTTTAATTGGATTTGGGTTGTTAAATTGGTTAAGCCCATCTAATCTTTCGATATTGCACAATCTGACTACTTTAAGAATCGTCCTTCGTAGTCTTTCTATTAAAAGTAGGTAAGAGACCGAGAAGCTGAGGTTATAAAAACTAAAAGGAGTTGTCTCATTTGAGAATAACGGTTCTTTGTCAACTGTAGTGGGTTGGTGGAAAATTATACCCTGGAGAGGACCAAATTGGTTCTCTCCTTTTAAATATTGAAAAAACCATTGGCAGTGGACATACTTTAAGACTATATATTTCTGAAACTAGTTTCACAATACAAATATTGACATGCAATTATTAATTGGTGGATTTTAAGTTGACATCTACAAAGGTTAATGTTAGAATACATTCAAAAATATATTTGAATGAGGTGTTTTATGATTCAAAATATTGTTACTTCAATAATCCTGTATTCTGGGACAGCCGTAGACTTACTTATTATCCTAATGTTATTTTTTGCCAAAAGAAAAAGTAGAAAGGACATCATTAATATCTATTTAGGGCAATTTCTAGGCTCTGTTAGTCTAATATTCCTAAGTTTGCTTTTTGCATTTGTCTTAAATTATATTCCTAGTAAAGAGATTTTAGGTTTACTCGGTTTGATTCCAATTTTCCTAGGCCTCAAAGTTTTGCTTTTAGGAGATTCTGATGGAGAAGCTATTGCAAAAGATGGTTTGCGAAAAGACAATAAAAACCTGATTTTTCTAGTCGCTATGATTACTTTTGCAAGTTGTGGCGCTGACAATATTGGTGTCTTTGTCCCATATTTTACCACCTTAAATTTAGCGAATATGATAGTGACTTTACTTACTTTTCTAGTCATGATTTATCTCTTGGTTTTTTCAGCCCAAAAATTAGCACAAGTCCCTTCTGTTGGAGAAACTTTGGAAAAATATAGCAGATGGTTTATTGCCGTTGTCTATTTAGGATTGGGGATGTATATCCTGATTGAAAACAACAGCTTTGACATGCTATGGGCTGTGTTAGGCTAGGAGAAAAAATTATGAAAAAAGATAGTATCTGTCAAGTGGATGTTATAAATCAACAAAATGTTACAACCGCAACGAACTACCTTGAAAAGGAAAAAGTCCAAAAATCACTTCGCATTTTATCAAAATTTACCGATAATAAACAGATAAATATCATCTTTTATCTCCTTGCCGTCGAAGAACTCTGTGTCTGCGATATAGCCTGTTTATTAAATCTCAGTATGGCATCTGCCTCCCACCATCTTCGTAAACTAGCCAATCAAAACATCTTGGACACTAGAAGAGAGGGGAAATTTATATATTATTTTATAAAGGATGAGGAAATCAGAGATTTTTTTAATCAACTAGGATAACAACTATTTTTACTACTTTTCCATGATTATAGGGAGATTATAATCGTTGTTGTTTCAACGGTAGCAAACTGGTTTTTACATAAAGTAATTGATAAACCCAATATAGATCAGAAAGAATTACTTGAAGCTACCGCACAATATAGAAAGTTATTGATACCTGACCTAATAATTAAAGGAGTGGGATTGATTCTATCCTTAATTGTCTATCCTCCGATTATGATGTATAGTGTTTTAATTGCGGCATTTTATATCATAACTTTAAAAACACTATCTGAAAAAAGAGTGAATAACTAAAAAATGGTGATCAAAGTTAGGTGTATTATTTTAATGCTTACAGACCTAAACTATTCCCCTATTTATAATCTATTGATTCATATTTTATGAAATTAATCAGTAGATATCGTTCTGAAAAGCCTTGATAATACGCTGTTTTTAGTCCAACTGAAACCCATACTTTCCAAACCAGGTCTTAAGAAAGCTCGTAAAGCTAGCCAGTTCTCTAAACGTTAATTCGTTACTGGAATACAGAATACAAACGAAAACACTTTGCATCTTGCAAGGTGTTTTTTGTATCAGAACTGGCGGTGCGCAATTAGGATAGCTCTAGCGACTTTAGTCGCGTAGAGATATGCTATGCACAGTTGCCCCAAGAAAACAAGCGTAGCGATGTTTGATTGGATGGCAACCACTGCACTCTAAACGTTCATTCAAAAGAATTACAATACATACAAAGAGCACCTTTCGGGGTGTTCTTTTTCTTATGCCCAAACTAAATCAAAGATAAACAAAAACCACCCCATCTCCCTCAGTCAAATAGGACTGCAGAAAATAGGGTGGTTTTAGCACGTTAACGATTAGTTTTCGTCTTTGTGAAGGATGTTTTTCACACCGTTGATAGCTCCTTCAACAGCTTCTTTTGCGTCTTCAGCAACTTCTTTTGCTTTTGAAGCAACTTTTTCAGCAACGCCTTCAGCTTCTGTTTTTGTGTCGCCGGTTATTTTACCGAGACCTTCCTTAACAGAACCTTTAACTTGGTTTAATTTATCTTCTAATGACATAGCGCCACCTCCGTTAAGTAAATAGTTTTTTAATCTGAGTTCAAGACAGTTCATTTAAAAAATTAAAACTATTTAGTTCAGATTAATATAAGTATATACCCTCTGAAATGGAAAGTCAAATATTCGCTACGGTATTCTGAAAGTTGGAGTGAGTCCTTATGATATCGTGAAAAAGAGGGATGAATAGGTCCTTGCCTTGTTCTTTAATTGAAGAAACAAAGGTTTTCAGCTATTTCAAAACAAAATCGTCCAGATGATTAAGGAATAATATAGTGTAGAATCGTCAGGCTAGAAAATCTAAACGGCTGTTTTTTCTTAGCAAAGAGGAGTAAAAAACAAAAGAAGATGACACTTTCTGTTCAAAAAGGGACAATTGAGGGCTGCCTTGCCTACAAGTTTTTCCATGTGTTATGCTTGTACATAATTGAATGGAAGAATGATATTGGAGATAAGTTGATATGAAATATGCCAAACATGGAGTCGCTTTACTGTTCCTGTTATATCTATTTGTTTTTGGGATTGATGGCCTTGGTATCTACCTAACTGGAGTTTTCAATGGTGATGTAAGTTTTCTTTATTTCATCTATTTGATTCTCTACTCTTTGCTTCTCATTGGCATTTTATTGTGGTTCAAAAGACAGAAGATAGTCATTCGTTCCAATATACAGAAATGGAAGTGGCACTATCTGGGGTATTTTGCTCTGGTGCTCTTGTGGTTCTTTGTTGAAAGATGGGTGCTACAAACTTTTCAAGATTTGCTTGTTCCTGTCGTTCATCAAACCAAATTGCCATCCTCCATTTATCTAAATGGCCCTGGTATTTCGGGTACTCTGTTTTTTGTCCTAGCCACTATTACATCTCCTATGATCGAAGAATTTATTTTTAGAGGCTATCTGATGAATGTCTTCTTTAAAGAAAGTAAGTTTCATTTAGATGTTTTGCTTTCGGGCTTACTCTTTGCGGCCTTTCATCTGATCCATCAATATCGGGATCCTGTGACTTTTACTTTATATTTCTGTTCGGGGCTCTTCTTCGCAGCTGTCTATAAGAAATATAAAGATATCCGGTTGCCGATTTTCTTACATGCCTTTAGCAACTTTCTCACTTTTTGGAAACCAATCTGGATTTTCATCTTCAATTATATCTACTGGCATTTTCTTGTTAAATAACCTTGTTTCTGTAGCTGGGCGTGAAATGGGAGTTAGAGGTTGGAGTTGTTTAATGAAACTAGGATCACTTTTTAAAAGTGATCTTATTTTCGTTTAGGGGTGGTATAATGAAAGTATACTCAAGGTGAGACAATTGATTTATTTATAGAAAAGAAGTTTTAAAATGAAAACGATGATAAAAACCTACCCTGTTATCAGTACGATAGCTCTAATCTGTTTGTTGCTAGGTCTATTGACTTCCTTTTACGGGGATGTTATGTATGACCTATTGGCTTTTCATTCAAAACCGGTGTATGGTTGGCAATATGTCAGTGGGACCCTGATGCATGGCAGTAAAGGAGCCCCTGTCTGGTTTTTATGGGTCCATTTGATTTTAAACGGACTCATGATCCTTCCCTTCGGTGGACTGCTAGAAAGAAAAAGAGGCTCCATACAAGTCCTGATCGTTTTTGTGACGGCTACAGTCCTCTCTTCCATCGTTTTTCACTTCTTAACACGCGGGCAGGACATTCAGGCAACAGGGATCTCTGCCGTCGGCTATGCCTTTGTGACCGGAGGGATTATGCTCCTGCCAAACGTGTGGAAAGAATTTTCGCGCACCGTAAAATGGCTTTATCTATTCTTGATTTTTCTATCTAGCCTCATGCTCTTACCAGTAATCACCGGATGGATCTCAACGCTATTGCATCTTTCAGGGATTGCGAGTTATCTATTGGTCTTTATCGGAAGTAAAAGCTTGAAGGGGAGAGGTAGCAATTAAGCCGACTATTGAGCTAGGTTTTCATCCTGTTTCCTTGACTCTTCCTCTACCAGGCCATATAATACTCTATATCAATGAAAAAATCACCTTTTGTCATTGTGCAAAGGGTGTTTTTATAACGGTAAATGGGAGACACAATGGGATACATTTCTACAATCAAAACAGCTGTTCAGCTCTTTCCTTTCCTGGCCTTTTTGCTGACCTTGCCCTACATGATTTTGAATTATCGAAAATATGGCTCGGTCAATAAATTGCGGGTGCTGATTTTCTATTCTTTTATGCTTTACTTGATGACGGTCTATCTCTTGGTAGTCTTGCCTCTGCCAGATCCGAGTAAGATCCATACTAGCTACTCGGAAATGGTCAATCTCCATCCCTTTGCTTTTGTGGTGGATTTTTTCAAGGAGAGCCCCTTTGATCTAGCGCAGACTGGTACTTGGCTTCAGGCTATCAAGCATCCAACTTTTTATGTACCAGCTTTTAATGTCCTAATGTTGATTCCTTTTGGGATGTATCTACGTTATTATTTCAAGTGTGGTTTTAAGAAAACGATTCTCCTAACAGCCCTCTTTAGTCTCTTTTTGGAGCTGACCCAGTTATCAGGTCTCTACTTTCTGTATCCGGGCCCTTACCGCCTAGCAGATGTCGATGATATTATTCAAAATACCACTGGTGGTGGAGTGGGCTACTTGCTTGGTTGGTTCCTGGTTTGGTTATTGCCAACACGAGATGAGATTGACGAGCATTCTTTCCGAGTAGGGACGAAAGTATCTGGTTTCCGGATGGGTCTTGCTTTCTTGATTGACTTTGTGATGCTATCCTTGCTTTATGCGGTAATCGAGCGTTTAGAGATGATTCCCTATGTAGCGGTTTTGGTGCTTTACTTTAGTTTGCTTCCCTTGTGGCGGGGCAAAACATTGGGAATGGCTTTGGTAAAATTCCGCTTGCGTTTTGACAAGCAAAAATGGCTTCGTACCATCTGGCGAGGAATCCTAGTGGTAGGCTATTTCTACTGGATTCCCCAAGGGTTGTTCTATTTGATCTCGCTTTTGAATCAGGATTTGACGGACAATTCCCTTTTGACTCTATCTGTGATTTTATTGCTTTTCTTTGTGCTCTTATTGTACCTGATCCTCAGCCTTGCCATCATCTTGCTCAGTCGTCGCTTTCCCTTTGACCGTCTAGCTGGAGCCGAGTATGAGAGTACAGTGCGCGTGAAGGAAGGTATCCTAAAAGATGAAACCGAATCGTCAAAATAGAGAGAGTGGGACAGAAATCGGTAATTCGTTAGAATTCGATTTCGTCGTCTCACCTCCGCACAGTTGAGTAGGGCTGTAAAAGCTGATGAAATTAGCGTAGTAGAGCCCACTCAACCACTGCGTCTTGCTCGACAATCCAAAAACAATAAAGAGGCTAGGACTTTTGTCCCAGCCTCTCTATTTTTTATACACGTAAAAATATCCTAACGTTCCCAGTTGAGAAGGGCGATTTTAAGGGGAATGTGCTACAATGGAAGCAAATAGATAGAATGGAGCAGTGAAATGAAAGCAATTATTACAGTCGTTGGAAAAGATCAAAAAGGAATCGTAGCGGGTGTCGCAACGAAAATAGCAGAATTGGGACTTAATATTGATGATATCTCTCAAACAGTATTGGATGAGTACTTCACCATGATGGCAGTCGTATCATCGGATGAGAAAAAAGATTTCACACAGCTTCGTTCAGAGTTGGAAGAATTCGGTCAGTCTCTGCATGTGAAAATCAATATTCAAAGCGCAGCGATTTTTGATGCCATGCACAATTTGTAAGATAGGGGTTGAGAATGATGGACATTAGACAGGTAACAGAAACCATTGCCATGATTGAGGAGCAGAACTTCGATGTTCGGACTATCACCATGGGGATCTCCCTTCTAGATTGTATCGATCCAGATATCGAAAAGGCAGCGGAAAAAGTCTACAATAAGATTGTGACAAAGGCCAAGGACTTGGTGGCTGTTGGGGATGAGATCGCGACGGAACTCGGTATTCCAATTGTGAACAAGCGGGTTTCGGTCACTCCAATTTCCATTATCGGAGCAGCAACCAATGCGACAGACTATGTACCCTTTGCCAAGGCGCTGGATCGTGCGGCGAAGGAAGTTGGGGTTAACTTTATCGGTGGCTTCTCAGCTCTTGTTCAAAAGGGTTACCAAAAAGGGGATGAAATCCTCATTAATTCCATTCCTCGTGCTCTTGCGGAGACAGATTTTGTCTGCTCTTCAGTCAATATTGGATCGACTAAGACAGGGATCAATATGACCGCTGTCCGAGACATGGGGCGCATCATTAAAGAAGCTTCCCAAGCAGATCCAATGGGGCCAGGTAAGCTCGTAGTCTTTGCCAATGCAGTAGAAGATAATCCTTTTATGGCGGGTGCCTTCCATGGTGTCGGTGAAGCGGATGTTGTCATTAACGTTGGGGTTTCAGGTCCTGGTGTCGTCCAACGGGCGATTGAAAAAGTTCCAGGTGCAAGCTTTGATGTATTGGCGGAAACAGTTAAGAAGACAGCCTTCAAGATTACCCGTGTCGGTCAATTAGTCGGTCAAATGGCTAGTGAACGTCTCGGTGTTGAGTTTGGGATTGTGGACTTGTCTCTCGCACCAACGCCAGCTGTTGGGGATTCGGTTGCCCGTGTCCTTGAGGCTATGGGGCTTGAAGTAGTAGGAACCCATGGAACTACTGCAGCGCTCGCTCTGCTCAATGACCAAGTGAAAAAAGGTGGCATCATGGCTTGTAATCAAGTCGGTGGTTTGTCAGGTGCCTTCATTCCGGTCTCAGAAGATGAGGGGATGATTGCGGCGGTTCAATCCGGTCATATCAACTTGGAAAAATTGGAAGCCATGACAGCTATCTGCTCAGTCGGTCTAGATATGATTGCCATCCCAGCTGATACTCCAGATACAACCATTGCGGCCATGATCGCCGATGAAGCAGCTATCGGGGTCATCAACCAAAAGACAACAGCCGTTCGGATCATTCCTTATGGCAAGGAAGGCGATATGTTAGAGCTTGGTGGACTTCTTGGGTCTGCTCCGGTAATGAAGGTCAACAAGGCTTCGTCAGCTGATTTCATTGCCCGTGGTGGTCAAATTCCAGCTCCGGTTCATAGCTTTAAAAACTAAGAGAAATCTAGTATAATAGTAGAAAATAGAAAAGTCTGTGATGATAAAACTCCAGACTTATTTCTTGCAAAAGGAGACAAGATGGCTAAAACAAGATTATTTGTGATTCGTCATGGGAGAACCATGTTTAATACCATTGACCGTGCTCAAGGTTGGTCCGATACACCCTTGACAGCAGAAGGAGAACGAGGGATTCAGGCTCTGGGAATCGGCTTGCGTGAGTCTGGTTTGGAGTTTACTCGAGCTTATTCCAGTGATTCAGGCCGTGCCATTCAGACCATGGGGATCATTCTCGATGAATTGGGCTTGAAAGACCAGATTCCTTATCGCTTTGACAAACGGATCCGCGAGTGGTGTTTTGGTAGCTTTGATGGGGCATACGTTGGGGAGCTCTTTCACGGTGTCGTGCCGCGCGTGCTAGATGTAGAGGATTATAAGACCTTGACCTTGGAAGACTTGGCCAATGGCATTTGCCAAGTGGACACAGCGAATTGGGCTGAACCTTGGGAAGTTTTGAAAAGCCGAATCCTAGAAGGTTTTGAAGCCATCGCCAAAGAAGTAGAAGAAAATGGTGGAGGCAATGCCTTGGTGGTCAGCCATAGTTGGACCATTCAGACCTTGGTCTGCTTGATCGAAGGAAAACCAAATCTCAATCTGCCTCTTTCAAACGGTAGTGTTACCCTTGTAGAATATGAAGATGGAAAATTGACGGTTAAGGGGGTTGGAGATAGCAGTTACCGTGAGGTAGGTGAAAGCTTGCAAGAATCCTAGTCCATCCTGAAAGGCTGACCCTTTGGTCATGGCCTTTTCTTTCTCTCAAAACTTGTAAGAGCTTTCCTACTTTCTTTTTGCAAAAAATGATATAATGAAAGAGATACATACGGAGGTAATAGAATGACAAAAACCAGATTATATATTGCTCGTCATGGAAAAACCATGTTTAATACCATTGGGCGAGCACAGGGCTGGTCAGACACTCCGCTGACAGAAGCAGGAGAGCGTGGGATTAGAGAATTAGGGCTTGGCCTTAAGGAAGCAGGTCTTTCTTTTAAAGAGGCTGTTTCGAGTGATTCTGGTCGAACTATTCAAACCATGGGAATTGTTCTTCAAGAGCTTGGTTTGACAGGTCAGATTCCTTATCGCTATGATAAACGCATTCGTGAGTGGTGTTTTGGTAGCTTTGACGGTGCTTATGATGGCGATCTCTTCATGGGGGTCTTACCCCGTGTCTTTAAGGTCGATGATTTCCATCAGTTGAGTCTGATGGAGTTAGCAGAAGGAATCGTCGAGGTGGATACCACTGGTTGGGCTGAATCCTGGGGAACCTTGAGTAGTCGGATCAAAGAAGGATTTGAAGCCGTCGCAAAAGAGATCGAAGCAGCTGGTGGTGGCAATGCTATTGTAGTCAGCCATGGCATGACCATTACGACCTTGATTTATCTCATCGATCCTAAGGCTGTCGACGAATTGGTTTTGGACAACGGAAGCGTAACGGTTTTGTCTTATGAAGATGGCGCCTTTCATATTGAAAAGATTGGGGATCTATCTTATCGTAAGGTTGGAGCAAAACTCCTAGAGGATGGTCATGACGAATAAGTATAGACGCGCAAGAAAAAAACGTAAGAAATGGTGGCCTTACCTATTGAGTTTCTTTCTTCTTGTGGTCCTTGGATCAGGGATTGGTGTTTACTTAGCGAAACCAAGCTTGTTTTCAGGGCTTCAGTTTTGGAAGGCTAAAAAAACAGCTGTAACGACTCCCTCTTCTTCTAAGAAAAAGAAAGAAAAATCAGATTTACCAGCTGTTTCGACAAAAGACTGGCAGTTGATCTTGGTCAATCGTGACAATGTGAAGCCAGAGTTGAATCCACAATTGACAGATGTGGATGCTATCAAAGTGGATAGTCGGATTGTAGAGCCAACTCGTCAATTTCTAGAGGCGGCTCGAAAAATTGCTCCAGAAGAAACCTTGATATCGGGTTATCGAAGCGTGGCGGAACAAACAGAGCTCTATAATGAGCGTGTTGCGCAATTAGAGGCCAGTGGTCTTTCACACGAAGAAGCTGAAAAGCAGGTGCAGACCCAGGTACAGGTCCCTGGTGCTAGTGAACACCAGACGGGGCTTGCGATCGATATGAGTGTCGAAGCTGGTCAAAGTGATGAGTTGGGTTTGCAGCTGGCTGCCATCGCACCACAATATGGCTTTGTCCTTCGTTACCCAGATGGGAAGAGCAACATCACAGGTGTGAATTTTGAGAATTGGCATTTCCGTTATGTTGGCGTAGAAAATGCCCAGTATATGGCCAACCATCAGCTAGTATTGGAAGAATATATTCAACTATTGAAAAAGGCTGGAAAATAGGAGGAGATTCTCTTTTTCTAGGTCTTCAGAATGATTTTTAGCACTCTTGGGAAAAGAGTGCTAATTTTTTGGATTTTTTTCTTGACTTTCTTTTGAGAGGGTGTATAATAGAATCATGGTTTAGCACTTGAGTGTTTAGAGTGCTAAATACGAAAGAGAGGTGAGGTCATGGTTACAGAACGTCAAAATGAGATTCTAAATCTTGTCGTCGATATCTTTACCAAGACCCGCGAACCAGTCGGTTCAAAAGCACTGCAAGATGTCATTCAATCTAGTAGTGCTACTATCCGAAATGATATGGCTGCCCTCGAAAAGCAAGGTTTACTAGAAAAAGCCCACACTTCGAGTGGTCGAATGCCCAGCCGAGCTGGTTTTCAATATTTTGTTCAGAACTCGCTGGATCTAGAGTTGATTGATGAGCAAGATGTCTACCAGGTGGTAAAAGCCTTCGATTTCGAAGCCTTTAAGTTAGACGATATCTTGGATGCTACGGCTAAGTTACTAGCCCAGATGACGGGCTACACCGCAGTCATTCAGGATGTTGAGCCGACGCGGCAGCGCTTGACTGGTTTTGAGATTGTTCCCTTATCCAATCACGATGCTTTAGCGGTTCTGACCTTGGATGAATCAAAGCCTGTCACTGTACAATTCGCCATTCCAAAGAATTTCTTAACCAGTGATTTGGAAATTTTCCATCAGCTGGTTCAAGAACGTTTCATTGGAAATACGGTCTTGGATATCCACTACCGCTTGCGGACGGAGATTCCACAGATTGTACAGCGCTATTTCAAGACGACAGACAATGTCTTGGATCTGTTTGATTACGTCTTCTCGCAACTGTTTCAAGAATTGGTTTTTGTTGAAGGAAAGGTTTCATCCTTAACCTACGCTGACCTTCAAACCTATCAGTTCTTAGATAATCCCCAACACGTAGCTCTCGAGTTGCGAGGGGGAATGCCAGAGGACCAAATGACCCAGATCCTGGTTGCTGAATCCCAAGAGAAGGCCTTGAAAAATGTGACGGTGATTAGTCACAAGTTCTTAGTTCCTTATCGTGGGATGGCCCTCATGCATGTGATTGGTCCCGTAGAGATGGATTACAGGCGTGTGATTAGCTTGGTCAATGTCATCGGCCGAGTGCTGGTCATGAAGTTAACGGATTACTACCGTTACCTCAATAGCAACCATTATGAAGTAAATTAAGACCAAATGAAAGGGGTGTATGCCTTGACAGAAGATATCAAAAAAGAAGACGTGAAAGAAGAGGAAGTTGCCCAAACAACTGAAGAAGTTGTAGAGGAAAGCAACCAACCTTCTGAATTAGAAGAAGTACAAGCGCGTGCCGAAGAATTTGAAAACAAATACCTTCGTGCTCATGCAGAAATGCAAAACATTCAGCGCCGTGCCAATGAAGAACGTCAACAATTACAAAAATACCGTAGCCAAGATTTGGCAAAAGCGATCTTACCATCACTGGACAACCTCGAACGTGCCCTTGCCGTTGAAGGGTTGACAGATGATGTCAAAAAAGGACTAGAAATGGTCCAAGAAAGTTTGGTACATGCCTTAAAAGAAGAAGGTATCGAAGAAATTCCAGCAGATGGAGCCTTTGACCATAACTACCACATGGCCATCCAAACCTTGCCTGCAGATGACGAACATCCAGCAGACACCATCGCACAAGTCTTCCAAAAAGGCTACAAACTCCATGACCGCATCTTAAGACCGGCTATGGTAGTAGTATATAACTAGGCTACCTTGTCCGAAACGACACTAAACTATGAAAGAAAGATAAAAAATTATTCAGCTTTGCACTAGTGAGCGAAGCGAACCATTGGCGATACTCTTCGCCGTGGCGCTATTTGCGCAAACTTTGAGACCTTAGGCTCAAAGTTTAGTCAAAGAGATTGACGAAGGTCAAGCTCTGACGGCGCCGCCACCTAAGAAGAGTATCAAAAAGAAAAATAGAATATAAAATTTAAGGAGAAAAACACATGTCTAAAATTATCGGTATTGACTTAGGTACAACAAACTCAGCAGTAGCAGTTCTTGAAGGAACTGAATCAAAAATCATCGCAAACCCAGAAGGAAACCGCACAACTCCATCTGTAGTGTCATTCAAAAACGGTGAAATCATTGTTGGTGACGCTGCAAAACGTCAAGCAGTCACAAACCCAGATACAGTGATTTCTATCAAATCTAAGATGGGGACTTCTGAAAAAGTTTCTGCCAACGGTAAGGAATACACACCACAAGAAATCTCAGCTATGATTCTTCAATACTTGAAAGGTTATGCTGAAGAATACCTTGGTGAAAAAGTAACGAAGGCTGTTATCACAGTTCCAGCTTACTTTAACGATGCTCAACGTCAAGCAACAAAAGACGCTGGTAAAATCGCTGGTCTTGAAGTAGAACGTATCGTCAACGAACCAACTGCAGCAGCCCTTGCTTACGGTTTGGACAAGACTGACAAAGAAGAAAAAATCTTGGTATTCGACCTTGGTGGTGGTACATTCGACGTATCTATCCTTGAATTGGGTGACGGTGTCTTCGATGTATTGGCAACTGCAGGGGATAACAAACTCGGTGGTGACGACTTTGACCAAAAAATCATCGACCACTTGGTAGCAGAATTCAAGAAAGAAAACGGCATTGACTTGTCAACAGACAAGATGGCCCTTCAACGTTTGAAAGATGCAGCTGAAAAAGCGAAGAAAGACCTTTCTGGTGTAACTTCAACACAAATCAGCTTGCCATTCATCACTGCTGGTGAAGCTGGACCTCTTCACTTGGAAATGACTTTGACTCGTGCCAAATTTGACGATTTGACTCGTGACCTTGTAGAACGTACTAAAGTTCCAGTTCGTCAAGCTCTTTCTGATGCATGCTTGAGCTTGTCAGAAATCGACGAAGTCATCCTTGTTGGTGGTTCAACTCGTATCCCAGCCGTTGTAGAAGCTGTTAAGGCTGAAACTGGTAAAGAACCAAACAAATCAGTGAACCCTGACGAAGTAGTTGCCATGGGTGCTGCGATCCAAGGTGGTGTGATCACTGGTGACGTCAAAGACGTTGTCCTTCTTGACGTAACTCCATTGTCACTTGGTATCGAAACAATGGGTGGAGTCTTCACAAAATTGATCGACCGCAACACTACTATTCCAACATCTAAGTCACAAGTCTTCTCAACTGCAGCAGACAACCAACCAGCCGTTGATATCCACGTTCTTCAAGGTGAACGCCCAATGGCAGCAGATAACAAGACTCTTGGACGCTTCCAATTGACAGATATCCCAGCTGCACCTCGTGGTATCCCACAAATCGAAGTAACATTCGACATTGATAAAAACGGTATCGTATCTGTTAAAGCGAAAGATCTTGGAACTCAAAAAGAACAAACAATTGTTATCCAATCAAACTCAGGTTTGACAGATGAAGAAATCGACCGCATGATGAAAGATGCAGAAGCAAACGCTGAAGCAGATAAGAAACGTAAAGAAGAAGTAGACCTTCGTAACGAAGTAGACCAAGCTATCTTTGCGACTGAAAAGACAATCAAAGAAACTGAAGGTAAAGGCTTCGATGCAGAACGCGATGCCGCACAAGCTGCCCTTGATGAGCTTAAGAAAGCCCAAGAAGACAATAACTTGGACGAAATGAAAGCAAAACTTGAAGCCTTGAACGAAAAAGCTCAAGGACTTGCGGTTAAACTCTACGAACAAGCCGCAGCAGCGCAACAAGCTCAAGCAGGAGCAGAAGGCGCACAAGCAACAGGAAACGCAGGCGATGACGTCGTAGACGGAGAGTTTACTGAGAAGTAAGAAAGGATATACAATGTTAAAAGAAACAATTGAAGCGCTTAAAAGAAATCCTATTGATGAGCAATCTATTACAGTCCGTATTAATCAATATTTTTATGAGCAAGGCCTAGAAGAGTTAATTGCAGCAGCTTGTTTGGTGGAGGAATACTATGGTTCTTATTGGTATGTTGGAAATTTCTCTATGAATACTACCAAAGTTGACGGACTTGGATTTCGCATTGGTTTAGATAATGAGTATGGTAAAATGAACATTTTTGTTAACGAAAATGGTGTAAATAGGATTGATGTAGAACGTCAAGAACTTCCTAGATTAGTAAATTTGTATTTAAACTTATCAGAATTGAATCTTGCTGATGAACTAGATAAGATGTTATCAGGATTAGTTGATTAAAAGCCAGAAATCCAGAGGTTGCAACCCAGCCTCTGTTTTTCGGTAAAAAGGGAATAAACCTGATTGATGTAGGGTTTGTTTCACAATAACAATGGAAAGGAACAAAGAGTGTTCGGGGAATTGAACCCGAGCGGAAAGCTTGGAAATTAGATAAACCGCCTAAGAAATCAGGATTTCTTGTCGGTTTCCTAAATTTCAGTCGCTTTCTGTTCGCTCTTAGTATCTTGTATGAACAATACTGAATTTTATGACCGTTTGGGCGTTTCAAAGAATGCATCTCAAGATGAGATTAAGAAAGCCTATCGGAAATTATCTAAAAAATATCACCCAGATATCAACAAGGAGCCTGGTGCTGAGGAAAAGTACAAGGAAGTTCAAGAAGCTTATGAGACTTTGAGCGACGAACAAAAACGGGCAGCTTATGACCAATACGGTGCTGCAGGGGCCAATGGTGGTTTTGGCGGCTTCGGTGGCGGAGCTGGTGGCTTCGGTGGTTTTGATGGCAGTGGCTTTGGTGGCTTTGAAGATATCTTCTCTAGCTTCTTTGGAGGTGGCGGTGCAAGCCGCAATCCTAATGCTCCACGTCAGGGAGATGATCTTCAGTACCGCGTAAACCTCAAGTTTGAAGAAGCCATCTTTGGAACTGAGAAGGAAGTGAAGTACCATCGGGAAGCCAGCTGTCGGACGTGTGATGGAACTGGTGCTAAGCCAGGAACAAGTCCAGTAACTTGTGGACGCTGTCATGGTTCTGGGGTTATCAATGTGGATACGCAAACCCCACTTGGGATGATGCGCCGTCAAATCACCTGTGATGTCTGTCATGGACGCGGTAAAGAAATTAAAGATCCTTGTACAACCTGTCATGGGACTGGTCACGAGAAGCAAGCCCACAGTGTCAATGTGAAAATCCCTGCTGGGGTTGAAACAGGTCAACAAATCCGCCTCTCTGGTCAAGGAGAAGCTGGATTTAATGGAGGGCCATACGGAGATCTCTATGTGGTGGTCAACGTTGAGCCGAGCGACAAATTTGAGCGTGATGGATCAACCATCTACTATAAATTGAACTTGAACGTTGTTCAGGCTGCTCTTGGGGATACGGTCCATGTTCCAACGGTTCACGGCGATGTTGACTTGGTCATCCCTGAAGGAACCCAGACAGGTAAGAAATTCCGCCTCCGCGGTAAAGGAGCACCAAGCTTGCGTGGAGGCTCTGTAGGAGATCAATATGTATCTGTTAATGTGGTGACACCAACAGGTCTAAATGACAAGCAAAAAGAAGCCCTTCGTGCATTTGCGGAAGCAAGTGATTTGAAGGTCAACCCAAAGAAAAAAGGCTTCTTTGATAAGGTTAAAGATGCCTTGGATGATTTATAAAATAAAAGAAGATTTGGTTTTTCCAATCTTCTTTTTTTATCAAGAAAAACACCTCCGAAACCAAAGGCTTCAGAGGTGTGGCAAAAGAATCAAATTAAACAAGACCTTGGGCAATCATCGCATTTGCGACATTTTCAAAGGCTGCGATATTAGCACCCGCAAGGTAATCTTTACCAAGACCGTAGGTTTCTGCAGTTGTTTTAGCAGTGTTGAAGATGTTGGTCATGATGTCTTTCAAGCGTCCATCCACTTCTTCACGTGTCCATGAAAGGCGGAGGCTGTTTTGGCTCATTTCAAGAGCAGATACAGCAACCCCACCAGCATTGGCAGCTTTAGCAGGTCCGTAAAGGATGCCGTTTTCTTTGTAGACTTTGATCGCATCAAGGTCGCTAGGCATGTTGGCTCCTTCAGAAACAACTTTTACCCCTTGAGCAACCAAGCGTTTCGCTGCTTCACCGTTGATCTCGTTTTGAGTTGCACATGGAAGAGCGATATCATAGTTACCAGCGTAAGTCCATACAGATCCTTCGTAGTAAGTAGCAGTTGGTTTTTCTGCAGCATACTCAGTCAAACGAGCACGACGTTTTTCTTTGACGTCTGTCAGAAGGTCAAAGTCAATACCGTTTTCGTCGATCACGTAACCGTTTGAGTCAGATACAGAGATAACAGTTGCACCAAGTTCAGTTGCTTTTTGAAGAGCGTATTGGGCAACGTTACCAGAACCTGAGATCACGACTTTCTTACCAGCAAAGCTGTCGCCATTGCCTTTGAGCATTTCCTCCGTATAGTAAACCAAACCATACCCAGTTGCTTCTGGACGAATCAAGCTACCACCGAAACCAAGAGGTTTACCAGTCAAGACACCAGCATCAAATTGGCGAAGGCGTTTGTATTGTCCGTAAAGGTAACCAATCTCACGTCCACCAACCCCGATATCACCAGCTGGGACATCAAGAGAAGGACCGATGTGTTTTTGCAATTCAGTCATGAAGCTTTGGCAGAAGCGCATCACTTCAGCGTCAGTCTTGCCTTTAGGATCGAAGTCAGATCCACCTTTACCTCCACCGATTGGAAGTCCAGTCAAAACGTTTTTAAAGATTTGTTCGAAGCCGAGGAATTTCAAAATCCCTTGGTTAACTGTTGGGTGGAAACGAAGTCCGCCTTTATATGGTCCAACAGCTGAGTTGAATTGAACACGGTAACCACGGTTAACTTGAACTTTTCCATCACGGTCAACCCAAGGAACACGGAAGCTAATCACGCGTTCTGGCTCAGTAATGCGAGCCAAAATATTTTCTTCGATGTATTCTGGATGTTTTTCAAATACAGGTTCCAAAGTGCTGAGGAACTCTTCAACAGCTTGAAGGAATTCTGCTTCATGGCCGTTGCGAGCTTTTACGGTTTCGAAAGTGCTTTGGATATATTCTTTTGCAGTTGTCATCATGTTTCTCCTTTTTTCATTGAAACGAATTCCAGCAGGTTAGCGAACTTACTGGTATATGGAGGCACTGCTGAGAGCAATGTCATGTTTTATTACGTCGATAATTATAGCAGACTTTTTTTGACTTGTAAAGAAAAAAGTTGAATTTTCTGAAAATTTTCACAACTGATGGAGGATGGTAAAAAAGATACCTAGCTTGGACTTACTCCGGTTGAAATGATGATACGATTTTTAGCTTTCCTTTGAGCGGAAATCCACTCCTTCTTGAGTAATTTCTTGCTATTTCCGGACGATCCTTGTCCTTTTTTAGTTTTCTAGTCATGAATCCTCCTTTTCGTGCTATAATGGCTGTAAGAATTCATTTCAAGGAGAAGAAGATGGTATCGACAAAGACGCAAATTGCTGGTTTTGAATTTGACAACTGCCTGATGAATGCGGCAGGTGTGGCCTGTATGACCACTGAGGAATTAGAAGAAGTGAAGAATTCGGCTGCTGGGACCTTTGTGACCAAGACAGCTACATTGGAGTTCCGTTCTGGAAATCCAGAGCCACGCTACCAAGATGTCCCACTGGGCTCAATCAATTCGATGGGGCTACCTAACCAAGGCTTGGACTATTATTTGAATTACTTATTGGAGTTGCAAGAAACAGATCCCGATCGGACTTTCTTCCTATCTCTTGTCGGCATGTCTCCTGAGGAAACCCATACCATCTTGAAAAAGGTGCAAGAAAGTGATTTTAAAGGTTTGACTGAATTGAACCTTTCCTGCCCCAATGTCCCAGGGAAACCTCAGATCGCCTATGATTTTGAGACGACAGATCGGATCTTGTCAGAGGTCTTTGCCTATTTCACCAAACCTCTTGGCATCAAGTTGCCACCTTATTTTGATATCGTTCATTTTGACCAAGCTGCAGCGATCTTTAACAAATATCCGCTCAAGTTTGTCAACTGTGTCAACTCAATCGGTAATGGACTTTACATCGAGGATGAATCCGTGGTGATCCGTCCTAAGAACGGCTTTGGTGGGATTGGTGGCGAATACATCAAACCAACGGCTCTGGCCAATGTCCATGCCTTTTACCAACGGTTAAATCCAGAAATTCAGATTGTGGGGACTGGGGGCGTCTTGACTGGTCGCGATGCCTTTGAACATATCCTTTGTGGCGCTAGTATGGTACAAATCGGAACCACGCTTCATAAAGAAGGAGTGGGGGCTTTTGAACGCATTACTGCGGAGCTTAAAGCTATCATGGAAGAAAAAGGCTACCAAAGTCTAGAAGATTTCCGTGGGAAATTGCACTACATTGACTAATCTTTCGAGAAGAACTTCCTCAAGTGGAAACTTGGGGAAGTTTTTTATGAGAGTGGGACAGAAATCGGTAATTCGTTAGAATTCGATTTCGTCGTCCTACCTCCGCACAGTTGAGTAGGGCTGTAAAAGCTGATGAAATCAGCGTAGTAGAGTCCACTCAACCACTGCGTCTTGCTCGACAATCTAGAAACAATTGAGAGGCTAGGACTTTTGTCCCAGCCTCATTCTGTTCCTAGTTTTAGAGATTTCCCATTTTTATAGAGAGAAAAAGGTGTACAATGGAGGTGAAAAGGAAGGTGATTTCGATGGGAGAAAGGGATGTGATTCAAGAGGCGAGGACGACGGTCAGCCTTCTTCAAACAGCCTTTTCTAAAGGATGCACCCCCAGTCCAGATGCCCTTCGATTTAAAGAAAATCTAGATCAGATGTTGAAAGTTTTATTGAAGGCTCAAAGGATAGACAATCGCCTGTTGATGGAGTTGGAAAAGTTTTATCAGACCGCTAGTCTATTGATTGGTCTGAGCGGGTTGCGTTTAAATAAAGAAACCTTTCAAGTTTGGCGAGCTTATGATCACTGGCATTACGAGGTTGTGAAGCCTCAGTTACAGGTCTACGGACCGACGGTGGTTCTTTAATCTTGGTAACGATGTTTAGGAACATCAGATGATTGAGAGGAGGTGTGGGACATGTCTCTCATGCATGATTTTTTCCATCAGTTTTTAGTGTCTCTACGGAATCTTGGTTACTCGCTCTTTTTCTTATTTGAAAAATAAGTGGGAGTGCCTTTATCCCTTTTACTAGTATAGTAGAAGGGATTTTTGATGCAGAATCCTTGAAAATCTGAGACTCTTGGATTATGATGAAGCTAATAGATGTCAAGCGTTCCTCTTAGGGAATGCAGGAAGCGAGGAAAAAAAGATGGCAGAGATTTATCTAGCAGGTGGCTGTTTTTGGGGCTTAGAGGAGTATTTCTCTCGGATCCCCGGTGTAGAACAAACGACGGTGGGCTATGCCAATGGCCAGGTAGAGACGACCAATTATCAACTGATCAAAGAAACGGATCATGCAGAGACTGTACAAGTTATCTACGATCCAGACAAGATCACTTTACGCGCAATTCTGCTCTACTATTTCCGGGTGATCGATCCCTTGTCCGTTAACAAGCAGGGAAATGATCGAGGCCGCCAATATCGGACCGGTGTCTATTACCTAGACGAGGCGGATTGTGAGGTGATTGCCCAAGTGTTTGCGGAAGAAGAGAAGCAACTGGGCCGCAAGATCGCGGTGGAGCTAGAGCCCTTGCGTCACTACATCCTGGCTGAGGACTACCACCAAGACTACCTCAAGAAGAATCCTGGGGGTTATTGCCATATCGATGTGACGGATGCTGCCCAACCCTTGATTGATCCGGCAGCCTATCAGAAGCCAGATCAAGAAACCTTAAAAGCGAAACTGACAGCAGAGCAGTACCAAGTCACCCAAGAAAGCGCGACGGAACGCCCTTTCCACAATGTCTATGATCAGACCTTTGAAGAGGGCATCTATGTGGATATTACGACTGGGGAACCTCTTTTCTTTGGAAAGGATAAGTTTGCTTCTGGCTGTGGCTGGCCAAGTTTCTCTCGTCCCATTGCCAAAGATGTCGTCCACTATTACCAGGACCAAAGCCATGGGATGGAGCGGATTGAAGTTCGTTCCCGCTCGGGTAATGCTCATCTCGGCCATGTCTTCACCGATGGACCAAAAGACCAAGGAGGCCTTCGCTACTGTATCAATTCGGCCTCTCTGCGTTTTGTTCCAAAAGAGGAAATGGAGCGAGAAGGTTATGGATATTTGTTAAAGGCTTTGAAATAAGAGGGCCTTTCTATTAGATCGAAAAACGGAGTTTATGATGAAAAATAGAAATTTGTGGGTAACAATTTTTTCACTTTCGGCTATGGTAACTCTGATTGGATTAGGATTTACTGCCTATAATCATTTTGTGTTCCATCAACCTTTTATGAATCGGACGACAAAAGGGTTGCTTTCGGCCTTTTTCCTAAGTCTTGTCATGGTTGCGATTAGCTTGTCCAAATCAAACGATAAGAAGTGATGAACGATCATTTACATGAATTAATCAACTGTGCAGGAGCAGGACGATGAAGCGTTTCTAAACAATGGCGCTTCTGTCCTGCTCTCTTTTTTCTCTTCTTAAAATTTGTGATACAATGAAGAGAAAGTATTTCAATGAATACTAGGTTTGATGTGAGTTTAGTGGCTCATTGTATAAACCTGAGATGAGAAAGTTGGAATGTTAGAGAAGTGTGAGAATGTAAAAGGTAGCATCAAGATGCTAGGGAGAGGCCTTTGACAAGTGCAAGAGAAATAGGAAGAGAAGATGATGAAGAATTGGAAGGATCTCTTAAAGAGATGGAGCGAGCTTGGGAAAGATATCCTCAGGATGCTCAACGACTGGCTTGATATTGGCTTGGGAAAGGTGACCGCTTTTCGCCTGACCAACGAACAGTTTGTCTATGGTTTGCTGATTACAGTATTTGCGGCAGCAAATCTGGTCTTGTGGGTTCAAAAATGGAATGGTTTTCCCATTACAGCGCTAGAAATGCCGGAAGTCGTTGAAAAGCAAGAAGAAATTCATCCGGATCAGTTACCGCATACGGCTCGGATCATGGCAAATGGAGATCAACTCTATCATGACTTGATTTATATGAGCGCCGCCAAGGAAGATGGAAGCTATGATTTTTCTGAGAATTATCACTATGCTCAGGAATGGTTGAAGCAAGGGGATCTTGTCTTGGGGGATTTTGAAGGGACCATCAATTCGGATTATGGGCTTTCGGGCTATCCGATTTTCAATGCCCCTGGGGAGGTAGTTGCTTCGATTAAGGAGGCAGGTTATCAGGTGATGGATCTGGGACATAACCATATCCTCGATTCTGGCTTGGAAGGGCTGTTTTCGACTGCCAAGGCATTTGAAGACGCGGGGATCCAAACGGTTGGTGTCTACCCACATGAGACGCGGGATCAAGCCCCTATCCTGATCAAGGAGGTAAATGGGATCAAGATTGCGATCTTGGCTTACTCCTACGGGTTTAATGGGATGGAATATAATCTAGAACAAGAGGACTATGATAACCGTCTATCGGATCTCAATGAGGAGCGGATGCGTCAAGAAATCCAAAAAGCTGAGATGGAAGCAGACATGACCATTGTCATGCCTCAGATGGGGAATGAATATGATTTAGAACCGACAGAGGAACAAAAGGAGCTATACCATAAGATGATTTCTTGGGGAGCGGATATCGTCTTGGGTGGTCATCCTCATGTCGTCCAGCCTGCTGAGATTGTGGATAAGGATGGGCAACAGAAATTGATCGTTTATTCTATGGGGAATTTCCTTTCCAATCAGCGGATGGAAACCATGGAAGGGATAGACAATGCCCAATGGACCGAACGGGGTGTCCTGATGGATATCACCATTGAGAAGGTAGGGCGCAAGACACGGATCAAAACAGCCACAGCTCATCCTACTTGGGTCAGCCGGACGCCAAAGGACAGTTATTCTCCTGAAGGTTATGAACTCTATCATTTCCAGACCTATATCTTGGAGGACTGGATTGAAGGAGGCAAGTATCGGGACCAATTGGATGATGAAACAAAGGCGCGTGTTGATACAGCCTATCAAGAAGTGAAGGAACATGTGAATCTGAATTGGCAGTAGGAAGGGCGGATTAAGAAATGGATAAACTTGGATGGTTACCAATTGGATTTGTTGGACTGATCATCATTATGGTTCTAACAAATCGGATAGCAACGATTCGTCTGAGAAAAAAATTAGCCAAGGCTTGGGAGGGAAAACCTTTTTTTATAAAAAATGATAGTGAAGAGAGTTTAGTGGAAACAATGCTTTTGGCATCTACACTCCAGCCAACGGATAGTCAAGTAGATGGTCAAACTTGGCATGATTTAGACATGCATAGAGTCTTTGATCAGCTAAACTATACACAGTCTAGTATAGGTGCTGAGGCTTTGTATCAGAAGCTGCGTTTGATAAACTTTCAACCAGATGCATCTTTGCAGGAGTTAGAAGATTTCTTTGAACATCACCCGGATCTTCGTCTGAAGGTTCAGGTTGTTATGAACCAGTTAGGAAAAAAGAACCACAATATGGCTAGAAGTATTGTGGCGAATCCAGGGAAGCAAGATTCGAGGATCTATCTTTCTCTCTATCTTTTTTTAGCGTGTTTGCCAGTCCTCTCTCTTTTCTTTCTTCCGTTTTTTAAAATTCAAGCCATGTCAGTCTTGATAGCGAGTGTGACGTTTAATATCATTTTTTCGAGCATTCGGAATTGGTCGAATAAAATGCGCTTGGATCAAGTTAGTTACCTGGTTCGTATCTTTGCTTCAGCGGAAAAGCTGAGCCGTCTAGTGCTACCAAAACAAGAAAACCTCAAACAGGCTATCCAACCATTTAAGAAGACGAAAGTCATTTCCAGCATCTTACAAAGTCCAACAGGAAGCTCCGAGATGGAAATTATCCTGATTTACCTTAATTTTCTTTTCTTAATTCCGCAGATTGCCCAAATCTATATCTACCAGCAAGTGAGGACTCATCAGAAAGAAGCTCAGGAAACAATCAATCTTTTGGGGGAATTGGAAGTAGCCATCAGCCTTCTACGCCATAAGCGTGATGTTGATTTGGTTTGTCATCCCAATTTTAAGGAAGAAGCTGGGATTAAAGGAAAGGGGATCTACCATCCTTTACTAGCGGATCCGGTTGTTAATGATGTTAGTTTTGAAAGAAATATGGTGATTAGTGGGGATAATGCCTCCGGGAAATCCACTTATTTGAAAATGGTAGCCATTAACTGTATTTTAGCGCAGGGTTTGGGCTTCGCCTATGGCGACAGTTTGGAGCTTTCTTATGGACATGTCATGACCTCTATGGATGTCAGCGATGATATCGAGGTTGGAGATAGTTATTTTATTACAGAGAGCAAAACGATTCTCCGAATGATTGAGAGTCTGGAAAAGTCTGGTTTTCATTATTTCTTTATTGATGAACTCTTTAAGGGAACCAATACCATTGAGCGAATTGGGTCTGGCTTAGGGATTGTCCGCTGGCTATCGAGACACGATTGCTTGTATATGATTTCGAGTCATGATATTGAGCTAGTTGCGGCATCTGGTGCAGTAAATGATAATTATCATTTTGACAGTCGCTATGTTGATGGGAAAATCGTCTTTGATTATCAGATAAAGCAGGGAGCAGCAGTAACGAAGAATGCGGTCAATACATTAAAAAGCCTCCATTTCCCTTCGGAAATCACTCGAACTTCCCAAGAATTAATTGTACAATATGAAAAAACAGGGAAATGGTCTTTAAATAGAATGTTGAGTGATAAAGAGGAAGGTTGCTAGGCTTTATCAGACCTTCTGTTGTAAAAAATTAAAAGCACATAAAACGCAAACTTCACTTGTTTTATGTGCTTTTATTATTTGATCTATTGGTTAAAGACAAGCTTTTCGGTATTGGCTTGGAGTGACCTGATAGTATTTCTTGAACTGGCGATTAAAGTTTGAGAGGTTGTTGAAGCCAGATTGGCTCGCGATATCAATGATTGCCAGATCGGAATGTTGGAGGAGATGGGCCGCTTTTTTCAGTCGATATTGAATGATGTACTCCATGCAAGAGAGCCCTAATTGTTTCTTAAAGAAATTCATGAAGTGGGTCGGGCTAAAATGGCACAGCTCTGCCAAATGCTCGATCATGAGCTCCTCTTGGTAATGGTTCGAAATATGGTCGAGGACCAAACGGATTTTTTCTTCTCTCCGGTAAGCGTCTGTTGAGAACTTCTTCTCGACGATATAGTTGTGGGAGAAGAGGAGATAGAGGAGTTCATTGAGCTGGGATTTAAGTCGGAGTTCATAGAAGGGGCCTTGTTCTCTTCCGTTTGCCATACAGGTTAAGAGGCTCTGTTTGATTTCTTCGTAACCAGGTGATTGGGCTTGAATGCGTCGGACAAATTCAAAATCCCCATTGTAGAGGGGTTGTAAATATTTTAGAGTGGCGATATTTTTATGGGTAATCCCAATCAGGTCCAGATTAAAATGCAGGACATCCATAGTATGAGAAGAACTCTGGATGGGGTGGATGGAGTGAAGGGCATTGGGGCGGATCAAAATAATATCACCAGGCTGACTATTAAAATATTCATAGTCGATATGGAACTGAGCAGTCCCTTCATTGACATAAATAATCTCAATATCGGTGTGCCAGTGAAATAAGATATCTGGCTGGCCATTTTGGGTGCTAATCTGTTTGATTGAAAAAGGGAAATCGCTATTGGTAAAGGATGTTTGGCGGTATAAAGTCTTTGTGTTCATGCCTACCTCTTAGATCTTTTTCGGGAGTAGCAGACGTTTTTACCAGGTGTGTGAAAGGGTCTGCAAGTTACTCATACAGGGAAATCTACTATCTATATTATAATAAAATTGGACCAAAAATTAAAGAGGATTCGGTGGAATTTCTTAAATTTTAAGGAAGGAGGAGAGGTGTGATTTATGGGAGAGAAGGCTCCAAAATGATGAGGGAATGGTGTATAATAGGGGAAAGATGGAAAGAGGTGGCGGTATGCTACAAATGATTGCGACAGATATGGATGGCACTCTGATGGACGAGCAAGGAGAGGTGGACCATGAGCGCTTGAGCCGCATCTTGGATCAGTTAGACCAAAGAGGGATTCCCTTTGTCATTGCGACAGGGAACGGCTATAGCCGTATGGCTCATGTATTGGGAGACTTGAAAGATCGCGTCACCTTGGTGATGGCCAATGGGGCACGGATATTAGAGAAGGGAAAGCTCATCCGAGAGTGTAGCTGGCCGGAAGAGCTGGTGCAGGAGGTCTTGCAGTATCTAGAAGGCCGAGAAGAAGAACTCCACCTGGTCGTTAGTAGCTTATCGGGAGGTTACGCCAAGAAAGGAACAGAGTTTCCTCTTCTAGAGCAATTGATGACGCCTGAGTTAGCGGCTGCTTTTTACAAACGGATGCGCTTTGTGGATGATTTGGCCCATGAACATGGCCAGCAAGTTTTGAAGCTAAGTGTCGTCACGGAGACTGAAAAAGTCGAAGCCTTTGTGCAAGAGTTACGAGAAAAGTTTGGAGAGCGCCTGCTTCCTGCAGCTAGTGGCTATGGGGCTATTGATATTCTACAACCGGGGGTCAATAAGGCTACGGCTATTCAATTCTTAGAAGAACGCTGGGACGTGGATGGTGGACACTTGATGGCGTTTGGAGATAGCCAAAACGATGTCGAGATGCTTGAGTTAGCGACCTATTCCTATGCAATGGAAAATGCGGATCCCCATGCGCGACAAGCCGCCCGCTTTAGGGCGCCTTCTCATCAGAATCATGGGGTCTACGAAGTCATCGAAGCTTACTTGGATGGAAGGCTCAGCTTCGACTAGGAGCCTATCCTACCTTGCACAGTTTCTACTATACGAATCGAAAGGAGCCTTTATGGCTGTACAATTATTGGAGACCTGGCTGTTGAAAGAACAGGCAAAAATACAGAAGAATTACCGAGAACTGAATCAAAATCCTTTGAGGGAACCCGATATTCTTTTTATAGGAGACTCTATCGTCGAATACTATCCCCTTCAAGAGTTGCTGTTGACGGATCAGTATATGGTGAACCGGGGGATTAGAGGCTACAAGACAGACCTCTTAAGAGAGCATCTAGATGCCCATATTTTCGGCCAAGCAGTGGACAAGGTCTTTTTACTGATCGGGACTAATGACATTGGAAAGGAAATGCCCCTGTCGGAAACCATTGATAACATGAGCATCATCTTGCAGGAGATGGTACGACTCTTGCCCTTGGCGCAAATCAAACTCGTTTCGGTTCTTCCTGTGAATGAGGGAGAGCCCTACAAGGGGACAGTTTATATCCGGACCAATCAGAAGATTCAGACCTTGAACCAGGCCTACCACGAATTGGCCCAAGGGATGATAAATGTTGAATTTATCAATGTTTTTGCCCATTTGCTTGGAGAGGATGGTCAGCTCAAACCGGCTTATACAACAGATGGTCTTCATCTAACCATCGAAGGATACAGAGTCTTGAGTAAGGCTCTTCAAAGCGAAATCTAACCCATCCTAGCAAGGAAAATGATTTTCCAGCTAGGATTTTTTATGCTTTCTATAAAACAGTTTGGGGGAACACTCTATTTTGTACTAATTCTACAACAAGCAAAAACCTTGCCCTTATGCGGTTTATGACTTCTGTTATAAAATAGTTTGCGGAAACAGAACAGATTTTTGCTTTGTGTTATGTAATAGTTCCAGGCGTTCGGTGAGCATATTCTTATACAAGGACAATAAAACGTGATAAATTGATATAGTAAAGTTATTTGAAACGTTTTCACTCTTTGTCGAATTCAGTTCAAAGACTGACAATTATTTTTATTGAAGGAGAGTTATATTTATGACTCAAGGGAAAATTACTGCATCTGCAGCAATGCTCAACGTATTGAAAACATGGGGCGTAGACACGATCTACGGTATCCCATCAGGAACACTTAGCTCACTCATGGACGCTTTGGCTGAAGACAAAGATATCCGTTTCTTGCAAGTTCGCCACGAAGAAACAGGTGCCCTTGCAGCGGTTATGCAGGCTAAATTTGGCGGATCTATCGGTGTTGCAGTTGGTTCAGGTGGTCCAGGTGCGACTCACTTGATTAACGGTGTTTACGATGCAGCTATGGATAACACTCCATTCCTTGCCATTCTTGGATCACGTCCTAACAACGAATTGAACATGGATGCTTTCCAAGAATTGAACCAAAACCCAATGTACAACGGTATTGCTGTTTACAACAAACGTGTAGCTTATGCAGAACAATTACCAAAAGTTATTGACGAAGCTTGCCGTGCTGCCGTTTCTAAAAAAGGTCCAGCCGTTGTTGAAATTCCAGTAAACTTTGGTTTCCAAGAAATCGACGAAAACTCATACTACGGATCAGGTTCATACGAGCGTTCATTCATCGCTCCTGCTTTGAACGAAGTTGAAATCGATAAAGCTGTTGAAATCTTGAACAATGCGGAACGCCCTGTGATCTATGCTGGTTACGGTGGTGTTAAAGCTGGTGAAGTGATTACTGAATTGTCACGTAAAATCAAAGCACCAATCATCACAACTGGTAAAAACTTTGAAGCGTTCGAATGGAACTACGAAGGTTTGACAGGATCTGCTTACCGTGTTGGTTGGAAACCAGCCAACGAAGTGGTTTTCGAAGCAGACACAGTTCTTTTCCTTGGTTCAAACTTCCCATTTGCTGAAGTTTACGAAGCATTCAAGAACACTGAAAAATTCATCCAAGTAGATATCGACCCTTACAAACTTGGTAAACGCCATGCCCTTGACGCTTCCATCCTTGGAGATGCAGGTCAAGCAGCTAAAGCGATCCTTGATAAAGTAAACCCAGTTGAGTCTACTCCATGGTGGCGTGCTAACGTGAAGAACAACCAAAACTGGCGTGATTACATGAACAAACTCGAAGGTAAAACTGAGGGTGCGCTTCAATTGTACCAAGTTTACAACGCTATCAACAAATACGCTGATGAAGATGCAATCTACTCAATCGACGTAGGTAACTCTACTCAAACATCAACTCGTCACCTTCACATGACACCTAAGAACATGTGGCGTACATCTCCACTCTTTGCGACAATGGGTATTGCTCTTCCTGGTGGTATTGCAGCTAAGAAAGACAATCCAGATCGCCAAGTATGGAACATCATGGGGGATGGAGCCTTCAACATGTGCTACCCAGATGTGATCACAAACGTTCAATACAACCTTCCAGTAATCAACGTAGTCTTCTCAAATGATGAGTATGCCTTCATCAAGAACAAATACGAAGACACAAACAAACACTTGTTTGGTGTAGACTTCACAAACGCTGACTACGCTAAAATCGCTGAAGCTCAAGGTGCTGTAGGATTCACTGTAAACCGTATCGAAGACATCGATGCAGTTGTTGCAGAAGCTGTGAAACTCAACAAAGAAGGTAAGACTGTTGTTATCGATGCTCGCATCACGCAACATCGTCCACTTCCAGTAGAAGTACTTGAGTTGGATCCGAAGCTTCACTCAGAAGAAGCAATCAAAGCCTTCAAGGAAAAATACGAAGCAGAAGAGCTTGTACCATTCCGCCTCTTCTTGGAAGAAGAAGGGTTGCAATCACGCGCAATCAAATAATTCCTCACGTGGAAAATCAAATGTAAATATTGTAGATTATTTTCTTTGATTTTGTGGAGATAAACTTGAAAAGATCGGAGCAATCCGGTCTTTTTATGGAGGATAGTAAATGAATCTAAATCAATTAGATATTATCGTTTCAAATGTTCCCCAAGTCTGTGCTAGCTTGGAGCGTATCTTGGACAAAAAGGCGGACTATGTTGACCAAAGTTTTGCTCAGTTCACGATTGGCAGTCACTGTCTCATGTTATCCCAAAACCATTTGATACCTTTGGAAAATTTCCAGTCAGGAATCATTCTTCATGTCGAGGTTGAGGATGTAGACCATAACTACAAACGGTTGAAAGATCTTGGTATCCAGGTTTTAAACGGCCCAGTTGTAACCGATTGGGGAACCGAAAGCTTGCTCGTTGAAGGCCCTGCTGGTCTAGTGATTGATTTTTATCGTATGAAATAGGTAATTCTATTATCAAAAAATTCAAAACGTTCTTGGAGTGGAACTTAAAAAAACCGGAACCATCCGGTCTTTTTTATTAAAGACAAAATCTTCTTTGAAACTTTCCTTAGGTGAGTACGGACGTTAGGTGAAATTATCCAGTGGATGATTTCAGCAATCCAGGAAGTTCCATGACTAAATCAAGATACTAAGGGCGTCTTCGGATAAAGTCAAAATAGGAAGTTTGACGCAGAATCTTTTGATTCTAGGAAAGCTTATCTTTTTGACACAATCCGCAGCCCGTGTTCAATTAGTTTTGAACCTAAAGTTTCAAAACTCCCGAGTGCTAGAAACAATCGTGTTTCAAGCACTTTTCTCACGGTGGAAAGTTTCAGTAGATGATTGAATAATTCTAACGAATAAAATTTTTCTATATTTAACAGAATTTATTAGATTTAAGAAAGCCCAATATTATATTTGGCAAAAAATAATTTGTATGCATTTTAAAAGATCGGAGTCCTCCGAACTTTTTGTGTTGCGCGTGAACAAAAACAATCTTAGAATAGTATCAGTTTTTCCTAGGATGTTGTAAGATTTTCGGGTTAGAGAAGGGTATAATAGAACTATCAAATCAAGTGAGGTAGAGAGATGACCGACAAACTTCAATTTCCAGATGGTTTTCTTTGGGGTGGAGCGACGGCTGCTAACCAGTGTGAGGGAGCTTATAATGAAGATGGTCGTGGCTTGGCCAATGTGGATGTGGTACCGATTGGGCCTGACCGTCACGCCATTATCACGGGTCAGAAAAAGATGTTCGACTTTGAAGAGGGCTATTTTTATCCGGCTAAGGATGGCATTGATATGTACCATCGCTACAAGGAAGACATTGCGCTCTTTGGGGAAATGGGCTTTAAAACCTATCGCTTGTCCATTGCCTGGTCTCGGATTTTCCCCAAAGGGGATGAACTGGAGCCAAATGAAGCAGGTCTCCAGTTCTATGAAGACCTCTTTAAGGAGTGCCACAAGTATGGCATTGAACCTTTGGTGACCATTACTCACTTTGACTGTCCCATGCATTTGATTACCGAGTATGGAGGTTGGCGTAGTCGCAAGATGTTAGAATATTACGAACGTCTCTGCCGGACCCTCTTCACTCGCTACAAGGGTTTGGTCAAATACTGGCTGACCTTTAACGAGATTAATATGATCCTTCATGCGCCTTTTATGGGAGCAGGTCTCTGCTTTGAAGAAGGGGAGAATGAGGAGCAAGTCAAATACCAGGCGGCTCACCATGAGTTGGTCGCTTCAGCCATTGCTACCAAGCTAGCCCATGAGATTGATCCTAACAATAAGGTTGGCTGTATGTTGGCAGCTGGGCAAAACTATCCGCATACCTGTGCTCCGCGAGATGTCTGGGCTGGTCTAGAAGAAGACCGCAAGAACTATTTCTTCATCGATGTGCAGGCGCGTGGGGAATACCCAAACTATGCTAAGAAAGAGTGGGAGCGTCAGGGAATCACGGTTGAGATGACCGAGCAGGACCTTCAATTATTGAAAGAGCATACGGTGGACTTTATTTCCTTCTCCTACTATGCCAGTCGGGTCGCTTCAGGTGATCCAGCTGAAAGGGAGAAAACAGCGGGCAATATCTTTGCCTCTCTGAAGAACCCCTACCTAGAAAGCTCGGAATGGGGTTGGCAGATTGACCCTCTTGGTCTCCGCATTACCCTCAATACCATCTGGGATCGTTATCAAAAGCCGATGTTTATCGTGGAAAATGGATTAGGGGCAGTTGATACACCAAATGAAGCCGGGGAGATTGAGGATGATTACCGGATTGCCTACCTGGCTGCCCATGTCAAGGCCATGCGAGATGCTATTAACGAAGATGGTGTTGTCCTCTGGGGCTATACGACTTGGGGCTGTATTGACCTGGTCTCTGCCGGGACTGGAGAAATGAAGAAGCGCTACGGCTTTATCTATGTTGATCGGGACAATGAAGGAAAAGGAACTTTAGCCCGCTCACGTAAGAAATCCTTCTATTGGTACAAAGAAGTCATTGCGACCAATGGAGCATCTGTCAACTAATGCAACACTCGATTAGGAAGAAAGTTCTTCTTGATCGAGTGTTTTCTTTGCATTTTTGATTGACGAAGGTCCCTTTATTTGATAGGCTAGGGGAATAGAACTGATTTCGCAAGCAAAGAAAAAAGGAGCGAGGCAAGTGGCACGGATTTTATTAATCGAGGATAATAATGATATCCAAGAAATTTTATACAGTCTCTTAAGTGAAGATCATGAGGTCCTTCAGGCTTTTTCAGGTACAGAAGGGCTGCGGCTCTTCCAGCAAGAAGCTATTGATTTGGTCCTTCTGGATATCATGCTTCCTGGGAAAAATGGCGATCAGGTCCTGGAGGAGATCCGTTTGCAGAGTCACGTGCCGGTCATCATGATGACCGCTCTTGGGGATAAACACCTCATTAGCCAGTATCTCCTTGCAGGTGCCAATGATTATATTGTCAAGCCCTTTAATCTGGATGAAGTGGCAGCTCGTGTGACGGTGCAGCTGCGAAATCAAACGACGGTAGCACAGGAAGCTCAAGCGCCGCAAAAGCTATCCTTTAAAAATTTGGTCTTAAATCCAGAAACCTTTGAACTGGAGTCTGGCGAACAGACGCTTCGCTTGGGCAAAAAAGAATTTCAAATTTTTGAGACCTTGCTGGCACATCCAAAGAAGATTTTCACCAAGGAAGAATTGTATGAGGCGGTCTGGGAAGAAGTTTATCTGCCTGGAGACAATACCCTTAATGCCCAATTGAGTAATCTCCGGAAGAAAATTGCCCAGCTTGATCCTAATGAGGATTACATTGAAACCGTCTGGGGCTTGGGTGTTCGCTTGAAAGGAGACAAGTAATGTGGGGATTGGTTCTAATTCTAGTCGTCCTTGTCCTTCTCTTGGGACTTGGCTACCTTCGCCTACTCTCTGCTCTCAAAGATTTGCAGGAGCAGATTCAAAAGAAGCTCCAAAATGGGAGTGGGGTGAGGTTAACGTCACGTGTCTCAAAAAAAGAATTGGTCGCCTTGACCAAGCAGGTCAGTGATCTCTTTGATCAGATCGAGCGGACCAATCGGATTGCCTTTCAAGAGAAAAAGACCTTGGATATGGCCATCAGTAATATTGCTCATGATATTCGAACGCCTTTGACCATTGCATCGGGCTATACTCAACAAATCATCAAGGGTGGGACGCAGGAAGAGGAAAAGCTGAAGAAAATTGCATCCAATCTTCAAGTCGTCTCAAAACGCCTGGAATCTCTCTTGGAATACAGACGCTTGATGGAGGGAGCCATTCAGCCTCGGATTTCAGATGTCGATCTCAGCAAAGTCTTAACCCAGCAGTTGTTCCAATATTACGATAGCTTGTCTGAGGCGGGGATTGCCCTAGAGCTAGAGCTAGAAGAGCATCTTCATTATGCTACGGATTCGGAGCTTTGGGAGCGCCTCTTGCAAAATATGCTCAGCAATGTCCTCAAGCATGGGAAGGATCAGGCGCGTTTGACCTTGATGTCGGATGAGGACACGATTCGGGTCGAGCTGCGCAATATCGTTCAACAACCGATTCAGCACTTAGACCAATTAGCTAGTCGCTTCTACTCCGAAAATCTATCGGACACAGAGGAGTCTTCTGGCCTGGGTCTCTACATCATTCAAAATTTTGTAGAAATCTTAGGGGGAGATTTTCAACTGGCAACGGAGGCAGAATGGTTTATCTTAACCATTACATTAAAACAGTAAGGCTTGACCAATCGTCAAGCCTTTTTGTTTTTATAAATCTTTGTGTTTAAAGGTAGCTAGTCCCAGGAATCCGAAAACAAGGATGAATCCAAGGGCGATAGAGAGGGTATTGTTTGTTGCTGTCGTACTTTGGACCATGGAATATTGGAATTCCAAGTTTAGATAGTGCAAAATGTCGATGTCTTTAAAGAAGAGCGCAGGAAGGCTTAAGAAGATATTTCCAACGAAGTAGCCAACGAAGGCCAAAGTGATGGATTGGCTAGCGTAAAGGAGGAAGGAAATGATGCTGACCCAAGCCAAGGTGGAGAGGAACTGAATCAGTAGGGTCAGTCCAAAATGAGCCAAGAAGTGATCTGGCATGGTGCCAAGTCCATTGTAGAGGGTCGCGATTGAGAAGACAAGACCATAAGAAACGAGGAATTGGAAAAGAGCAATGGTCAAGACAACAGCACTTTTAGCAAAGTAGTAGCTGGTGCGAGAGACGCCATAGGCCAAACTATTCTTGTATAAGTTTTGTGTTAAGTCCGTTCCTAGGACTAAGGTGATGACAATAATGGTAAAAAAGATGGTCATACTGATGCTCCCAGAGTAGTTGATCAAAGCTTTAAAGCCTGTCCAAACTTCGGTCGCTTGGGGTAATTTGGATTCCGTATTGATACCGAGATGGCCGGTAGCTCCAAAGATGACTCCAGACACGATATTGAGAACGAGAAGGGCTTCTGTAATCCAAAAACCTTTGGAGCGAAAAAGTCTATAAAAATCTGCTTGAATGGTATGCAACATGATAAATCTCCTAAATGAAATATGTGGGATAAGTAATACAGGAAGACGGTGTTTTGACTAGTCTACCAAGTCCGTAAAGAATTTTTCCAGATCTTGGCGGGCATAGTAGATTTCGTCCACATCAATATCTGCTTGAACGAGCGCTTTGACAATGACTTTAATATCGTGAGTCTGTCCGAAAATATGGATTTCTCCATCCTTATCGATGACTTTGATACGGTGATGGAGTTGATCTTGAATCAGTTGACTCGCAAGGGCTAGCTGGCTGGTCTTGAAGATGATGTAGTCTTCGCCTTGTTCTTCGAATTCAGCCTTGCTAATTTCTTTGATCAGGCGTCCTTGGTCGACAATGCCAAAACGATTGGCAACCAGATAAAGTTCGGAGAGGATGTGACTGGAAATGAGGATGGTCATGCCGAGTTCATCGTTGAGGCGCTTGATCATCTGACGGAATTCCTTGATTCCGACAGGATCGAGACCATTGATGGGTTCGTCCAAAATGAGGAAGTCGGGCTTGGCAATGAGCGCAATCGCAATTCCCAACCGTTGTTTCATCCCGAGTGAAAAATCGCGGAATTTCTTCTTACCCGTATTATTCAGGCCGACATAGTTCAAGGTTTCTTTGATGACCTGGTCGGGATTGGGGATATGGCGTGCCTTGCAATAGTAGATTAGGTTTTGATAAGCGGTCATATGCTTGTGAGCCACAGGACTTTCAATGACAGATCCGACCCGTTTCAGGGCTTGTGTCCACTGAGAGCGATTCGTGGAAGCGAAGAGGGAGACGCTTCCATCAGTTTCTTGAATCAGCTGGGTGATGACCTTGATGAGGGTGGTTTTCCCTGCCCCGTTTTTACCGATGAGGCCGTAGACGTCGCCTTTGCGAATGGTGAGATTCACATCATTTAAGGCGTATTGTTGACCGAACTTTTTACTCAAATGGGAAATTTCTAATACTTTTTCCATGGTTTTCTCCTTCGTCCAAATGACTAGTTGTTTTCTTTACACTCTTAGTATACAGCTTGCTTTTCAAATAACTATCAAGCAATTCTAAAATATTTCTAAAAAAATGACTAACCTTTTAAAAGTTAGCCGTGACTTTAAGAATAAGTTTTCTTAGAGGCTTTCCTTAGGTGAGTACGGACGTCAGCGAACTTCGAAGAAGTTCCATGACTTAGTTTTGGACCTAAGGTTCCAAAACTCCCGAGTGCCTGAAACAATTGTGTTTCAGGCACTTTTCTCACGGCGGAAAGCCTCTAGATATTCATGCATAACTTAAAAATATAAACATTTCTTGATTTTTTAAGTTATGTAACATGAAAAAATACGTTATCTACATTAAGAGGAACTGTTTTTTAAGCTAGCCCCTTCATTTTTAAATTCACCAACAAATTCCTTGATGGCTTCTGCAAGTTCATGGGGTTTCTGAGTATTGAGTAGATGGCTCCCGTCTGCGATTTCTAGATAGTGACCTTTAGGCAGGAGATTGGCCAACTTTTTAGAAGAAGCCTGATTGGCCCCATCCTTGCTGCCACAAATCACTAAGCTAGGAAGAGGGCAAGTTTTAGCGGTATCGGTTAGATTGAGGCTTTTTAATTCGGTAAAGATTTGCAACATGTGCTGTTTATTGGCCCCCTGCTTTTCAAAGACATGTTTGGGAATCAGACGAAAAAGGAGAATTTGGAGCCTATAGAGGAGATTGGTGTTGAGTTTGTATTGCGTCCCTGAAAGCACCAAGCCCTTGAGTTGTGGCAAGTCTCGGCTGGAGAGATCAAGAGCTAGAACGCCTCCCAGTGAGAGTCCTACCAGAATAAAGGGCTCGCTTTCTTGCTGGAGGTGCTCCGTCAATCTTTCTTTGGCCTCTTGGTAGCTTTCGCTTGGATGGGAGAAAATAGCGAAAGATTCAGATTGCAAGGGGGAAAGTGCATCTTGGACCCCTTGCCAAGAGTGAGCATCCTGGCCTAGGCCATGTAAAAAAATAAGTTTCATTCTGATTCCTCTCTAGTGAAATCGAGTGGATAGAGGCCACGCAGGGCATTACAGGCATAGACTTGGTCAGCAACTTCTAAATCCTTCAGCGTTAACAGTTTTTCCTCTACTTGTCCAGTTTCTAAGAGATGGCAGCGGTAAATCCCGTCGAGGATAGGGAGGTGAGCTGGAGGGGTATAGAGATTGCCGTCAATCTCAAGGATGAGATTTCCGATGGTCGTCTCTAGCAAGGTCCCGTCTTCTAAATAGTAGATCTGCTCGTGATCTGACTGGATGAGATGGTCTCTCTGACTCGTTTTGAAATAGGTAAAAGGTCGGTCTAATGGAGCAGTTTGTTTTCTTAGTTGGGCCTGCAGATAGCTAGCTGGCAAGTCTTTCAGCTCGGTGATAGCCAGCTGGAAGGCCCCGTTTTTTTGCAAGGCAATGCGGCAACGATAGTCAAGGTTGGAATCCAAACGAGCAAGCTCTTCTTGAAGTTCTTTCAGGAGTTTTGGCTCATCATAAGGGTAGGCAAAGTAGCGGCTGGCCTCTCTCAAACGGGTCAGGTGTTGCTCCAGGAAGGTCAGCTCTCCTCGGTGGATACGACCAGTTGTCAAGAGGTCAAAGTGAGGCTCTTGTCGGTAGAGGACTGCTGATTTTTGCTTGGTCTCTTGGTATTCACTTTCCCATTTGCTGTCCCAAGTGATGCCTCCACCTACGCCATAGATGGCTTGATGCCCTTGCATTTGAAGGGTTCGAATGGCCACATTAAAAATCCGTTTCCCTTTTGGAAGAAGGATACCGATTGTTCCACAGTAGACGCCACGAGGAGCAACCTCTGTCTGTTGAATAATTTCCATAGTAGAAATCTTCGGTGCCCCTGTGATGGAACCGCAAGGAAAGAGGGCCTGGAAGGTTTGGACTAGGTCGACTTCGGGGCGTATGAGACTTTCAATAGTCGAGGTCATCTGCCAAACGGTGGAATATTGCTCAACCTGGCAGAGATGGGTCACCTGCTCACTTCCGATCTCCGAAATGCGATTCATATCATTACGCAGGAGATCCACAATCATCATGTTTTCTGCTCGATTTTTAGGATCAGCTTCTAGCCAAGCTGCTTCCTTGAGGTCGGCTTGGTTAGTGAGACCACGACGAGTCGTCCCCTTCATAGGGCGGGTGGTCAGTAGCCTGTCATCTTGCTCAAAAAAGAGCTCAGGGCTGATAGAGAGAATGTAGACATCATCGTGCTGGATGAAGGCATTGTAATGGGCCCTCTGTTCTACCACCAAGCGATTGTAGATGGCCCAAGGATCAGCCTCTAGCTCTTGAGAAAGCTGGACGGTGTAGTTGACCTGATAGGTATCCCCTTGACGGATGTGGTGCTGGATGGTCTCGATAGCTTTTCGATAAGCAGGCGCCTCTACCTCTTCCTGCCAATTGGCTGGAAGATCCACTGCCTCGTAGTCCTCTGGGAAAGGCAGGGTTTCTACTTTCTCGTGGATGGTGAAATAGAGGAGATACTCTCCCATGAGTGGTGCTGGGTGGACGGCTAATTTTTTCTCAAAAGCAGGAGCGGCTTCATAGCTGACATAGCCTACGGCATAATAACCAGCCTCCTGATAGGCTTCCGCCTCTCTCAGAAGAGTCTCTACTTGGTCGAGGTCTCTGGTTTTTAATTCCTTTATGGGCTTGGTGAAAATGTGTCGCAATCCAAGCTCTTTAAAATCAATAATTGTTTGTTTATGCATGCTTTGAGTATATCAAAAATAGAGGAAAAAAGGTAGATAAGGAGGCAAGGATTCCTTGCTTGGTCCTCTCTTTCATGCTAAAATAACCATAGAATCTGCATTTGGCGAAGGAGTAGGACCATGAAAAAGAATTCCCTCTATAACACTTCCAGTATTAGTCTTTTTCAATACCTCTTTGCGATTGCAGTGATTTTGGTGCATAGTGGTCGCTTAACTTCCTATGAGCCAGTGCATTTTGGCCTTAAGAGTATCCTTGGACGGCTAGCGGTGCCATTTTTTATCGTCTGTGCCAGCTTTTTCCTCAAGCCATCACTAAGAGATGCAAGGAAAATGAAGGCCTACCTGGTCAAAATCGTAAAAACCTATTTATTTTGGAGTTGTGTCTATCTTCCCTATGCCTGGGTCTTTTTTTCTAGTCTCCATCTCCCTGTCTATCTCTTTCCAGCAGGCGTTCTGATTGCTCTGTTCTATCTGGGAATGTGTTACCAACTCTGGTATATCCCTGCCTTTTTGCTGGGCCTGTTTTTGGTCAATCAATTGGTCAAACGCTTAGGTATGGTTTGGACGGGGGTGATCACCTTTCTTCTTTACTGCTGGGGCTTGATCGAGACCTATTCAGCTTATCTGGACATCACGAGTCTTCTCAAGGGTTACCAGCTCTACAGCAATTTATTTTTTACAGCTCGAAATGGTCTCTTTTACACGCCCATTTTTATCTTTATGGGTTACTATCTCTATGATCATTTTCATGCACAAAACTTTAGGGTTCACCGTTGGCAAAAAGTGGCCCTTACCTTTGGACTCTTCTGTCTAGAAGGTCTCATCATTTTTCAACATGAAGGAATTGATAAAAACTTTTTCTTTCTCCTTCCCTTTGTCACGGTCTATTTGGTTAATGCTTGTCTGCGATCGTCCTTTTTGAAAAGCTATGATTTACAGTATTTAAAGCAGATGAGCATGGCGCTTTATTTTTCGCATCCGATCTTTATCGAATGGGCTCGCTATGGCTTTAGCAATGTCCCGCTTTCTTATCCAGACAGGGGCAAGCTGATTTTTGTGGCCGCCTTGTTGGGAAGTCATCTCTTTGGATTGGCCATGCTCTCTTATCACTCTTGGCAAAAAGAAAAGAAAAACAGAAGTCTTGAAAAGGAAGTTCTCTAGAGAGACTTCTTTTTTATTTTAAGGGAGACTGATAGGTCAGCTGAGGGTTGCAATTCTTTTCTAGTTTGGTTATGATGTAAGGGATTACAAGTAAAGTCAAAAAGGAGAAGCGCATGAAGAAAAAATGGTGGCATGATGCCGTGATCTATCAAATCTATCCCAAGAGCTTTTTAGATAGCAATGGAGATGGAATCGGTGACCTCAAGGGGATCATCAGTAAGCTGGATTATTTGGAGAAGTTAGGCATTACGGCTATTTGGCTGTCTCCTGTCTACCAAAGCCCTATGGATGATAATGGCTACGATATATCTGATTATGAGGATATTGCTTCCATCTTTGGCACCATGGAAGATATGGAAACATTGATTGCGGAGGGGCAAAAGCGCGGTATTAAGATGATCATGGATTTGGTGGTCAACCATACATCTGATGAACATGCTTGGTTCATCGAGGCCAAGGAAAATCCAAACAGTCCAGAGCGAGACTACTATATTTGGAGGGACCAACCCAATGATCTTGTCTCTACCTTCAGTGGTTCAGCTTGGGAATTTGATCCAGCTTCCCAGCAGTATTATTTGCACTTCTTTAGTAAGAAGCAACCAGACCTGAATTGGGAAAATGAGACCCTTCGGCAGAAGATTTATGACATGATGAACTTTTGGATCGACAAGGGGATCGGTGGTTTTCGGATGGATGTCATCGACATGATTGGGAAAATTCCTGATCAGAAGATCGTAGCCAATGGTCCCATGCTCCACCCTTATCTGAAAGAAATGAATCGAGCGACTTTCGGGGATAAGGATTTGTTAACGGTCGGGGAGACCTGGGGAGCGACACCTGAGATTGCTAAGCAATACTCTGGTCCTGATAATGAAGAATTATCGATGGTCTTTCAATTTGAACACATTGGGCTTCTCTTCCAAGAGGGTCAGCCCAAATGGCACTATGCGAAGAAGCTCAATGTTCCTAAGTTGAAAGAAATCTTTAACAAGTGGCAGACGGAGCTGGGCATGGACGAAGGCTGGAACTCTCTCTTTTGGAACAACCATGACCTCCCTCGGATTGTTTCTGCCTGGGGAGATGACCAAGCCTATCGGGTGAAGTCCGCTAAGGCCCTAGCCATTCTTCTTCATTTGATGAGAGGAACGCCTTATATCTACCAGGGGGAAGAGATTGGCATGACCAACTATCCTTTTAAGAGCCTAGACGAAATCGAAGATATTGAGTCTATTAACTACGCCAAGGAAAGCCTCGAAAAGGGAGTGGATCTCGACACCATTATGGACCAGATCAGGCATATTGGCCGGGACAATGCTCGAACCCCCATGCAGTGGTCCAAGCTGCCACAGGCTGGTTTTACGACCGGTCGCCCATGGCTAGCTGTCAATCCAAACTATCAGGAAATCAATGTGGAAGCGGCTTTAGCTGATCCCTCATCCATTTTTTATACCTACCAACAATTGGTTGCCCTCCGTAAGGAGCAAGACTGGTTGATCTCGGCAGACTTTGAGCTAGTGGATACAGTCGACCAGGTCTTTGCCTACCAACGAGTAGATGGGAATCAACGCTATTTGATTGTGGTCAATTTGTCTAGTCAAGTCCAGAGCTTTGAACTGGAGCAAGACTATCAGGAGGTCCTCATTAGCAATACCAATGTAGAGCAGGTCAAACAGACAAAAGTATTGGAACCTTGGGATGCTTTTTGTGTGCAACTAACTTGAGCATAAGTTCCTACAAAAAAAGAAGCGGATAGCTTTTCAGATTGCATATAAAGTCTTCTTTAAAACTTTCCTTAGGTGAGTACGGACGTCAGCGAACTTCGTAGAAGTTCCATGACTAAATCAAGATACAAACGGCGTCTGCGGATAAAGTCAAAATAGGAAGTTTGACGCAGAATCTTTCGATTCTAGGAGAACTTATCTTTTTGACACAATCCGCAGCCCATGTTCAATTTGTTTTGAACCCCTTCGCTTATTAATTTCAAAGCTCAGGCTAAAACAGTTTCCCAAACTGTTTTACTCCCAAAACTCCCGAGTGCCTAAAACGTAATTGTTTTAGGCACTTTTCTCACAGCGGAAAGTTTTAAATCTGCTTGAATGACTAAAAAAGAAACCAATTTTTTTGAAAAATAAATTAGCTATTTTATGTAAAGAAATGTTTATCTACATTCTAAAAGAAGCGGATAGCTTCTTTTTTTGTTTTAGAGGGGACGAGGTCTGTCCAATGGGAGGAGGCTCAGTCTGTCTGGTAGAAGCCTTATAGTTATTTTTTATAAGGACTATTAGTTCTGGTCAATGGCAAGAGGCGGAAACCCTTGATCTATAAGGTTATAGCTTCTGGCTATACCATAAACCATTGAAAAGCAATTATACAGAAGGGGCTTCTTCTGATAAGATAGACTCAACTTGAATTTTTGGAGGACAAAACATGTCAACTACAATCATCGGATTCCCTCGTTTGGGTGAATTCCGCGAACTAAAATTTACAACTGAGAAATATTTTAGAAACGAAATTACAGCTGAAGATTTGTTGGACGCTGCAAAAGAATTGCGTGCCAAACACTGGAACATTGTCAAAGAAAAAGGGATCACTGAAATCCCATCAAATGACTTTTCTCATTATGACAACTTCCTCGATGCTGCTTTCCTTTTCAACGTGGTTCCTGCATCGGTTCAAAACTTGGACTTGTCTGACCTTGAACGCTACTTCGCCTTGGCGCGTGGTTACCAGGGAGAAAAAGGGGATGTGCGTGCTCTTCCAATGAAGAAATGGTTCAACACTAACTACCACTATATCGTTCCAAAATTTGAAAAAACAACAGAAGTCAAATTGGCTGGTCACAAGATTTTTGATGAGTACCAAGAAGCGAAAGACTTGGGTCTTGACACTCGTCCAGTTGTGGTTGGACCATTCACTTTCCTTCAATTATCAGACTTCGAAGAAGGCGTGAAGGCAGAAGACTTCGTTGATAGCTTAGTGGCTGCTTACCAAGATGTTTTTGCTAAATTGGCTGAGCTTGGTGCAACTCGTATTCAATTGGATGAAGCTGCTCTTGTTAAAGATTTATCAGCTGAAGAAAAAGCGCTCTTCTTGAACCTCTACAACAAGCTCTTGGCTGACAAGAAAGGTCTTGAGGTTCTGATCCAAACTTACTTTGGTGATGTACGTGACATCTACGCTGACCTTGTGAATTTGCCAGTAGATGCGATTGGTTTGGACTTCGTTGAAGGGAAGAAAACTCTTGAACTCGTTAAAGGTGGCTTCCCAGCTGACAAGACTCTTTATGCAGGGATTGTCAATGGTAAGAACATCTGGCGCAACAACTACGAAGCAAGCTTGGAAATCTTGAAACAAGTACCAGCTGAAAACATCGTTTTGACTAGCTCATGCTCACTGCTTCATGTGCCATTTACAACTGCCAATGAAGACTTTGAACCAGCTATCTTGAATCACTTTGCCTTTGCTGTTGAAAAATTGGAAGAACTTCGTGACTTGGATGCTATCCGCAATGGTCAAGGTGAAGAAGCTCTTGCAGCAAACAAAGAACTCTTTGCGACAGAACGTGTCGGAGCAAATGCGGAGCTTCGTGCGCGTATCGCTGGATTGACTGATGCAGACTACACTCGTTTGCCAGCCTTTGCAGAACGTGAAGCTATCCAAGAAGATGCCTTCAAACTTCCAGCCCTTCCAACAACAACGATCGGTTCATTCCCTCAAACCAAGGAAGTTCGTGCGAAACGTTTGGCTTTCCGTAAGGGTGAATTGTCACAAGAAGAATACGATGCCTTCCTTGCTGAAACTATCGACGAATGGATCAAATGGCAAGAAGAAGTTGGATTTGACGTGCTTGTACACGGTGAATTCGAGCGTAATGACATGGTTGAGTACTTCGGTCAAAACTTGTCCGGTTACCTCTTCTCTAAGAATGGTTGGGTACAATCATATGGTATGCGCGGGGTTAAACCACCAATCATCTGGGGTGATGTCACTCGTCTTAACCCAATCACTGTTAAATGGTCTAGCTACGCACAAAGCCGTACGGACAAACCTGTTAAAGGGATGTTGACTGGACCTGTTACCATCCTTAACTGGTCATTCCCACGTGAAGACATCTCTATCAAGGATTCTACTCTTCAAATCGCTCTTGCTATCAAGGATGAAGTTCTTGACCTTGAAGCTGCAGGCGTGAAGATTATCCAAATCGACGAGGCTGCTCTTCGTGAGAAATTGCCACTTCGTCGTAGTGACTGGTACGAAGACTACCTTGACTGGGCTATTCCAGCCTTCCGTTTGGTACATTCAACAGTAGCACCAGACACACAAATCCACACGCACATGTGTTACTCAGAATTTACAGATATTATCCCAGCCATCGACAACATGGATGCAGACGTCATCTCATTTGAGGCAAGCCGTTCAAACCTTGAAATCTTGGACGAACTCAAAGCGAAAAACTTCCAAACAGAAGTTGGACCTGGGGTTTACGATATCCACTCACCTCGTGTGCCTAACGAAGGCGAAATCGATCACACTATCGAAGCTATCCTTGCCAAAGTACCAAGCAGAAAAGTTTGGATCAACCCTGACTGTGGTTTGAAAACACGTGGAATTAAAGAAACAAAAGAAAGCTTGATCCGTCTTGTAGAAGCGGCAAAAGCTGCTCGTAAAGCGCTATAAAGCAAGTAGAAATTCCTAAGCTTGCTCGATAGCAAAAAAAGAATTGCTCAATCAAGAAAGGAATACATTTGATGACTAAGCAAACACCGTCGCTCTCCTTTGAGGTTTTCCCTCCAAATCCTGAAGTAGGCAATGCCAAGCTCTTACGTGCCTTGGAAAATATGCAGGAATTAGCTCCACACTTTATCAGTGTGACAGCTAGCAATAATAAATACAATATCAAAGAGACGACGGTTGCTTTAGCCAATCATATTCAGAATGAATTGTCTATTCCGACCATTGCCCACTTACCTGCCATCTATCTAAGCAAGGAAAAAGTAGCAGATACCCTTCATGAATTAGATCAAGTAGGGGTTCATCGGATTTTGGCCCTTCGTGGTGATATTATTCCTGGTATTGAGCCTTTAAAAGACTTTCGTTATGCAACGGACTTGATTGAATTTATTAAAACAGAAGCTCCTCACTTTGATGTGATCGGTGCTTGTTACCCAGAAGGTCACCCAGATTCGCCAAACCAAATTTCAGATATTCAAAATCTGAAAAAGAAAGTGGATGCTGGATGTTCGAGCCTAGTGACTCAGCTTTTCTTTGACAATGAGCGTTTCTACGATTTTCAAGATAAGTGTACCTTGGCGGGAATTGATGTTCCCATTCATGCAGGGGTGATGCCAATTCTTAACAGAAACCAGGCCCTTCGCTTGTTGAAGACTTGTGAAAATGTTCATATCCCACGGAAGTTCAAAGCCATTCTGGATAAGTATGAACATGATCCAAAATCTCTTCGTGCGGCTGGTTTAGCCTATGCGGTGGATCAAATCGTTGATTTGGTCACACAAGATGTTGCCGGTGTCCATCTCTACACCATGAACAATGAAGATGTAGCCTATCATGTCCACCATGCAACAAAAGCCTTATTTGAACACCAACCAAATTTGGAAGTGATTTAATCAACAGTCTAAGCAGGAATTGTAGAGATTGAGAAAAATTTTTCTCAGTCTCTTTTTTACTTGGGCCAATCGCTTGCTAAAAGACAACTTTTTTTTTATAGTATTAATATGAAGATTTTGGAGGCGCTTGCAATGAAGAGAGAACTCACGTTGAAGTTATTTGGACCCCCTAAGGTTGTTTTCCAACAGAAAGACATCCGTTTTTCCTTCTCGAAGATGGAGGCTTTATTTTATTACTTAGCTGTATCGGGTGAGGTCAACCGTGATGAAATTGCGGGCATTCTCTGGGGGGACAAGGAAAACCAAGTCGCTCGGAAAAATCTACGGAATACTGTTTACCAAGCTAATAAAATCTTTGAAGGAGATGTCATTGTTTCTCCAAGTAGGAGTAGCTTGGCCCTTAATTCTGAGCTGAATCTTTCTTTGGATGTCCAGCTTTTTGAAAGGGATCCGATAAGCAATTTACATCTTTATCAGGGAGATTTTCTGGAAGGCTTCTACGTCAAGGATGATGAGGACTTTGACCAGTGGGCTTCCCGTAAACGGAGCGCTTATAAGCAACTCTATATTGAAAGCTGTTATCAAAAGATTGACAAAGAGGGGCTGGGAGACCCTGGTATAGAGTCCTTACTCCACCATTTAGTAGAGCTGGATGAATTTGAAGAAAAGAACTACCAGCTCTTGATGGAGTATTATAGAGTTCATCACCAGCTGGGGAAATTTTTTGAGACCTATTACAAGCTGGTGGATTTATTGGATCGTGAGCTGAATGTTCGTCCTAGTCGAGTGATAGAAGAACTGTATCATTCTGTTTTGGAAGCTAAGCGAACCCATAAACAGAGCAATCGTGTGAATGTCCGAGAACTCCCTTTCTTTGGTCGCAAACAAGAACTGTCCCAACTGGAAGAATACCTATCCTTAGTAGAGAAGGGGGAAGCGGTTGGCCCTCTCTTGGTCATGGGGCAATCTGGAACAGGCAAAAAACGTTTATTGCGTCAATTGGTCTTGCTGTCCAATCGTAGTTTTAGCTTTGTCAAGCTGGAAGGCAAAGTCGGCAGTCGCCAAGAAGAAGGAGGGATCTGGGACGACCTCAAAGCTTCCCTAGAGAAAGTGAGTGGGGGCTTGGAAGCTCCTCCTCTAGGAAAAGCGGACAATCTCCCTGCTGTCCGGAAGCACCTTCAAAGACTCAGCCAAGAAAAACCTCTCCTGATTCTGCTTGAAAATGCTCAGTGGATGGATGCGGCCTCATTCAATAAAGTAAAGCAATTGGAGGAGAAAAGTAGCGGGGAAAGATGGCAACTGATTGTTACAGCTGAGGGGCCTTTGCCGGAATTCTTGGTCACCTTCTTTGGGAGTTTAAAAGTCGAGAGACGGTTGTCCCAGCTAGAGTTGACCAATTTTGATCCGAGTGAAAGTCGATCACTCTTACAAGGGCAACTGGGGCAGATAGAACCAGCCCTGATCGAGCAAATGATGGAGTGGAGTGAAGGTAGTCCCTTCTTGTTGTCCAGCTATATAGAAGAGTGGAAAGAGAAGGAAAGTTTAGAGCCCTTACCTGATATTATTCAAGCCTATCTGTCTCAAGAGCTGGGTGACTTGAGCAGTGAAGAGGAGTCCCTTCTTCATTATTTGTCTTGTTTTCATAAGCCGATATCCATGTCTATCTTGGCCGATTTGACAGCTACAGATCTTTCTGTTTTAACTGCATTATTAGATCCTTTAGCTCAAAGAGGAATCATCTCAATAGTGGAGGAGGGGGAGGATCTCTTAGTCCAATTTTGCAAGCAATTGGTAGCCATGTATTTCTACCAACTCCTGTCACCAGCCAGACGGCGTCTCTTCCATCAACAAATCGCGCAAAAACTGGAAGAAACCTTAGAAGATTCGACAGACCTGCTCTTCTATAAGGAAATAGCTTACCAATACAAGCAGTCCCAAAATCTCTTGTGTTCCCTATCCTTTGAGCTAACCTACTTGGAAGAAATCCTCCAGCTAGAACATGAACTATTCCCAATATACTCCAAGGGAGAAGAAGGGGGAGTATCAGATGGTGAAAATAGCCATTTGGATATTTTTGGGGAACTCTCTCGTCTTCGTCGAGAACTGGATCAGCTTTTTTCACGACACCAAAAAGATAGAGACTACAAGTATTTGCAACTGCGCTACTTGTATTTAGAGGGGCGCTACTTCATTCGAAGTGGTGAGTACCAAAAGGGGATTCATGATATTCAAAAGGTCATCTCCTATGCGCGGGAACTCAAACGGCTCGACTTTCTTTTAGAAGGGTACCGGCAAATCATTTATTATTGCATTCAAACAGAAAATATTTCTGAAATGGCCTATTACACAGATTTGGCTTTAGAAGATGCGATTCAGGCCAACAACCATGAAGCGATTGCGATTCAGTTACGTTTGAAGGGTTTGTACCATTTGATGGTAGGGGATGAGGAGCAGGCAACCCGCCACCTCTATCGCTCCATTGATTGCTTTAGTCTGACCAATAGCATGCAGGCCAAGTATGCCATTCAAATTGCAGCATCTTTAGCCTACCTGGCTGAAATAGAGCAAGTGAGAGGGCATTTTCAAGTAGCTGTCACCCATTTGGAAGAGGTCCTACGCTTGGTGGGAGATCAATCTGTTGATTCAGTCCGAGTGGTGTTTGAAATTGATCTTGGGATTGCCTACTATTGGAAGGGAGATTTGGTCCAAGCCCGCTTCTATTTTGACAGGGCTCAAAAGGTTTTGTCCGGCGTTCGCTTCCCTTGGAAGGAAGAATTGCTCGAATTTTATCAATCCTTAATCGCCTGTCATTTTGGCGAGCAAGAGAAGGTGGCAACTTATCTGGCTCGTAAAGAAGGAACCATGAAGCAAACGACGAATGCGCGAGACAAGGGGATGGTTTGTTATCTCTTAGCCTTCTTGGCGGCCCAGAAGGAACAAGGAGAGCAACTGGTTCCTGCTTTGAGCTCTTTCTTGAAAGAAGATAAGGGCTACTACAAGAAACTGGCAGAGCAACATCTGACTCCATATAGAGACCGTCCCTTCCTCAAGAGATTAAAAGTCCTCTAGTATAGCTCATCAAGTGTCACGAAGGAAGAATAAAAAAAGGCTTATCAACACCCAAGGGATGGATGTTGATAAGCCTTTTGTATGTTAGAGAGGTTTTGCATCTTATTTTTGTTGGGACAAGATTTGGGTCAAGTAAAAGATAAAGGTTGCAGCCAGGTTGGAGGTGTGGTTGTCAATATCATGAGGAGGGGAAACTTCCACAATATCAAATCCAATCAGTTTGCCGCTAGCAGCAATGTGTTGGAGCAACATTAGGGCTAGTTTTGGATCCACACCAAGTGACTGGATGGCACTGACGCCAGGGGCAGAACCAACGGCAAAGCAGTCCATATCGATAGAGAGGTAGACCGCTGTCTGTTTTTCTAAGAATTGATCAATCCGATCAAGAATGGCCTGGTGGCTCATCCGGAAGAGATCTTGTCCTGTTAAGAAATCAATGCTTGGTGTTTTTGCCACATAGTTGAATAGGAACAGGTTGTTGCTGTGTTCCTGGATGCCCAAAATCAAGTAAGGGAAATCTTTGCTCTCTTCTTTTGCGTGGTCTGCCATTTGGCGAAATCCTGTTCCAGAGTTGGGACCAGTTTGGTCGTAAGGACGCAGGTCAAAGTGAGCATCTAGGTTTATGACAGCCAATTGTTCATCTGGTTGCAAGGAGGATTTGAGGCCCAGGTAGTGACCATAAGCCGTTTCGTGCCCTCCACCGAGGACGATTGGTTGAATATTTAGCTCCAACATCCGTTTGACAGTTAGAGAGAGGCTCTCTTGCAAATCTTCAAGAGAACGATTGGGGCCATCGATATTTCCGACATCAAAAACTGTGACGTTGGTGCCCCAGTGCCAAGGAAGTTTGGCGAGCTGGGTGCGAATAGCATTAGGACTTTCGACAGCACCGACGCGACCGTTATTGATATAGACTCCTTTATCGCTTTTAAAACCAAGGATTCCAAAGGTGACTTCTTCAAAAGGAGTCAAGGTTTCATCATTCAAATCCAAAAACTTCGTCAGCATTCCCCATTTGGCTGTATAAGGATTGTCTTCAATACTGCCTTGGTAATAACTGTAAGTCGTTGGGTAATAATCTCTAAGCACGTTACATGCCTCCGTTTGTTGGTATTTGGCTAGAATTGGAAAGGCTGAGAAATTTTCTCAGCCTTTTTCTGCTGTATCCTTACTGTATCAGTATTGAATGCTTAAGTCAACTGCTTTTTCGATGGTTGCTAAGAATTCTTCACTTTCGACAACAGCAGATGCTTTATTGAGTTCTTCGAAGATTTCGATGTCCTTGTCAAATTCAATGAAGGCCACCTTGCTGCGAATCATGTCATAGGCTGGTTTTGTACCTTTACCAAGTTCATGATTTTCTGGTTTGAGATCCAAGGCTTGGCAGGCTGCCATAATTTCAGTAGCAACGATGCGGCGTGAATTCTTAAGGATTTCTGCTGCTTTACGAGCTGCTGTAGTTCCCATGCTGACGAAGTCTTCTTGGTTTTCACAAGATGGGATAGAGTCAACGCTGGCTGGGTGAGACAAGATTTTGTTTTCAGATGCAAGAGAAGCACAAGCATACTGCGTAATCATGAAGCCTGAGTTGAGGCCAGGGTGTTTGACCAAGAAGGATGGCAATTTACTAAGCTGGCTGTTGACCAAGCGTTCCACCCGACGTTCAGATACGTTTCCGATCTCAGAAAGGGCAATACCCAAGAAGTCAAATGGTTGTGCCATTGGTTCACCGTGGAAGTTACCTCCGGAGATGACGTGTCCTTCCTTGGTGATGATTGGGTTATCTGTCACAGAGTTGATTTCGATTTCAACTTTTGTTTTTACATAAGCAATAGAGTCTTTGCTGGCTCCATGGATTTGAGGAATACAACGGAGTGTATAAGGATCTTGTACCCGTTGTTGGGTCGCAACAGTTGTGTTTTTGCTTCCTTCAAGGAGGTTACGGATATTACGAGCGGTTGCCAATTGTCCACTTTGAGGACGGATAGTATGAAGGTCTTCTTCAAATGGGCTGGTAATACCATTGTGGACTTCCATTGAAAGAGCACCGGCAATGTCAGACAGTTTGAGCAATTGGATACCATCATAAGTCGCAAGAGCGCCGATACCGGTTAGGACAGTCGTACCATTGATCAAAGCAAGCCCTTCTTTGGCAGCCAATTGGATCTTTTCAATACCAGCTTGGTCGAGAGCTTCTTGACCGCTCAAGAGTTGACCTTTGTAGTAGGCGTGTCCAAGTCCCAACATTGGGAGCACCATATGAGAAAGGGGGGCAAGGTCTCCGGAAGCTCCGAGTGATCCTTTTTCTGGAATATAAGGAGTCACTCCTTTGTTAAGCAATTCTAATAGTTTTTCAACAGTTGACAGACGAATGCCAGAATAGCCTTTTAAGAGCGAGTTGATCCGGATGAGCATGATAGCACGAACGGCATCTTCTGGAAGTGGATCACCAAAACCAGATGCGTGGGTACGAATCAAGTTTTCTTGCAGTTGGACAGTATCTTCTGGAGAAATGCTGACATTACAGAGAGAGCCAAATCCAGTGGTCACACCATAGACAACACGTTTTTCACGGACGATATCATCAACAATTTTACGAGATGCGATAACAGCTTCTTTGGCTGCTTCGTCTAACTCACATTGGGCACCGTGCCGAGCGACGGCGATGACCTCTTCCAGTGTTAAGCTGTTACCATCTAAATGAATCAATTGAGTCATATAAAACCTCCGATTATGAATTGTTCTGTAGAAGTAGATTTGTTTACTTCGGTTTGAATACCAAACGTGAGCCCATTGTCTATGATTCTTAGAAGGATTGAAAGAAGTCTTAGAGAAAAGAGCTCAGGTTTGATATTCGTGGCTTCTTAGATGGGCTAGGGAGCAAAGGAATGCTTTGCTCCCTAGCCCATCTAATGTGTAAATAGAATTGGTGAGGACTGTTTTATTTTTTAGCTAGTTTGTCACCGTGGAAAACAAAGTAAAGTCCACTAGCGATTACTAGACCGATAGCTCCCCATACAAAGTTCATTAGATTATCCCCTGCAATCATCAAGATACTGATGACAACAGCCAAAATTGGGATAACTGGACCGAATGGCACTCGGAAGGTAACCTTTTTCTCTGGGTACATTTTTCTGAGTTTGAGCGCTGCCAAAGCAGTCGGAATATATTGGAAGAAACGGAAAACAACACTGAAAGTTGCTAAGGATTCGAAAGATCCAGATAACAAGAGTAAGAATGCAAAGAAACCGGAAATGATAATGGCAATGACAGGAGCATTCTTGGAGTTTGTTTTTCCAAGTTCTGCTGGCAAGAGTTTTTCGTCTGCTAGGGCAGCACCGAAACGAGGAACCATAATGGATTCACCGATGTTGAGACCGGCGATTGAAATGAGAGCACCATAGGAGACAAGAGGGGCACCGATAGGGCCAATCATTTTAACAAATGCGTCTTGTACTGGTGCCTCGGTTCCCATAATGCCTCCACCAAGCATAGCGATTGTTCCAGCGATGATCAACATGTAGAGAACTGAGACGATACTGATGGATCCCAAGATAGCACGAGGAACGTTCTTTTCAGGGTTACGCATTTCCCCTGCAACGATGGACATGGTTTCGAATCCGATAAATCCATAGAAGATGTAAACAGCGGTACTAGAAATAGCACTAAAGAGATTTGATCCACTTTCCAATTGAAGGAAAGGTGTGAAGTTGCCCTTGCTTACTCCACCAGGAATAAAGAAGATGGCGAAGAGTGAGAAGAGGACAATTGGGATTAATTTTGCAACAGTAGCTGTCAGTGTGAACATTTTCGATGTTTTCAGACCGGCGATGTTCATAAGACTCAAGAGAACCAACATAACGATACTAATCTGTAGGTTGTAGCCTTCGAATGCTGGGAAGGTAATGATGAAGATCTTAGCAAAACCAGCTAGCATAGCAGCCCAAGCGATAACGGTAACGGCCCATCCGAGGATCCCGACGTTAAAGCCGACAAAGTCTCCGAAAGCTGCTTTTGAGTATTGCATGGCTCCACCGTTTTTATCAAAGTAGCCAGCCGTTTCAGCCAGACAGGCTGATAGTAGCATGACAAGAATAGCTACTCCAAACATGACGGCCAGGGAAGCTGGTCCGAGGCCAGAATATATCTTTTTGGGCAAGAGGAAGATACCAGACCCAATCACGGCATTGATACCGTATAGAGTGGCACCGCTAAAGCTGAATTTCGCTTTTTCTTGTTCCTCAATCGACTGTTTATGTGCTCCGTTCATAATGTCTCTCCTTTAAAACATTATCTTAGCGCAGTCCAGATAGCAATCGGTTGCTTCCCAGACTGAAGGGGTGAAAACGTAATTGTCATCTCTTGAAGAGGAGATGCTTGTTCGATAAACAGGAGCTCGTGAGTTTTGAGGGAGTAAAGTTGTCCCTTTTTCCATTCAAGTGTTAGTGGACAGAGAGCATAGATCAATTGATAGCGACTCTGGCTCGTGACACTTTCTTTTGGGGATATAGCACTCATATGCCCCTGATAAGAAGGTTTATAGATTAGATTAAAATCTTGACAGGTCCCTTGGCTAGATACGGGATCTCCCCCGTCAAAGAAGTAGCTTTGAAATGGCTTCAAAACAACTTCTTTATGTTGATGGGTGAGTGTAATCGATGAAGTCAGAGGCATCAAGATTCGGTGGTAGCCAGTGAGATCAGTAAAATCACTTTTTTCAACCTCCACCGTTGCAGTAGAGAGGCGAAAGTCAAAGGTCCGATCTGGATAACTTCCCTCTTTTGGAGAGAGGAAGAGTTGGGTGGTTTGACCACCAGACCAAGTAGAAATCTGATAATCTGCGGGGGTGAGATGAAGGATAGTCACCATAGGACCTCCTCTTTCTTAAAAGAGACCAGTAATATTGCCTTGGGCGTCGATATCAATCTTTTCACTGGCTGGAACTTTTGGTAGGCCAGGCATGGTCATGATCGTTCCTGTGAGCGCAACGATAAAGCCAGCTCCTGCTGCCACCTTAAGGTTGCTGATTTTGACAGTGAAATCTTTCGGTGCTCCGATCTTCTTGGCATCATCCGAGAAGGAATATTGCGTTTTGGCCATACAGATTGGGTAGTTGGAGAAACCAAGTGCTTCCAATTCTTTTAGTTCGCGTTTGGCCGCGGGTGTTAAGCTGATGCCTTTACCACCATAGACTTTTGTGACGATCTTGGTCAATTTTGTTTCAATGCTGTCTTCTTGGTCATAAACATAAGAGAAGTGGTTTTCTTCTTGAGCTAGTTGAATGACTTTTTCAGCTAGGTCACGGCCGCCAGCTCCACCATGTGCCCAGACATCAGAGATGACCACGTCTACATTGCGTTTCTTACAAGATTCATAGACAGCTTCTAGCTCAGCCTCTGTATCCAGCGGGAATTTGTTGATGGCAACGACCACAGGTAGACCGTAGACTTCTTGGATGTTGGCCAAGTGTTTGTCCAGGTTTGGCAGACCATCGATCACGGCTTGGACATTTTCAGTAGCCAAGTCCGCTTTGGCGACACCACCATGCATCTTGAGAGCACGGATGGTCGCGACGAGGACAACGGCAGCAGGTTTGAGTCCGGCCATGCGGCATTTGATGTCGATGAATTTTTCAGCACCGAGGTCTGCTCCAAAACCAGCTTCTGTCACGACATAGTCTGCATATTTGAGGGCTAGTTTGGTAGCCAGCACACTGTTACAGCCATGAGCGATATTGGCAAATGGTCCGCCGTGGATGATAGCCGGAGTATGCTCCAAGGTTTGTACCAAGTTTGGATGGATGGCATCTTTGAGAACAGCTGCCATGGCACCTCCAGCCTTGAGGTCTTTGGCTGTCACTGGTTGTCCCTGGTAGTTGTACCCAATAATGATGCGATCGAGGCGTTCTTTGAGGTCAAGGATATTTTCTGAGAGACAGAGAATAGCCATGATTTCAGACGCCACCGTGATGTCAAAGCCATCTTCACGAGGAACTCCGTTTGTCTTTCCTTGAAGGCCGTCTACAATATGGCGGAGTTGCCGGTCGTTCATGTCGACCACCCGTTTCCAGGTGATGCGACGAGAATCGATGCCCAACTCATTGCCATGATGGATGTGGTTGTCAATCAAGGCTGCAAGTAAGTTGTTGGCAATCCCAATGGCATGGAAGTCTCCGGTAAAGTGAAGGTTGATATCTTCCATTGGAACCACTTGAGCGTACCCACCACCGGCAGCACCACCCTTGATCCCAAAGACAGGGCCAAGTGAAGGTTCGCGGAGGGCAATGACCGCTTTCTCACCGATAGCAGAGAGGGCATCCACTAGTCCAACAGAGGTGGTTGTCTTTCCTTCTCCAGCAGGTGTCGGAGAGATGGCTGTCACGAGGATTAGCTTTCCATCTTCCTTGTCCTTTAGTTGTTCCAGTTGGTTGCTATCGATTTTTGCCTTGTATTTTCCGTAGAGCGAAATGTCGTCTTCAGTCAATCCAAGTTCAGCAGCGATTTCCATGATGGGCTTCATTTGGACAGAATTGGCAATTTCAATATCCGATAAAACCATAGAATCCCTTCTTTCTTTGTAGGTATTAAAGTTATAACGTTAATTGGTAGGTTTAAGATAGGCTTTCTAAAATGCTTTGGTAAATGTTATCTGCAAGCTCAGAGCCTGTTTGGAGGAGTTCGAGTCCCTTGCTATGGTATTCTTGGACGAAGTCTTGGTCCTTGATTCCTGAAATGTTGATCAGGACATTGAGCCAAGCCCCCTGAAGTCCAGCCTTGAGATTGAGAGCAGCCACTCCTAGGTCACTCGCCGCATTGGTGTTGGACTTACCAACAGCTTCTTTTGTTGTTTCAAGCGCCTCAACGATGAGCTCCATCATAGAGAAAGGAGATACTGTCGCATGTTTCAAAGCTTTTTGCATGGCTTCACGACGAGCGACTTTCTCTTCTTCCGTTTCCTTTGGAAGATCAAAGACTGCTGATACCACGTTGAAAGCTTCTGTATCTTTGTCGATGGCTTCTAGTAATTGGTCTTGGAGGTGGGCACTTTTTTCGTGAACCCCTTTGATGTGGTCTTCAAATTCAGCGTATTTTTTCTTACCGATGGTCAGTTCACAGACCATTTTTGTAAGTGAAATCCCGTTTGCAGCAGATAGGGCAGCAGCAGAACCGCCACCTGGAGCTGGGGCATCTGAACCAAGAACCTTGGCAAACTCTGTAATACTTAAGTCAACTAGTTTCATAGAACTCCCTTTCTAACCCAACAAGTGATTTTCCAAGACTTGTTTGCTATAGTCAAAGTCTTCTAATTGCAAGTAGTATTCAGCAGAGTCAATCAAAGCCTTAGCAGGAGCCAGTCCAATGAGTTCTGTTCCAGTGATGCGAACCCCGTAGCGTTGTGCTTCGAAACGAACGGTTTCAACGACGCGATACAATGGGAATTTTTCCAAGTTGACCATGTTGATAGAGACTTGGGCGATGTTGCGATCTTCTAGCATGACACCGATTGCTTTACAGTATTTGTATCCACCGCTAGATCCACGAATGATTTTAGAAATGTTGTTGGCAATTTCTAGATCATCTGTGTCAAGGTTGATATTGAAAGCAACGAGTGGCATACGGACACCAACGGCTGTAACCCCTGCAGTTGGGTGAATCTTGCGTTCACCGTAGTCTGGCTTCCAGTCTTCTTCCAACAGTTTTTCTGGCATTCCTTCAAATTGTCCTTTGCGAACCTTCGCCAAGTTTTTTCGTTCTGGGCGAGTTGCAGCATCTTCATAAAGGAAGATTGGAATACCTAATTCACGATTGATGCGTTCGGCTACTTTATTGGCGATTTCGACACATTCATCTGTTGTGATATCTTTGACTGGAACGAAAGGACAAACGTCTGTTGCCCCCATACGAGGGTGTTCGCCTTCGTGCTTGGTCATATCGATGTTTTCAGATGCGTATTTTACCAATTGGAAAGCAACTTCTTGAATGCTTTCTTCATCCCCAACGAGTGTAAAGACGCTCCGGTTGTGACTGGCGTCAGACGAGTAGTCCAGCAGCGTAACACCTGGAATACTTTTTGCTGTGGCTGCTAATCCGTCGATCACAGCTTGATTGCGTCCTTCAGAGAAGTTTGGAATACACTCAACAATTTTTGCCATATGATTACCTCTTTTTATAGGAGAAGTTGGGGAGGAGGAGTCTTTGTATTTCCTCCCCTTTCTCAATTTTTATTTTTTGATGTTAAAACAATTTTTGAACCGCATCTTTGACCAAATCTTCATCTGCCAGATACGGAATGGTGATGTGGTCTGTTCCTGCATGGAGGCGGTTGTATTCGATGGCTGTTTCGATGGCATGGTTATTTCTTGCCCAGTTCCGACGAGCAACCCCACCCATGGTATCCCATGCAATCGCAGATTTGATGATTTCGTCGATCCGGTGGCTACCGTCTAGAACGAGACCAAATCCTCCGTTGATGGCCTTACCGATACCAGTACCACCACCATTGTGGAGAGCCACGAGACTCATACCGCGAGCGGCGTTACCGGCGTAACATTGAACCGCCATATCGCAGGTAACGTTTGAACCATCTTTGATATTGGAGGTTTCACGGAATGGAGCATCTGTACCAGATACGTCATGGTGGTCACGTCCAATCATGACCGGTCCAATCTTGCCTTGGCGAATGAGTTCATTAAATTTCAAAGCGATATTGACACGTCCCATACAATCTTGATAGAGGATACGAGCCTGTGTACCAACGACTAATTGGTTCTTTTCAGCATCGCGAATCCAGTTGTAGTTATCGCGGTCTTGGTAGCGACGAGTTGGATCGATCGCTTCCATAGCAGCGTGGTCAGTTGCAATCAAGTCTTCGTGTTTACCGCTTAGGCAGACCCAACGGAATGGACCATAACCATAGTCAAAGAGCATAGGTCCCATGATATCTTCTACATAAGATGGCCAAATGAAGCCGTCCTTGTCATCGAGACCATTCTTAGAAATTTCCTTGATGCCAGAGTCGTAAACAGATTTCATAAAGGCATTACCGTAGTCGAAGAAGTAGGTACCTTTAGCCGTCAAAGCTTTAATCACTGCAAAGTGACGAGCTAAGGTTTCATCGACCAAGCGATGGAAGGTTTCTTTGTCTTCTGCCAACAAACGTGTCCGTTCTTCAAAGCTGATCCCAACTGGGCAATAGCCACCATCATAGACGTTGTGGCAAGAGGTTTGGTCAGACAAGAGGTGAACGTGGACTTGGTGTTCGTTGACATATTCGAGCAAGTCTACGATATTACCATGGTAGGCAATAGAAGTTGATTCACCAGCTTCCAGTGCTGCTTGAGCCAATTTCACAGCTTCTTCGGCACTGTCGGTTACTTGGCTAATCCAACCTTGAGAGTGACGGGTTTCGATCCGAGAGCGGTCTACTTCTGCAACGATGGCAACAGCTTTTGCAATTTCAGCTGCTTTCCCTTGAGCTCCACTCATACCACCGAGACCAGACGAGATGAAGAGTTTACCAGTTAAGTCGCCATCATCAGGCACACCGAGTTTAAGACGTCCAGCATTAAGGAGAGTGTTGAAGGTACCGTGAACGATCCCTTGAGGACCAATGTACATCCAGCCACCAGCCGTCATCTGACCGTAGTTGGTAACGCCCATTTCTTCAGCGATTTCCCAGTCGCGCATATTGTCATACTCACCGATCAAGAGACCGTTGGTAATGATGACGCGAGGAGCTTCTGGTTTAGACTTGAAGAGGCCGAGAGGGTGACCAGATTCAACCACCAAGGTTTGGTCTTCTGTCATGACTTCCAAGTATTTCTTGATCAAGTTGTATTGCATCCAGTTAGCACAGACAGAACCTGTTTCTCCGTAAGTGACCAATTCATATGGATAAAGGGCGATTTCAAAGCTCAAGTTGTTGTCAATCATAACCTGCATAGCCTTAGCAGCAGTGCATTTTCCTTTGTACTCATCAATTGGTTTGCCATAGATCCGATCTTTTGGACGGAAGCGATAGCCATAGATCCGACCGCGAGTTTTTAGTTCTTCCAGAAATTCTGGGATCAACTCTTGGTGGAATTTTTTAGGGATGTAACGCAGAGCGTTTTTAAGAGCAATCTCAGTCTGAGCTTGCGTTAAGCGGAAGCCTCTATCAGGTGCACGACGGATGCCTTCTTGAAAAGTTGCCTTTTCAGGTAGGACATCAAAGTCAAGTTTGACAGACATAGCAGCTGCAATTTCTTTATCGTCTATAAATGACATAGTAGGAACCTCCTTATGTGTAGACTATGAATTTATATTTTCTTTATTGTATCCAAGAAACGTCAATAAAGAGTCAAAAATAAATTTAATTTTTAATAAAGCAAAAAATAATGAGGGAGAAACTTTTTGACTTTTTTTTGACGCTTTTCCTGTAGAATTGTAAAATGAATAACAATGGAAATAGAAAGGAATGTTTTCATATGTCTGCTGATGTAATCTTAACCCACTTTAACCAGTTGTTTTGTCCAAATGATCTAGGCCATCCTCTCTATGGAAAAGAGATGGCAGAAGCGCGAATCCTATCCGATGCTTATATTGCTATTAAGGATGGAAAAATTCTTGCAGTTGGAACAGGTCAACCAGATCCAGAACTGATCGATGACCATACGGAAGTAAAATCTTGTGAAGGGAAAGTTGCGACTCCTGGTTTGATCGACTGTCATACCCACCTGGTCTATGGAGGCAGTCGTGAACATGAATTTGCGAAAAAGTTAGCTGGTGTTTCCTACTTAGACATCCTCGCTCAAGGCGGTGGAATTCTGAGCACTGTTCGGGCAACTCGTGAAGCATCTTTTGACAATCTCTATAACAAGTCCAAACGATTGTTGGACTATATGTTGCGTCATGGAGTGACCACCGTTGAAGCTAAGAGTGGCTATGGTTTGGATTGGGAAACGGAAAAACGCCAACTAGATGTAGTAGCTGCCTTGGACCGTGACCATGAAATTGATCTGGTTTCGACCTTTATGGCAGCTCATGCGATCCCGACAGAGTATAAGGGCCGTTCTCAAGAGTATTTAGATCTCATCATTGAGCAAATGCTTCCAAAAGTGAAGGAAGAAAAGTTAGCTGAATTCTGTGATATCTTCTGTGAAAAGGGTGTCTTTACAGCAGATGAGTCTCGCTATCTTCTGTCAAAAGCCAAGGAAATGGGCTTCAAACTGCGGATTCATGCGGATGAAATCGAGTCTATCGGTGGTGTGGATGTTGCAGCTGAATTGGAATCTACTAGCGCAGAACACCTGATGGTGATTACCGATGAAGGCATTCAAAAACTAGCAAAAGCAAAAGTTATCGGCAATCTGTTGCCTGCTACAACCTTCAGCCTCATGGAAGATACCTATGCACCGGCTCGTAAGATGCTGGATGCTGGGATGGCCATCACTCTAACAACCGACAGTAACCCAGGATCCTGTCCGACAGCCAATCTTCAGTTTGCCATGCACCTCGGTTGCTTCATGATGCGTTTGACACCAGTTGAGATTCTCAATGCGGTAACTATTAATGCAGCTTATTCAGTCGATCGTGCCAAAACCATTGGATCTTTTGATACTGGAAAACAGGCCGATATCACTATTTACGATGCACCAAATCTAGATTATCTCTTCTATTTCTTTGCGACCAACCTAGTGACAGATGTTTATAAAAATGGTAAAAAAGTGATTTAATCCTCTCGTTTCAAATGTGACCTAAATAGAAAAAAATCCCCTCATCAACTGATTCTGATGAGGGGATTTAGTGCTTAGATCAGTATTTCCAAAGGGAGTTGGAAAATCTTTAAATTCCAACCTTGACATCTGGGAATCTCTCAGATACCTGTGCAAAAAGAGTGTAGAGTTGTTCTTCAGCGTTCTTCTTATTCTTAATGGCTAGGCGGTGCTGTTTCTTTGGTTTGTCCTTGCGGATGTAACACAATTGGAAGATTGAGCGAGCAATCCCTGATTGACGAACTCGAGTGACATGTAAGTATAGTTGTTGAACCTCTCGTAAATCAATCGTTTGCGTTCCTCTGAAATAGGTAATCAAATGATTTTTGTACAAGATAACTTTTAAGTCTTGATTGTAGTAGCTGGCTTCATCAGACAGGCGAGACAGATCTCCTTGGAGTTCGGGATAGTTTTGGTGGAGTTCCTGATAGGAAGCAATGGTCCGTTTCCGAACGGAGAAGCTGGCTACGACCATTATGATAGAAAGTCCAGCAAGAGCAGCTGAACCAATTAAGAGGAATAAGGAGTCTTTGTTGTACTCTGTGAGGCTTAAGTAATAGCTGGTCGTCATATTAAGTGACACGACAGAAGTCGGGTCGAGAAGGGAATGGATGTAGTCACTATAACCGACAAGGCGACCGTTACGAGACGTATTTTTGCTATCCTTTGCCAAAGGGGCTAATTGCGTTCCCTTTAGTTGATAAGGATCGGTCTGCAGTTCCCCATTTTTTGCCTTATCAATGACCTCTTTAATCGTCGCATCGTCTTTTTTGGCTTCGATCCCTGCAAACCTACCATCGTTTTGGTTATCGTACTGGACGATATAGAGGACGTGGCCGTTGTCCACAGTTCCGACAGGTTCTCGTGTAATATCATAGACCTTCATCGTTACAGGGTCCCCAGACTTTTCTGCCTTCGCAAAGCTAGTAGAAGGGTTCTGGCGGCCCATCCATAATGAAAATACTAATCCTGCGAATGCAAGAAAGACAAGGGCAAGCACTAGACCTGACACAAATCCTTTATTGCGTTTTTCCGTCATCATAATGATCTCCTTTAGTTTGACATCTAAAGTATATCATGAAAGATTTTATGTGACAAGGGGATTTATAGATAGCTGATTTCAAAGGCTTTTTAAGTGGTCTAAGCAGAAAGCTGTTTGTAAAATGATTGAAAAATGCTTTGATTTTAGAAGAGATTTGCAACTTTTTATAAAAAACTATATTTTTTTTAATTTTTTCTATATACAAAAAGCTAAATTATTGATAGAATAGAAAAGAATTGAATTAAAATTTGGTTCGCGTTCGTTCTGTCTTCATATGAATGAAACAGGATGTTTATAACCTAAATACTTGCACTGGATTCTAATTCATCAGAATCATAGCTAGAATTTGAGAGGAGACAATATGACTGTTGATTTTAACAGCAAAGCTTACTTGGATAAAGTGGATGCGTGGTGGCGTGCAGCCAACTACATTTCGGCTGCTCAAATGTACTTGAAAGACAACCCATTATTGAAACGTGAAGTGGTTGAAAACGACTTGAAGGCTCACCCAATCGGACACTGGGGAACTGTACCAGGACAAAACTTTATCTATGCTCACTTGAACCGTGCCATCAACAAATACGACTTGGATATGTTCTACATTGAAGGACCAGGTCATGGTGGACAAGTTATGGTGTCCAACTCTTACTTAGATGGTTCTTACACAGAATTGAATCCAAATATCCCACAAAATGAAGAAGGATTTAAACACCTATGTAAAATCTTCTCATTCCCAGGAGGGATTGCCTCTCACGCGGCGCCTGAAACACCAGGATCTATCCACGAAGGTGGAGAACTTGGTTATGCTCTTTCTCACGCAGCTGGAGCTGTTTTGGACAATCCAGATGTGATTGCTGCAACCGTAATCGGTGATGGCGAAGGAGAAACTGGTCCATTGATGGCTGGTTGGTTGGCCAATACCTTCTTGAACCCAGTTAACGATGGTGCTGTTCTTCCAATCTTCTACCTCAACGGTGGGAAGATTCACAACCCAACGATCTTTGAACGCAAAACAGACGAAGAATTGGCCCTCTTCTTTGAAGGTCTTGGATGGAAACCAATCTTTGCAGACGTAACGGCTATTTCTGACGACCACGAAGCAGCTCACGCTTTGTTTGCAGAAAAATTAGACGAAGCGATTGAAGAAATCAAGAAAGTCCAATCAGAAGCTCGTAAAGGTTCTGCAGAAGAAGCAACTCAACCAGTATATCCTGTCTTGATTGCTCGTATTCCTAAAGGTTGGACTGGACCAAAAGCTTGGGAAGGTACACCAATCGAGGGTGGATTCCGTGCGCACCAAGTTCCAATCCCAGTAGATGCTCACCACATGGAGCATGTAGATGCCCTTCTTTCATGGTTGGAATCTTACCGTCCAGCTGAATTGTTCGACGAAACTGGTAAATTGCTTCCTGAAATTGCCGAAATTGCACCAAAAGGTGACCGTCGCATGGCTATGAACCCAATCACAAACGCAGGTGTCATCGAACCAATGGACACTGCTGATTGGAAGAAACATGCCTTCAAGATTGAAACACCAGGGGCTATCATGGCCCAAGATATGATCGAGTTTGGTAAGTATGCAGCAGATCTTGTGGATGCGAACCCACATAACTTCCGTATCTTTGGACCAGATGAAACTAAATCAAACCGTCTTCAAGAAGTCTTCACTCGTACAAGCCGTCAATGGTTAGGACGTACGAAACCAGACTACGATGAAGCTTTGAGCCCTGCTGGACGTGTTATTGACTCTCAATTGTCAGAGCACCAAGCAGAAGGTATGCTCGAAGGATATGTCTTGACAGGTCGTCACGGATTCTTCGCTTCTTACGAATCATTCCTTCGTGTCGTGGACTCTATGATTACTCAACACTTCAAATGGTTGCGTAAATCGAAGACTCACACGACATGGCGTAAAAACTACCCTGCCTTGAACTTGATTGCGACTTCAACTGTTTTCCAACAAGATCACAATGGCTACACTCACCAAGATCCAGGTATCTTGACTCACTTGGCAGAAAAAACTCCAGAATATATCCGTGAGTACTTGCCAGCAGATACGAATACGTTGCTTGCGGTGATGGACCAAGCCTTCAAGGCAGAAGATATGATTAACTTGATCGTTTCTTCTAAACACCCACGTCCTCAATTCTACTCAGCTGATGAAGCAGAGGAATTGGTTCGTGAAGGATACAAGGTGATCGATTGGGCATCAACTGTTTCAGCAGATGAAGATCCAGATCTTGTCATTGCAGCTGCAGGTACAGAGCCAAACCTTGAAGCTCTTGCAGCTATTACAATCTTGCACAAGGCCTTCCCAGAATTGAAGATCCGCTTTGTCAATGTGGTAGATATCTTGAAATTGCGTCACCCATCCGTCGATGCGCGTGGACTTTCAGATGAAGAGTTCGACAAAGTCTTCACAACTGATAAACCTGTGATCTTTGCCTTCCACGGTTATGAAGGCATGATCCGTGACATCTTCTTCAACCGTCACAACCATAACCTTCGTGTACATGGTTACCGTGAAAACGGAGATATCACAACACCATTCGATATGCGTGTCATGTCTGAATTGGATCGCTTCCACTTGGCACAAGATGCAGCCAATGCAGCTCTTGGAGCAGAAGCAGCTGAATTCGCAGCTCAAATGGACGAAACAATTGCCTTCCACAATGCTTACATCCGTGAACATGGTGATGATATTCCAGAAGTACACAACTGGAAATGGGAAAACATAAATAAATAAGTTTATTCCAAAAGAAATCAGAAGTTATTCTGGTTTCTTTTTTTTGTACCTTTTTAATGAAAGAAACTTTGTCTGAGGAATTCCCCTTGGCAAGAAAAGATTCTTCAATAATGGATAGAGAAATCTGACAAAATCAATAAGATAGTATATTTTTTTAGATTTTGCTAGATTGCATTGACTTTGCATAAGATAAGGACTAAAATATAGGTGCGGAAACCGCTTACAAAATATAAAGGAGGTCTGTTTATGGGAAGCGACAGACAACAACGTTTTTCTTTACGAAAATATGCAGTCGGCTTAGTATCGGTACTTGTCGGATGCTTTTTTTGTGGGGTGACTGTTTCAGCCCAGGAGCAGGAAGGGCAGGCAGATACACCCGCTCTTGTAGTGAAAGAAGGAAGTCAAGAGGTGAGTCCGACAGTCGGACAGGACAAAGGCTCGGACGGAGCTCATGCAACTGATACAGTTAAAGAGGAGTCTTCCTCACAAGAGCAAGCCAAGACTGATGGTAAGGACCAAACCAAGCAACCACAAACTACCTCTTCAGCTACTAGCGATCCTTCAAATGAGAAACCAAAAGAAGAGAAGACCTTATCAGCTTCTGTTATGGCAAGTCCAACAGCTAATCCTGAGCTTGCTACGACGGACACTCCCAAGGAAGTAACGAAAGAAACTCTAGAGGATTCAAGTCCAGTCGAGGTCCTAGTTCGTCTGAAAGAAAAAGTTTCTGATGGGGTTGGAGAATCATCACCAGTCTCAAAAGAAGCACGTATCGAACAAACCAACCAAGACCATGAACAATTTTTGAAAGAACTCGAAAAGCAATCCATTCAGTTCAAAAAATTGTATGACGTTAATTTGCTCTTTAATGGACTGGCTCTAGAGACGACTTATGGAGATGCTAAAAAGATTCGGGGACTAGCGCGTGTAGATGCCCTAGATTATGCTCCACTAGGTCGGACTAGAGTGGAGGAAAACCAGCCTGCTCCTGCATCACCGACTTCAACTACGACCAAGGTCAGTGAAGAAAATAGTCTGATCAATTTACAGCCACTCTGGGATAAGGGGATTAAGGGTCAAGGTCAGGTTGTAGCGGTCATCGATTCGGGGGTCGACCCTGCCCACGATATTTTCCGTCTGACAGATATCAGCAAGGCCAAGTACAAGAGTGAAGCGGAAATTGAAGAGGCTAAGAAAAAGGCCGGCATCACTTACGGTAAATGGTACAACAATAAAGTCGTCTACGTTCACAACTATAGTGATATGGATGACAATGTTAAAGAAGATGATCCAATCTCTCACGGTGCCCACGTAGCTGGAACCGCTGTGGGAAATGCCTCTCAACCATCCCCAAATGGTGAGATTATCCGAGGTGTCGCTCCCGAAGCCCAGCTTATGTTTTTGCGTGTTTTCTCAGACACCAAGGGCGGTCAGGTGCAAAATTTCATCTATACCAAGGCAGTGGAAGACGCCGTCAAATTAGGGGCTGATTCCATCAACATGAGTTTGGGAACCGCATCAGGCTCGATTTATGATGTGGGAGAAATCACGCGCCAGGCCTTTGAGGCAGCGAGAAAGGCGGGAGTGACCATTACAGTTGCCTCTACCAATATGGCGACCAATGGCTTCTGGCACAGCAAACCACTTGCAAGCACACCGGATTATGGGATGACAGGAACCCCATCCGTCAACCCAAATGTCATCTCAGTCGCTTCGATTAATAGTCTGACCAAGCATGAGTCGGCAGAAGCAAGCCTGACCGTAGAAGCCTTAAAAGGTTCGAAAGACTTCCCAGATGGCAAAATTCCGATGCACTCCTTTGTGGAACGCGATGCCTTTCGGACGACCATCCCTCAAAGCTATCTCCATGTGGAAAAGGGAGGGATCGACCACTACCAAGCTGATAGTATCAATGGGCACTTAGTCCTTACGGAGCGAGGTGGCGAAGTTTCGGATGTGGATAAGGTCAAAGAGCTCAAAAGAGCTGGTGCTACAGGGGTGATCTTCTACCAGACTAAGGAGCAGGGCAATAATCCTGTAAGCTTTGACTTAGAAGGGTTGGGGGAACGATTCCCAGTTGGGGTTATTGGCCACGATGCTGGAAGTGTCCTAGCACAACATGCCAAGGACTACCAGCTCCATATTGCCAACAAATTCAAACGGGTGCCGTACGACGCAGCCAATCAATTATCCGACTTCTCCTCTTGGGGGCTGTCAGCTGATGGCGACCTCAAACCGGATGTCACCCTTCCAGGAGGGATGATCTACTCATCTGTTAATAATGGAGAGTACTATATGGATAGGGGGACCAGTATGGCCTCTCCTCACGCAGCGGGTGCCACTGCACTGGTGAAACAAGCCTTGAAGGAGCGCTTCCCTCATCTCAGTCCAGAACAGTTACAAGTTCTTGTCAAACAGATGACCATGAGTACAGCTGTTCCGCATGTGGATGAGGAAACGCATGCCTATTCCTCTGTTCGTCAGCAAGGAGCAGGGGTTATGGATGTCACAGCTGCAGCACTAGGTGATCTCTATGTAACGGCGAAAGATGCTAAAAGTAGTCTGACACTAGGTAATGTCACAGATACTTTTGAGTTTGACGTGACCATCCACAATCTTTCCAATCAAGAGAAGTCTCTTCGTTATGAAACGACCCTTCAGACAGATCAAGTTCAAGATGGCAAATTCACCCTCCATCCTCGGCTATTAGAAACCATAGATGGCAAGGAAACCATTACTGTTCCAGCCAATGGTCAGCGGACCATCCATGTAACGGTTGATGCGAGCAAGTACAAGGAAGAGCTCAGCAAGCAAATGCCAAATGGTTATTTCTTAGAAGGGTTTGTACTGGTCAAAGATGCCAGCAACCAAAAACATCTGGTCAGCCTCCCTTATGTTGGCTTCCATGGAGATTATCAAAATCTGCGTGGCATTGAAAAGCCAATCTACGAATACACAGGTAGCGACAAGCCGTTTTATTACTACAAGGACAAGCCGGATTATCCAGATGAAAAGGTCCCAGAAACGCCAGAGCGTCATCCAGACAATCACTTTACCTCTTTGATTAGTTATGTCTATGAAAATGGGGAATCCGTAGCCAAAACTCTTGGCCAGGATGGGGATCGCTTTGATGGGGACCAACTTTACTTCTCTCCAAACAGTGATTCCAGCTTTGATAGCATCAAGGTTAAAGCCGTCATGCTTCGCAATGTTGAAAATGTCCACCTATCAGTTTACAAGAAGGAGGACACAGCTCGTACTAACCCGATTTACGAGGTCGGAAATGAAGTCCACCGTAAGACAGACTGGAGTTACCGGATTGGGAATCGTAGCGAAGAGTTTTATGAAATCTCTTGGGAAGGTTTGGACAAAGACGGCAAGCAATTACCAGATGGAGAATACCAATTTGTGATTACCTACCGTCCAACTGCTTCAGGGGCCAAGCAACAAGAGCTTAACTTCAAGGTTAAGATTGACAATACGACTCCAAGCATCGAGTCTGGAAGTGCTCAGTACGATCCAGCAACACGGATTTTCCGACCAGGTAAGGTGATCGAAACTGGTAGTGGACTAGCAGGGACTTATCTGTCCTACGTCAAAAATGGGGAAACCGTGGCCTTGGAACCCCAAGAAGACGGTAGCTATCTGCTTCCGGAAGGGGTTGACCCTTCTACTGTTCGCTATACCATCTGGGATAAGGTCTACAATACCACTGAGATGGACATCGAAGGAAAGAAAGTAGAGGCAACGACTTCGACGAATGAAGCCAGTTCAGATGAACAACCAGGCGAGACAGAGACTGAAAAACCAAAGGCTGAAAAGAGTACCTTGGAGGTGGTCTTCACAGATAGCAGTGGAGAAGTCATTTCGTATTATCCATCCGTCGTTCGTTATCAGGTAGTGGATGACCAAGGCCGTGTAGTAGAAGGAGAGTTCAATGCGTCCTACAATGCTGGCACCTTCCCAGAATTACCTTTTGGCACTTATACAGTGAAAATCACCTTGTCTGATTACCATTATGATTGGGGAACAGAACTAGTGAAGAAGGTGACGGTTTCAGCCGAAAATCCACATCCGAAAGTGACCTTTGCCTTCCATTATTTAGATGAAAACAAACTCACTATTGGATTTGATCAGCCGGTTCCGACAGGAACAGTCGTAAAAGTGGTGGGGAATGATGGTATCAGTCGCCTTCTCCCACAAAGTATCTATGATTTGAAACGCTTTGAGACCATGTTGATGAACGGCTCCTATCGTGTTCATGTGGATCTCCCAGCGGGGTATCGTGCATCGGAAAATGATTTCCTTTATGAAGTGAGCAATCAAATCAATTTCCACCTTCTTTCTTTGGTCAAAGAGGTTATCAAGCCAAACCCAGAGGTGCATAGTGGAGCGATTGTGAAACCATGGATTCAACCAGAAAATCCGACACTAGAGATACCGGAAACTCCAGTGACGCCTGTCCAACCAGCGGTATCTAAAGGCCCAGCTACCCCAGCTCAACCAACTACATCTGAAACGAAAGAAGTTGCAACAAACAAACCAGTCGCTGTTACCTATCATACAGGTGGTCAAGCAGAAGTAGCTGCTACATCAGCAACTGGTCTTCCAAAAACAGGTCAAGATGAATTGGCTTCAACAGTCCTTAGCCTCTTTGGCATGACCTCACTAGCTTTGGCAGGCTTTGTAGCAAGTAAAAAACGGCAAGATTAAGTCGTTCATGTATTAGGTTAATCAAAAAAACGTCCGTTTCATTTTAGAAACGGACGTTTTGAATGTTTTAAGCTGTTTTCTCCACCCAGACACTTCGGACAAAGAAGAGGCTGATAAGGGCAAGGGCTAGGAAGATCCCTGCAACATAATAGTAGGGCTGGTCGAGAGTTGTAGAACGACCAGAGAGCTTAACAATGCCTCGGTAGAGGGCTCCAGCAGTTGCCGTGGCAACTGCTGAGTTCCAAAGATTGAGAGTGAGTCGAGAAAGGCCTTTTACCACTAGTTGCAGAGCCACTAGCAGGGTGCCGCCGATCAAAGGAATCAAGAAGAGGTAGTGCATGAAGGCAGAGGTTTCGCCAAAACTAAAGTGTTCGTAGATGCGACTTCCGACGAAGAAGAAAGCTGTAATCAGAGTGTACCAGAGGATGGTCTTTTTCAACCGTTGTTTGATAGGATTAGTAACCGATGTAGACAATGTCACTCACCGCCCTTTCTGAGATAGTACCATTTGTAGTTGGTTTGTTAATAACTTGGCCATTGAAGTAAAGTGTAGAAGATCCACCACCATCCAGGTTGTAGGCTGTTTTGACGTCGTACGATTTCATCACTTCCGCTAATTGGTAGAGAGAAAGCCCTTCACTCTCTGAAGTCCGGCCGTCCGAGACGACAATGATGTAGTGGTTTTCATCGATGATCCCAATGGCAGTACGTGGATTAGACGCCATGGATTGTCCCACCTCTGAGTTCGTATCGACAGTAATTACTCCATCTTCAACCAAGGAAGGTCCGAAGGCAAGGATATTAACAACCCCGTCTTTGACCAACTGATCCGCAGTGATTTCATCTTCGTAGATAACCTTGAAGGAACCATCTTTATAAATCGCTAAGTCGCCATTGCTAGAGTCTTCGCGAACCGTATCGCGGTAGACCACTCCATTTCGGATGACATAGCCGGTGCTATTAGCACCGTAGTAGTCTCCATTGACGGCTAGAATAGCATTATTTTCAGCTGCAGTGACGGACGTCTTAGCCGTCACGTTTGTCCCGTAGGTATTTTGAGCAAAAGCAGTTTTTAGATAGTCAGAAGAGCTAACCGTAATATCTGCAATGTAAACTTGAGTGTTTTCAACTGTTGTTTCTGTCAGGCTCACCTGGATATTGTCATCGGAGTAACTGGTATCTGTAGTAGTAGCAGAGGCTGCTGCCTCCTCAGCCGCCTTGGTATCAGTGGTCGTAGCTTTGACTGTTTGGATAGCATCCGATAAGATAAAGGTCTTGAGCATAGAATAGCTGAAGGAGCTTGTTAGCAGGATGCCGAAACAAGCAGCATAGGTATAAGATTTTTTAAAGAATTTCATGAGTAGGTGCAGTCCTTTCCTTGAAAATGATTTTTTTCTGAATCAACCATGAGACGACGAAGAGCAAGAGTCCGACGATCACTTTGCTGAGGAGCAAATGGAGACCAAAGCTTGTATAGAAGAGTCGAATCAAGAGGGTATCGAGAATAAAGAGTCCAATCGCAAGTCCCAAGTAACCACTTCCGGTTCGAGCCAGGCTGTCTTTGTTCTTAAAGACTAGATGTTTGTTGGTTGAGTAGTTAAAGATGGAGCTGGCCACACGAGCGATCCCGTTTGCAAGGAGGATACGAAGACTAATCGGCACAGCCATCATCACGAAAAGGAAGAAGGCATAGACCAGGTAATCCACGATAAAGCTACTCAGGGAAGAGAGGGCAAACTTGAACATGTCCTTGTAGATCATGAGACCGTCGCGAATAGGACGGAAGTGGGACCCTTCATTGTCATTTATATAAACTGTTTCAATCGGAACTTCCAAGATGGGAAAGGCCTTACTAGCTGCGAGGAGCACATTCATTTCGTACTCATACCGTTGTCCCTCAATATCTAACATAAAGGGGATCATGTTGGTTGTAAAGGCTCGAAGGCCAGTCTGCGTATCTGTCACAGCGACCCCTGTTTGTTGCTTGAACAAGAAGCGGGTCAATTTATTTCCAAAAGCAGAACGCAAAGGAACCTTGCCTGAAAAGGCGCGTGCCCCTAGAACCAATTGGTTCGGATTTTCTTGTGATTGATTGGCTACACGGAAGATATCCCAAACCTTATGTTGACCATCAGCATCGGCAGTGATGACTGTTCCGTATTGCCCTTGTTCTTGAATGTAGGTGTAGGCAGTTTTGAGAGCCCCTCCTTTTCCAAGGTTGGTTTCGTGGTGAATGACTGTAGCTAGCCCGTCTAATTTTTCAAAAATCGCTTGGCACTCCTCAGAACTACCATCGTCCACAACGATAATGGAGAAGTCACATTTTTCTCTCAGTTTTTTAACCAGTTTGAGAAGTTTTTGATCGGGTTGATAAGCGGGGATTACTAAATAATTCATAAGCGTTCCTCGTTTCTTGTTTGTGATGAAGGTAGTATAACGGCCCTTTCTTAAAGCTAACTGATATCAGTTTTCTTTAAGGAAAGGGAGAGATTTCCTTGTTGTAAAAAAGGAGAGAAAATAATAGAAGAAAAACAAATCTTTTCGAAAAGAATGTAGAGAAGGTATTTTTACTTGCCTTCTATCCCAAAGTCTGGTATAATAGTTTCTTGTGAGCAAACCTCACTTACCCCTTGCAAAGACTTGGGGTCATTAGACCAAAAGGAGGAACATATCAATGGCTAAATACGAAATTCTTTATATTATTCGTCCAAACATTGAAGAAGAAGCTAAAAACGCTTTGGTAGCACGCTTTGACTCTATCTTGACTGACAACGGTGCAACTGTTGTTGAATCAAAAGATTGGGAAAAACGTCGTCTTGCATACGAAATCCAAGATTTCCGTGAAGGACTTTACCACATCGTAAACGTTGAAGCGAACGACGATGCAGCTCTTAACGAGTTCGACCGTCTTTCAAAAATCAACGGTGACATTCTTCGTCACATGATCGTAAAAGTTGACGCGTAAGCCCTAACGAATAAAGAAGGTGACTAATGATTAACAATGTTGTACTTGTAGGTCGTATGACTCGAGATGCTGAGCTTCGTTATACCCCTCAAAATCAGGCTGTTGCGACATTCTCACTCGCGGTTAACCGTAATTTTAAAAACCAAAATGGTGAACGAGATGCGGACTTTATCAACTGTGTGATTTGGCGTCAACAAGCTGAAAATTTAGCGAATTGGGCTAAAAAGGGTGCCTTAGTTGGGATTACAGGTCGTATCCAGACTCGTAATTATGAGAATCAGCAAGGTCAACGTGTTTATGTCACTGAAGTCGTAGCGGACAGCTTCCAATTGTTGGAAAGCCGCGCGAATCGTGAAGGACAAGCAGGTGGTGGTTATGCTTCAGCTGGAGGATTTGCAGGAAATGCAGCTCCAAGCTTTGGAGGATCTGAACCATCAAACGCAACACCAAACTTTGGACGTGATGACAATCCATTCGGAGCTAATCCAATGGACATCTCGGATGACGATCTACCATTCTAAGAATGGGTTTAACGAATTAAAATTATAAAGGAGAAATAAACATGGCTCAACAACGTCGTGGCGGATTCAAACGCCGTAAAAAAGTTGATTACATCGCAGCAAACAAAATTGAATATGTTGATTACAAAGATACTGAGCTTCTTAGCCGTTTCGTTTCAGAACGTGGGAAAATCCTTCCTCGTCGTGTAACTGGAACTTCAGCGAAGAACCAACGTAAAGTAACAACAGCTATCAAACGCGCTCGCGTAATGGCTTTGATGCCTTTCGTAAACGAAGATTAAAGAAAAGACCCTTACGGGTCTTTTTTTCAGGTCCGGGTGGCCCTCTTTGATCTTTCCCAAGCTCTAATTATGCTATAATGAGGGGGAGAAAGGTATCAAGAAGCGCAACATGAAGGAAAGCACAATCATCAGAAGTATGATGGAGTATGATATTGAAGGGATCTCTCAAGCCTTTATCCATCAAGGGTGGCCGGGTAGAGAGGATATCTTGGCCAGCTATTTTCAGGATCAGGAGAACGGAAAGAGAGACGTATTAGTAGCTGAGTCGGATGGATTTGTGGCAGGTTATATCACTATATTGCCTTATGCCAAGCACGGCCCTTTCGTGGGAGTCTATCCTGAACTATCTGATTTTAATGTTTTTGAGCCATTTAGAAATCGAGGAATTGGGAATCAACTCTTAGAAGAGGCGGAAAAAAGAGTCCGGCTACTATCAGAGATTGTTACTTTAGGGGTTGGTTTACACTCGGGTTATGGTCCAGCTCAAAGACTGTATGTCAAACGGGACTATATCCCAGACGGATCTGGAGTTTGGTTTAGGGATCAGCCCTTGGACCCTTACAGTTCTTGTGAAAACAATGATGACTTAGTCCTCTATTTTTCAAAAAGATTGAACAGGGAAATACAGTAAAAACAAAAACGGATGAAAACTTCATCCGTTTCTTTTTAGCGTCGTTGAGGTGCTGTATTGGCGCTCTTAATATTGTATTTTTTCTTCAAGTAGTAGCGGAGAAGAAGAGCTCCTCCACCGAGTAAGAGCATGAACCAGTTTGGTACACGAGGGTTGAGGAATTGTGGGAGCAAAGCAGTGACCATGAGAATTACAACCCAAAGGATCATCGCCAACATTAGGATAGGGAGTGACTTGGTTAAAGCAGGCCGTTTCATTCCACGTTTAGAAACTTCGTAGTACTGGTAGAAGTAGTAATACATCAAATAGAGCACAACCCCACCAGCCAAGCTACCAAGAGTCAATGTGAGAAGTCCATAAGTGGTTCCCTGAGGTGCAAAAAGGTTCATGAAGGCTGAAATAGCAGCAAAGAGACCAAAGACGAGAAGGAAAGAATCCGTGATCATGAGATGAGGAGCATCATTCTCTTTTGGATGCTCTTTTTCGTAGCGTTCCTGATCACTAAAAGCATTGGCCCAAACAGTTGGCGCTCCAAAGAGAGTTCGCGCCGTTACTCCTTTTGGTTGGTTTTCAAAGATAGCTGGAAGAATTTCTTCAATCAGGCTAGTAGCCTCTTCTTCTGTTTTGCCGTTTTCAATCAATTGGTGTTTAGCGATGCGAACGAATTCTTGATTTTTTTTACTTAATTGGGTCAAATCAAATTGAGACATAAATACTCCTTAGTGTTATTAGTAGGTGTTAGAACCATTTTTTATGGATGAGGTAGACAACGAGCGATCCGGTCATGGCAAAGGCAATAAAGATAATGAGCCAGAAAGCATTAGGTTCTCCGTTGAGGGGGAGATCATTGTTTTTAAAGTTCATGCCATAGGCTGAGAAGATCATGGTTGGGATGGACATGACGATGGTCACCATGGCCAAAGTTTTCATGATATTGTTCTGGTTGTTGGAGATGATCGATGCGAAGGTATCGGTCATGGAGTGGAGGATGTTTCCATAAATATCCGCCATCTCAATGGCCTGTTGGGTCTCGATCAAGGTATCTTCCAACAGATCCTCGTCTTCCAGGTATTTCTTAATGTTGCTGGTGGCACTGGTCAATTTCTTGATCACGCGCTCATTGGTTTTCAGAGAGGCCTTGAAGTAGACGATGGTCTTTTCTAATTCCATCAGTTCAATCAGCTCTTCATTACGCGTTGATTTGTGCAGTTGACTTTCAATCTGTTCACTCTTACGATCCAGGGTACGAAGCGCGGACAAGTAGAGCTCCGCATTGCGATAAAGGATCTGGAAGATGAAGCGGGATCGCATGAAGGTATAGAAATTCCGCAAGCGACGATTGATAAAGGTGTCTAGGAGAGGCAACTCTTCCAAGCAAGTGGTGATGATAGCCTCTTCTGTTAGGATGATTCCCAAAGGGATGGTGACATAGTAGGTCTGATTGTTCCGCTCTTCCTTGATGGGAACGTCTACGATGATCAAGGTATACTCATCTTCGATGGTCATACGAGACATTTCTTCCGCATCGAGCGGTGCCCGTAAGTCGGCAATATCGATGTTAAAAGCAGAAGCGATTTCCATCGACTCACTTTGGGAAGGGTTGACAAGGTTAATCCAGCTACCGGGTTCCAGTGTCTCTATTTCTTTAAATTCAGTCGTTGTCGATAAAAAGACCTGTTTCATGGTGCCTCCCCTTGTTTTTTTACACCTTAACATTATAACAGAAAAAGCACGCTTTTGGATAAAAGAATGCTGAAAAATTTGATATAATGAAGGATAAATAAATTGATGAAAAGTGGAAGAAATGCTCGATAAAATTGTCATTCATGGAGCGCGTGCTCATAATTTAAAAAATATTGATGTTGAAATCCCTCGAGATAAGCTGGTCGTGGTCACTGGTCTATCAGGTTCTGGGAAATCGAGCTTAGCCTTTGACACTCTCTATGCGGAAGGACAAAGACGTTATGTAGAGAGCCTGTCAGCCTATGCTCGTCAGTTTTTAGGAAATATGGAAAAGCCCGATGTGGACTCGATTGATGGCTTAAGTCCAGCCATTTCCATTGACCAAAAAACAACCAGCAAAAATCCGCGGTCAACGGTTGGAACGACAACTGAAATCAACGATTACTTACGTCTTTTATATGCTCGTGTGGGGACTCCCTACTGTATCAATGGGCATGGAGCGATTACGGCTTCTTCGGTCGAGCAGATTGTTGACCAAGTTTTGGAATTGCCAGAGCGCCAACGCCTGCAAATTCTAGCGCCCATCGTTCGTAAGAAAAAAGGCCAACATAAGAATATCATCGAAAAGGTGCAAAAAGACGGCTATGTCCGGGTGCGTGTGGATGGTGAAATCTTTGATGTAACAGAAGTCCCAGAATTATCCAAAAGCCAACAGCACACAATTGAGGTTGTTGTAGATCGGATTGTCATCAAAGATGGCATTCGGTCCCGTCTCTTTGATTCGGTCGAAGCTGCCCTTCGGATCGCAGATGGCTACGTGGTCATCGATACCATGGACGAAAACGAACTGCTCTTTTCAGAGCACTATGCTTGCCCGGTTTGTGGCTTTACCGTCCCTGAGTTGGAACCTCGTCTCTTTTCATTTAATGCCCCCTTTGGCTCTTGTCCAGATTGTGATGGACTAGGGATCAAGCTAGAGGTGGACTTGGATTTGGTTGTTCCAGATGCTAGCAAGACTCTCCGTGAAGGAGCACTAGCGCCATGGAATCCGATTTCTTCTAACTACTATCCTCAGATGTTGGAACAGGCCATGATCCAGTTTGGGATTGATATGGACAAGCCCTTTGAAGACTTGTCCCCAGAAGACCGACACTTGATTTTCTATGGTTCTGAGGGCAAGGAATTCCATTTCCATTATGAGAATGAATTTGGTGGGGTTCGAGATATTGACATTCCTTTTGAAGGGGTCGTTACCAATATTAATCGCCGCTACCACGAAACCTCTAGTGATTTCACTCGCAATCAGATGTTGTCCTACATGAATGAATTGACTTGTGTCACCTGCCATGGTTATCGCTTGAATGACCAGGCCTTGTCTGTCCGAGTAGGAGGAGAGAAGGGGCTCCATATCGGGCAGATCTCGGACTTGTCCATTGAGGACCATCTCAAAGTAGTAGCTGATCTCAAATTAACCAAGAATGAGGAGACCATTGCTCGTCCGATTCTCAAAGAAGTCAAGGATCGTTTGACCTTCTTGAACAATGTTGGCTTGAGCTATCTGACCCTGTCTCGCTCGGCCGGGACTCTATCAGGGGGAGAGAGTCAGCGGATTCGCTTAGCGACCCAGATCGGCTCCAACCTCTCTGGTGTCCTCTACATCCTAGATGAGCCTTCGATCGGTCTTCATCAGCGGGACAATGACCGCTTGATTGCCAGTCTCAAGAAGATGCGTGATTTGGGCAATACCTTGATCGTTGTCGAACACGATGAGGATACGATGAGAGAGGCTGATTACCTGATCGACGTTGGTCCAGGAGCCGGTGTCTTTGGAGGCGAGATTGTTGCGGCTGGAACACCTAAGCAGGTAGCCCGCAATAGCAAATCCATCACTGGTCAGTACCTCTCTGGAAAACGGGCTATTCCTGTACCAACGGAACGGCGGGTAGGCAACGGTCGCTTTATCGAATTGACAGGGGCTGCTGAAAATAACTTAAAAGAGGTGACAGCACGCTTCCCGCTGGGCAAGTTCATTGCTGTCACTGGCGTTTCTGGCTCAGGGAAGTCAACCTTGGTCAACAGTATTTTGAAAAAAACGCTGGCGCAAAAATTGAATCGCAATTCAGAGAAACCAGGGAAATACAAAACCATTTCAGGTGTCGAGCACATTGATCGACTGATCGATATCGACCAAAGCCCGATTGGGCGCACTCCACGCTCCAATCCGGCTACCTATACAGGTGTATTTGACGACATTCGTGACCTCTTTGCCCAAACCAATGAAGCCAAGATTAGAGGCTACAAAAAAGGCCGCTTTAGTTTCAACGTCAAAGGAGGTCGGTGTGAGGCTTGTTCGGGAGATGGGATCATCAAGATTGAGATGCATTTCCTACCGGATGTCTATGTACCGTGTGAAGTCTGCCATGGGCGACGCTACAACAGTGAAACCTTAGAAGTTCACTATAAAGAAAAGAATATCTCCCAGATTTTGGACATGACCGTCAATGATGCGGTGGATTTCTTTAAACATATTCCAAAGATTAATCGCAAATTACAAACCATCAAGGATGTCGGCTTGGGCTATGTGACCTTGGGGCAGCCGGCAACGACACTTTCAGGGGGAGAAGCCCAGCGGATGAAGTTGGCTTCAGAACTTCATAAGCGCTCAACTGGCAAGTCCTTCTATATCTTGGATGAGCCGACAACAGGCCTTCATACCGAAGACATCTCTCGTTTGCTCAAGGTCTTGGAACGCTTTGTGGATGATGGCAATACCGTTTTGGTCATTGAGCACAACTTGGATGTCATTAAGACAGCGGACCATATCATTGACTTAGGACCAGAAGGTGGTGTCGGTGGTGGTACCATTATTGCGACAGGAACACCAGAAGAAGTAGCCAGCAACCCAGCTAGCTTTACAGGACAGTATTTGAAAGGGAAATTACAATGAACCAACGAATTACAAATCTACGAACTAAAATGAAGGCACAGGATTTAAAAGCTGTCCTCATTAACAACTTAAAAAATGTTTACTATTTGACAGGTTTCTGGGGATCGAACGGGACTGTTTTGGTGACAGAAGAGCGCGTGGTCCTCTTCACCGATTCGCGCTATACCATTCATGCCCATGCGACTTGCTTCCCCTTTGTTGAGATTGTTGAAACCCGCAATGAATTGGAAGAAGCGGCAAAAATAGTCAAAGATGCAGCTATCCAAGAACTTGGCTTTGAGGATGAGATCACAGTTGCCTATCATACTCGTCTGGCGACAGCTTTCTCAGGAGTCTCTCTAAGAGCCTTGTCTGATTTTGTGATGGAGTTTCGTTTGATTAAAGATGAGACAGAAGTAGCAACCATCCGCAAGGCTTGCAGTATTTCAGATCAAGCCTTTCTAGATGTGCTGGAGTTTATCAAGGTTGGCCAAACAACAGAATTAGAAGCGGCGACCTTCCTGGATTTCAGAATGCGGGAATTGGGAGCGTCAGGTGTATCCTTTGATATCATCTCCGCTGCGGGAGAGCGCTCTGCTATGCCCCATGCGACTCCAAGTGATCGCATCATATCTGCTGGGGATGCCTTGACCTTGGACTTTGGCTGTCTTTACAACCATTACGTCAGTGATATGACCCGGACCATTTATGCAGGTCATGTCAGCGACAAGGAAAGAGAAATTTACGAAACGGTCTTGAAAGCCAACCAAGCTCTCATTGCTGAAGCCAAGGCTGGACTCGGTTTCCGTGAGTTTGATAAAATTCCTCGAGACATTATCGAGGCGGCAGGATACGGCCAGTACTTTACTCATGGAATTGGACATGGTATTGGCTTGGACATCCATGAAGAGCCTTATTTCAGTCAAACTTCAAAAGAAGTTATCAAGGCGGGGATGGTTTTGACAGATGAGCCAGGAATCTACATTGAAGGCCTATCTGGTGTCCGGATTGAAGATGATCTCCTGATTACGGAAACCGGTTGTGAAGTCTTGACCTTGGCACCGAAAGAATTGATTGTGATCTAAGGAAATTTGCAGAGACAGATTTGAGAAATCTGAGCATTTGTGATAGAATAAAGAGTAATATATTTTTAAAAAGAGGTATGAAAACATGATTGAAGCAAGTAAGTTGAAAGCTGGTATGACCTTTGAAACAGCTGATGGAAAATTGATCCGCGTTTTGGAAGCGAGCCACCACAAACCAGGTAAAGGAAACACGATCATGCGTATGAAATTGCGTGATGTTCGTACTGGTTCAACTTTTGATACAAGCTACCGTCCAGAAGAAAAATTTGAGCAAGCTATTATTGAAACTGTACCAGCTCAATACTTGTATAAAATGGATGATACAGCTTACTTCATGAATACTGAAACATACGACCAATATGAAATTCCTGTTGTCAATGTTGAGAACGAATTGCTTTACATCCTTGAAAACTCAGAAGTGAAAATTCAATTCTACGGAAGCGAAGTGATTGGGGTGACGGTTCCTACAACTGTTGAATTGACAGTTGCTGAAACTCAACCATCTATTAAAGGTGCTACAGTGACTGGTTCTGGTAAACCAGCTACAATGGAAACAGGTCTTGTGGTAAACGTTCCAGACTTCATCGAAGCAGGACAAAAATTGATTATCAATACAGCTGAAGGAACTTACGTTTCTCGTGCCTAATCAGCTCTAAAAAATAGGTCTGATAGAAAGGAACTTCTATGGCAACTGAACAATACGGCGAAATCGTCATTGCACCTCGTGTGCTAGAAAAAATTATTGCGATTGCGACTGCAAAAGTAGAAGGTGTTCATTCTCTTGAAAACAAGAGTGTATCGGATAGCCTTTCAAAACGTGCTCTAGGACGTGGGGTTTACCTTCGTACACAAGAAGATGGTCAAATCTCTGTTGATATTTACCTTTATCTAGAGTATGGTGTAGCAGTCCCTAAAGTAGCGGTTGCGATCCAAAAAGCAGTAAAAACAGCTGTCTACAATATGGCAGATGTCACCTTGGATGATGTCAATATCCATGTGGTTGGAATCGTGACTGAAAAAGCAGCGAAACCTGATTTGAAAGATTTGTTTAATGAGGATTTCCTCAATGACTGATATTTTATTTGAATCACGTCGTGATCTACGGGAGCGTGCCTTTCAAGCTCTAATGAGTTTAGAGTATGAAGGGGACGTTGTAGAAGCGTGTCAATTTGCTTTTACTCATGACAAAGAGGAAACTGACCAGGAAGTGGAAATTCCAGCTTTTCTACTCAATTTGGTATCTGGTGTTCGTCAATCAAAGGATGAATTGGATCAACAGATTGCCCAACACTTGAAAACTGGATGGACCGTCGAACGCTTGACTCTAGTGGAGAAAAACATTCTTCGTTTGGGTGTGTTCGAAATCACTTCCTTTGATACCCCTCAGCTGGTTGCAGTGAATGAAGCAATTGAATTAGCTAAAACATTTTCAGATGAGAAATCTGCTCGGTTTGTGAATGGTGTCTTAAGTCAATTCGTAACGGAAGCAGAATAAGATAGAAAAGAAACCACCTTTGAGGGTGGTTTCTTTTTGAGTATAGAGCTTTGCTTGATCATGATAAGGAAAAAGACTGGTACAAAAGTTCGGTCTTCTCAATTGACTTTGGATTGTCTAACAAGACGCAGTGGTTGAGTGGGCTCTACTGCGCTGATTTTATCAGCTTTTACAGCCCTACTCAACTGTGCGGAGGTGGGACGACGAAATCGAATTCTAACGAATTACCGATTTCTGTCCCACTCTCTTTTAAACACTTTTGCCTGGTAAAACACTAACAGGGAGAAAATAGCCTGTTGTTTTTACATCTTTTCCTTCGATTTTTTGAAGAAGAAGGTCGACCGTCAGGCGAGCAATCTCCTGTAAAGGTTGCTTGATGGTGGTGAGACGGGGGAAATAATTTTCGATAAAGTAGGTCCCGTCATAGCCAATGATCTTCAGGTCTTCTGGAATGTCAATCCCGAGTTCGTCAGCGATTTTCATCACCAAAATAGCCGTTAGATCGTCAGACGCAAAAATGGCATCCGGTTTTTGCTGTGTCAAGATGGACTTGATTTCCATTTCTTTGCGAATGGGTGAATAATCACTGGAAACATTGATAATTTGTGCTTCTGGCAAGACGGAAGCAAAGCCAGCATGGCGAAGACCGGTTGGGGAATTGGAGTTATCATTCCCTGTGAGCATGATAATCTTTTTTGCCCCTGTCTTGGCAAGGGTTTCCGCAGCGAGAACGCCCCCAGCGTAGTTATCCGACGAGACGACTGGAATCTCAGGGGAGAGATTCCGGTCAAAGGCGATAATAGGTGCTGTAACTCGGTTATAATCTTCAATTCCCAGATTATGACTACCAGAAATAATCCCATCTACTTGATTGGCTTCTAGCATTTCGATGTATTCACGTTCTTTTTCCGAATCATGCTCGCTATTACAAATGATGGTTTTGTACCCATGTCTGAACAGTTCTTCTTCCAGTTTATCGATTAATTCTGCATAGAAGACATGGCTGATTTTTGGGAAGATTAAGCCGATTAACTTGGCTGATTTTCCTTGTAGGCTCCGAGCAATCGTATTGGGCTTGTAGCCCAATTCCCTCATGGCCTCTTTAACCTTTGAGACAGTTTTTTCAGATAAATAGCCCTTTTTGTTAATGACTCGTGAAACTGTCGTGGGGCTGACACCAGCTAGTTTGGCGACATCAGTGAGCTTTGCGACCATAGTCTAGTTCGTAGTATGTTCCAGTTGGTGTTCCGGATTTGATCAAGATACCAGTTTGATCAGCATGCGGGAAGACGCGACCAGAGAATACTTTTTCTCCTTTGTTGATAAAAATTTCAAAAATCGAGTTATCGATGAAAATTGTAGCTGTTGTCGCTTGATTTTTGATCGGGCAAGTACGAGTAGTTCCAAACTCTTGGGCATACTGTTCGCCAGCTTGGCTACGGTCGACAATGACTTGACCATTTGCAATATCAAAAGTAATAGAAAGTCCTTTGCCTTCTTTATCGGCTAGGAGAACAATCTCACTTTTGCTATTGGCTTCAAAGGTTAATTCTAACTCGTAGCAATTATTGGTTGTTTCCTTGTTTGTAAATTCGGAAGAAGTAGAGCGGAGCTCTTTTACAGCTTCAACCGGATATTGATAAAGTTTACCGTCCTGAATGGTTAGCTCTTTGACCAAAGAGAAGGCTCCTTGGTGGTCATAGCGATCGGATGGGTAAGCGACATCTGGTAAACCTAACCAGCTAACCGTTAAGGCTCTTCCATCAGGAGTGTTGAAGCCTTGAGTTGCATAGGCTTCGAAGCCGTAGTCCAAGTTGTGCAATTCAGATACGTCAACGAGACGAGCTTGTTCAGGATCAAAGGAAGCCCCAATCTTATACATATTTGGGTAGATATTGTCGTAGTCGAGGACTGCTTTGTCCAAACCTTGAGGGCAATAAAGAAGGACAGGTTGCTCGCCGACGAAGACCAAGTTAGGACACTCCATCATATATGCTGTACGATCATTGTCGAAATCAAGATCGCCCACTTCAACCCAGTTGGTATAGTCGTTATTCACCGCTTTGTAAAGGCGAACGAATCCTTTTTTCTCAAGGTCTTGACCACCGACGATGGTATAGTATTGATCTTTGAATTTAAAAATCTGTGGGTCGCGGAAATGATCGGTAGCATCCTTTGGTTGATCAATGAGAATTTGGTCGATTTTTTCGAGGTTTCCATCCTGGTCTAAGAGGGCCCCGATTTGGTAGGGATGACGGATCCAGTTCTCGTCTCGTACATTTCCTGTATAGAATAAAAATAGTTTGTCATCGAATTGCATAGCTGAACCAGAATAGGCTCCATGGCTATCCAAAGGTGTGTCTGGTAAAACCTTAAGACCAGTTTCTTTAAAATGAACTAAATCATCACTTTCCAGTTGTACCCAAGACTTCAATCCGTGAGCGGCTCCAAAGGGAAAATTCTGGTAAAAGAGAATCCATTTACCATTAAAATAGGAGAAACCATTCGGGTCATTTAAAAGGCCAGTTTTGGGTTCGACATGGTAATGAGTATGCCAAGGAGAATTAGCCATGTTTTCTCTTATTTGTTTCTTTTCTTCTTCGGTCCAGTCTTCATACCGTTTGTACCGAAGTTCTGTTGTCCATTCCATTTGACTCCTCCAAAATTTTTCTTACTTCCATAGTACCGATTTCTATAAAAAAAAGCAAGACTTTGGCTAAAGAATTGAGAAAAAATGTCAAACGTTTATCATAAAATATCGAGGTGGAGGCTAAATTTGATTTATGAAAACAAATGAAAGAATGAAAGTATTTGAAAATTTAAAAACCTGATAAAGCCCATATTCTACAGTAGACGGGCGTTGGGGTGAATGAAAATCAAAAGTACTATTTTCAAACCATCAAAAAATGCAAATAAATGCCAAAAACTTTCTGCAAAACGGTTGACATATTCTTAATACGTGGTACAATTAAGAGCGTAGAGATGGTTTAACCGTTTTCAAAACAATAAAAAATAAGGAGATTTTTGCAAATGTCAAATACAGAAATTGCAAAAAAAGTCATCGATGCAATCGGTGGAGTTGAGAACGTTAGCAGTGTTGCTCACTGTGCGACTCGTCTTCGCGTGATGGTTAAAGATGAATCAAAAATCAACAAAGATGTTGTTGAGAACATTGAAAAAGTACAGGGAGCTTTCTTTAACTCAGGTCAATACCAAATCATCTTTGGTACTGGTACTGTAAATAAGATCTACGATGAAGTAGTAGCTCTAGGCTTGCCAACTTCTTCAAAAGATGAAATGAAAGCTGAAGCAGCGAAACAAGGAAATTGGTTCCAACGCGCAATCCGTACCTTCGGAGATGTTTTTGTCCCAATTTTGCCAGCAATCGTTGCAACTGGTTTGTTTATGGGAATTCGTGGTGCTATTGCTCAAGATCAAGTGCTGGCTTTGTTTGGTACTACAGCAGACGCATTTAAATCTACAGATTTCTATACCTATTCAACAATTTTGACAGATACTGCGTTTGCTTTCTTCCCAGCCTTGATTTCATGGTCTGCGTTCCGAGTGTTTGGAGGAAATCCTGTTCTTGGAATTGTAATTGGTTTGATGATGGTTAGTCCGACACTTCCTAATGCGTGGGTTGTAGCGGAAGATCCTTCTAAAGCAGCAACATTCTTTGGTATCTTCCATCATGTAGTTGGATTCCAGAACTCAGTTCTTCCCGCTTTCTTCGTTGGTCTAATTGGTGCAAAACTTGAAAAATGGCTCCATAAGAAAATTCCAGATGTCTTAGATTTGTTATTGGTTCCATTATTTACATTAACAATCATGTCATTCCTCGCTTTGTTTATTATTGGACCATTCTTCCACAGCATCGAGGAACATGTACTGAATGCAACTAAGTTTATTTTAAATTTACCATTCGGCCTTGCAGGTCTTCTTATCGGTGGGGTTCATCAGTTGATTGTCGTTACTGGTGTCCATCATATTTTTAACCTTCTTGAATCGCAATTAATTACTTCGGATAAAAAAGATCCATTTAATGCAATTATTACAGCTGCTATGACTGCACAAGCTGGTGCGACTTTAGCGGTGGCAGTGAAATCAAAATCTCAAAAAGTGAAAGCTTTAGCATTTCCTGCAACTATTTCTGCCTTATTAGGTATTACTGAGCCTGCAATCTTTGGTGTGAACTTGCGTTATGTGAAACCATTCGTTATTGCTTTGGGAGCAGGTGCTGTAGGTGGTTGGATTGCATCTATGTTAAACCTTGCTGGTACAGGATTTGGTATTACAATTATTCCAGGAACACTTCTCTATCTAAACGGTCAATTATTGAAATATGTATTTATGGTTGTATTTACAACTGCACTAAGTTTTGGTTTGACATATATGTTCGGTTACGAAGATGAAGCTTCATCAGTTCCTGCAGAAGACGAAGAAGCTGGTGCAATTATTGAAGAAGAAACAACTGGAACTGTTCCAGTATCTCTTCAAGATGAAACCATCATCTCTCCAATCGTTGGTCAAGCGGTTGCTTTAGAAAACGTAAATGACCCTGTATTCTCAAGTGGTGCTATGGGACAAGGGATTGCCATCAAACCAACTGAAGGTGTTGTATATGCTCCGGCGGATGCTGAAGTAACCATTGCTTTTGCAACTGGACATGCTTTTGGCTTGAAAACAGCCAATGGTGCTGAAGTTTTGATCCACGTTGGGATTGATACAGTTTCAATGAACGGGGAAGGATTTGATCAGAAAGTTGCTCAAGGCGATAAGGTCAAAGCTGGCGATGTTCTTGGAACATTTGATTCTGCTAAAATTGCAGCGGCTGGTCTTGATGATACAACGATGGTCATCGTCACAAACACATCTGACTATGCTTCAGTAACTCCAGTAGCTACTGGTGCAGTTGCTAAAGGCGACGCGATTATTGAAGTAAAAGCATAATCTAAAATATGATTGCTCAAGGACTGGTTAGGGTATCCTCCAGTCCTTGAATTTTGTTTGGAGATGAGGTTTGGAATAAAAAACTTTCTCACCTAATGTTTAAACATAAATAAGAGTAGTTTTTTCTTTAAGGAATAGAAGTGAACCGCTTTCCTTTATGATATAATAGAAAAAAAGAGAATTGAAGAAGAGGTTTGATATGACTAAATTATATGGAAGTCTTGAAGCAGGTGGAACAAAGTTTGTTTGTGCTGTAGGTGACGAAAATTATAACGTCATTGAGAAAACACAGTTTCCGACAACGACCCCTATTGAAACCCTTGATAAATGTATTGAGTTTTTCTCTAAATTTGAAAATCTTGCTGGTTTAGCGATTGGTTCATTTGGACCTATTGACATTGATAAAAATTCAAAAACATATGGTTTTATTACAACAACTCCCAAACTACATTGGGCGAATATTGATGTGGTAGGTGCTTTCCGTCGTGCATTAAATGTACCGATTTACTTTACAACTGACGTAAATAGTTCAGCATATGGTGAGGTCGTGGCTCGTAACAATGCGGGTGCACGGATTGAAAACCTAGTCTACTACACAATCGGTACAGGGATTGGTGCAGGTGTCATCCAGCGTGGTGAATTCATTGGTGGAGTAGGACATCCTGAGATGGGCCATTACTATGTTGCCAAACACCCAATGGATGTTGAAAAAGAATTTAATGGTGTGTGTCCATTCCACAGAGGCTGTTTAGAAGGTCTTGCGGCTGGTCCAAGCTTGGAAGCTCGTACTGGTATTCGTGGGGAAAATATCGAACTCAATAGCTCTGTATGGGATATCCAAGCCTACTATATTGCTCAAGCTGCTGTCAATGCGACTGTAACCTTCCGCCCAGATGTGATTGTATTTGGTGGAGGAGTGATGGCACAACAGCACATGTTGGATCGCGTTCGTGAAAAATTCACAGTATTATTGAACGGCTACTTACCAGTTCCAGATGTTCGTGACTACATCGTGACTCCAGCGGTAGCTGAAAATGGTTCAGCAACCTTGGGTAACTTTGTCTTAGCAAAACAAGTCAGCAAAAGAGACTAATCAGGTAAGGCTGAAACAACAGAAAGTATCAAAATGCTAGGGGAGGGAGTTCTTCGTCGGGAAGATGGATGAATGACCTTCTCTTTTTTAAGCAAGAGAGGAGAAAAGATGGAAAAAGCCATTATGAAGGATCCCTTCTTTTTGAGTCAAGTGTCTGAAGAAGCGACAAAAGAGGATTTGTACCTGGCGCAAGATTTACAAGATACCTTACGAGCTCACCAGGATTTCTGTGTTGGCATGGCGGCCAATATGATTGGTGTACGCAAGCGAGTGATCATTATCCAATTTGGTTTGATGCCCTTGGTTCTCTTTAACCCTGTTCTAGTCAAGAAAGAAGGAGTTTATGAGACAGAAGAGGGGTGCCTTTCTTTGGCAGGGAGCCGAAAAACGAGCCGCTTTGAAAAGATTCAAGTCTCCTACCGCGACATGAATTGGAAGCCTCAGATCATAAGCTTAGAAGGTTTTGCGGCCCAGATTTGCCAGCATGAGCTAGATCACCTGGAAGGGATTTTGATCTAGGTCTAGTTGCTGCTTGTTAAGGAATCGATCGAAGAGAAATTGTTGATGAAAAAAGAATATTTGTTCTATGAACGGGTTAGACCATTTTTGGTGTCCCATCCCTATTATCTTTCTTTATTAAGGTGGGTCAACCGCCTCGTCACCCTCCTGATGCCACTCCTTTACTTTTATGTTCTTTGGGCAGCCTATCTGAAAGCTTCCGAGCTTTGGGTTGTTCTTGCCTATCTGTTGGTTCCAGCCTCTGGCTTTATTTTATTGAGTGTCATTCGAAAAGCAATCAATTGGCCCCGTCCCTATGAGCTTGGTGCATTTCCACCTCTCTTAGAGAGAGAAGGCAAGGGGAGTTCTATGCCAAGTCGGCATGTTTTTTCGGCGGCAATCATTTCGACGGTAGCTTGGGGTGTGAATCCTCTTCTATCGAGCCTAGGTCTCTTCTTGGCTCTGCTATTGGCAGGAGTTCGTGTTCTGGCGGGACTCCATTTTGTCCGTGATGTCGTAGTCGGATTTGTCGTTGCACTCCTATGGGGAATTGTCAGTTTTTCTCTATTAGGAATTTTCTGATAGAGGCTGGATGAGAGAAGTAAGAAATGATTAAAAACTGCCTAACTCAGTTAGGCAGTTTTTAATTATGTGAGATTTGGTGTTGGAATTTTTGGAAGAACCGTTCACGTTCTTCTATAATCGCAGGACTTGGTTTTTTGAGGGAAGTTAACAAATCAACCAAGTCAGGTGTGACTTCACGAATCAGCTCTCCCAGTGACCAAATGGCTGTTGCAATATGAATCTGGTTTTGCGAGGTTTCGATAATTTCTAAAAGTTTAGGGATGGCAGACCGGTCGTTAGCATTGGCCAATGCAATGATGGCATTGCGCTGAAGGATATTTTTCCCCCGCCAACTACCAGCGACCATTCCGAATTTTTCTTTGAATTGTCCATTGGATAGCTCGATAAAGGGGATTAATTCTGGGTGAGCGAGTTCCGGATCAATGTCAGTGGCTAGTGGATTATCCAAACCACGGTTGTAGGGACAACAGATTTGACAGATATCACAGCCGTAGATGACCGTTTTAATCTTTTTACGGAATTCCATATCCATCATGCCCTTGTCTTGGGTCTGAAAGGATAGACAACGTCGGGCATTCATGGTGCCATCTCCGATTAAGCAAGAAGTCGGGCAGGCTTCTACACAGCGGTTGCAATCTCCACAACCATAGTTGACTGCTTGATCGGGTTCAATTTCTAGGTTGGTGATCAGCTCCCCTAGAAACATATAAGAACCGTATTCTTTTGAGATGACGAGGCCGTTCTTTCCGATAAAGCCAATCCCTGCTCGTTGAGCAACCGCGGTATCCACTAAGGCACCGGTATCCACCATGCCCTTGTATTCGAAGTCGGCGGTTAATTCTTCAACCCCTCGTGCTAGGCGGTCTAATTTATCCTGCAAGACATAGTGATAATCAAGGCCCCAGCTATTGGGGGTGAATTTTCCGCGTTTATAGGCTGTCTTCTGAGGTTGTTGTTTTAACTTGTGAGGATAGGCAACGGCAATGGAGATAATCGTTTTAGCAGAAGCTAAACTTAAGCGTGGTTGGATTCGTTCTTCAATATTTTTGTGCTCAAAACCAGAATTTCGGCCTTCTTCCACAGCTAGGCGGAGGGATTTTTCTAAATAGGAAAAATCATCTGCCGTGGTAAAGCCAATTTTTGAAATACCAATGGAGTGAGCCAATTCAATAATAGATTCTTTGAGGTTCATATACCTATTATAGCGGAAAGCTGGTAAAAATGCGAAAAACGTGCAAAAAATTAAAAAGGGTCTAAACAGCTTGGCATGGCTTTCAAAAATGAGTAGAATTTGGTATAATAAGGTATTGAATACAAGGATATATGGAGGCAGGTATGTCACAACCGTTATTTTTACAATCCGTCATGCAGGAAAAGATTTGGGGTGGAACTAGATTACGAGATGAGTTTGGCTATGAAATCCCGAGCGATCATGTTGGTGAATACTGGGCTATTTCGGCCCATCCACATGGTGTTTCTGTTGTTAAGAATGGACCTTATGCTGGAATGGGCTTAGACCAACTATATGCAGAGCATCGCGAATTATTTGGAGATCGAACAGAACCGGTTTTTCCTTTGTTGACAAAGATTCTAGATGCAAATGACTGGCTCAGTGTTCAGGTTCACCCAGATGATGCCTATGGAATGGAGCATGAAGGAGAACTTGGAAAAACCGAATGCTGGTATATTATTGCTGCTGATGAGGGGGCAGAGATTATCTATGGTCATCACGCCCAGTCCAAGGAAGAATTGCGCCAAATGATCGAAGTCAAAGAATGGGATGATCTTTTAGCACGGGTTCCTGTGAAAGCGGGAGATTTCTTCTATGTACCAAGTGGAACCATGCATGCGATCGGTTCAGGTATCTTGATTTTAGAAACCCAGCAATCGAGCGACACGACCTATCGGGTTTACGACTTTGATCGTAAAGACGATCAAGGGAATCTACGTGAGTTGCATATTGAACAGTCCATTGATGTACTGAACTTAGGTGCTCCGGCAAATAGCCGACCAGTTGAGGAAAAAGTTGATCACTTGTCATCGACTTTGTTAGTGGCCAATGACTTCTTTGGTGTTCACAAGTGGGTAGTTAATGGGGAAGTTCGATTTGAAAAGACCCATGATTATAGCTTGGTGAGCGTTCTCTCAGGGCAAGGAAGTCTTCAGGTAGATGGGGAGAATTATCCGATTGGAAAAGGGGACCACTTTATCTTAACGAGTGATATCCAGAATTGGACCTTGTCAGGAGAAGAGATGGAATTAATTGTCAGTCATCCATAAAGAAGAAAGAAGGTTGAGTCATCAAGTGCTCAGCCTTTTGTTGTTTTTAGGAATTTTCTAATGGATGGTTGGGAGGTGAAATTGATAAGAGAAAAAGAGGGAGAAACCATCTTCTAATCAATGGAATTTCTTGATGGATAAGCTACAGTGTGCTATAATAAAAAGAACGTTTAAAATTTAAGAAATTTGAAAAGTAAGGAAACTAATGGCTAATTTATTAAAAACAATTATCGAAAATGATAAAGGTGAATTAAGACGATTGGAAAAGATGGCAGATAAGGTCTTCTCGTATGAAGATCAAATGGCTGCCTTGTCAGATGATGAACTGAAAGCGAAAACAGAAGAGTTCAAGCAACGCTACCAAGATGGTGAATCATTGGATGATCTCCTCTATGAAGCTTTCGCAGTAGTTCGTGAAGGTGCTAAACGTGTCTTGGGCTTGTTCCCTTATAAAGTACAGGTCATGGGGGGAATTGTTCTTCACCATGGTGACGTTCCAGAAATGCGTACAGGGGAAGGGAAAACCTTGACCGCGACCATGCCGGTGTATTTGAATGCCCTATCTGGTAAAGGAGTTCACGTTGTTACTGTCAACGAATACTTGACAGAACGTGACGCGACAGAGATGGGGGAATTGTACTCATGGCTAGGTCTTTCAGTTGGGATCAACCTAGCTGCAAAATCACCTTCTGAAAAACAAGAAGCTTACGCTTGTGATATCACCTATTCAACCAACGCGGAAATCGGTTTCGACTACTTGCGTGATAACATGGTTGTTCGTGCCGAAAACATGGTACAACGTCCTTTGAACTACGCATTGGTCGATGAGGTAGACTCCATCTTAATAGATGAAGCCCGTACTCCATTGATTGTTTCAGGTCAGACTTCTACAGAAACTAGCCAACTTTATCACATGGCGGATGCCTTTGTGAAATCTTTGGAAGAAGAAGACTACATTATTGATGTCCCTTCAAAAACGATTGGTTTGTCAGATTCTGGAATTGATAAGGCTGAAAGCTACTTTAAGCTTGAAAACTTGTATGACATTGAAAATGTTGCTTTAACGCACTACATTGACAATGCTCTCCGTGCCAACTACATCATGATTTTGGATATCGACTATGTGGTCAGTGAGGATCAAGAAATCTTGATCGTCGACCAATTTACAGGTCGGACCATGGAAGGTCGTCGTTATTCAGACGGCTTGCACCAAGCGATTGAGGCTAAAGAAGGTGTGCCGGTTCAAGAAGAAACCAAAACATCAGCTTCTATTACCTACCAAAACTTGTTCCGTATGTACAAGAAACTTTCAGGGATGACAGGTACTGGTAAAACAGAAGAAGAAGAATTCCGTGAAATCTACAACATTCGCGTCATTCCAATTCCAACTAACCGTCCGATTGCACGTATTGACCATCCAGACCTTCTCTATCCAAGCTTGAAATCGAAGTTTAAAGCTGTAGTAGAAGATGTAAAGGCTCGCTATGAAAAAGGCCAACCAGTCTTGGTGGGTACTGTTGCTGTTGAAACCAGTGACTACCTCTCTCGTCTTTTGGTCGAAGCAGGCGTTCCTCACGAAGTCTTGAATGCGAAAAACCACTACAAAGAAGCGCAAATTATCATGAACGCTGGTCAACGTGGTGCCGTTACCATCGCGACCAACATGGCCGGACGTGGTACCGATATCAAGCTCGGCGAAGGGGTTCGTGAACTCGGTGGACTTTGTGTGATTGGTACAGAGCGTCATGAAAGCCGTCGTATTGATAACCAGTTGCGTGGACGTTCTGGACGTCAAGGGGATCCAGGTGAATCTCAATTTTATCTTTCTCTTGAAGATGAGTTGATGCGTCGTTTCGGTTCAGAGCGTATCAAAGCCTTGCTGGACCGCTTCAAACTAAGCGAAGAAGAATCTGTCATCAGATCTAACATGTTTACACGTCAAGTCGAAGCAGCTCAAAAACGAGTGGAAGGGAACAACTATGACACTCGTAAGCAAGTCCTTCAGTATGATGATGTTATGCGGGAACAACGCGAGATTATCTACTCTCAACGCTATGATGTCATTACAGCGGATCGTGATTTGGCGCCAGAAATCAAGGCCATGATCAAGCGGACGATTAAACGGATCGTTGAAGGAGCAAGCCACTCAAGCAAGGAAGAACGAATCGAAGCTATCTTGAACTTTGCCAAATACAATTTGGTCCCTGAAGATACGATTTCAGAGAGCGATATTGAAGGCAAATCGGATAAAGAAGTGATTGATTACTTGTACAAACGCGCTGAAGAGGTTTATGAAAACCAAGTAGCGAAATTACGTGATGAAGAAGCAGTCAGAGAATTTCAAAAAGTCTTGATCCTTCGTGTTGTGGATAGCAAATGGACTGATCACATCGATGCCTTGGATCAATTGCGTAATGCTGTTGGTCTCCGTGGTTATGCACAAAACAATCCTGTGGTTGAATACCAATCTGAAGGATTCCGTATGTTCAACGATATGATTGGCTCCATCGAGTTTGATGTGACTCGTTTGATGATGAAAGCTCAAATCCATGAACAAGAGCGTCCACGTACAGAACACAGTATCTCAACGACAGCGACTCGTAATATTGCTGCTCAAAAAACTGATTTACCAGAAGATCTTGATTTGAGTCAAATCAAACGCAATGACATCTGTCCATGTGGATCTGGTAAGAAATTTAAAAACTGCCACGGTAAAAAACTCTAATCGTATGAAAGGATCAGTCTATGTCTTTTACAGCTACTAGCCCAATCATTGATGAAACAGCAGTAACCTCTCTTTATCGCTTAGAAGGTGAACATTTGGCTCGCAAAGAAGCGCGTGACCGTGAACTAGCCTCTATTTTGAAGGGGGAAGACAAGCGGATTTTGCTTGTGATGGGACCATGTTCATCAGATAATGAGGAAGCAGTGATGGAATATGCTCGTCGCCTTGTAGCCCTTCAAGAAGAAGTTAAAGATCGGGTCTTCATTGTGATGCGGGTCTACACTGCTAAACCTCGGACCAATGGAGATGGCTATAAAGGCTTGATGCATCAGCCGGATACTGCTTCAGAACCTAGTTTTGTAGCTGGTTTAAAGGCTGTTCGTCGCCTGCATTATCGAGTGATTACCGAGACTGGTTTGACAACAGCAGATGAACTGTTGTATCCAGAAACTTACCCATTTGTTGAGGATCTCCTTTCTTATGTAGCTATTGGGGCACGCTCTGTAGAAGATCAAGGCCATCGATTTGTGGCGAGTGGCATCTCAGTCCCAACTGGATTGAAAAATCCAACGTCTGGCAATCTGTCTGTCATGTTTAATGCAATTTATGCTACACAACATGGGCATCATTTCTTCTATAATGGTCGTTCTGTGGAGACAAGTGGAAATCCATTCGGACACGCTATTCTGCGCGGAGCCTTAGACGCGAATGGGAAAAATATTCCAAACTACCACTATGAAGATCTGCTAGAAGCTGCGCATCGCTACCAAGCCTTGGGCTTGCAACATCCATTTATCCTGGTTGATACCAATCATGATAATTCTGGGAAAAAATTTGCTGAGCAGATTCGCATTGTCAGAGAAACCCTTACAAATCGTAGCTGGAATCCAATTATCCATGATGTAGTCCGTGGATTCATGATTGAATCTTATCTAGAGGACGGTCGTCAAGATCAACCAGAAGTATTTGGTCAATCGATCACAGACCCATGCTTAGGTTGGGAAAAGACAGAAAGCTTAGTACGAGAAATTTATCAGTATGTAGCTGAATAAGAGGAGAGGGCTGGAGAAAATATTCTCAGCCCTTTCCTTCTTAAATAGAGTTGCTGATAGAAAATCATTAAAGAGGAAAAGATATGATTGTTGGACATGGGATAGATATCGAATCGATCCAATCCATTGAACAAGCCTACCAGAGACATCCGAGATTTGCTTCCAAGGTATTGACAGAGACGGAGCGAGAACGGTTCGACCAATTATCTGGGAAAAGGAAAATGGAATACCTGGCAGGTCGATGGTCTGCCAAAGAAGCCTTTTCCAAGGCTTGGGGAACAGGAATTGGTCCAGTAGGATTTCAGGATCTGGAAATTCTAACCAATCAAAAAGGAGCTCCCTATTTTTCAAAAGCTCCTTTTAGTGGAAAGATTTGGGTATCGATTAGTCACTCAGGCGATTTAGTTTCGACCAGTGTCATTTTGGAGGAAAGAAATGAAAGCTAGTATACATAGACCAACGCGAGCATATGTGGATGTAGAGGCTATTGCCTATAATGTTCAACAAATACAAGCCCATATTCCGAAAGAGACCTTGACCTTTGCAGTTGTCAAGGCAAATGCATACGGTCATGGGGTTGAGCCAGTGGTAGAACGTTTATTGCCACTAGTAGATGCTTTTTGTGTCTCCAACCTAGATGAAGCCTTGGAAGTTCGCCAAGTAGCAGGTGAAAAACCGATTTTAATTTTGGGAGTTGCACCAGTCGAACACGTTGCGATTGCCATCAAAGAGGAAATTCGTTATACAGTAGCTGGTCTCGAGTGGTTGAAAGCATTGTTGGCTGAAAAGTCTGATTTGACTGGGTTGAAGGTTCATATTAAAGTGGATTCAGGAATGGGACGAATTGGTTTTCGTTCGGCAGAAGACTTGCAGGAAGCCATGATCTTATTAAGAGACCATGGAGCAGAAGTGGAAGGGATCTTTACTCATTTTGCTACAGCTGATGAGAAAGATGACCGGCATTTCCAAGGCCAATTGCAACGATTTAAGAGCTTGTTGGAGCTCTTGCCCTATACTCCGAAAATCGTTCATGCCAGCAATTCAGCAACAACTTTATGGCATGCTGATACCATTTTTAATGCTGTCCGACTGGGTGATGTCATGTATGGGCTCAATCCAAGTGGAAGAGAGTTAGAGCTTCCCTATAGCATCCGTCCTGCTTTGAGTCTGGAAACAGAATTGGTCCATATCAAACCACTAGAAGTGGGTCAGACAGTTGGTTATGGAGCGACCTATCAGACTAGCGAGGAAGAGTGGATTGGGACCATTCCAATTGGCTATGCAGATGGCTGGACCAGAGATATGCAAGGTTTTCATGTTCTTGTTGATGGGCAATTCTGTCCGATTGTCGGTCGCGTATCCATGGACCAAATCACCATTCGCCTACCGAAGGCCTACCCGATTGGGACTAAGGTAGTATTGATCGGAAGGGATGGTGATCTAGCTATAACGACAACGGATGTAGCAGTCTATCGAGGCACGATCAACTATGAGGTTGTTTGTGTCCTGAGCGATCGCGTACCAAGAGTTTATCGTCCAACAAAGGAAGACAGTGGGAAGTAAGTTGTTTGTCTTTTCCCAGCTTCCTTTTATAAAAAGTTCGAGATGAAAGAGGTTGATGACGGTGGTCCCAGCCTCCTTTCTTATCTAGGAGGAAAGAATGAACTTACACCAACCACTTTCTGTCCTGCCAGGAATTGGACCGAAATCAGCAGAGAAATACAAAAAATTGGGAATCGAAACGGTTGAGGATCTCTTGCTCTACTTCCCATTTCGGTATGAAGATTTTAAATCAAAAAATGTTTTAGATCTGGAAGATGGAGAAAAAGCAGTTGTTTCTGGAATTGTTGCCACTCCAGCCAATGTCCAGTATTATGGTTACAAGCGTAACCGGCTTCGCTTTACCATTAAACAAGGGGAGCTGGTCCTAGCAGTTAGTTTCTTTAACCAGCCCTATCTGGCAGACAAGATTGAACTAGGGCAAACGGTGGCTGTCTTTGGTAAGTGGGACAAGGCCAAGGGAGCCTTGACAGGGATGAAGCTGTTAGCCCAAGTCGAAGATGATCTCCAACCGGTCTATCGCTTATCTCAAGGGGTGAGTCAGTCTGCTCTAGTAAAGGTCATCAAAACGGCTTTTGAAGCAGGTTTAGACAACTTGTTGGAAGAAAATTTACCCCAGATTTTAATGGATAAGTACCACTTGCTTTCTCGCAGACAAGCGGTCAGGGCTATGCATTTTCCCAAGGATCTTGAGGAATACAAGCAGGCCCTGAGACGAGTAAAATTTGAAGAACTACTCTTTTTCCAATTGCAACTGCAGGTCTTGAAGGAAGAAAATCGTTCCGTCGGACAGGGAATCGTGCTGGATTGGGACAAGAAAAAGTTAAAAGCTCTTCAAGCTAAACTTCCATTTACGTTGACAGAAGCCCAGGAGCGGAGCCTGAACGAAATTCTAGCAGATATGCGTTCTCCTCACCACATGAATCGCCTTTTGCAAGGGGATGTCGGAAGCGGGAAGACCGTTGTTGCTGGGCTGGCCATGTATGCTGCTGTGACAGCTGGCAAACAAGCGGCCTTGATGGTCCCGACTGAAATCCTAGCCGAGCAACATTTACAAAGTTTGACCTCTCTCTTTCCTAGTCTTAGAATTCTTCTTTTAACAGGCAGTCTAAAAGCTGCGGAGAGAAGAGAACGCTTGGAATTGATTCAGACAGGGCAAGTGGACCTTATTGTGGGAACTCATGCCTTGATTCAGGAGGGAGTTCATTTTCATGATCTCGGATTGGTCATTATTGATGAGCAGCACCGTTTCGGTGTAGCCCAAAGACGGATCTTGCGTGAAAAGGGCCAAAATCCGGATGTCTTGATGATGACAGCGACCCCAATTCCCCGGACTCTGGCAATCACTGCTTTTGGAGATATGGATGTTTCGATTATCGACCAAATGCCAGCAGGTCGAAAAGAGATTATCACCCGCTGGGTCAAGCATCAACAGTTAAATTTAGTCTTGGATTGGCTAGTCAAAGAAATCCAAAAAGGTTCCCAAGCCTATGTCATTTCTCCCTTGATTGAAGAATCTGAAGCCTTGGACCTCAAAAATGCTATTGCCTTAGAGGAAGAATTGATTGCTTATTTTGGAGACCGAGCCCGTATTGCTCTCCTTCATGGTAAGATGAAGGGGGAAGAAAAAGAGGTCATTATGCAGGCCTTTAAGCAGGGAGGAATTGACTTACTAGTTTCTACAACTGTAATCGAGGTCGGCGTCAATGTTCCCAATGCTACCGTCATGATTATCATGGATGCAGACCGCTTTGGTTTGAGCCAATTGCACCAGTTGAGAGGTCGGGTAGGGCGTGGTGATAAGCAGTCTTACGCAGTATTAGTTGCCAATCCCAAAACAGAATCAGGCAAGCGTCGGATGAAAATCATGACCGAAACCACCAATGGGTTTGTCTTGGCAGAAGAAGACCTCAAGCTACGAGGTTCTGGGGAAATCTTTGGAACGCGCCAATCAGGCATACCAGAATTTCAAGTGGCCAACCTCATTGAAGATTATCCAATCTTAGAGGAAGCACGAAAGGTAGCTGTTCAGGTGGTCACGACTCCTAATTGGCGAGAGCATCCAGATTGGCACTGTCTGTCTCTACATTTGGAGCAGAAAGAACACCTGGATTAAAAAGGGATAAGAAAGAGGCTGGGACAAAAGTCCTAGCCTCTCAATTGTCTTTGGATTGTCGAGCAAGACGCAGTGGTTGAGTGGGCTCTACTACGCTGATTTTATCAGCTTTTACAGCCCTACTCAACTGTGCGGAGGTGGGACGACGAAATCGAATTCTAACGAATTACCGATTTCTGTCCCACTCTCTTTTTATCTTATTTTAAGTTTGTGGACCTATAATCGTAAAAAATAGAAAAGAGGTCCTAGCTATGCGAACCATGTTGAAATTCATCTTGTCAATCATTATCTCAGTCCATCAGAGCTATTTTTAAATACAAAAGGCGGATGTATCCACCATCACACCTTCTATTGTTATTTTAACCTTCTATATAGTCTCTTAATTCATCGCCTTTTAATCCGGCATTGAGAGCAATCAGGAGCTTCAGCCGGGCCTTAGCTGCATTGAGCTCTTTGACAAAGAAGATGCCGTGCTCGTGAAGTTTGACTCCGCCCCCATCGTAAGCATAGACAGGTTCCGCAATTCCATTGAAGCAACGGGAAACCAAGGCAATAGGAAGGCCAGCCTCTTGAAATTCAAAGAGTTTCTCAGCTACTTCCTTAGGAAGATTTCCTGCACCAAAGGCTTCAATGATCAAACCATCCATTTGTTGGACATCTAGTAGGTCAAGGACTTCTGTTTTCATGCCAGCATAGGCTGAAATGATGGGGACAACTCCCTTGATTTCTTGCAAATCAAAACGCACACGGGGTTCAGCTGTTTTGAAGAAAAGAATTTCTTTTTTCATGACCAAGCCTAGAGGGCCATGTGTGGGGGTCTGGAAGGTGCTGACATTGGTGGTATGTGTTTTGGTCACGTACTTGGCTGCATGGACTTCATCATTCATCACGACCAAGACACCCTTGTCTTGTGATTTGGGATCTGCTGCTACTCGGATGGCGGTCAGATAGTTATAGACGCCGTCGCTTCCTAATTCATTGGAGCTTCTCATGGCTCCTGTTAAGACTACTGAAATAGTTGGCAAGTCCATGGTATCTAAGAAGTAGGCTGTTTCTTCAAGAGTATCGGTACCATGGGTAATGACAATCCCATCATACTGGGAAGCCTCTTTCTGAATCTTATGATAGAGTTGTAACATGTGCTGAGGAGTTACATGAGGGCTGGGTAAATTTAAAAAATCTTCTGAAGTAAGCTCAATTCCTGCCAGTGACAAATCAACATGGTTCATAGGATTGGATGAATTGGTCACGACAGCTCCAGAGGCATCTGCCTGCATGGAGATGGTCCCTCCTGTATGAAGGGCCAAAATTTTCTTAATCATGTGTGTCTCCTTGGAATGTGTGTTATAATTTATTGTATCATAAAACGGAAAGAAAGCAGTCATCATGGAAATAAAAGCGGTCTTTTTTGACATTGACGGAACCTTGGTCAATGATAGTCGAATGGTCTTGAAGTCAACTGAAAAAGCCATTCGCGCCTTAAAGGAACAAGGAATTTTTGTTGGTTTGGCAACAGGGCGAGGACCCTTCTTTGTCCGTCCTTTTATCGAGCGCTATGACTTTGATTTTGCGGTCACCTATAATGGTCAGTATATTTTTACCAAGGATAAGGTCTTATCTGCTTCTCCAATTGATAAGAAGAATCTGCATGACTTAATTGACTACGCAAAAAAACATCGCATTGAGATCGCCTTAGGAACAGAAGATGGAGTTGAAGGCTCTCGCATTATGAGTTTTGGTCTGAGTCCGATTTCTCTATGGTCTGCGCGATTTGTACCAAAAGGCTTTTCAAAGGCAGTTAGTCAGGGCTTCAACAAGGTGGTTAGCAAGGCTGTCCCTCAGGATCAAAAGCAACTGCAACAAATTGCCCAGGGACCAGTTTATCAGGTTCTCTTATTAGCTAGTCCTAAAGACACTCAAAAAGTTGAGCAAGCTTTTCCTGAATTAAAATTTACGCGTTCCAGCCCCTTCGCGGCGGATGTCATCAATCCAGATAACTCAAAAATGGAAGGAATTCGGATTGTAGGAGAGGAATTTGGCTTTTCAATGGACCAGGTGATGGCCTTTGGAGATTCGGATAATGACTTAGAAATGCTCTCGGGTGTTGGCTTATCGATTGCGATGGGGAATGGAACCAGCAGGGTCAAAGAAGTAGCTCAGCATACGACGACCAGTAATACCAAAGACGGGATCCAAAAAGCGCTGGAACATTTTGGCATTATCACGGATCAGTCACTTTTTGTTAGTCGCGACGATCACTTTAATAAGGTCAAAGCCTTTCATCAACTCATGGATGGTCAAACCCAGGAAGAACCAAAGGCCTGGGACAATCAAGAGGCTCTTTACCGAACCATGTTTAAGCAGGAAGAACTGGTTGAATTTATCCGCGCGGCTAGCAAAGACGAAGCAACCTTTGATCGTTCAATTGAAAGCTTGCATCAAGCCCTAGATGAGGCAGCTAATAAGGTTCGTAGCAAACATCCAGCTGAGATCTCCATGGTGGGGCAGGTCGATGCCTTGATTGATACCTTGTATCTTACTTATGGTAGTTTTGTTCTAATGGGGGTCGATCCTGAAGAGGTCTTTGAGATTGTACACCGCGCAAACATGGGGAAGATTTTCCCAGATGGAAAGGCTCACTTTGATGAAGTCACGCATAAAATTTTAAAACCGGACGACTGGGAAGAAAAGTATGCCCCTGAGCCAGCTATTCAAAAAGAGCTAGAACGGCAAATCAAAGCTTATCAAAAACACTGCTCTGAAAAAACAGCAGAATCGGAAGAAAATAAAAAGGTGTGAGGAAATTCGCTTTCCTTCACACCTTTTGGTTTTTATAAAGTTTATAAGGTCTTTTCTGTCTCACGAACCACTAACAAATCGACTTTGGCATGGCGGAGGATGTATTCAGATGAAGACCCGACTAGTAAACGTTCAAAAGCATTGAGACCAGTCGCTCCAACCATGATGAGGTCAACTCCCTCTTCTTCTGGGATATCAGTCGCTAAGAGGACTTTTGGATTCCCCATTTCAATCACTGAAGCAATGTTTTGGACACCGGCTTCTTTTGCACGTTTGATATAACCTTCCAAAAGTTCATTAGCTTCTGTTTGGAATCCTTCATACACCTCGGCATCAAAGCTAGAGACACTTTGTAAGGCGCGTGTATCAACGACATGAGCGAGAGTAAGCTTTGATCCGTTTCGCAACGCAACATTGACCCCTTTCTCAAAAGCGAGTTCAGCTTCGCGAGATCCATCAACTGCAACCATGATGTTTTCGTATTTTTGAGACATGTTCCGTCCTCCTTTACTGCTTGAAAACGTGAAAAGAAATGGAAGAACCCATTTATGTTACCTATAATTATATTTTAAACCTTTTACCATAGAAAGTAAAGGTCAAATCGGATATCTATAGGATTTCATTGAGAATGAAAGAGGTTGCTCAGTTGTACTCCAGATTAACTAGTGGTATAATGGAAGCAGTTTGATAAAGTGAGGAAAAAATCATGAAAGAATACAATAAGTCCGTCAAGCTAGAGCACGTTGCTTACGATATTCGTGGTCCAGTCTTAGAAGAAGCGATGCGCATGCGGGCCAACGGGGAGAAAATCCTTCGCTTAAATACAGGAAATCCGGCTGAATTTGGGTTCACGGCTCCCGACGAAGTCATTCATGATTTGATTATGAATGCTCGGGATAGTGAAGGGTATTCGGATTCAAAAGGAATTTTTTCTGCCCGTAAGGCTATTATGCAGTATAGCCAATTGAAAAAGATTCCGAATGTTGAGATTGATGATATCTATATCGGAAATGGTGTCAGTGAGTTGATCGTGATGTCCATGCAAGGCTTGCTGGATAATGGCGATGAAGTACTTGTGCCAATGCCAGACTATCCTCTTTGGACAGCAGCGGTCAGCCTAGCAGGTGGAAATGCAGTACACTATGTCTGTGATGAAGAGGCTGAGTGGTATCCTGATATTGATGATATCAAGTCGAAAATCACTTCAAACACCAAGGCTATCGTCGTGATTAACCCAAATAACCCGACCGGAGCCCTCTATCCAGATGAGATTCTGTTGGAAATTGTTGAAATTGCTCGTCAGCATGGCTTGATTATCTTTGCGGATGAAATTTATGATCGCTTGGTCATGGATGGTGCCAAACACACAGCCATTGCTAGTCTCGCGCCAGATTTGTTCTGTGTCAGCATGAACGGTTTGTCCAAATCACACCGCATCGCGGGCTTCCGTGTGGGCTGGATGGTCTTGTCTGGACCAAAACACCATGTGAAGGGCTATATCGAAGGGCTCAATATGCTCTCCAATATGCGTCTGTGTTCAAACGTCTTGGCCCAACAAGTGGTTCAGACTTCTTTGGGAGGCTACCAGTCAGTGGACGAACTCTTGCTCCCAGGTGGTCGAATCTACGAGCAACGGAACTTTATCTACAAGGCCATCAACGATATCCCAGGGCTTTCAGCTGTCAAACCAAAAGCTGGTCTTTATATCTTCCCTAAGATTGATCGTGAAATGTACCGGGTAGATGATGATGAGCAGTTTGTCTTGAATTTCTTAAAACAAGAAAAGGTTCTCTTGGTTCATGGACGTGGATTCAACTGGAAAGAGCCAGATCATTTCCGGATTGTTTACCTTCCTCGAGTAGAGGAATTGGCTCAAATTCAAGAGAAGATGACTCGTTTCTTAAAACAATACAAACGATAATAGAAGAGAAATCGCTAATAGGCGGTTTCTTTTTTGTATGAATCCAGCGAATATTTTGTTACGTAAGGCTAATTTTTCTGAATTGCATATAATTGTAGAAAAAATAAATAATTTTCAGATAATTTGATTGAAATTCCCCCTCTTATATGATATACTTTAGCTGACTATATGCGAGGTTTATTATGGCTAAATTATTAGAAAAAACGAGAAAAATTACATCTATCTTGAAACGTTCTGAAGAACAGTTGCAAGATGAAATGCCTTATAATGCAATTGCCCGTCAACTGGCTGATATCATTCATTGTAATGCTTGTATTATTAATAGCAAGGGAACTCTTCTAGGTTATTTCATGCGCTACAAAACCAATAATGACCGGGTTGAGGCTTTTTTTGACAATAAAAAATTACCTGAAGATTATGCGAAAGCGGCCAGTTTAGTCTATGATACAGAGGCGAATTTAGATGTAGATCACGATTTAAGTATCTTTCCGGTAGAGACCAAGTCTGAATTTCCTGATGGCTTGACGACCATTGCTCCTATCCACGTATCTGGGATTCGTTTGGGATCTTTGATTATCTGGCGCAATGATAAAGAATTTGCGGATGATGATTTGATCTTGGTTGAGATTGCTAGTACTGTAGTTGGGATTCAAATGTTGAACTTCCAACGAGAGGAAGATGAGAAAAATATTCGTCGCCGGACAGCGGTCAATATGGCTGTTAATACCTTGTCTTACTCTGAACTGCGGGCGGTTTCTGCCATCCTTGGGGAATTGAAGGGGAATGAAGGACAGTTAACTGCTTCTGTGATTGCGGATCGAATCGGTATTACCCGCTCTGTGATTGTCAATGCGCTTCGGAAATTGGAATCAGCTGGTATTATTGAAAGTCGTTCACTCGGGATGAAGGGAACTTATCTCAAAGTTTTGATCCCAGATATTTTTGAAGAAATTAAGAAAAGAGACTACTAATGAGCAAAGCATTAATTTCGATTGACTACACCGTTGATTTTGTAGCGGATGAAGGTAAGCTAACGGCAGGAGCTCCCGCCCAAGCCATTTCTGAGAGCATTGCCCAGGTGACCCAATTAGCCTTTGACCAAGGGGCCTATGTCTTTTTTGCGATTGATGCTCATGATGTAGACGATCCCTTTCATCCAGAAAGCAAGCTCTTCCCACCTCATAATATCATTGGGACTAGTGGACGGGATTTGTATGGTCCCTTAGCTGATTTTTATCGGGAACACAAAGCGGATCCACGTGTTTTTTGGATGGACAAGCGTCATTATTCTGCTTTTTCAGGAACTGACTTGGATATCCGCCTCCGGGAACGTGGCGTAGATACAGTTGTTTTGACGGGAGTCTTAACGGACATTTGTGTCCTCCATACAGCAGTAGATGCCTATAATCTGGGCTATCAGATCGAAGTGGTCGCGCCTGCAGTGGCGTCGCTCACTCCTGAAAATCACCAGTTTGCTTTAAATCATTTCAAACATGTTTTGGGAGCAAAAGTGGTGAATGAACAATTAGAAGAATTGTAAGATTAGAGTTCGAGGAGAATGGCCTAATGCCTAACCTTCCTCGGACTCTATTTTCTTGCCAAACTACCGCATAAATACTAAAAATATGGTAAAATAGAGGGTATTGAAAAATCATCATTTCACGAAAGGAAGCAAGATGAAAATTACGCAAGAAGAGGTAACCCACGTTGCCAATCTTTCAAATTTGAAATTCTCTCCAGAAGAGACAGCTGAGTTTGCGACAACCTTGTCTAAAATTGTCGACATGGTGGAATTGTTGGAAGAAGTGAACACAACCGGTGTGGCTCCAACAACAACCATGGCGGATCGCAAGACCGTATTGCGTCCGGATGTTGCTGAAAAAGGGACGGACCGTGACCGTTTGTTTAAAAATGTACCTGAAAAAGATAATTACTACATCAAGGTACCAGCTATCCTAGAAGATGGAGGAGATGCCTAATGTCATTCAACCATAAAACCATTGAAGAGTTGCACGACCTCCTTGTCTCTAAGGAAATTTCAGCAACCGAATTGACCCAAGCGACGCTTGATGATATCAAGGCGCGTGAAGAAGCAATCAATGCCTTTGTAACGGTGGCCGAAGAAGCTGCCCTTGCACAAGCCAAGGCTATTGATGAAAAAGGAATCGATGCAGACAACCTCCTATCAGGGATTCCGCTCGCGGTCAAAGACAATATCTCAACAGATGGTATCTTGACGACTGCGGCATCAAAAATGCTCTATAACTACGAGCCAATCTTTGATGCGACAGCTGTTGCCAATGCCAAAGCTAAAGATATGATTGTCATCGGGAAGACCAACATGGATGAATTTGCCATGGGGGGATCTGGTGAAACTTCTTACTATGGACCAACCAAGAATGCTTGGGACCACTGCAAGGTTCCTGGTGGATCATCTAGTGGTTCTGCTGTAGCTGTGGCTTCAGGGCAAGTCCGTCTGTCCCTTGGTTCAGATACCGGGGGTTCTATCCGCCAACCGGCTGCCTTTAATGGGATTGTTGGTCTCAAGCCATCCTATGGAACGGTTTCCCGCTTTGGTCTCATTGCCTTTGGTAGTTCATTGGATCAAATTGGTCCTTTTGCACCAACCGTTAAGGAAAATGCCCTCTTGCTCAATGTCATTACCAGTGAAGATGTCAAAGATTCAACTTCAGCGCCCGTCCGCGTAGCAGATTATACTTCTAAGATCGGTCAAGATATCAAAGGCATGAAGATTGCCCTTCCTAAGGAATACCTTGGCGAAGGAATTGACCCAGAAGTCAAAGAAACCATTCTTAATGCGGCCAAACACTTTGAAAAATTGGGAGCAACTGTCGAAGAAGTCAGCTTGCCTCATTCTAAATACGGGGTTGCTGTCTACTACATCATCGCTTCATCGGAAGCCTCTTCAAACTTGCAACGTTTCGATGGCATTCGGTATGGTTTCCGTGCGGAAGATGCCAAGAATTTGGATGATATTTATGTCAACACTCGCAGTCAAGGATTTGGTGATGAAGTGAAACGCCGGATCATGCTGGGTACCTTTAGTTTGTCATCTGGTTACTACGATGCATACTACAAGAAAGCTGGTCAAGTCCGTACCCTCATTATCCAAGACTTCGAAAAAGTCTTTGCGGATTACGACCTTATCCTTGGTCCAACCGCTCCAAGTGTAGCCTTTGATTTGGATTCGCTCAACCATGACCCGGTTGCCATGTACTTGGCGGACTTGTTGACCATTCCAGTCAACTTGGCAGGTCTTCCAGGAATTTCGATTCCTGCAGGTTTTGCGCAAGGTCTTCCAGTTGGTTTGCAGTTGATTGGTCCCAAGTATTCTGAAGAAACCATCTACCAAGCTGCAGCTGCCTTTGAAGCAACGACGGATTACCACAAGCAACAACCCCTTATTTTCGGAGGTGACAATTAATGAACTTTGAAACAGTCATCGGACTTGAAGTCCACGTTGAATTGAATACAAACTCAAAAATTTTCTCACCAACCTCTGCTCACTTTGGGAACGAGCAAAATGCCAATACCAATGTGATTGACTGGTCTTTCCCAGGGGTGCTTCCTGTCTTGAACAAGGGTGTTGTGGATGCTGGTATCAAGGCTGCTTTGGCGCTGAATATGGATATCCATCAGCACATGCACTTTGACCGGAAGAACTATTTCTACCCTGATAATCCAAAGGCCTACCAAATTTCGCAATTTGACGAGCCAATCGGATATAACGGTTGGATTGAAGTGCAATTGGAAGACGGCTCAACCAAGAAAATTGGGATTGAACGAGCTCACTTGGAAGAAGATGCCGGTAAAAACACCCACGGAACAGATGGATTCTCTTACGTAGACCTTAACCGTCAAGGGGTTCCATTGATCGAAATCGTATCTGAAGCAGACATGCGTTCTCCAGAAGAAGCCTATGCTTATTTGACAGCTTTGAAAGAAGTCATCCACTACACTGGTATTTCAGACGTCAAGATGGAAGAAGGATCGATGCGGGTGGATGCCAACATTTCCCTTCGCCCATACGGCCAAGAGGAATTCGGTACCAAGACGGAGTTGAAAAACTTGAACTCCTTCTCAAACGTCCGTAAAGGTCTTGAATACGAAGTACAGCGCCAAGCGAAAATCTTGCGATCAGGTGGGGTCATTCGTCAAGAAACACGCCGTTATGATGAAGCGAATAAGAGCACCATTCTTATGCGTGTCAAAGAAGGAGCAGCGGATTACCGTTACTTCCCAGAACCAGACCTTCCATTGTTTGAAATCTCAGATGAGTGGATCGAGGAAATGCGCACAGAGTTGCCAGAGTTTCCAAAAGACCGTCGTGCTCGCTACGTGGCAGAGCTTGGCTTGTCTGACTATGATGCCAACCAATTGACAGCGACGAAAGTCACTTCTGACTTCTTTGAAGCAGCTGTAGCCCTTGGTGGTGATGCCAAACAAGTGTCTAACTGGCTCCAAGGGGAAGTCGCACAATTCTTGAATGCAGAAGGCAAAACGCTGGAAGAAATCCAATTGACACCAGAAAATTTGGTCGAAATGATTGCCATCATCGAAGATGGAACCATTTCATCTAAGATTGCTAAGAAAGTCTTTGTTCACTTGGCGAAAAACGGTGGCGGTGCGCGTGAATACGTTGAAAAAGCTGGATTGGTACAGATTTCAGATCCTGAAGTCTTAATCCCTATCATCCACCAAGTCTTTGCAGACAACGAAGCAGCAGTAGCCGACTTCAAGTCAGGGAAGCGGAATGCGGACAAGGCCTTCACCGGCTTCCTCATGAAAGCAACTAAAGGCCAAGCCAACCCACAAGTAGCTCTTAAACTACTTGCCCAAGAATTGGCGAAGTTGAAAGAAGAGTAATAGAGAAAAAAACCAGCCGAGAGGTTGGTTTTTACTATCCATAAAATTGTGTTAGAATAGGAAAGATCATTACATATCAACTGGCATTAGGAGGAGTTACATGAACAAATTTTTAAGAGTCTTATTTGTCCTGGTTATCATCGCCATGTCTGGAGCGATTGTCTTCCAGCTGTTCTTTCCATCTTATATGGGAAGTCATTCGGGATATGGTATTTCTATCGGTTGGCAGCGGGAGATTGGGATTTGGAATGTGGCAGTTCTTGTGATTCTCATTGCTGTTAATTTCAAATATGATTGGTTTTATCTTCGTACGGTTTTATTGGCCTTGATTGTTGGTGGCATCGGAATTGGAACCAATCATTTATTTGCTTATCTCAACTATCATTTGCCAGTAAATGCTATTGGAGCTTTTGAAAATTATCTTCTTGTTCTGGGCTGGATTGTCGGTTGGAAACTAGAGTCATCTCGGGCCGATAATTAAGATATTAACCGTCTGTTTCTTCTTGACAAAGTTTGTGAAAGGGTTTACAATATGGTTGTCGGGTTTCCTGAAAGGGAATTGCAATTCATAGAAAAATAGGAGAATCATATGGAAACAATGAAAGCTGCTCGCTGGCATGGCAAGAAGGACGTTCGTATCGAAGAAGTAGAAGTCCCTAAAGTACAACCTCATCAAGTAAAGGTTGCGGTCAAATTCACGGGAATCTGTGGGACAGACTTGCATGAATACTTGGATGGGCCAATCTTTATTCCAACAGAGGAGCATGTTTATTCTGGTCAAAAAGCACCCGTTACCCTCGGTCACGAGTTTGCTGGAGAAATTGTTGAGGTTGGAAGCGATGTGACTCGTGTTAAAGTCGGTGATCGTGTGACGATTGAACCAATTTTGGCAAAACACAACTTAATTGGTGACTACAACCTTGATCCAAACTTGAACTTCGTCGGTCTTGCGGCAGATGGTGGGTTTGCTAAATACTGTGTCCTAGATGGAGATTTAGTCCATGTGATTCCAGATAGCTTGAGCTATGAGCAAGCAGCGCTTACAGAACCTGCTGCCGTGGCTGTTTATGCAGTTCGTCAATCTGCTTTGAAAACAGGGGATACAGCTGTTATCTTTGGTTTAGGTCCAATCGGTCTCTTGATCGTGGAAGCCCTTCGTGCAGCAGGTGCTTCAAAAATCTATGCGGTTGAATTGTCTCCTGAACGTCAAGCAAAAGCAGAAGAGCTAGGTGCCATTGTGGTTCGTCCAGAAGAAGGTGAATCAATCGTTGAAGCCATTCATCGCTTGACGGATGGTGGAGCGGATGTGTCTTATGAAGTAACAGGGGTTCCTGTTGTTCTTGGACAAGCTCTTGCAGCAGTTCATAAGGCTGGTGAGTGTATGGTTGTTTCTATTTGGGAACGCGAAGCCAGCATCAATCCTAATGAATTCGCCATTCAAGAAAAGACTCTTAAAGGGATTATCGCTTATCGCCACATCTTCCCTAAAGTATTGGAATTGATGGAACAAGGCTATTTCTCTGCTGAAAAATTGGTTACCAAGAAAATCAAATTGGAAAATATTGTTGAAGATGGCTTTATCGAATTAACGCAAGATAAATCGCAAATCAAGATTTTGGTTGAGCCATAAATTAGTATATTTTATGAATAAAACCAGTCCATTTGGGCTGGTTTTTTTTTACTGGGGAGGACAATATAAAAAGATAGTATAAATTGAGAAAACGCTTGCATAAATAATTCTTACATGCTATACTGGTTGAACACTAATCATTTTAAGGAGACAGATATGAAACAGAAACCTTCTGTGTCAGGCGATAAACAAGTCGTCTATGCGATTCGTCGATTGAAAAATGGCGTTGGTTCGGTGGCGATTGCGACGAGCTTGGCTTTATTAACAGCCTTTGCTGGTCCGGTCAGTGCGGATGAGGTGGGCAATACCCCTACACCAGCTTCAGAAGTGGTGACAGCCCCGTCAAATGAAGCAAGCACTTCTTCATCGGATGTGAAACCAGCTACGAACACTGAGACAAGTGAAACCCCAAAAGTGTTGGAAGAAAGTGTCACTGCGCCTGAAAATGTAAGCGCCCTCACTGAAGGAGTGGCTTCTCCTCAGTCTGTGAAGGCAGAGGAGCCGATTGCTGATCAGACTATCCGGATTCACGTGAAAAAGCTACCAGAAGAAAACAAGGAAACTCAGGGGCTCTGGACCTGGGATGATGTTGAAAAGCCGTCTGAAAACTGGCCAACAGGTGCCCAATCCTTTAAGGACGCAAAGACAGATGACTACGGCTATTATCTAGATGTCAAGCTTAAAAATGATCAGGCTAAGAAGATTAGCTTCCTCATCAACAATGTTAAAGGGGACAATATCACAGGAGACAAGTCCATTGAATTGCTCTCTCCAAAAATGAATGAAGCTTGGTTGGATGACAAATTTAAAGTCTATTCTTATCAGCCTCAAGCAGAGGGAACGGTCAGAGTCAATTACTATCGGACAGATGGAAATTATGATAAAAAATCTCTCTGGTATTGGGGAGATGTAGAGAATCCGAGCAGTGCTGCTTGGCCGGATGGGACAGATTTTGTAGCGACAGGGAAATACGGTCGTTACATTGATATCCCCCTAAAGGAAGCTGCAAAAGAATTTGGTTTCTTATTATTGGATGAGAGTAAGTCTGGAGACGATGTGAAAATTCGACAAGAAGATTATAAATTTGCTGATTTGAAGAACCACAGCCAAATTTTCTTACGGGACGATGATCCAACTGTTTACACCAACCCATACTATGTCAACGATATCCGTATGACGGGTGCCCAGCATGTCGGTAAGGAAAAGATTGAAGCCAGCTTTTCGACCTTGGCGGGGGCACAGAAAGAGGAGTTGCTCAAACGGACCAAGATCACAGATGCTCAAGGAAATTCTGTCACCATTAAGGATCTTCTTTTAGATGAAGCAGGGAAGAAAGTGACCTATACGGGGGATTTCTCTCAGGTTGATCAGTCCTATACGGTTCAATATGACAATGACCGCTTCACGACCAAAATGAACTGGCGCCTCAAGGATGAAGCCTATAGCTACGATGGAACGCTCGGAGCTCATCTTCATGAAGGAGGGAAGAAGGTTGATCTCACCCTTTGGTCACCAAGTGCGGACAAGGTATCCGTTGTCATCTATGACAAGAACGATTCTGAAAAACTAGTTGGCCGTGTGGCTCTAGAAAAAGGGGAGCGAGGCACTTGGAAGCAGACCCTTTCTGCTGATTCAGGACTGGATATCCAAGATTATACGGGCTATTTCTACCAGTATGAAATCGAACGCCAAGGAAAAACCTTCACGGTCCTTGATCCGTATGCCAAATCGTTGGCAGCTTGGAATAGTGAATTATCCAAGACAGATGCGGTTCATAAGGTAGCAAAAGCAGCCTTTGTAGATCCAAGTAGATTAGGTCCGAGTGACTTAACCTATGCGTCCATTCCAAACTTTAAGAAGCGAGAAGATGCTATCATCTATGAAGCTCATGTCCGCGACTTCACTTCTGATCCGGCTTTGGCATCAGAGCTTAAGAGCCAATTTGGGACCTTTGCTTCCTTTGTTGAAAAATTGGACTACCTCAAAGACCTTGGTGTAACCCACGTTCAACTCTTGCCAGTTCTATCTTATTACCACGTTAATGAATTGAAAAACAGCGAGCGCTTGTTAGAGTATGCATCAAGCAACAGCAATTACAACTGGGGTTATGATCCACAGAACTACTTCGCTTTGTCAGGAATGTACTCAACAGATCCAAGCAATCCTCAAAAACGAATTGAAGAATTCAAGAATTTGGTCAATGAAATTCACAAGCGTGGAATGGGAGTGGTACTAGACGTTGTTTATAACCATACAGCTAACGTGGACATCTTTGAAGATATCGAGCCAAATTACTACCATTTCATGGATGCTGATGGTACGCCTCGGACAAGCTTTGGTGGTGGACGTTTGGGAACAACCCACTACATGTCCAAACGGGTCTTGGTCGATTCGATTAAGTATTTAGTGGATACTTATAAGGTGGACGGTTTCCGATTTGACATGATGGGTGACCATGATGCGGCCTCTATCGAAGAAGCCTACAAGGCGGCTCGGGCTCTGAATCCAAATCTCATCATGTTGGGAGAAGGCTGGGTGACCTATGCAGGTGATGAAAATAGTCCTGTACAACCAGCAGACCAATCCTGGATGAAGAAAACAGACACCGTTGCTGTATTCTCAGATGATGTTCGAAACAATCTAAAATCAGGTTATCCAAATGAGGGACAACCAGCCTTTATCACCAATGGAAAACGAAAGATTGCGACTATCTTTAAGAATCTCATCGCACAACCAACCAACTTTGAGGCAGATAGCCCAGGTGATGTCATCCAATACATTGCGGCCCATGATAACTTGACCCTCTTTGATATTATCGCTCAGTCTATCAAGAAGGACCCTAGTATCCCAGCCAATAATGCAGAGATTCATCGTCGCTTGCGTCTAGGAAACCTGCTCGTTCTGACAGCTCAAGGAACACCGTTCCTTCATTCTGGTCAGGAATATGGTCGAACCAAGCAATTCAAGGATCCAGCTTACCGCACGCCTGTTTCCGATGACAAGGTTCCAAACAAATCTCATTTATTAGTAGATGAAAATGGAAAGCCATTTGACTACCCTTACTTCATCCACGATTCTTATGACTCAAGCGATGCCATCAACCACTTTGATTGGGAAAAAGCAACCAATGAAGCTCTCTATCCAGAGAATACTCGCTCTCGCGCCTTTACCAAAGGATTGATTGCCCTTCGTAAGTCAACAGACGCCTTCCGCATGGACAACATGGAAGAAGTGAAGAACCGCGTCAAGCTCTTGACGATTCCAGGTGAGAATGGAGTCGAAGAAGAGGATCAGGTGATTGGCTACCAAATCACTGCCAGCAATGGAGATGTCTATCTAGTCTTAGTAAATGCCGATACCAAGGCGCGTGACTTTGCATTAGGAACGGACTTCGAACGCTTTAGAAAGGCAGATGTTCTAGTGGATGGTGAACGAGCAGGTATTAGCAATCTAACTGATCCAAAAGGAATCTCTTGGACAGAAACAGGCCTTCGACTAGATGCTTTGACAGCAACTGTCTTGCGTTTGTCTACTAAGGAAGAAGCTGAAAATCCTGTTCTTCCAAATCGTCCTGAATACCATACACCGGTATCTCCATCTCCAGAGAAAGTCCTTCCTCCACAAACTGTTAAACCGACGTCACAACTTCTTGCTCAAAAGAAAGAAGAGCCAGAGGTTCAAGCTTTAGCTCCTCATCCTGACTCTGCGTCAGTTGAACATGGAGAAGAAGCAAGTCCAGCTCGCGCGCTTCCTGAAACAGGAGAAGCGAGCTCCAACCTAACTAGCTTAGCTGGGCTCCTTCTCTTAGGAGGTCTCGGGTTAGGAATGGCTAAGAACGGGAGAAAAGAAGAATGAAATCTTCTAGATGGGATTTAAAAATAGTTTTTAAATCCTACATAAAACCAGCCCTTTTGGGCTGGTTTTTGTGATAGAATAGAGAAGAAGTAGCGTACCGTATTAATTAATTTTGGGAGGCAACATGTCTACATCTTTCAAAGGAACCGTGATGACTGTGATTGCTGGAATTGCCTGGGGGCTTTCTGGAGTGAGCGGGCAATATTTGATGGCCCACGGTTTTTCAGCTATCGTTTTAACCAATATTCGTTTACTAATTTCAGGTGCCGTCCTCCTTCTCTTTGCCTATCTGTCTGACAAGGAGAAGTTTGTTGCCTTTTTTAAGGATAAAAGTTCTTATATCTCTTTGATTCTTTTTGCCTTTTTTGGCTTGCTATTGACTCAGTTGACCTATCTGATTGCTATTGCAGAAACCAATGCTGGAACTGCAACAGTGCTTCAATACGTTTGCCCGGTTGGTGTTTTAGCCTATACCTGCATCAAGGATCGTGTTGGGCCTACTGTCTCTGAGATTGCTTCCATGTTACTAGCAATTGGGGGGACCTTCCTGATTGCCACCCATGGACAGTTGAATCAGCTGGCTATTACGCCCAAAGGTCTAGGCTGGGGCTTGTTTTCGGCCTTTGCCTACGCTCTCTATATCATTTTACCCCTCAATTTAATCAAAAAATGGGGAAGTATGTTGGTCATTGGGGTGGGCATGCTCTTGCCAGGGATTCTCATGCTTCCTTTTAGTGGCTTGGTATCCTTTCAAGGACACTATTCTTCAGATAACCTCTGGGCCCTCTTTGGCTTGATTGTGTTAGGAACCATTTTTGCATATACGGTCTTTCTTAAAGGAACCTCGATGGTAGGGGCAGTCAAGGGGAGTTTATTAGCTTCTATTGAGCCTATTTCCGCTGTATTTTTTGCCTATATAATCATGAACGATCAATTCTATGCGATTGATTTTATAGGGATGGGGATGATTTTGTTAGCAGTTCTTCTGATTTCTCTGAAAGACCTCATTATTCAAAAAGAAAAAGGAATTCTATAAAAAAAGATGCTGGGTGTTTGCCCAACATCTTTTTTAGGCCATTTGCCAGAAATAGTCGATGATATAGGTGAGACCATAAGTGTAGATGACCAGAGTAATCGGTTTACAGAGAATAATAATGGTCATATAGCGCTTAAAGGTCATATTGGTTAATCCAGCTAGCATGCAGAGAAAGTCCGCTGGACTGATAGGCCAGATCATCATGAAGATGAAGAAACGATCAAACCGCTTGTCTTCGTTGAGCCAGTTAATATACTTGTCGTAAGTCTTCTGGCTGACCATAGACTGGACAAATTTAGGCCCGTACATTCTTGCGAGGTGGAAGATGATGGCACAGCCGATGACGATGCCGATGTAGTTGTAGATGGTCCCAATGATGTGGCCATAGATAAAGACACCAGCAACAGATGTTAGAGCGCCAGGAATAATAGGGACCACAGTTTGAAGGATCTGAAGAAAGATAAAGAGAGGGGGTCCGAAGATACCTGCTTGGAGAATAAAAGCCGACAAGGTTTCCTTGGATTGGAGAATACCAGCAAAGTAGGCCCAGATACAGAAAGCAAGGGTTGCCAGGGCCCCAATGATGGAGGACCAATTAATGATTTTTTGGAGGAGAGGGGAGACCTCCCTCAATTTTTTTTCTTTTGTTATCATAACTCTTCCGCGTATTTTTTTCTTCTACTATACCACGTTTTTGGAACTTTGTAACGATTTTGTCCATTTTAGGGAATATCAAAGAGATAGATTGGGTCCTCTTACAAAGGGGAGACAACGAAGCAAGTGCAAAATACGTCTATTTATGCTACAATGAAGAGAATATAAAAAATGGAGAAAAACGTGTCAATCGAAAATTACAAACCAGATTTTGCGGTGGAAGCAGCCTATGATCTCACCGTTGCAGATTTGAAAAAACAGGGTATTAAGGCGGTCCTTGTGGATTTGGATAACACCTTGATTGCTTGGAATAATCCGGATGGGACTCCCGAGATGCGCCAGTGGTTACATGACCTTCGTGATGGGGGGATTCGGGTAATCGTGGTGTCTAATAATAGCCCCAAACGGGTCAAGCGCGCGGTTGAGAAATTTGATATTGACTATGAAGCCTGGTCGCTTAAGCCCTTTACTTTTGGGATTGATCGGGCCCTCAAACGTTTCCACTATGAGAAAAATGAAGTGGTCATGGTCGGGGATCAACTGATGACGGATATCCGGGCTGCCCATCGTGCAGGCATTCGCTCGATTTTGGTCAAGCCTTTGGTTGAGCATGACTCCATCAAGACCCAGATCAACCGGGCGCGTGAACGCCGTGTCATGAAGCAAATGGCCGAAAAATATGGTCCAATTGTATATAAAAAAGGAATTTAAGAATGGAAGAATTATTCTGTATTGGCTGTGGAGCGCCCATTCAGACAGAAAATAAAGAGGGGCTAGGCTATACTCCCCAATCAGCTCTTGAAAAGGGCTTGGAAACAGGCGAAGTCTATTGCCAACGCTGTTTCCGTCTACGTCACTACAATGAAATCACAGATGTGCATCTGACAGATGATGATTTCCTAAAGCTCCTTCACGAAGTAGGCGATAGTGATGCTCTAGTGGTCAATGTAGTGGATATTTTTGACTTTAATGGCTCCGTCATTCCTGGCCTACCACGCTTTGTAGCAGGAAATGATGTCCTCTTGGTCGGAAATAAAAAGGACATCTTGCCTAAGTCAGTTAAAGATAGCAAGGTGACCCATTGGTTGATGGAGCGGGCCCACGAAGAAGGGATGCGTCCTGTCGATGTGGTCCTCACATCTGCCCAAAATAAGAGTGCTATCAAGGACTTGATGGAAAAGATTGAGCAGTACCGCAAAGGCCGTGACGTCTATGTGGTGGGTGTGACCAACGTTGGAAAATCAACCCTCATCAATGCGATCATCCAAGAAATCACTGGAGACAAGGATATCATTACAACCTCTCGCTTCCCAGGAACGACACTGGACAAGATCGAAATCCCACTGGACGATGGGTCCTATATCTACGATACACCAGGGATTATCCATCGCCACCAGATGGCTCATTACTTGACGGCAAAAAACCTCAAGTATGTTAGCCCTAAAAAAGAAATCAAGCCCAAGACTTATCAGCTCAATCCCGAGCAAACCCTCTTCTTGGGTGGCTTGGGACGCTTTGACTTTATTAAGGGGGAAAAGCAAGGCTTCACGGCCTTCTTTGATAACGAACTCAAGCTTCATCGAACCAAGCTAGAAGGAGCGACCGCCTTTTATGACAAGCATGTTGGTGGCTTGCTAACTCCACCTAATAGCAAAGAAAAAGAAGAGTTCCCACCCTTGGTTTCTCATGAGTTTACTATCAAGGACAAGACAGACCTCGTCATCTCAGGCCTCGGCTGGATCCGCGTCAATGGAGAAGCCAAAGTAGCCGTCTGGGCACCAGAAGGCGTTGCCGTCGTTACCCGCAAAGCTATTATTTAAAAATTTGAAAGGAAATAGTTTCTTTATAGACAGAGGCGAGTGTAACGAGCCTAGAAAGGATACTTTTCGCTGTGGTGAAAGCCTAAGTAGATATTTTACTACTTAGGCGCGGAAAATTTGAGACTTTAGGCTCAAATTTAAGTCATGGAACTCCGCTAGGAGGTCGCTGACGACCGCCACCACATCAGAAAAGTATCAAAAAAGAAACAATGAAAAAAGCATGACATTAACATCCAAACAACGGGCTTTCCTCAATAGCCAAGCCCACAGCCTCAAACCTATTATCCAAATTGGGAAAAACGGGCTTAATGACCAAATCAAAACCAGTGTTCGCCAAGCATTAGACGCTCGCGAACTGATTAAGGTGACCCTCCTTCAAAATACGGATGAGAATATCCATGAAGTAGCGGAAATCTTGGAAGAAGAAATTGGTGTGGATACGGTTCAAAAAATTGGACGCATCCTCATCTTATACAAACAATCAAGCAAAAAAGAAAACCGGAAGATTTCAGTCAAAGTAAAAGAAATCTAAGAGACACAGGAGAGCAGGTATATGGCCATTGAACTATTAACCCCCTTTACTAAGGTGGAGTTAGAGCCAGAGATCAAAGATAAGAAACGCAAACAAGTGGGAATCCTCGGAGGGAATTTTAATCCCGTCCATAATGCCCATCTTGTTGTTGCAGACCAAGTTCGCCAGCAATTAGGCTTGGACAAGGTCCTTCTCATGCCAGAATATGAGCCTCCGCATGTGGATAAAAAAGAAACCATTGATGAAGGCCATCGCTTGAAAATGCTCGAACTAGCCATCGATGGCATTGAAGGTCTGGAAATCGAGACGATTGAGCTAGAGCGTAAAGGGATCTCCTATACCTACGATACGATGAAGTTGCTCAATGAGCGAGACCCAGATACAGACTATTACTTCATCATTGGAGCGGATATGGTAGACTACCTGCCAAAATGGTATCGGATTGACGAATTAGTGGAGATGGTGCAGTTTGTCGGTGTTCAACGTCCCCGTTACAAGGCGGGAACCTCCTATCCTGTGATTTGGGTCGATGTTCCTCTTATGGACATCTCTTCTAGCATGGTGCGAGAGTTTATCGCCCAAGGTCGGACGCCCAACTTTATGTTGCCAAAGCCAGTCTTGGACTACATCAAGAAAGAAGGTTTGTATCAATGACCTATGAAAACTATCTCGGCTTTCCTCGTGAGGTCTTGCTTGAAAAAATGCGTCAAATCCTGCCAGAAAAGCGGCTAACCCACTGTTTAGGGGTTGAGAAGGCCGCTCGTAACTTAGCTAAGCGCTATGGGGCTGACGAAGAGCAGGCTGGCCTAGCAGGTTTATTGCATGACTATGCCAAGAAATTATCGGATCAGGAATTTCTCGATTTGATTGACCGTTATGAACTTGATTCGGATTTGAAAAACTGGGGAAATAACGTCTGGCATGGAATGGTCGGCATTTATAAGATTCAGGAAGATCTCGGACTGACAGATCCAGCCATTCTTCGCAGTATTGAGATTCACACCGTGGGGAGTGGACAGATGTCGACCTTAGACAAGATTGTCTATGTGGCAGATTATATTGAACACAACCGGGCTTTTCCGGGGGTAGAGCAGGCGCGCGACATCGCCCAAGTCTCCTTAGATCGTGCTGTGGCCTATGAGACAGCTCGCACAGTCGAACACCTTGCCCACCAAGGATTGCCCATTTATCCCCAAACCCTTGAAACCTATAACGCATTTGTGAAGTATTTGAAAGAGGAGCAGTGATTGAAAACAGCTTTTATCATTATTGATGTACAAAATATCTTAGTGGAAACAAGTTTTGAGACAGAAAAGCTCCTAGAGAAGATCGCTTATTTGCAAGATCAGGCTAGAAAACAGCAGATTGAAATCATCTACATGCAGCATATTGAAACGCCAGAGGCTTTAACCTCGGAAGATTGGCAATTATCTCCTCTGTTGAAAAGACAGGAGAATGAAAAGGTATTTCAGAAGCGATACAATAGCATGTTTAAGGAGACAGGATTAAAAGAATACTTGGATCAACAAGGAATTCAACAACTGGTCCTGTGTGGCATGCAGACAGAATATTGTGTCGATACATCCGTCAAAGTGGGGTTTGAATACGGCTACAAGCTGGTCATTCCAGAAGGAGCTGTCACAACCTTTGATGGAGAGGATATTCCGGCAGAAACGCTTAATGAATTTTATGAAAATATTTGGGCAGAACGTTTTGCGGATGTCTTAGATTACAAATCAATTTTTTAAGGAAAGAGGACTAAATGAAAGAAAAAGAATTACTTGAACTTGTTGTTAAAGCAGCAGATGAAAAGCGTGCAGAAGACATTGTGGCTTTGGATGTTCAAAGCTTAACCAGCGTGACAGATTACTTTGTCATCGCAAGCTCTATGAATAGCCGTCAGTTGGAAGCTATCGCAGAGAATATTCGTGAGAAAGTCGTTGAAGCTGGTGGCAATGCTAGCCATGTCGAAGGTGACTCAGCTGGAGGTTGGGTCCTTCTTGACTTAGGTGGTGTGGTGGTCCATGTCTTCTCAGAAGAAATGCGTACCCACTATAACCTAGAAAAGCTATGGCACGAAGCAAGTGCTGTCGATCTTTCAGCAGTCCTAGCATAAGCAGGTAAACTCAGTTGGTAGCAACTGAGTTTTGTTGGTTAAATTGAAATTCTATGGAAAGAAAGGATAGGGCCTTGTGTTTGGTTAGGTTTGATAACTGAACACGAGCTAAAAGCTGTGAGAAAAAGAGTAACTTCCTTTGTATCTGACGATACGCAGAAAGTTTCATATTTTCTCTTTGCTTTTAACGCTCTTTGTATCTTAGAAAGGATTTGAACCCGTCCTGTAATCCTCGGAAAATAGATAGCTCTCCTTGGAGCTTAGCTCCATCGTCGTGCTCCTAATTTTCTAACGGATTACGGGCGGACTTGGTATCATGAATATGGCGACTTATGAAACCTTTGCGGCGGTCTATGATGCGGTCATGGATGACAGTCTATATGATTTGTGGACGGATTTTTCCCTCCGCCATCTCCCAAAAACAAAAGATAAGAAAAAATTACTGGAATTGGCTTGTGGGACAGGGATTCAATCTGTTCGCTTTTCTCAAGCTGGGTTTGATGTGACAGGATTAGACCTGAGTGCTGACATGCTGAAAATTGCTGAAAAAAGAGCGGCTTCAGCTAAGCAGAAGATTGATTTTATCGAGGGCAATATGCTGGACCTGTCGCAAGCAGGCACTTATGATTTCGTGACCTGCTACTCGGATTCTATCTGCTATATGCAGGACGAGGTAGAAGTAGGAGACGTCTTTAAGGAAGTCTACAATGCCCTCAATGAGGACGGAGTCTTTATTTTTGATGTCCATTCGACCTACCAGACAGATGAGGTCTTCCCAGGCTATTCTTATCATGAAAATGCGGAAGACTTTGCCATGCTTTGGGATACCTACGAGGATGAAGCCCCTCACTCGATCGTCCATGAGCTGACCTTCTTTGTCCAAGAAGAAGATGGATCCTTTAGTCGGCACGATGAAGTTCATGAGGAACGCACTTATGAAGTTTTAACCTATGACATCCTATTGGAGCAGGCTGGCTTTAAATCTTTCAAATTGTACGCTGACTTTGAAGATAAGGAGCCAACAAAGACCAGTAAACGATGGTTTTTTGTAGCGCAGAAGTAGGCTAGCATGACAGTTACAGGAATTATTGCAGAATTTAATCCTTTTCACAATGGGCACAAGTACCTGCTGGAACAGGCAGAAGGGCTGAAAATCGTTGCCATGTCTGGGAATTTTGTCCAACGTGGTGAGCCTGCCATTGTAGACAAGTGGATTCGCGCGCAGATGGCTTTGGAAAATGGAGCAGACCTGGTGGTCGAGCTCCCCTTTCTCGTGGCTGTTCAGTCGGCGGATCATTTTGCCAAGGGAGCGGTAGAGATCTTGTCCCGTCTGGGAATCGACCAATTGACCTTTGGGACAGAAGAGGTCATAGATTACCAAGCGATTGCGACAGTTTATTCTGAGAAATCATCGGAAATGGAAGCTTTCTTGCGAAGCCTTCCAGAAGACTTATCCTATCCACAAAAGACCCAAAAAATGTGGGAAACCTTTGCTGGAGTGGAGTTCACAGGGGATACTCCCAACCATATTCTAGGGCTGGCTTATGCCAAGGCTTGTGCTGGAAAGGGGATTGCACTCAAGCCTATTCAACGCCAGGGAGCAGGCTACCATTCAGAAGAAAAAGAAGGGGACTATGCTTCTGCGACTAGTCTACGCCTGCACAAGGAAGATCAGGACTTTGTCGATAAATTCATGCCCAATAGTCAACTCTTTCAGTCGGCTCCACAGGTATCTTGGGAGGATTATGACCAACTGCTCCGTTATCAAATCCTAACCCATCCGGATTTGACACAAATTTTTCAAGTCAATGAAGAACTGGCCAACCGGATAAAGGAGGCCGTTCGAAGTGCTAACTCTGTGGAAGATCTGGTGGAGAAAGTCGCAACCAAGCGCTATACCAAGGCGCGCGTGCGCCGCATTTTGACCTACATCTTGGTAGGGGTGATGGATCAAGCTCTTCCCGATGCCATTCATGTCTTAGGATTTTCCGCAAAGGGACAAACTCACCTCAAAGGCTTGAAAAAATCAGTAGAAATCGTGACCCGAATCGGTAAGGAACCTTGGGATAGTTTGACCCAGCAAGCGGATCAGGTGTATCAGCTAGGTCACCCCCAATTGCCTGAACAAATCTGGGGACGGGTGCCAGTGAGAGTGGAAGAATAGAAAGTTTCACGTAAATTTTTTCTGCCCACATTCACGTAAGGCAAGAACGTTATGATGCACGGAAACAGTGTTTATCCATTGACTAAAAATTTTTTTAGTCAATGGATTTTTTTGTTTTTACCAAATTTAGAAGCTTTTTTACGAATAATTAAGTGGAGAGGGAAAAACTTGTACAAGTTCCTGACAAGTTTTTCTTTTTCATGTATAATAATAGAAAAGAGGTAGAATGAGGTATGGTCATGGAAGCAGTCGTTTATTCAACATTCCGCAATCATTTGAAGGATTATATGAAGAAGGTGAATGATGAGTTTGAGCCTTTGACAGTCGTGAATAAGAATCCAGAAGAAGATATTGTGGTCATCTCTAAGAGCGAGTGGGACAGCCTACAAGAAACCCTGAGACTAGCTCAGAACAAGGAATTGTCGGATAAGGTCCTACGGGGCATGGCAGAAGTCCGAGCTGGTCAGGTTCAACTCCATGAGATTGAGTGGTAACAGATGTTACTCAAGTTTACAGAAGATGCTTGGAAGGATTATTGTTACTGGCAAAGTCAGGACAAAAAAACACTGAAGCGGATTAATAGCCTGATTAAGGAGATTCAAAGGGATCCATTTACTGGGATTGGTAAGCCTGAGCCCTTGAAATATGACTTTCAAGGAGCATGGTCAAGGCGGATTGATGTAGAAAATCGCCTGATTTATATGCTAGATGAGTCAGGAGTTGCCTTTCTGTCATTTAAAGATCATTACTAAGTCTCTAACAGAGAGGCTTTTTTATAGTTAAACGAGCTATTTAAAGTTTCCAACTCATAGAAAATTCGCATGAATTCCCCCGTTAAAAATAGAAAAATCTAGTCTAATGTGGACGATTTGTGATATAATGTTAAAGATTGAAAATAATATGAATCAAACACAAGGAGAATCCTCATGGGACGTAAATGGGCCAATATTGTAGCCAAGAAAACTGCCAAAGATGGCGCTAACTCAAAAGTATATGCGAAATTCGGAGTAGAAATCTATGTAGCCGCTAAAAAAGGTGAGCCAGATCCAGAATTGAATACTGCTTTGAAATTCGTTATCGACCGTGCCAAACAAGCGCAAGTGCCAAAACACGTAATTGATAAAGCGATCGATAAGGCAAAAGGAAATACAGACGAAACCTTTACAGAAGGACGTTATGAAGGGTTCGGACCAAATGGTTCCATGTTGATCGTTGATACCTTGACATCAAATGTTAACCGTACAGCTGCGAATGTCCGTGCTGCTTTTGGTAAAAACGGTGGAAACATGGGAGCTTCAGGTTCTGTATCTTACCTCTTTGACAACAAAGGTGTTATCGTCTTTGCGGGTGATGATGCGGATGCCATCTTTGAGCTTTTATTGGAAGCAGATGTGGATGTAGATGATGTTGAAGCAGAAGAAGGAACAATTACTGTTTACACTGCTCCAACTGACCTTCACAAAGCGATCGTTGCTTTGCGTGAATCTGGTATCGAAGAATTCCAAGTAACTGAATTGGAAATGATTCCTCAATCAGAAGTTGAGTTGTCAGGTGAAGATTTGGAAACCTTTGAAAAACTTTACAGCGTTCTTGAAGATGATGAGGACGTGCAAAAGATCTACACTAACGTAGATGGATTCTAATAGAAATAGACCTTTGAAGATGATTTCTTCGAAGGTTTTTTTCTTGAGGTTTGGAATTTTTAGGAAGGAAAGCAGAGGTCGCAAAAATAATGATATAGTTCCTGGCTATAACTGAGAGAAAAAAATAGGAATTAGACGAATAGGGGAGGCAGTGATAGAATAGAACTATGCTAGAAAGGGGACGAGAAATGGTATCATTTTCCTATGAACATCTAGTGCCCATTCGGCATTACGTGCATCAGCATCCAGAGTTATCTGGACAAGAATACAAAACTACAGCTTATCTTAAAGCCTATTTGGAAAAGCTAGGTGTACGCATTTTAAACAGTGGATTAAAAACCGGTCTGATTGCTGAAATCGGAAGCGGTAAACCAGTCATTGCCCTTCGCGCAGATATTGATGCCCTTCCAATTCAGGAGAACACGGGTCTCGACTACCAAAGTCAAAACCCTGGTGTCATGCATGCCTGTGGCCATGATTTCCATCAGGTCAGCCTATTAGGGGCTGCAGAAGTCCTAAAAGGTATGGAAGCAGACTTAAAGGGAACGGTTCGGTTGATTTTTCAGCCGGCTGAGGAGACTTCTGAAGGAGCATCTGCGGTATTAGCGACCGGGCTCCTAGAGAATGTACAGGCCATCCTTGGATTTCACAACATGCCATCATTGTCTGCGGGTCAGTTGGCCCTGCGTCCAGGTGCCATGATGGCGGGGGTTGAAAAGTTCAAGGTGACTGTCACTGGGGTGAGCAGTCATGCGGCTCGACCGGATCTCGGTTTAGATACGGTTGTAGCAATCACTAGTATGGTCCAGCAGTTGCAGACCTTGGTCTCGCGTACGGTTTCGCCATTTGAGACAGCTGTTCTATCGGTGACCCATATCGAAGCTGGTTCAACCTGGAATGTTCTTCCCAAGTCTGGTTACTTTGAAGGAACCATTCGAACCTTTAATCCGGATCTCCAGAGACGGCTCAAGGCGGATTTCATTCGCGTGATCGAACAGATCTCCAACAGCACGGGAGTCATGGTCCATTTTGATTGGGGCAAGACACCACCGGTTACCTATAATGATAAGGCTTTGGCTAAAAAAGTCTTTCGTTGGTCCAAGTCTTTTGCAGAAGTTGTTGAGGCCCAGCCATCGACAGCGGGTGAAGATTTTGCCTTCTATCAAGAGAAAATCCCTGGAGTCTTTGCTTTTATCGGATCTAATGGTGCAGCAGATGCACCGGATCTCCACCATGATAGCATGGTCATAGATGATGCAGCTTTTGCAGTATCAGTTCCATATTACGTAGAAAATGCCCTCGCTTTACTGGAAAAATTTTCAACCAAATGAGACGTGATAGGTAAAACCTATCACCGCCATAAAGAAAATATAATACCCAAGAGTCGGGAATTTTGATATGATGGAAAAAGCTGTTTTTTAAAGAGGAATAAACAATTTTAGTGAAAAAGGAGAACAAATGAAATTGAATAAATTCATCAAATATGTTGGTTTAAGCCTTGTGGGCTTAGCAGCAGTTGGGACTTTGGTAGCCTGCTCATCCAAGTCATCAAGTAAATCAAGTGGAAAACGGACCATTGAAGTTGCAACAGTTGGAACAACCAAACCCTTCACCTATGATAAGGACGGGGAATTGACTGGTTATGAAATCGAAGTCATGCGTGAAATCTTCAAAGGATCAGATAAGTATGAAGTCAACTTTAATAAGACAGAGTGGTCTTCTATCTTTGCGGGCTTAGACGGTGATCGTTACCAAATCGGTGTCAGCAACCTTAGCTACGATAAAAAACGTGCGGAGAAATACTTGTACCCAAATCCTTACGCTAAGAACCCAGTGGTCTTAGTAGTCCGTAAAGATTCAGGTATCAAATCACTAGACGATATCGGTGGCAAGTCTACAGAGGTCATCCAAGGAACTTCTACAGCGAAACAGTTGGAAGCCTACAATAAAGAGCATAAGGATAATCCAACTGAGCTCAAATTTACAGAGGGTACCATCCAATCCATTCTTGCTAATTTGAGCGATGGCCGTTCAGATTATAAGATTTTTGAACGCTTGACAGTTGAGGCTTTAATTAAGGACCAAGGCTTAGATAATTTGGAGGTCATCGAACTTCCAAGTGATCAACAACCATATGTATACCCAATCCTTGCCAAAGGTGAGAAAGAATTGGAAACCTTCGTCAACAAACGGATCAAAGAGTTGTACGAAGACGGGACACTGGAAAAATTGTCTAAGAAGTACTTTGGGGGAACCTACCTTCCAGAAGCTTCTGATATTAAATAAGGTTATTTAAAAACATCATAAGGAGAAAGAATATGAAATTAACAAAACTTTTTGGTGTAGCAGCTCTTGCTACCGTTGCAACCTTTGCCTTAGCAGCATGTGGGTCTTCAAAATCATCTAAATCATCTGATAAAGATGGTGTGACAACTGTTAAAGTTGGGGTGATGAACTTAAGTGATACAGAAGAAGCTCGTTGGAAAGAAGTGCAAAAGAACTTAGATGATGCAAAAGCAAACATCAAATTGGAGTTTACTCAATTTACAGACTACTCACAACCAAACCAAGCTGTTCGTGATGGGGATGTGGATATCAACGCTTTCCAACATTACAACTACCTTGAAAACTGGAACAAAGAAAACAGCGCAGACCTAGTTTCTGTAGCAGATACTTACATTGCGCCAATCCGTCTTTACTCTGGTACTAAAGATGGGAAGAACAAATACACAGATGTGAAAGACATTCCTGAAAAAGGAACCATTGCAGTACCAAACGACCCAACAAACGAAAGCCGTGCTTTGTATGTATTGGAATCAGCTGGTTTGATCAAGTTGGATACAAAAGATGGGGAATTGGCTACCATCAGCAACATCAAAGACAATCCAAAGAACTTGACAATTTCTGAGTTGGACGCTTCTCAAACAGCTTCTTCACTTCCATCAGTTGATGCAGCGATCATCAATAATACCTTTGTTCGTGAAGCAGGAATTGATTACAAGAAAGCTCTCTTTGTAGAAAAAGCAAACAGCAACTCTAAACAATGGTACAACTTGATTGCAGCTAAGAAAGATTGGAAATCATCTGATAAAGCAAAAGCAATCGAAGCCATTATTAAAGCCTACCATACTGACAACGTGAAGAAAGTCATTGAAGAATCTTCAGACGGTATGGACCAACCAGTTTGGTAATTGAGAGGATGAATAGAGAGGTGGAGAAGGTTTTCTCTACCTCTTATCGTGTATAGTAGGAGGAAATGATGTCCAATCCAAGAGAGACAGAACAAATACGCAAATTTGAAAATGATGAGGTGGCTCAGCATTATTTTGAAGTCCTGAGGACCCTCATTTCCAAGCGCTCCATCTTTGCCCAGCAGATTGGCTTAAAGGAAGTAGCGACCTATTTGGGAGAAATTTTCACAGCTGCAGGAGCTAAGGTAACTGTGGATGACAGTTACACAGCGCCATTTGTCATTGCTAAATTTGTTTCACCCAATCCGGACGCGAAGACCATCATTTTCTACAACCATTACGATACTGTTCCAGCAGATGGCGACCAACCTTGGACAAGTGATCCCTTTACGCTGTCGGTCCATTACGGGACCATGTATGGTCGAGGGGTAGATGATGACAAGGGGCATATTACTGCACGGTTAACGGCTATTCGCAAATATATCCGTGAGAATGGCGACCTGCCAGTCAACATTACCTTTATCATCGAAGGAGCAGAAGAATCTGCTTCGACCGACCTGGATAAGTATCTAGCCAAACACAAAAAACACTTGCGTGGGGCAGATCTCTTAGTCTGGGAACAAGGGACTCGTAACCAACAAGGGGAACTGGAAATCTCCGGTGGCAACAAGGGGATTGTTACCTTTGACATGGTGGTCAAAAGTGCAGATGTGGATATCCATTCTAGCTATGGTGGAGTGGTGGAATCAGCATCTTGGTATCTGCTCAATGGTTTGTCCAGTCTTCGAGATAAAGACGGTCGTATCCTGGTGGATGGCCTCTATGACTCGATTGAGGAGCCTAACGAGCGGGAGCTGGCCCTGATTGATCGGTATGCTAATAAAACGGCGGACGATGTGACAGAAATCTACAATCTCCAATTGCCTATCTTAAAAGAGGAACGAAGTGAGTTCTTAAAACGTTTTTATTTTGAGCCAGCTATGAACATTGAAGGGTTGGGAACAGGGTATCAGGGACAAGGAGTTAAGACGATTCTCCCTGCAGAAGCTCGAGCCAAGATGGAAGTTCGGTTGGTGCCAGGCTTGGAGCCTAAACAAGTCTTGGAGTTGATTCGTAAACAATTGAATCAGAATGGCTTTGAGAAGATTGAACTTGTTTTCACACTAGGGGAAATGAGCTATCGGAGTGATATGAGTGCACCGTCCATTCTCAACGTGATAGATTTGGCCAAACGCTTTTATCCAGAAGGGGTCTGTGTCCTTCCGACAACTGCAGGCACTGGGCCCATGCATACGGTCTTTGAGGCCTTGCAAGTTCCAATGGCTGCCTTTGGTATCGGAAATGCCAATAGTCGAGATCATGGTGGGGATGAGAATGTGAAAATTGCAGACTACTATACCCATATTGAATTAATTAAGGAGTTAATCACAAGTTATGAGTAAAGAAATTATCAAACTGGACCATATCGATGTTACCTTTCATCAGAAAAAACGTGAAATTGCAGCCGTGAAGGATGTTACCATTCATATCAATGAAGGGGATATTTACGGGATTGTTGGATATTCTGGTGCAGGGAAATCAACTCTTGTACGGGTCATCAATCTCTTGCAAGTACCGTCAGCAGGTACTATCACCGTAGATGGTGATGTCATCTATCAAGATCGGGTGACCTTGAATGCTGCGGCTTTACGCCAAAAACGCCGGGACATTGGTATGATTTTCCAACACTTCAATCTTATGGCCCAAATGACTGCAGCTGAAAATGTGGCCTTCGCCCTCAAACATTCAAATTTGTCTAAAGAGCAAAAGGCTGAAAAAGTGGCTAAGTTGTTGGAACTAGTAGGACTGTCAGATCGGGCGGACAACTATCCTGCTCAATTGTCAGGTGGACAAAAACAACGGGTGGCGATTGCGCGTGCGCTCGCCAACGATCCAAAGATTTTGATTTCTGACGAATCAACATCTGCCCTAGATCCAAAAACGACCAAACAAATCCTTACTCTTCTGCAAGAGCTGAATCAGAAGTTGGGCTTGACAGTGGTCTTGATTACTCACGAAATGCAAATTGTCAAAGACATTGCCAATCGGGTTGCTGTTATGCAAAATGGTGAATTGATTGAAGAAGGTTCTGTTTTAGATATCTTCTCTAATCCTAAGAATGAATTGACGCAAGACTTCATCACGACAGCAACAGGAATTGATGAAGCTATGGTGAAAATCAACCAGCAACAAATTGTTAAGCAATTGCCAGCGGATTCTGTTTTAGCCCATTTGAAATATTCTGGTTCGGTGACAGACACGGCGATTATCAACGATATATATAAACAGTACCAAGTGTCTGCAAATATTCTACACGGAAATATTGAAATTTTGGATCATATCCCTGTTGGAGAGTTGGTTGTTATCCTGACTGGAGAAGCAGCCAACCTATCTGCAGCGCAACGGGATCTACAAGCGGCAGGTGTTTCTGTTCGTGTCTTAAAAGAAGGGAGTAATGCATGATTGACTTTATTCAAACCTATCTACCAAATGTTTACCGGATGGGCTGGAGTGGCCAAGCTGGATGGGGAACAGCGATTTATCTGACCCTTTACATGACCTTTATCTCTTTTGTGATTGGTGGTTTGTTGGGACTCATTGCAGGCTTATTATTAGTCTTGACAGCACCAGGTGGGATTATCGAGAATAAATTGGTTTTCCATATCTTGGATAAAATCACTTCCATCTTCCGTGCGATTCCATTTATCATCTTGCTAGCCTTGATCAATCCCTTTACTCGTATGATTGTCGGAACTGGGATCGGTCCTACAGCAGCCTTAGTTCCCCTATCTTTAGCTGTCTTTCCTTTCTTTGCTCGCCAAGTTCAAGTCGTTTTATCTGAGCTTGACCGAGGTGTGATTGAAGCAGCCCAAGCCAGTGGGGCAACATTTTGGGATATTGTTGGTGTCTATCTTCGTGAAGGTCTTCCAGATTTGATTCGTGTTACAACTGTTACCCTTATTTCCTTGGTTGGTGAAACAGCCATGGCAGGTGCGATTGGAGCTGGTGGTCTTGGAAACGTGGCTATTTCCTATGGTTACCAACGCTTTAATAATGATGTCACCTTGCTAGCAACCTTCTTGATTCTGCTTTTGATCTTCTTTATTCAGTTTATCGGTGATTTCTTGACCAAGAAAATTAGTCACCGGTAAGGATGGGTTAGGTACATGAACATGATACAGAAACATCAATTTAAGCAGGTTGCAGCCTTTGCAGGTTTGTATTTTCTTGCCATTGGTTTAGGTGTCCTACTTGGAAGTCTGGTTGACCATCGAGGAAATATGTTTTATGCTCCAGCCTTCTCTGCCCTAGTTGGTGGAGGGATCTATCAGGTCTTTGTTGAGAAAATTCAACGAACAGGAGCCATTCTAGTCGTTGCTCTTGTGATTGGTGCTTTTTTCCTTTTCACTCGTCATGGAGCTGGAGCTTTTCTGCCTGCTCTTGTTGGAGGGCTTTTGGCAGAATTGGTCGCAAGCCGTGGCCACTATCAGTCGAAGTTAGGCAATGCGGTGTCTTTCCTCCTCTTTTCCTTTACGACGACAGGGCCTATCCTTATGATGTGGTTCCAACCAGCTAGTTACCGTGCTTCTTTACTAGCCCGTGGGAAGTCGATGGATTATATCGAACGCGTTATGGTACCGTCGAATATGGGAACGGTGAGCTGGTTTTTACTGACCCTTCTTCTTGGAGCTCTGCTTGGTTATCTTCTTGGATACTTGGTCTGTCAAAAACTAAATAGAAAATAACATGATGGAGAAGAAATATGTACAATAATTTACTAGTCCTTCAGTCAGACTTTGGTCTGGTAGATGGAGCTGTCTCTGCTATGATTGGGGTTGCCTTAGAGGAATCACCAACCCTCAAGATTCACCACTTGACTCATGACATTACACCTTATAATATCTTTGAAGGAAGTTACCGCCTCTTTCAGACGGTGGATTACTGGCCAGAAGGGACAACCTTTGTATCGGTTGTCGATCCGGGTGTCGGCTCCAAACGTAAAAGTGTTGTAGCCAAAACGGCAAAGAATCAATACATTGTTACACCGGATAATGGGACCCTCTCTTTCATCAAGAAACATGTAGGAATCGTTGCCATTCGTGAGATTTCAGAGGTGAAGAACCGCCGGGCCAATACAGAGTTTTCTTATACCTTCCACGGGCGTGATGTCTATGCCTATACAGGAGCTAAGTTAGCCAGTGGCCATATAAGCTTTGAGGAAGTGGGGCCAGAACTCAGTGTTGAACACATTGTAGAAATACCAGTGGTGGAAACGGTTATGGAGGACAATCTTGTCAAAGGAGCCGTTGACATCTTGGATGTGCGCTTTGGTTCTCTTTGGACCTCGATTACTCGGGAAGAGTTTAATCATTTGGAACCTGAATTTGGGGAACGCTTTGAAGTAACCATCTATAACAATGACATGCTGGTTTACCAAAATCAAGTTACCTATGGCAAGTCTTTCGCAGATGTGCGGATTGGACAGCCAATCCTCTATATCAATTCCCTCTACCGTGTTGGTCTTGCCATCAACCAGGGATCCTTTGCCAAGGCCTATAATGTAGGAGTTGGGGCTTCTTGGCATATCGAAATTAGAAAAATGGAAAATTAATAGGAGATAAAATATGAAACAAAAACAAGCTTTTTCAATTAAGGATGTTGTAGCTATCGGGGTTGGAGCAGCCCTCTTTGTGGTCATTGCGATGATTCCAATTCCGGCACCAGCTCCAAATACAAACATTCAGTTGAATATGCTCTTCAAGCCCTCTTTAGTGTGATCTTTGGTCCGATTGTTGGTTTCTTGATGGGCTTTATCGGTCATGCTATTAAAGATGCGATGACCTATGGCCTCTGGTGGACTTGGATCATTTCTAGTGGCTTGTTTGGTCTCTTTGTTGGTATCTTCCGCAAACAAATCGGTGACCTCAAAGGAGAAGTGACCAAGAAAGAATTGATCGTCTTTAACGTTGTGCAAGTCATTGCCAACTTGCTTATTTGGGGATTGATTGCTCCGATTGGGGATGTGATGATTTACAAAGAAAGTGCCAACAAGGTCTTCCTTCAGGGTGTTGTAGCAGGTTCTGTCAATGCTTTAGTGGTAGCTATTGCAGGTTCTCTTCTCTTGATTGCCTATGCTCGTACCCAAACAAAAGACGGAAGTTTATCTAAAGATTAATCGTAAATAAGAAGAGAAAGTCTGGGAAACCAGGCTTTTTTTGTTTATCGAAAATATTTTTTACAAAATGTAAGATATATGTTGCAAAATAGAAAATATAGTGTATAATAGAGCTATAAAAACAAGAAAGGAAAAGCATGTGGCGAAAAATCTCAAATTAAAAATGGCCCGGGTCGAGCATGATATGACCCAGGGGGATCTTGCAGATGCCATCGGGGTGACGCGTCAGACCATTGGCCTGATCGAGGCAGGGAAGTACAATCCGACACTCAGCCTCTGCCTAGCAATTTGTAAGACCTTGGATAAGACGCTGGATCAACTGTTCTGGGAGTAACAGTTTTAACAATAGAAAGAGGAAATATATGAAACAAAAGAAAGAACCAATTGTAAAAGATGAGCGGACCATGCTGCTTGATGGAAAAATTGCAGGGGAACTTGTTCTAGGAATGACCTGCTTTATTGCAGTCTCTGCCTTTGTGAAAGCTAGTATCCTGGACTTAGACCTAGTAGCTTATATTCCAGAGCTCATTCTCTTGATTGTCATGGGAGCTTATGCCTTTGTGAGAAGGATCAGTTCAGGTATTGATGTTCGAGATATGTTAGAAAAAGATAGCTGGTTCAGCCGCATTGGGTCAGGCATCCTATTTGCCTTATTTGTGATTGCAACAGATGTGATTGGGAAGCGAGAAACGATGAGCTTTATGTTCGCTCCCAAGTATCTGCTCAAGATCGTTCTTGCCATTTTAGTCTTTGCCCTTTTGACTTATCTGTTAGAGAAACCACTTGCTCTTATCAATCGGAAAAAACAGAAGAAGATCGAGGCAGAGTTGGAGGAGGAATAAATGAGATTACAATTGTTGAACAAACAAATCATAGATGAACGAGAAGAAGGACTGGCCAATAAGGCTGGTGCTGAAACGGCTAGTTTTCTGTTTCTTGTCTTAACCGTTTTTAGTGTGGGGTCTATATTTACTTCCAAGGCCGGATTAAGTCCAATCATGGTCATAACCTTACTCATTGTTTCAGGAATTTTTTATGCTATTCGTTGTCAACGTTTGGGCGTACGGTTTATCAGCTATAGCTACCTAAATCTAACAGGTGTTGTAGTAGTGACCTGTATTCTTGCCTTATTCATCTGGGCTCAGAATTATCAATTAAATCAACCCCTCTATCAGTCTAATCCCTTCCATTCAAAATTCTTACTGGTGCTTCCGATCACATTTCTCCTGAATCTTCCGATTGTATGGGGGATGAATTTCCTTGTGATGCTCCTAGCCAAAGTAGAGAAAAAACGCTATGAAGCTTATCTGGATCAGTTGGAAAAGGAAGAGTAGTTAGTTGGAACCTTATTTTCGTCGTATAAAAGGTCTGGAACCCCAGGCTTTTATTTTTCAGTCAAATAAATTGCATTCATTTTCTGGGGAGAGTATACTGGTATAGTTGAATGAAAAATTCTGATAATTTAATCTTAGAAAAGAGAATCTTATGGCAAAACCTATTCGTGTTTTACTTTACTATAAATATGTTCCCATCGAAAATGCCGAGCAATTTGCGGCAGACCACTTGGCTTTCTGTAAGTCTATTGGCCTCAAAGGGCGTATCCTAGTCGCTGACGAAGGGATCAACGGTACTGTTTCTGGCGACTACGAGACTACTCAAAAGTACATGGACTACGTTCACAGCCTTCCAGGCATGGAAGACCTCTGGTTCAAGATGGATGAGGAAGAAGAGCAAGCTTTCAAGAAGATGTTTGTTCGCTACAAAAAGGAAATCGTCCACCTTGGGTTAGAGGATGAAAACTTCGATGAAGATATTAATCCACTTGAAACAACGGGTGCTTACTTGTCTCCAAAAGAGTTCAAAGAAGCCCTTCTTGATGAAGATACCGTTGTCCTTGACACACGTAACGATTATGAGTATGACCTAGGACATTTCCGCGGTGCCATCCGCCCAGATATCCGCAACTTCCGTGAGTTGCCACAATGGGTCCGTGATAACAAAGAGAAATTTATGGACAAGCGTGTCGTAGTTTACTGTACAGGTGGAGTCCGTTGTGAGAAATTCTCAGGCTGGATGGTGCGTGAAGGCTACAAAGATGTTGGCCAATTGCATGGTGGTATCGCCACTTACGGAAAAGACCCAGAAGTTCAAGGAGAGCTATGGGATGGTAAAATGTACGTCTTTGACGAGCGGATTGCTGTCGATGTTAACCATGTTGATCCAAGTGTTGTCGGAAAAGATTGGTTTGATGGAACACCATGTGAACGCTATGTCAACTGTGGAAATCCTTTCTGTAACCGTCGCATCTTGACTTCAGAAGAAAACGAAGACAAGTACCTCCGTGGCTGCTCCCATGAGTGCCGTGTTCATCCACGCAATCGCTATGTAGAAGAACACAACTTGTCACAAGCAGAGGTTGCTGAGCGTTTGGCCGTTATCGGTGAGACACTTGATGGAACTCTTGCATAAGTTAAAAACAGCCTTTTGGCTGTTTTTTTCTATGGAAAGTCATGAAAATTTGTGCTATAATTTGGTAAGCGATTACAAAAAGGAGAAAACAAATGTCAGTTGTGTTTTCAATTCGAAATAAAAAGAGTATGTTTGGCTATCAAAAAGTGATGCCAGCTAAAGATGTATTAAATTTGGTGGAGGGAGTTCTTACTTACAGTTTTGAGGAAGCTATGCTTGGTCGCCCTCTCAAAGATTTTCCAGCTATGATGTGTATCCGTTATGGCAAGAGCTGCTTGCCCATCATCCTTCGTTATCTGGATCAAGAACATGCTTACCAGTTCATCCTTGCAGATTTTGCCACCCTTGAAGATTGGCGACTCATCTTAGAATGGCTCAGTGCCCTAGCTCGCCAGTTAGGAAATGAGATTCACGATAATTTGGGGACCAGCTATGACGCAGACTCTATTTTCTCTTTTGACTATGAGAACCATTTGCTGAAGAATCTACAGAATCTAGAAAAAGATCCAGACCTTCATCAATATCAGCTTCAGGGATTTGCTCATCCTGTAATTTTAGATCGTGAGCTCCTTCGTAAAATCCTAGACTCCGCTCAACCTTTAGAGGAGTTTAGTCAAGTGGTAAAAAAGGTTCAATACAGCTCCGCCTTCTTTAGTCAAGTTCGTTTCTACCGTCAGAACGAAACGGGAGGCATTATTGGCAGTTACAGTCTAACAGAAGATACGGATACTGTCTTGCCACGTGTGCCTTTTGTACCTGCTGAGTTTGTAGAGAAGGTCAATATGGATGAAGTCATCGACTGGAAAGTGAACCTAGTGGAAATCACTGGAAATCCTGATATGCCAGAGAGTTATAAGCCGGTGGGGGCTGTGAATTTAGAAGCCCTACTGGATGCTTTGGACTCGAGTGAATTTGAATTGTTGGATGCTAATCAAATTGAAATTAAAAAATTGTCCAAAGAACGCTTGTTGCAATTGGCCCAACTCTAATAAAAAAAGTTCTCAGTGTTGAGAACTTTTTCTTTTAGTTTGATTCATGTGGCAAGATCAAGTTAAGGATGATTCCTGTCATAGCGGAAAGGGCTGTTCCTGATAGGGTCACTGGACCAAGTTTCAGAATTGCTCCACCAAGTCCAAGAACCAACATGGCACTTGCAATAATCAAGTTGCGCATCAAGCTAAAGTCGACACGCTCTTTAATCAAGACTTTCAAACCGTTACTTGCGATAACTCCATAGAGTAAGATGGACATCCCTCCTAGAACAGAGTTTGGAATGGTAGAAATAAGAGCTGTAAATTTACCAAGGAAGCTCAAAGAAATAGCGATCAAGGCTGCATTTCGGATAACGGAAACAGAAGCGATACGGGTCATTCCGATAACACCGGTATTTTCTCCATAAGTAGTATTAGCAGGTCCACCAAGGAAGGCAGATACAGAAGTTGCAATCCCGTCTCCAAGAAGGGTACGATGAAGTCCTGGTTGTTTCAAGAATTGACGGCCACAGATTTGGCTAAGCACCGTATGGTCACCGATGTGTTCTGAAATAGTTACGATAGCGATTGGCAAGATGGCGATGGTTTCAGGACCGAAATATAAGTTGTATTGTTTGAAGGCCCCACCCGTATTGAAAGGAAGATAGAAACCAGGGATTTCAAACCAGTTAGCCTTGAGGACAGGATCAAAGTTCACCAAGCCCAAGCAAACTGCGAAGACATAACCACCGATAATGGCAAAGAGGAAAGGAATGATTTTGAAGAAACCTTTTCCTTTGGTGTTGATGAAGGCGGCAATCAGGAAGGTTACGACAGCGACAAGGGCATTTTTCCAATCTCCCCCTTCGACAAAACCAGCGTTTTTAACGGCTGATCCTGCAAGTCCCAGACCAATAACGATAATCATAGGTCCAATGACAACGGCAGGAAGCAATTTGTCAATCCAGCGAGTGCCTGCTACTTTAACCCCTGCAGCGACTAGCACGTAGATCAGACCGGTCAGGATAACCCCTGTTTGGGCTGCATCGACTTTTCCTCCCATTTCCTTCATTGCCAAAGCCATGGCTGTGATGAAGGCGAAGGAAGAGCCAAGGTAGACAGGGACTTTAAAGCCGGTACAAGTCATATAGATCAGCGTCCCAACCCCTGATGCAAAGAGGGCAACGGATACGGGCATGCCCAAGATGAGTGGTACCAGGATGGTTGCCCCAAACATGGCGAAAACGTGTTGGAAACTTAATAAGATTCCTTTAAGGGGTGCCGGACTTTGATCGACATCCAGGAGCAAATCAACAGTTGATTCTTCTTTCATAATAACCTCACTTTTGGGCACCAAAAAAGAGCCCATGAATTTTTTGCATAGCAAGGGCCCTCAGATTATTCATATTCTGTGTCTTTGTCACCTCACAGGATGACATTAAAAACCTTTGCTTCTAAGAAGTATAGCAGAAAAAATTCGTTTTGTAAACGAATTTTTCCCGAGCCCGAAAACGAGAAAGCGAGGCTCGTTTTGTAAACGAATTTTTCCCGAGCCAAGAAACGAGAGAGCGAGAAGGGAATCATTGAAGTTCTCATTTTTGTATCAGGAAAGAGGTTAACGATCGACGCAGTGGTTGAGTGGCCCCTCCCACGCTCTAATTCTCGCTTGGACGGGCCTACTCAACTTTGCGGGGGAGGGACGACGAAACCGTCGTTTTAAATGGTAATCGATTTCTGTCCCTCTCCCTTTTCCCGAGCCAAGAAACAAGAGAGCGAGGTAGAAGTTAGTAAGAGTTATCTATTTTCATCATAAAAGAGGTCAACGGTAGACGCAGTGGTTGAGGAATCCTTCTTCCTTTTGGAGGACAGCTCTGTTGTTTCCCATCACAAAAGGCGAACAAGTGAGCTTGCTTTTCCCCTTTGTTAGAAGGAAAGAGGCCGATTTTGTGGTATAATAGAGGACTAGAAGTAGAATGAATGAAAGAGAAGTCAGAGATGCTGTTAGAAGAATTTGATGCCAATCGACAGGCGATTATCAACCCACAAGACCTACATGGTCCCATTGAAGGATTTCCCAAAGTAGTCATCTCTTGCTTTTCAAGAGTAACTTTTGCGCGCCTCCTTGAAAATTATGAACATGAGGTTATTACAAGAACTTCCATGGCCAACTTTGAAGTCATAGTCTATGGGATTACGATTGAAGACCAACAGATTGCTGTCTTTAATGCACCAGTTGGGGCTGCTTCCTGTGTAGGGATTATAGAGGATTTGATTCAATTTGGGATGGAAAAACTAGTGCTCTTTGGGACCTGTGGGGTTTTGGACCAAGATATTGAGGCGACCTCCATCATCATTCCAACGGCTGCTCTTCGAGACGAAGGGACCAGCTATCACTATCTTCCGGCTAGTGATGAAGTGGAAGTAAATAAGGAAAGCCTTCCTCTCTTCCAAGTCTTTCTGGATAGTCACAAGGTTTCCTATCAGAAAGGAAAAGTGTGGACGACAGATGCTCCCTACCGGGAAACCATCGATAAGATGAAGCGACGAATGGAAGCAGGAGCCATCTGTGTAGATATGGAATGTTCGGCAGTGGCAGCTTTAGCAGCTTTTCGGGACTTTGAGCTCTGCCATTTCTTCTACGCAGCAGACCACCTCTCGGAAGAAAAATGGGATATCCGAACCTTATCTAGTCATGAGGATTTAGATAGCAAGGATCGAATCGCGGATTTGGCCATCCAATTTGCGCTCTTATGGGAAAAGGCGAACTAAATGAAAGAAGCAATGATTGAATTGAAGGATTTTTCCTTCCAATACAAGGCACAGTCTGAGCCAACTTTGAAAAATCTCAACTTAACCATTTATAAGGGGGAAAAGGTCCTGATTGTCGGGCCATCTGGTTCTGGAAAGTCAACCATTGGCCAGTGCTTAAATGGGATTATCCCTAATATCTATAAGGGAACCAGTAGTGGTCAATTCCTCATTCAGGGGAAAGAAGCCTTTGATCTCAGTATTTATGAGAAATCTCACTTGGTCAGTACGGTCTTACAGGATACGGATGGTCAGTTTATCGGTCTCAGCGTAGCAGAAGACTTAGCTTTTGCCCTTGAAAACGATATGGTGGAGCTGGAAAGTATGAAATCCCGGGTCCATACCTGGGCGGAGCGCTTGGATTTGAGCAAGCTCTTGGATCATCGGCCACAAGATTTGTCCGGTGGGCAAAAACAACGGGTCAGCTTGGCGGGTGTTCTGATTGACGAAAGTCCGATCCTGCTCTTTGATGAGCCACTGGCTAATCTAGATCCCAAGTCGGGTCAGGATATTATTGATCTGATTGATCAGATTCATGAAGAACAGGGGACGACAACCATTATCATCGAACACCGTTTAGAGGATGTACTCAACCGTCCGATTGATCGGGTTATCTTGATCAATCAAGGTCAAGTTCTCTTTAATGGTCAACCTGATGATTTATTGAGGACGACACTGCTGGCTGAAAATGGGATTCGTGAACCTCTCTATTTAACGACTCTTCGCCAGTTACGCCAGGATATCAGCAAGCTACCGCATTTGGACAAGGTAGAAAAACTACCACTTGGTGATGTATCAGTGGATATCCCAACTCCTCATTTTGAAAAAGGAGCAGAGGCAGAGACAATCCTAGAACTTGGTCATTTGAACTTTGCTTATCGAGAAGGCCAGCCCATTCTAAAAGACCTTTCTCTAACCATTCCAAAAGGCCAACGGTTGGCTATTGTTGGTAAAAATGGGGCTGGAAAATCAACCCTTGCTAAGGCGATTTGTGGCTTCATCCAGACGGAAGGAACCTATTTCTCAAAGGGAGAGGATATCAAGGGTGATAGTGTCAAGGAGAGGGCAGAGCGCGTGGGCTATGTCCTGCAAAACCCCAACCAGATGATCTCGACCAACATGATTTTTGATGAGGTGGCTCTGGGTCTTCGCTTGAGAAATGTTCCAGAGGCCCAGATTGAAAGTCGTGTCCATCAAGCCTTGAAGACCTGTGGTCTCTACGAATTTCGTAAGTGGCCGATTTCTGCTCTATCTTATGGTCAGAAAAAGCGGGTGACCATCGCCTCTATCCTTGTCTTGGGACCAGATGTTCTCGTCCTCGATGAGCCGACGGCTGGTCAGGACCAACGAAACTATACGGAAATTATGGATTTCCTTGATGAACTCCATCAAAAAGGGCATACCATTGTCATGATTACCCATGATATGCAGCTCATGCTGGATTATTCGGACCGGGCAGTCGTGGTCATGGATGGGCAGGTTTTGGCTGATTTGACACCGGCAGAGCTCTTGACCCAACCAGAAATTTTGAGACGGGCTAATTTGAAAGAAACGTCTATTTTCGCCTTGGCAAATCGACTTGGTGTCGATCCTCTTGCCTTGACCCAGTTTTATATGAATCAGAAGGGGGAAGGTCATGAATAATCGCTTAGTCGGCTACCATGCCGGAACCAGTTTTCTGCATCGCCTATCAGGCGCTAGCAAGCTTCTTTTCTTATTGTTGGTATCATTAGCTGCCATGTTGAGTTACGATACTCGCTTATTGTTGGTCATCGGTCTGGGTGCCCTCGCCTTATTTGCAACATCAGGCATTCGTTTGAAAGACATCTCCTTTGTTCTGAGTTTTGCCTTAGCTTTTGCCCTTCTCAATGTCTTGATGGTCTATCTTTTTGCCCCTCAATATGGGGTAGAAATCTATGGAGCAAAGACAGTTCTTCTAGATGGTTTAGGGGCATATAGTATTACAGCCCAAGAGTTGTTTTATCTCTTCAACCTCGCTTTGAAGTATGTCTGTACGGTTCCTTTAGCTCTTATTTTCCTAATGACCACCCATCCTAGTCAATTTGCTTCGAGTCTCAATCAAATTGGGGTGTCCTACAAGATTGCTTACTCAGTCAGTTTGACCCTGCGCTATATTCCAGATGTGCAGGAGGAATACCAGATTATCAAGCTCTCTCAAGAAGCAAGAGGCTTGGAGTTATCCAAAAAGGCCAACTTTGTCCAGCGGGTGAAGGGAAATCTTCAGATGATTTCTCCACTGATTTTTAGTTCTTTAGAGCGGATTGAAACGATCTCTACGGCCATGGAACTGCGTCGCTTTGGAAAAAATAAAAAACGAACTTGGTACACCTATCAGGAGATGACCACTCGAGATCGCTTGATTATTCTAGGGTCAATCTTTATGGTGGTCTTGAGTCTCGTCCTGATTTGGGTAAACAAAGGTCGCTTCTATAATCCTTGGAGGTAAGAAAATGGCAGAAACAATTTTAGTAACGGGAGCATCTGCTGGCTTTGGCCAAGCCATTTGTCACCGCTTAGTTGCCGATGGGCATCGCGTGATTGGCGCTGCTAGACGCATTGAAAAACTACAGGCTCTTCAAGAAGAGCTGGGAGAAGCTTTTTATCCCCTTCAAATGGATGTGACGGATCTTTCTCAGGTGGATCATGCACTTGCCAGTTTGCCAAAAGCTTGGGAGAGAGTGGATGTTTTGATCAATAATGCTGGCTTGGCTCTAGGCCTCGCTCCAGCTTATGAAGCAGAGCTTGCAGATTGGCTGACCATGATTCAGACCAATATAATCGGTCTGACCTATTTGACCCGGCAAATCCTCCCCCAGATGGTGGAAAGAAATGATGGATATGTCATCAATATGGGATCAACTGCTGGGACGGTGCCTTATCCAGGGGCCAATGTGTATGGTGCTTCCAAGGCCTTCGTTAAACAGTTCTCATTAAATCTGCGTGCGGACTTGGCTGGAAAACAGATTCGGGTGACCAATATTGAGCCTGGTCTCTGCGAAGGGACCGAGTTTTCGGAGGTTCGTTTTAAAGGAGATGAAAAACGGGTAGAAGCTCTCTATCGAGACGCCCATGCCATTCAGCCAGAAGATATTGCCAATACCGTAGCTTGGCTCATCCAACAGCCCAAGCATGTCAATGTTAACCGCATTGAAATCATGCCGGTTTCCCAAACCTTTGGACCGCAACCGGTCTATCGGGGTGACTAGTTGCTAACCAGCACGATCCGGTGCTGGTTATTTTTCCATGTTGAGAATAGAGAATAGGAGGAGGAAAACCATGTCAAAAGCCTTAGTGATTGGTTCAACTGTTTGTGATGTTATGGTCTATCTGGATCAACTACCGAGTCGGGAAGGAGACGCCCATATCCATGAGCAGACTTGGTCTCTTGGAGGGTGTGCCTTTAATGTCGTCTCCGTACTTCATGCTTTGGGTCAAAATGTTGACTTCATCTCGCCAGTGGGGACGGGTGTCTACGGGGACTTTGTCAAGGCAGAACTCAAGAGGCTGGGCATCCAGACTCCAATCTCAGTAACCGGGGCAAATGGTTGTTGTTATTGCTTTATTGAGTCGGATGGTGAAAGGACCTTTTTATCAGATCATGGAGTAGAATATAGTTTTCAGAAGGAATGGCTCCAGTCTCTGGACCAGGAAAGCTACGACTCTATATATCTCTGTGGCCTTGAAGTAGAAGAGCCGACTGGATTGGAACTGATTCAATCTGTGTCAAAAATCAAAGGTCAAGTCATCTTTGCACCAGGACCTCGAGGACTCTTGATTCCCGAGGAGCGTTTGGAAGCTATCTATGATCTCCACCCCATTCTCCATGTCAATGAGGCAGAAGCCAAGGCTTTTTCAGCTTGTGAAGAGATTGCTGATGCTGCTAAGAAGCTCTACCAAAGAACGGGTCAGTTAGTCATCGTCACCTTGGGAGAAAAAGGAGCGATCGCATACGATGGTAGGTTCTACGAGATGTCCGGATTTCCGACAGAAGTTCGTGATACCGTAGGAGCAGGAGACAGTCATCTGGGAGCCTTTTTAGCGGCATCTTTGCAAGGGCTAGATGTGGAGGATGCCTTAAGGTTTGCCAACAAAGTCTCTAGCCAGATTGTTGCAAGTAAGGGCGTTCATCTGACTCAGGAACAGTACCAAGTACTAAGAGCAGAACTCGCACAAAATTAAAAAGGAGTAGGTAACATGTCCTACTCCTTATTTGACTTTATCCGCTTGTCCCTTTGTATCTTATTGAAATGAACACGGGCTGCGGATTGTGTCAAAAAGATGAATCCTCCTAGAATCTTTTGGATTCTGCGTCGTATTCCCTATTTTGACTTTATCCGCTTAGCCCTTTGTATCTTACTACAACGGACGCTTATTTGGCATGCCCGCTTTTCTTGGGTATTTATTAGGGGTTTCTTTTTTCTTTTCGACAAGAGTGATATAGCGTGGATCCCCATTAGGCAATTCATACTGTAGATTGTCTTCAACCTTGCTAAAGAGCAGATTGAGGGCGTTTTTGGCTTCCTCCAACTCTTCTGGAGCATTGCTAGCCTTGAGAGCAAGAAGCTGTCCCCCTACTTTCAGATAGGGAATGGTCAGTTCAGACAAGACCTGCATGCGGGCAACGGCGCGGGCAGTTACGATATCAAATTGGGCACGAAAGGCCTTGTCTTGTGCAAAGTCCTCAGCTCGTCCATGGTAGAAATGAACTCCGCTCAAGCCTAACTCTTCAGCCAGCAAGTGAAGGAAATTGATCCGCTTATTGAGGGAATCAATAATGGTCACATCTAGCTCAGGGAATAGGATCTTCATTGGTAGGCTTGGAAAGCCGGCACCAGCTCCGATATCCAAGAGACGGATGGGTTGATTTTCGATTAAACCCTGCAAAATGGGTGCGATAGAATCATAAAAATGTTTGAGATAGACTTCATCTTTATCGGTGATAGCGGTGAGATTAATTTTCTCATTCCATTCCACGAGGAGCTCGAAATAGCGTTCGTATTGCTCTTTTTGTCGATCAGTTAGTAGGAAGCCGAGGTCGGCTAAACGGTCATAAAATTCTTCTGGTTTCATAAGATAATTTTACCACAAAATAAGGGAAATTTGATATACTGGTACTAAAGAAATGAAAGGAATTCAATAAAATGATTTGGATTATTCTTGGGGTCCTAGTGGTCCTTGTGTTGATGGTAGTAGGAGTTTACAACGGTTTAGTGAAAAGTCGCATGCAAACTCGTGAAGCTTGGAGTCAAATTGACGTGCAATTGAAACGTCGGAATGACTTGATTCCAAATTTGATCGAAACCGTTAAAGGGTATGCTAAGTACGAAGGAGATACACTAGCAAAAGTAACTCAACTTCGCCAACAAGTAGCGCAAGCATCTTCACCTGCAGAAGCAATGGCAGCCAGTGATGCTCTTTCACGTCAAGTGGCAGGTATCTTTGCGGTTGCCGAAAATTACCCAGACTTGAAAGCTAACACCAACTTCATGCAATTGCAAGAAGAATTGACCAACACAGAAAACAAAATTTCTTATGCTCGTCAATTGTACAACAGTGTCACAAGCAACTACAATGTCAAGTTGGAAACTTTCCCAACAAACGTGATTGCTGGAATGTTTGGCTTCAAACAAGCCGAATTCCTTCAAGTGCCTGAAGAAGAAAAAGCAGTACCAAAGGTGGACTTTAGCGGATTAGGAGACTAATATGCTCTTTGACCAAATTGCAAGCAATAAAAGGAGAACCTGGATTCTCCTTATTGCTTTTTTCATACTCTTGGCTCTTATCGGAGCAGCCGTTGGCTACCTCTGGTTAGGCTCTTCACTTGGCGGCGTCATCCTAGCTTTGATCATTGGTGGGATTTATGCCTTTAGCATGATTTTCCAATCAACCGAAGTTGTGATGCGGATGAACGGGGCGCGTGAGGTGACGGAAGAGCAAGCCCCTCAACTCTACCATATTGTCCAAGATATGGCCATGGTAGCTCAAATCCCTATGCCTCGAGTTTATATTGTAGATGATCCGTCCATGAATGCATTTGCGACAGGGTCCAATCCTCAAAATGCTGCTGTTGCAGCAACGACAGGTCTTCTGGCTGTGATGAACCGTGAGGAATTGGAGGGAGTCATCGGACACGAAGTCAGCCATATTCGCAATTACGATATTCGCATCTCGACGATTGCAGTTGCCCTTGCTAGTGCCATCACTATGCTTTCTAGCATTGGTGGCCGGATGATGTGGTGGGGCGGTGGCCGTAGACGGGATGATGATCGCGAAGGGGGCAGTGGTTTAGAAATTATTATTCTGATCCTTTCCTTGCTTGCCATCGTCTTAGCTCCATTAGCGGCGACTTTGGTTCAGTTAGCCATTTCTCGCCAACGGGAGTTCCTAGCGGATGCTTCCAGTGTCGAATTGACACGGAATCCTCAAGGAATGATCAATGCTCTTTTGAAGCTGGATAACAGTGTGCCTATGCAACGAGAAGTCGATAGTGCAAGTAGTGCTCTCTTTATTAACGATCCTAAAAAAGAATCCGGCTTTCAAAAACTCTTTTATACCCACCCACCCATTGCTGAGCGGGTTGAAAGATTAAGAAATATGTAAAAAAATCCACCAAACAGTGGATTCAGATTGAAGATACAATCATCTTAGAACCTTTCCTTAGGTGTGTACGGACGTCAGCGAACTTCTATGAAGTTCCATGACTAAATTACGATACAAAGGGCGTCTGCGGATAAAGTCAAAATAGGAAGTTTGACGCAGAATCTTTCGATTCTAGGAGAACTTATCTTTTTGACACAATCCGCAGCCCGTGTTCAATTCGTTTTGAACCCCCTCGCTCTTTAATTTCCAGGCTCAGGCTAAAACAGTTTCCCAAACTGTTTTACTCCCAAAACTCCCGAGTGCTAGAAACAACCTTGTTTCTAGCACTTTTCTCACGGCGGAAAGTTTCAGTAGATGATTGAATAACTCTAAAGAATAAAAAGTATTTATCTTTATAGAAGTTAATAGAATTGTATAAAAGATAACTTTGTCTTTAAGCTCAATCCACCCAATGGTGGGTTTTTATTTAGTTGTTAAGAGGAGGGTAGTGAAACCAAGGATAGCAAAGATCCCCCAAGCTAGGGGAAGGCTCCAGATAGCTAGACTAGAAAAGAGAGCTGTCCCAAGTGGCATGGCAAAGCTGACCATCAGTCCCAAAAAGCTAGAGGTAGACGCTAATTTTTCAGCGGGTAATTTACTCATTAAAAGACTGGAAACTTTTGGGTTGATTTTTGCAACAAGATAACCAAGGAAAGTGATGAGTAGAAGGGAAAGGAAATCCCAGTGCACCAGAATATTTGTGAGCCCAAGCATAGTCAGCCCACCTGCTATCCAAAGGAGGATATGGTGGAGGCTTTGCTTGGAAAAATAATCGTGAGGTGTCAGACTAGCCCAGACCATGCTTAAAATAGTTACAACCTCTAAGATCAAGAGGGATTGGCTAAAGCTCAACTGAAAGAAGGGGGAGTGAAGCAGTTGCAAATTGTAGATACCAGAGATGGATCCCCCTAAAGCATTGATGAGAACCAAAGAGAAGAGCAACTTGCCAAAGTGGTGAACGTCCTCATCTGCAAAAATATTTTTGGCATTGAAATACATCTCTTGGCATTCGTGGAGCAAAGAATTCTTATTTTGGGGCTCAATGACGGGGTCATGTGTCAGCTGCTTTTTTCTCATCAGGAGACAGGTGGAAGACAGGAGAAAAGTCACGGCATTGATCGAAGCGACCAGAGCAAAATGTTGATGGCTGATAGCTAGCAGCCAAACTCCTAGAGCTTGTCCAGAAATCGAACAGACCATACTAAGTAGTTGATTGAAGGAATAGGCCTCCATCAAATCCTCGCTAGAGATGTTCTTTTTCATGATGGGGAGTTGTAGCCCCCCGCGATAATCGCTCAAACAATCTGAAACAATGTTTAACAAACAGATGAAGGAAAAAGCAAAGTAACCCGGAATCTTGGTTATGAGAGCAATAAGTATGAAGAGGATGGCTTGGAGAAAGCCGATGCGGATCAACCAGTTAGCTTTTTTCTTCGTATGGTCAGCCTTCATCCCAACAAAAATGCTAAAGAGGCTAGGAATAAACACAATGAGATTGGCAATGCCAACTGCCAGACTCGGTTGCGGCATGCTGGCAGCAAAGACCACGAAGACCAGATTGTAGATGGCGGCACCAAGGGTATTCAAAAAGCGAGAAAGACTGAGTAAGGCAAAAATTTTATTTCGAGCTAAGAGTTTCATAAGCCTTCCTCCTTCACGTGATCAGTGGGTAGAGCTTGTTTGATGGATCGAAAGATTTGTTTTAAGACTTGTAATTTCTCATCATCAGAGAGAAGAAGTTTCTGATCTTTTAGGTAGACGCTGGTATGCTTGAGAAACAAATGAAGTAAGTATCTTTTTAGTTTGATCATCATGGAAGGGGCCTTCTTTCTTTGATTGATGATCCTATTGTAGACCTCAAAAACAAGAAAAACAAAATGTTGCATATTTTCAACAAAAAGAGGCTGAGACAAAAGTCCTAGCCTCTCAATTATCTTTGGATTGTCGAGCAAGACGCAGTGGTTGAGTGGGCTCTACTACGCTGATTTCATCAGCTTTTACAGCCCTACTCAACTGTGCGGAGATGGGACGACGAAATCGAATTCTAACGAATTACCGATTTCTGTCCCACTCTCTTTTCAGGATTCCTTGATCAGTTCTTGCAGGCCCTGTTTGTAGTAGTTGGCACTGTCCTTACAATCCAGAATAGAGAGAACCTGGATGGCCTGCTCCATCTTTTCAAGACCAGCTTCTTTTTCACCCTTCCGATAAAGAAATTCTCCTTTGGCGTAGAGATAAACCGTCCGAAGGTAGGCTTCGTTCTCAGAGTAAAAGTGGTTGTTAATCAGGTGATCAAAATAGGTTGCATCTTCAAATTCATTTGAATTAATGGCCAGAAAAAAGCCATTAAGGAAAATAGAATTGATGGCAGGACGAGAGGAATCTAGGAGAAGCTTGAAATCCTCACGTTGGACCAACTCCACTGTGTATTGTCGATAGAGCTGACTAGAGAAAAGAGGAGAGGTCAGTGAAAATAGGCTTAACTCAAAATTTCCCCAGACCATGACAGAGAAGAGGTAGTCATAGAGGAAATCTAGTTCCTCTTGGCTAGCAGCCAACTCTACCTCAGGATAGTTGCCAAGCATTTGGGCCTTGAGAATAATGCTGGCTAAGAAGTCTTCTTTTTTGTGATCTTTCTGATAGGCTAGTTGGTAGCTTTGGTACAAGGCTTGGTCGTGTTCCAAGCTCATGTTTTCATAGTGCTCTTTCAACAATTTGGGAATAAAGGAGTGCTGATCGATACCAGCTAGATGGGAAAACTCACTGAGGCTGGTTTTGATCTGTTGAAGGGCCTGAAAAAACCGTTGCGTCGTCAGGTCATTTTCTCCTCTTTCAAATCGAGATAGCATAGAGCGCGAAAATTCGCCACCTGTAGCCTCCTCTAAAGAGATGTGGCGACTTTCCCGTATTTGTCTAAAAACAGCTCCGATGTCTTTCATGTTTTCTCCTCTATCTATACAAGGACCAATGCCTTAGCAAATGAACCTCTTTTATCCAAGAGATTGTGGGACCTTGGTGTACAACACCAATAGGTCTAGTACACTGTATCTTTTTCATGATTATAACAAATTTTTTAGGAGACTTCTTGGTTGAAGGGACAGCTTCATGATATACTAGTAGTATCTAGAAGATGTGAGGGCAAAAGAATGAACTTATATACACAAGAAATCCGTAAAAATCCTGAAGGACTGGCTTTTGATCAAGACTTGGATTTGCTAAAGGATCTGCAAAAGCGCAATCCAGAAATTCTTGATTTAAAGGATGTGACAGCGACAGGGCGAGTAGCCTATGATACAGGTCTCTATGTCTTGGATTACCAATTGACCTATACCATCGTCCTTGCCTCTAGCCGAAGCATGGAACCCGTTGAGCTTCAAGAGAGCTATCCTGTGACAGAGGTGTTCGCTGAGGACGCACAGTCAGAGGCAGATATCGAAGCTCTTGAGGAAGATCTGATCCTTCCCATCGAAGGGGGCAGAATTGATCTGAGTGAAAGCGTGGCAGATAATATCCTGCTCAATATTCCTCTCAAGGTTCTCACTCCGGAAGAAGAGGCCGGACACGGCTTTATCGAGGGCAATGATTGGAAAATCATGACAGAAGAAGAGTACCAAGAAGCTCAAGCGGTTAAGAAAGAAGAAAATAGTCCTTTTGCTGGTCTCCAAGGTTTATTTGAGGAAGAATAGGCTAGGGATGACATATTAAAAATCTAAACATAAATACAGGTCTTTTCTTTGAGGAAAAGATTTCTTTTGATATACTAAGATTTATAAACAACAGAGGGGAGACCTCTGAAAAAAGGAGAAAAGTATGGATACATTATTTATTCCAGGCTGGTTGATAACAGGTCTCATTGTTGCTGTCATTATTGTAGTTTTGCTTGTAAAAGGCTACGTGAACGCTAAACCAAACGAAGTTGTTGTTATTACAGGTCTTCGGAAGCAACGCCACTTACGCGGGAAAGCTGGTTTTATGATTCCCTTTGTCGAACAACGCTCTTATCTTGATATTGAGCAATTCTCGACAGATGTTCGGACATCTGAAGCAGTCCCAACACTGGACTTCATTAACGTCCGTGCCGATGCAGCTGTTAAATTAAAAATCGGTACAACCGATGAGATGATTGCCCGTGCTGCAGAGAACTTCTTGAACTGGAATACGACAGATATTTCCAATTCTGTCCAAGATGTCTTGGAAGGAAACTTGCGGGAAGTGATCGGTCAGATGGAGCTCCGTAAGATGGTCAATGACCGTCAAGAGTTTGCCTCAAAGGTGCAAGACAACGTAGCGCCAGACTTGGCTAAAATGGGTCTGGAAGTCATCGCCTTTACGGTTCAATCTTTCTCTGATGAAGGGGGAGTCATTGATAACCTTGGTATCGAAAATGTTGAAACCATCAAGAAGGATGCCTTGATTGCTAAAGCCAAAGCAGAACGCGAGCGCAAAGAAGTAGAGGCGGAACAAGATAAGCTAGCCAACGACAAACGCGTCGCAGCCGACCTTGAAATCGCGCAAAAACAAAATGAGTTGAAACTCAAACAAGCAGCCCTCAAGCAAGAAGCAGATATTGCTCAAGCCAAGGCAGATGCTGCGAAAGGGATTGAGGCAGAAGTGCAACGTCGTGAACAAGAGCGCGTGGCAGCTGAAGCTAACATCATGAAACAAGAGAAAGAAGCGGAAGTTAAGGAACGCGAAGTTAAGGTTCGTGAGCAAGAATTGGATGCCAACATCCGTAAGCAAGCCGAAGCTGAAAAGTATGCTCGTCAACAAGCAGCCGAAGCAGAATTGATCGAACGCCAACGCAAGGCGGAAGCTGAACTTTTCGAAACACAAAAAGAAGCGGAAGCTCGGAAAGCTCAAGCCGAAGCAGAGAAATTTGCCCAATTGCAAGAGGCAGAAGCCATCGAAGCCAAAGGTCGTGCAGAAGCTGAAGCCATTCGCTTGAAACTAGAAGCCGAAGCCAAAGGTTTGGACCAAAAGGCAGAAGCGATGAAGAAAATGCAAGAAGCAGCCATTACTGAAATGGTCGTTGATAAGTTGCCTGAAATTGCGCGTGCTGTCGCTGAGCCATTGACCAAGGTGGATAAGATCACCATGTATGGTGAAGGAAACGCCTCTAAGATGGTGGGTGATATCATGCAAAGTATCGATCAAGTCTCTCAAGGAGCTGGATTTGATATCCGTCAATTACTAGCAGGAGCTCTTGGGGTCAATATGACGGTCAACAAACTCAAAGAAGGAGAACAACCGGTCATTGAAGCGGATGAATTAGCTTCAAAAGAAGATTAATGCCATTCATAAGTAAGTGTCTGAGAACTGTTTCTCGGGCACTTTTGTTTTTAAGATCAAATGACTTGTATGATCTTCTCTCTCTTGGAGAAGTGGGAAGCTATTTTCTACTTTCATTTGATGTCAAAAAATGGTAGAATATAGGCAAACTATAAAGAGGAGTGTCACATGACTAAAGCAAACTTTGGTGTTGTTGGTATGGCCGTAATGGGTCGTAACCTTGCCCTTAATATTGAATCTCGTGGATACACAGTTGCTATCTATAACCGTAGTAAAGAAAAAACAGAAGATGTTGTTGCTTGCCATCCTGAAAAGAACTTTGTGCCAAGCTATGATATCGAAAGCTTTGTAAACTCAATTGAAAAACCACGTCGTATCATGCTTATGGTTCAAGCAGGACCTGGTACAGATGCAACCATCCAAGCCCTTCTTCCACACTTGGATAAAGGCGATATCTTGATTGACGGAGGAAACACTTTCTACAAAGATACTATCCGTCGTAATGAAGAGTTGGCCAACTCTGGTATCAACTTTATCGGTACTGGTGTCTCTGGTGGTGAAAAAGGTGCCCTTGAAGGTCCTTCTATCATGCCTGGTGGACAAAAAGAAGCGTATGAATTGGTAGCAGACGTTCTTGAAGAAATCTCTGCCAAAGCACCAGAAGATGGCAAACCATGTGTGACTTACATCGGTCCTGATGGAGCTGGTCACTACGTGAAAATGGTCCACAACGGTATCGAGTATGGGGACATGCAATTGATCGCAGAAAGCTATGATTTGATGCAACACTTGCTTGGACTTTCAGCTCAAGATATGGCTGAAATCTTCACTGAGTGGAACAAGGGCGAATTGGACAGCTACTTGATCGAAATCACGGCTGACATCCTTGGACGTAAAGATGATGAAGGTCAAGATGGCCCAATCGTAGACTACATCTTGGATGCCGCAGGAAACAAGGGAACTGGTAAATGGACTAGCCAATCAGCGCTTGACCTTGGTGTGCCATTGTCACTCATTACGGAGTCAGTATTTGCCCGTTACATCTCTACATACAAAGAAGAACGTGTACACGCTAGCAAGGTGCTTCCAAAACCAGCTGCTTTCAAATTTGAAGGTGATAAGGCTGAGTTGATCGAAAAGATCCGTCAAGCCCTTTACTTCTCAAAAATCATTTCATACGCACAAGGTTTTGCACAATTGCGTGTTGCATCTAAAGAAAACAACTGGAACTTGCCATTTGCAGACATCGCTTCTATCTGGCGTGATGGCTGTATCATCCGTTCTCGTTTCTTGCAAAAGATCACGGATGCATACAACCGTGATGCAGACCTTGCTAACCTTCTTTTGGATGAGTACTTCTTGGATGTCACTGCTAAGTATCAACAATCTGTTCGTGATATCGTAGCTCTTGCTGTTCAAGCTGGTGTGCCAGTCCCAACCTTCTCAGCAGCTATCACTTACTTTGATAGCTACCGTTCAGCGGATCTTCCAGCGAACTTGATCCAGGCACAACGTGACTACTTCGGTGCTCACACATACCAACGTAAGGATAAAGAAGGTACCTTCCACTATTCTTGGTACGACGAAAAATAATTGTAGGTTATGACAAAGCGGATATTACTAGTAGAAAATGAAAAGAATTTAGCGCGCTTTATTGATTTAGAACTTCAGAAAGCAGGCTATGTAGTTGATTTGGTAGAACAAGGGGAACTCGCCTTGAAACTCCTGCAGGCTACAGAATATGATTTAATTCTTCTCAATTACGAACTAGAAGATATGAGTGGGGAAGAGTTTGCCCAGCGTCTGAGCAAGATTCGTCCTGCAGCAGTCTTGATTGTCTTGGATAGTCGTGAGAAAATTTCAGAGCATATGGAGAGTATCCAACGATTTGCAGTATCTTATGTCATCAAACCATTCGTGATCAGTGATTTGGTTGAGAAAATCATCGCTATTTTTAGAGGTCGTGATTTTATTGACCAACATTGTAATCAGATGAAAGCTCCTACTTCCTATCGAAATTTGCGTATTGATGTCGAGAATCATATGGTGTATCGGGGAGAAGAAGTGATTGACCTGACACGTCGAGAATATGACCTGTTAGCGACTTTGATGGGAAGCAAACATGTCCTTAGTCGGGAGCAACTCTTAGAGCGGGTGTGGAAATATGAGAGTACAGCAGAAACCAATATCGTTGATGTCTATATTCGCTATCTTCGTGGGAAAATAGATCTTCCAGGACAAAAGAGCTATATCAAAACTGTCCGAGGTGTCGGCTACCAAATGCAAGAATAACAACAATCCCTTTGATGAGAAATCTCAAAGGGATTTTTTTGTTTGTCAAAAAGGAAGAAAGAAAAATTTTTTAAAAAAATTTTTTTAAAATCTTGTGAAAGAAGCAAACGTTTGCCTGGATTACAGTATTTCCAAGGCCTTTGTATATAATGTTTGTGAATTAAAAATTTACATGTAAGGGCTTTACAAAAAGAAAAAAAGTGGTATAATAGTAAGTGAAATATGCAAACGTTTTCTCGTATTGCGGGCATTTCAATTTTATAAGGAGGTCGAATGATGAATAAACAATCATTCAAAAGTCTATTAAGCTTTGAATTTTGGCAAAAATTCGGTAAAGCGTTGATGGTGGTCATTGCAGTTATGCCGGCGGCAGGTCTGATGATCAGTCTTGGTAAAACCATTGCAATGATTAATCCAGAACTTGGTTTCTTGGTAACTACCGGTGGTGTTCTTGAACAGATCGGTTGGGGGGTTATCGGAAACCTCCACATCCTCTTTGCTCTCGCTATCGGTGGTAGCTGGGCGAAAGAACGTGCGGGTGGGGCCTTTGCAGCAGGTCTATCCTTTATCCTGATTAACCGGATCACTGGTGTGATGTTCGGTGTAACAGGAGATATGCTGAAAGATCCAGAAGCGAAGGTGAAAACACTTCTTGGTGGATCTATCAAGGTTGCTGATTACTTCACGAGTGTGTTAGAATCACCTGCCTTGAATATGGGAGTTTTCGTTGGGATTATTGCCGGTTTTGTAGGGGCAACAGCCTTTAACAAATACTACAACTACCGCAAGTTACCAGATGCCCTATCATTCTTTAACGGGAAACGCTTTGTTCCATTTGTCGTTATCCTTCGTTCTGCAATTGTGGCTCTTATCTTGTCATTCTTATGGCCAGTAGTCCAAACAGGAATTAACAACTTTGGTATTTGGATTGCTAACTCAAAAGAGACTGCTCCAATCTTAGCACCATTTGCTTTCGGTACCTTGGAACGTCTCTTGCTTCCATTTGGTCTTCACCACATGTTGACTATCCCAATCAACTATACTCAATTGGGTGGTACTTATGAAGTGTTAACTGGTGCAGCAAAAGGCACTCAAGTATTTGGTCAAGATCCACTTTGGTTGGCTTGGATTACAGACTTAGGAAATACAAAAGTTTCTGACCCTGCTACTTACCAACACTTGTTGGATACTGTCACACCTGCTCGTTTCAAAGTGGGACAAATGATCGGTTCATTCGGTATCTTGATGGGGGTTGCCCTTGCCATTTACCGTAATGTAGACCCTGATAAGAAACACAAATACAAAGGGATGATGATTGCGACTGCTCTTGCAACCTTCCTCACAGGGGTTACAGAACCAATCGAGTACATGTTTATGTTCGTAGCAATGCCTCTTTACCTCGTTTATGCAGTGGTACAAGGTGCAGCCTTCGCGATGGCAGATATCGTCAATCTCCGTGTCCATTCATTTGGATCAATTGAGTTCTTGACTCGTACACCAATGACCATTAAAGCTGGTATTGGTATGGATATCATTAATTTCATCTGGGTAACTGTACTTTTTGCAGTGATCATGTACTTCATTGCAAACTTCATGATCCAGAAATTTAACTACGCAACTCCTGGACGTAATGGAAACTACGAACAAGCTGAGGGTGGTGCAGAAGAGTCTGAAACTTCAGGTTCAAGTAAAGTGGCTGCTGCTTCTCAAGCGGTTAACATCATTAACCTTCTTGGTGGTCGTGCCAATATCATCGATGTAGATGCATGTATGACTCGTCTTCGTGTTACTGTTAAAGACGAAACTAAAGTCGGAACAGAAGAACAATGGAAGGCTGAAGGAGCAATGGGACTTGTCATGAAAGGACAAGGTGTCCAAGCGATTTACGGTCCAAAAGCGGACGTCTTGAAATCAGATATCCAAGATTTGTTAGACTCAGGTGAAGTGATTCCTGAAACTCTTCCAAGTCAAAAGACAGCGGTTCAACAAGCAGAAGTTGCCTTTAAAGGGGTGACGGAAGAAGTTCACTCAGTTGCTGAAGGACAAGTCATTGAATTAGAAAAAGTTCAAGATCCAGTCTTCTCACAAAAAATGATGGGTGACGGATTTGCAGTTGAACCAGCAAATGGTCAGATTGTTTCACCAGTAGCTGGTAAGGTGACAAGCGTCTTCCCTACCAAACATGCGCTTGGTTTGGTAACAGAATCTGGTCTTGAAGTCCTCGTTCATATCGGTCTTGATACTGTAAGTTTGGAAGGTAAACCTTTCACAGTGAAGGTAGAAGAAGGCCAAACAGTGGCAGCGGGAGACCTATTGGTAGAAGCAGATTTGGATGCTATTCGTGAAGCTGGACGTGCAACTTCAACAGTTGTAGTCTTCACAAATGGTGCAGCAATTAAATCTGTTACTCTTACACAAACTGGTCAACTTCCAGCAGATGCTGTGGTTGCTAAGGTTGAATTATAATCTATGAGAGTTATTCCTTGTATCTATTGGATACAGGGAATTCTCTATTAGGAGAGTAGGATCATGAAATTTTTAACTTTAAACACTCATAGTTGGATGGAAGAAAATCCCCAACAAAAATTTGAGGACTTATTAAAAGACATTCTTGAAAAGCAATACGACTTGATTTGTTTCCAAGAAATTAATCAGACCATCGAAAGTCCAGTTGTTCCTGTTAATGACTTGTACCATCCAACTCCTTCTTCGGAGCCGATCCATCAGGATCACTATGTTCGTTGTTTAGTTGAAAAATTAGAAGAAGAAGGATTGAGCTACCACTGGACCTGGGCTTATAACCATATCGGCTATGACCGTTATCATGAAGGTGTGGCGATTCTATCGCGTACCCCAATCCAGGCAAGCGAACTCTTGGTTTCAGATGTGAATGATCCAACAGATTATCATACACGACGGATTGCCATTGCAGAAACCCAAGTTGATGGGAAAGACATTGCTGTTGCCAGTGTTCACCTCTCTTGGTGGGACAAAGGCTTCCAGCAAGAGTGGGCGCGTTTAGAAGAACGCTTTAGCCAATTGCAAAAGCCTTTGATTTTAGCTGGGGACTTTAATAATCCAGCTGGGCAAGAAGGTTATGAAGCCATTTTAGCGAGCCCGCTAGCTCTTCAAGATAGCTTTATTGAAGCTCGCCAGACCAAGGGGACTTACACTGTAGGTCCTGGAATTGATGGATGGGATGATAATCAAGTACCCTTGCGGATTGATTATATTTTCACCTCAAAAGAATGGGTTATCGAACGGCTAGAAGTTGTGTTTGATGGTTCTAGTCAGCCTCTCGTCAGCGACCATTATGGTTTGTCAGCTGACTTGTATTTACCATAATATTCAAATCCCTATCCCTCCAGGAGGCTAGGGATTTTCTTTATTTCCCTTGCTTTCACTTTAGCCCTAAATATGATAGAATAAAGTATTAAGAAACGATAAGGAGGGTGTCCATGCGGTGTCCAAAATGTGGCGGAAATAAGTCTAGTGTTGTAGATAGTCGCCAGGCAGAAGATGGAAAAACGATTCGTAGAAGAAGAGAATGTGATGAATGTCATCATCGCTTCACCACTTATGAACGAGTAGAAGAGCGGACTCTTGTTGTGGTGAAAAAAGATGGCACCCGGGAACAGTTTTCTAGAGATAAAATATTTAATGGGATTATTCGATCTGCTCAGAAACGTCCCGTGTCGAGTGACGAAATTGAGGAAATTGTGGGGCGAATCGAACAAAAGATTCGTAGTCAGAGTGAAAATGAGATCCAGAGTGACTATATCGGATCACTTGTCATGGACGAGTTAGCAGAATTGGACGAAATTACCTATGTTCGATTTGCGAGTGTCTATCGTAGTTTCAAGGATGTTGGTGAATTGGAAAGTCTCTTAAAGCAGATTACCAAAGGAACGAAGAAGAAAAAGGAAAAATAGATGAATCCCAATACTTCATTTTCTTTCTTGAAGAATAATTATTTAGCGCCTACAGGAGCCTCTTTCACGCATCTGTATGGACCAATATTAGGTGTTCAAGCAAGTCAATTATATACTTTTCTGCTGAGTCTCTATGATCAGGGGAAAGAAAAACGGCTGATTGCTGTTGTTTTAAATCATTTGGATCTAGGTTTCGCTCATTTTCTCGAAAGTCTAGACCGTTTGATTGCCATGAATTTACTAGAGGTTTTTGAGACAGATGAAGGAATTCAGTTCCGATTTTTGGCTCCGCTAGAAGCAGATCAATTTTTCGCGAATATCGCTTATCAGAAGTTGCTGGAGAAAAAAATAGGAGAAGCAGCAGTTCGTGACTTGCTTCCTGAAAAACCAGAGGGAGAGAAACGGAAGGTGAACTTTGCCTCTATTTTTGGGATTGATGGTGTTTCGACCCCTCAGAGGAAAGTATCTTCCTTCAGTTTAGAGCACTTTAAACAATTAATGGTACGGGATGGCCTTCGTTTTGAGAACGAACAAGAGGACCTCTTAGTTCTTTATGCCATCACCGAAGAGAAGAATTGGACTTGGTACGAGACCTATCTGTTGGCCAAGGAGACAGCGGTTAATTTGGTCATTTCGACCAAACGGATGAGACAAAAACTGACCCAAGAGCCACAAGAAAAAGGTAAGGATGAGTTCACTCCGCAGGAAAGGGCCATTATCCGGGAAGCTAAAAATAAGACCAGTCGTCAATTTTTAGCAGGAATAAAAAAAGCGCGTAAGGCTGTTGTGACCCAATCAGAACGCCAAGTAATTTCTGACTTGGCCCGTTTAGGCCTGTTAGATGAAGTTATAAATGTGATCTTGTTGTTTACCTTTAACAAGGTTGCTTCCGCCAATCTCAATGAAAAGTATGCCTTAAAAGTTGGAAATGACTTTGCTTATGAGGGGATAAAGACGGCTGAGGAGGCCGTTCTGAAGATCCGCCAGCGCCAAGACTCCCATTTACAAAAAGCAAAAGAGAAAGTAGCTAAGAGTGGGTCAGCGACAGGAAAGACCAATGTTCCGAAGTGGAGTCAGCCTAACTATACCAATCAGACTAGCCAAGAAGAACAGGCTAATCTGGAACAACAAAAACGAGCCTTGCTCGAGAAATTAAATCAAGGAGGGGAGTAAATGGAGAGCGTAGGGAAAACCATGTCCCAGATGAATCGATCACAGCAGTTCAATTATGAAGAATTGGTAGCTCAAATTCTCGCCGAACCTGAGATTGCAACCTTTATTCAAAAGGAGGGTTTATCGGATGTAGAAATCCGTCGTAGCATTTCCAAATTTAACCAATACATCAGTGAGCGCAATCGCTTTGTCCTTGGGGATGCAGATTATATTGCAAGAGGGTATAAGCCTGTTTTAGTCATGAATGAAGGTTATGCGGATGTTTCCTATGAGGAGACACCTGAATTAATCGAGGCACAAAAACAAGCCGCTATCAATAGACGCTTGCAGCTGATCAACTTACCAAGCACCTTGAAGGAAGCTTCCTTAGCGAAAGTCGACTTGGATGATCGTGGGCGTTTTGGAGCCTTTGAAGAGTTGGCCAATTTTGTTGCTTCCTATCCTCAAGCTCGTAAAGGGATTTTTCTATATGGAGATTTTGGAGTTGGGAAAAGCTATATGATGGCAGCTCTTGCTCATGACTTGTCTGAAAAACGTCAGGCTTCCTCCACCATTCTACATTTCCCAAGCTTTGTCATCGATGTCAAAAATGCCATTAATACAGGTCAGGTTAAAGAGATGTTGGATCAGGTCAAGAAGGCTGAAATTTTGATTCTTGATGATATTGGGGCAGAGCAAATGTCGCCTTGGGTCCGGGATGAAGTCTTGCAAGTGATTTTGCAACATCGGATGCAGGAGATTCTTCCAACCTTCTTTACTTCGAATTTCAACTTTGAAGATTTGGAACGTCATTTTGCTACATCTCGGAATGGAGATGAGACTTGGCAAGCCAAACGTGTCATGGAGCGAATCAAGTTCCTTGCTAAAGAAGTCCGCCTAGAAGGAGAAAATCGCCGATGAATCCTGTTATTGATTTGATGAAATCTCATTCCTCTGTCCGTCGCTTTAAGGAGGAGGACATCAAAGAGGAAGACCTTCAAGCAATCCTAACAGCAGGACAGATGGCTTCCTCTTGGAAGAACTTCCAGTCTTATTCCATTATCTTAGTGAGAAGCCAGGAAAAGAAAGAGGGGCTCTATCAATTCGTCCCTCAGGAGGCAATTCGTCAATGCTCTGTTTTCTTACTGTTTGTAGGAGATCTCAACCGAGCTGAAAAAGGGGTTCGAATGCATACGGATCAATTCCATCCAGAAGGACCAGATAATTTATTGATTACTTCTGTAGATGCGGCCTTGGCAGGTCAGAATACCTTGCTAGCTGCTGAAAGTCTAGGCTACGGAGGAGTCATTATTGGCTTGGTTCGGTATGAAGCGGCTGAAGTGGCCAAACTATTTAACTTACCAGACTACACCTATCCTGTCTTTGGGATGGCTTTAGGAGTGCCAAATCAGAACCATCCTGTGAAGCCCCGCCTTCCTTTGGAAGCTGTTGTATTTGAGGAAAGCTATCAAGTGCAGACTCCTGAGGTGATTGAAGCCTTTGACCAAGTACAGACTGCCTATGCTGGAGCACGGGCAACAGATACTTGGAGTCAACGCTTGGCTGCCCAATTTGGACAGGAGGAACCAGCTGCTACGGCAGAGTTATTAAAGAAACACCAACTAGAAAAATAAGAGAAAAGAGGATAACATGGCTTTACCTACTGTTGCCATTGTAGGACGTCCTAATGTCGGGAAATCCACGCTCTTTAACCGGATTGCCGGTGAGCGGATCTCCATTGTCGAGGATGTCGAAGGAGTTACTCGGGACCGTATTTATGCAACGGCGGAGTGGCTCAACCACCAATTTAGTATTATCGATACTGGCGGGATTGATGACGTGGACGCACCTTTCATGGAGCAAATCAAGCACCAAGCTGAGATTGCCATGGATGAAGCCGACGTCATTGTCTTTGTAGTATCTGGAAAAGAAGGGATTACCGATGCGGATGAATATGTCGCTCGGATGCTCTACAAGACTCACAAACCAGTCATTTTAGCGGTCAATAAAGTGGATAATCCAGAGATGCGAACTGACATCTATGATTTCTACGCTCTTGGCCTGGGCGAACCCTTGCCAGTGTCATCTGTGCACGGGATTGGTACAGGGGATGTCTTGGATGCCATCGTTGAAAACCTTCCGACGGATCGGGAGCCAGAAAATCCAGATGTCATCAAGTTCAGCTTGATTGGCCGCCCTAATGTCGGAAAATCTAGTCTGATCAATGCCATCCTTGGGGAAGACCGCGTCATTGCCAGTCCTGTAGCAGGAACTACGCGAGATGCGATTGACACCCATTTCACCGATGCAGAAGGCCAAGAGTACACCATGATTGATACAGCCGGAATGCGGAAATCTGGTAAGGTCTATGAAAATACAGAGAAATATTCTGTGATGAGGGCTATGCGGGCTATCGATCGCTCGGATGTGGTCTTGATGGTCTTGAACGCAGAAGAAGGAATCCGCGAGTACGATAAGCGGATTGCCGGATTTGCCCATGAAGCTGGAAAAGGGATGATCATCGTGGTCAATAAGTGGGATACCCTTGAAAAGGATAACCACACCATGAAGCAATGGGAAGATGATATTCGAGATCAATTCCAATACTTATCTTATGTACCTATTATCTTTGTCTCTGCTTTGACCAAGCAACGCTTGCACAAGCTACCAGATATGATCAAGCAGATCAGTGAGAGCCAAAATACACGGATTCCTTCAGCTGTCTTGAACGATGTCATCATGGATGCCATTGCCATTAATCCGACACCGACAGATAAAGGAAAACGTCTAAAAATCTTCTATGCGACTCAGGTTGCTACCAAGCCACCAACCTTTGTGGTCTTTGTCAATGAAGAAGAACTCATGCATTTCTCTTATCTTCGTTTCTTGGAAAATCAAATTCGGAAAGCCTTTGTCTTTGAAGGGACCCCGATTCACTTGATCGCTCGGAAACGGAAGTAGGGCTTTATGAAAATTTTGAAACAAGGACTCCTTCTTGTTATCACAGTTTTTGTATTTCTGGGACTGACAGCTTGTAGCCTTGAAAGAGAAGAAACCTATGAGAAAAAATTTAAAGACAGTATTGTTCGAGTGACTATTCGACATAGATCCAATCAAATGATCTCTGAAGAGTTTTGGGCTGATAATTTTAATGTACATATTGAAGATGACTCTGAATTCGAATATATAAAAAAAGAGATTGTTGATCCCAAAAAAGGCATTTCGGGCTATACAACAGATGTGAGTCGGACGAAAGAGGGTGGACTGATGGTTCATACCAAGATCGTCTACCAAGACTTAGATGTTGAAGCCTTCAATAAAGCCAATGATGAGAAAAAAACGATTGGAGAACTGGCCGACTATTCAGACCATATCAAAAATTTCAAAAAAGAAGGCTATAAGAGAATAAAATAAAAGGAACACACTTGGTGTTCCTTTTAGAATGTAAACAAACCATTATTAACATAAAATAGCTAGCTATTTTTCAAATAATGACTTTTATTTTTGGAGTCATTCAAGTAGATCTGAAACTTTCCGCCGTGAGAAAAGTGCTAGAAACAAGATTGTTTCTAGCACTCGGGAGTTTTGGAACCTTGGGTCCAAAACTAAGTCATGGAACTTCATAGAAGTTCCATGACGTCCGTACTCACCTAAGGGAAGTTTCTAAGAATAACTCTTCTTTAATTTGAATGGAAAAAGAAAAGTGGAGTAGGTGATAGTAAAATCAGGCATTGAATTCTTCACAATTCTTTGTCTTTTTTTTCTATTTTAGAGGGGATATGATATAATAAAGGGATAAACATAAGGTGGTAAATATGGCAAAATTAATTCCTGGGAAAATCCGTTCAGAAGGAATCCTTCTCTATGAAAACGGGAAAGTATCCCTACAGGAAATGAAGAATCAGTACCTCTATTTCAGAATTGACAATGAGTCCCTCCGCTATAGTCTAGATGATCAAGCAATTTTTTGTAGTTGTGAGTTTTTCCAGAAGAAAAAATTCTGTGTGCATTTAGCCGCAGGAGAAGCCTTTTTAAAAAATGATGAAGAAGGGAAGGAACTCTTGCTTGGTTTAGAGCAAGATGCAACAGAAAGTCAAGAAACAAAGGAAAAAGTATCTTTTGGAAGTTTGTTTTTAGATCAAGTCCTACCAAAAATTGAAAGCAAGGAAGTCCGTTTTGGTCTCTCAGCAACCGGTCATGTAGACGACTATTCCGGTCAGTTTTTGTGGACCCTTCGTATCTATCGCAGACCGGATGAGAGATCTTATGTGGTGCGGGATGTTGTAGCTTTTTTGCAAGCCATCAGAAAACAGTCCCATTTTGCGATTGGAAAAAGTTATTACGAGCCGATTTCCTACGCAGCATTTGACCCTGAAAGTCGTGCCTTAATTCGATTCTTAGAAGGCTTGTTATCGGGAGATACGGTGCATGATGCCCTCTTCTTTCCAAATGGGGGTCGTCATCTTTACTTTCCAATGAGTTTCTTTGAAGAAGCTGTGCAATTATTGATGGACCTACCGTCCTTTACCCTTGAAGTCGGACTGGATACCTATCAGGAAGTATTCTTTCAAGAACTTCAGGAAGATTCAGGCTTGTTTTCTTTCCAAGTAGTGGAAATGAAGGAGTTTATCGAACTACAGGTCCAAGTGGCTTCCTATAAAATGGTGGAAGGTCGCTTTCTTTTGGCAAATGGCCATTTTTATCAAATATCACCGCTTCAAAAGATTTTGATTGAGGCTGTGCAGAGTTTACCCCTCTCCAGTGATCAGAAAAGACATGTTCAATTTGATTTGTCTGATCAGACCAAATTAACCTATAGCTTAGAGCAATTCAGGAAAATTGGTGAGGTGAAAGCACCAAGTAATTTCTATATTCACGATTTTCAACCTCACTTTGCTTTTGATTTATCGGAGCAAGGAGAAGTGCTGCTGGATCTAGTTTTTGTCTACGAGGACCGTATCGTTCGCTCTGAGAAAGAACTTAAGGATCTGCCTTATTCCAGTAATTTTGATAAGGAACGTTTGGTTTTTGAAACCATCTTGACAGCTGGCTTTACCAATCAATTTCAAACCAAACGAGCTCCTCTCCTTCCCAAGCAGATCTATCCCTTCTTTCAGCAGACCCTTCCCTTGTTTGAAGAACTGGGAGAGGTCGAAGTTTCGGATAAGTTGTTAGATCTGTATCAGATTGAAAAGCCAAAGATTGCCATTCAAACCAGTGGTCGTCTCCTTGAGATTGGTTTTGAATTTGACTCCATTGATCCCTCTGAGGTTGAGCAAGTGATGAGTGCCTTGGTTGAGAAGAATGACTATTATATCAGTCAATCAGGAAAGGTTCTAATCTTTGATGAAGAAACCAAGCGGATCAGTCAGACTTTATTGAATCTTCGTGCAAAGAAGACAAAAACAGGTCAGTTACAAACCAATCGCATTGCAGCCTTCCAGCTCTCCCAGTTATTTGAGTCAGCTGACAATGTCCAATTTTCTGAAGAGTTTCGTCACTTGGCTCATGACTTGATTCATCCAGAGCAATTTCCTTTGGGTGAGTTGCAAGTGACAGCTAAACTTCGAGATTATCAGGAAGTCGGAGTCCGCTGGCTATCCATGCTCAATCACTATGGCTTTGGGGGGATTTTGGCAGATGATATGGGACTTGGAAAGACCCTCCAGACCATTGCCTTTCTCTCGAGTGTTGCGACGGCGGATTCTAAGATTTTGATCTTAGCTCCATCTAGTCTAATCTATAATTGGAAAGAGGAGTTCGAAAAGTTTGCTCCACAAATGGAAGTGGAGGTTATCTATGGCCTCAAAGCAAGTCGCGACGAGGTGATTGCAAGCAACCCTCAGGTAGCGATTACCAGTTACGCTTCCTTCCGCCAGGACGTAGAGCAATACGAAAAAAATCAGTACCAATACCTCATCTTGGATGAAGCCCAGGTCATGAAAAATTCCCAAACCAAGATTGCCCAATATTTACGGAAATTCGATGTTCCTCATACCTTTGCTTTGTCAGGAACGCCAATAGAAAACCATGTAGAGGAACTCTGGTCGATTTTCCAAATTGTGCTTCCTGGTTTGTTTCCGGGTAAAAAAGAATTTAAACAATTGAGTCCAGAGACTATTTCTCAATACGTCAAGCCCTTTATCATGAGACGGAAAAAAAGTGAAGTCTTGCAGGAGCTTCCGGATTTGATTGAGATGACCTATAAGAATGAATTGGCTGACGATCAAAAAACGATCTATTTAGCCCAGTTGAAGCAAATGCAAGACCGCATTCTAAGCTCTTCTGAAGAGGAACTCAATCGCAGTAAGATGGAAATCTTATCTGGTTTGATGCGTCTTCGTCAGATTTGTGATACTCCATCCCTCTTTTTAGAGGACTATACTGGAGAAAGTGGGAAGCTGGATAGCCTTCGAGAATTGCTAGAGCAGATCAAAGATGGAAACCAACGAGTGTTGATCTTCTCACAATTTAGGGGCATGTTGGATATCATTGAAAAAGAGTTGGATGCTTTGAAGATGACTTCGTTTAAAATCACAGGATCTACGCCAGCTAATGAGCGACAAGATATGACTAACGCCTTTAACTCCGGTCAAGGGGATGCCTTTCTCATTTCCTTGAAGGCAGGTGGAGTTGGCTTGAATTTGACAGGTGCTGACACGGTTATTTTGGTTGACCTATGGTGGAACCCTGCGGTAGAAGATCAAGCCATTGGCCGTGCCCATCGAATGGGACAAGATAAGAATGTTGAGGTCTACCGGATGATTACTCGAGGGACCATCGAAGAAAAAATTCAAGAGCTCCAGACTAGCAAACGTCATTTAGTTTCTACCATATTAGATGGCACCGAAACGCGCTCCAGCCTTTCTATTGAAGAAATTCGGGAAATTTTGGGTATTTCGGTAGAATAACTTGAAAAATTAAATGAATAGTTTATAATTAATGAAGTGTCGAAAGGAAGAAATAGGATGACGGATAAGCAGTTTCCTCAAGTAGCAGATGATGAATTGATGCTAACTCAAATGCCCCATATGAATTTATATGATGATGGGGACTTCATTAGTAATATTCTTGGGGAGTATACAGATAAAAACTATTTAGAATGGGAGCCAATTGCTACTGGAAAGGTAGCAGAGCAACCTTATCAAAAAAATCTACAAAAATCCCTTCAAAAACCATTTGAAGTGCCTAAGTCAAGAAGGCAGCCGATGACTCCTGATTTCAAGGAGCCTGTTGATAAAAAGAGCCCGGCGAATCGCTACGCAGAAGAAGCTCGGGAAGCAGCGCGTGCTGATTTGAAAAAGAAGCGGACGGCTCCGTATTTGACGGCGGATATTGCATCTAAGCCTAATCGTAAGAAATTCACCCCTTCTTTCATGCCAAAAGTGAAGCCAACAGCTCCTTTTCAAAAAGAAAATCCAGGTGAATTGATCAAATATGGCGAGCGACTGAAACAAGAGCAATTGATCCTTTTAGAAGGGGCTGAGAAAGTTCCAGTTCAAGAATCCCATCAAGAAGAGAAACCAAAAAAGAACAATTATGATTTCTTGAAAAAGAGTCAAATCTATAACAAGGATCAACAGAACATTCCAACGAGACCTATTAAACAAGAACTCAATGTGACCAATCTGGACTAGCAGGAGGAGAAACTATGTCAAAAACATTTCATTTTATCGGAATAAAAGGAGCTGGTATGAGTGCCTTGGCTCTCATGCTCCATCAGATGGGACACACTGTACAAGGATCTGATGTAGAGAAATATTACTTTACTCAAAGAGGTCTGGAGCAAGCAGGGATTACCATCCTACCATTCAGCGAAGAAAATCTTACTGGGGATCAAATCTTGATTGCTGGAAATGCCTTTAAACCTGAAAACAACGTAGAGATTGCTTATGCAGATGCTCAAGGCTACACCTATCAACGCTACCATGAATTCTTGGGTGAATTTATGCGTGATTTTGTCAGCATGGGAGTAGCAGGAGCTCACGGGAAAACTTCTACTACAGGGATTTTGTCCCATGTCTTGTCTAATATCACAGATACCAGCTATTTGATTGGTGATGGAACTGGCCGTGGTTCCAAAGGTGCTAAGTACTTTGTCTTTGAATCAGATGAGTACGAACGTCACTTCATGCCTTACCACCCAGAGTATTCGATTATCACCAATATTGATTTTGACCATCCTGATTACTTTACTGGCCTAGAAGATGTTTTCAATGCCTTCAATGATTATGCCAAACAAATCTCCAAAGCCTTGTTCATCTATGGTGAAGATCCTGAGCTTCGTCGGATTACAGCTAAGGCTCCGATTTACTACTACGGATTTGAAGAAGAAGGCAATGATTTTGTAGCCAGTGATCTCTTGCGTTCTACTACGGGATCAACCTTTAGTGTTCACTTCCGTGGAGAAGATTTGGGACAATTCCAAATCCCATCCTTTGGACGTCACAATATCATGAATGCAACAGCAGTTGTCGGCTTACTTTATATCGCTGGGTTCGATCTTGATTTAGTTCGGGAACACTTAAAAACTTTTGGCGGGGTCAAACGTCGCTTTACAGAAAAGATTGTCAACGATACCGTCATCATCGATGACTTTGCCCACCATCCAACTGAAATTATTGCCACTTTGGATGCAGCCCGTCAAAAATACCCAAGTAAGGAAATCGTAGCGGTCTTCCAACCTCATACCTTTACTCGGACGATTGCCCTCTTGGATGAGTTTGCGGATGCCTTGAATCAGGCTGATGCGGTGTACTTGGCACAGATTTATGGATCAGCCCGTGAAGTGGATCATGGGGATGTCAAAGTTGAAGATCTAGAAGCGAAAATTATTAAGAAATCAGGTGTGATTACAGCTGAAAACGTTTCTCCACTTTTGGATCATGACAATGCCGTTTATGTCTTCATGGGAGCAGGAGATATTCAGACCTATGAATATTCATTTGAACGTTTACTTGGGAACTTGACCAATAACGTTCAATAAGGAGATACCATGCAACCAAGCGTTAGGATTCGGTTTGCTAAAGAAAATGATTGGGATGAGATCGAGCAGATCACGTCCCAAAATTTTTCTTTTCAAAGAGAGAAGTTGCAAGAACTGAATGGGTTTAGGACCCTGGTCTTAGAATTTGAAGGGCAAGTGATTGGAAGTTGCCTGATTCAGATGGAGGATCAGTTCGAGAATCCCTCTTTAAAATTATTGTGGTTGGAAATTCTTCCAGACTTTAGAAAACAAGGCTTTGGTACCTTGTTACTGGCCTCACTCAAGTCTCTTGTAGCTCAAGAATCCTTGTTAGAGATTCATGTGACCTGCCAGGAAGAGTTGATTCCGTATTTTGAAATGAATGATTTTCAACTAGAGATAGAGGATAAGGAAGAAGGAGTGGAGGGCTATCACCTAATGTGGCACCTATCCCTATAGAAAGGAAGAAAAATGAACATTCGTCGCGCAACGATTGAGGATTTAGAAGCCATTTTTGCCATAGAACTGGAAAATTTTAGTCCAGAAGAGGCAATAGATAAGACGGTGCTTGCAAAACATATTGACGTTTTTTCTACTAGCTTTTTGGTCGCTGAAAAAGATGGCCAGATCCTAGGCTATCTAGAAGGACCCGTTACTCAAAAGCGATATGTCGATGACCGCTCTTTTACAACAGAAGTAAAGGATGAGTCCTATCTACCAGGTGGTTTTATTACCCTTACGAGTCTTTCGATTTCTCAGTCTGCCCAAGGCTTAGGAGTTGGGAAAGCCCTACTTGAAGCCATGAAGAATCTTGCCTTAGAAGAAGGACGGGAAGGGGTTAGTTTGACCTGTCATGATTACTTGATTGGGTATTATGAAAGGAACGGCTTTGTAAACGAAGGACGCTCGGCCTCTAACTATGCTGGGGAAGTCTGGTACGATTTAGTATGGGAGGTCCCATCAAGTAAGTGATCAATAGGATTTAAGACCCTCAAGCCTCGTTCCTATTGCTTTTCTATCCCTTTTAAGATATAATATTAAGGATTATGACAAGGGGGGTCAAGTATTTGACTGAAAACCAACAAGAGAATGAAAAATTATTAAGCTTCAAAGAGCGGATTCTCCGTGATCTTGAAGAAGCCAATAAACAGATTGTACAGGTTGAAAAAGAAGTTGACTTACCTGTTCAAGAAATTTCTATTCCAGAGAACCAAGAAGACGAGACGGAAGGGGCGCTTTCTGAGCTTGTGTCGGAAGAGTCCGAAGTTCAGGAAACCGTAGAGATTCCAGAGGAAGTAGAAAAAGTAGAAGTACCAGAGGTTACAGAGGTTCCTGCAATTCAGGAAGTAGCCGAAGAGAACCAAGAAGAAACACCTCTACCAATCGAAGAGCCAACTCGAGAATCAGAAAGCTCAAGTCAGCCTGTGGCTGTTTCGAGAAAAGAAACACCTGTATCTAGTGTTTCGCGCAAGGATCGGGATCAACGCGTTCAGAAAAAGAAAAAGCAGAACACCATTGCGAAGCGGATCGTCTTGACAGTTCTAGGAATTCTTTTTGTCTTAATGGTTGCAACTGGAATTTTTGCAGTGACCTATGTTCAATCTAACTTAAACGCTATGGATGCCAAGGCTACAGAGTTTGTAACCGTTGAAATTCCTGCTGGTTCTAGCAATCGTGAAATTGGGACTATTTTGGAGAAAAAAGGCTTGATTAAGAATGGCCAGTTCTTCAACTATTACACCAAGTTCAAGAATTATGGGAACTTCCAATCCGGTTATTTCAATCTTCAAAAGAGTATGGATCTCGATACCATTATTCAAAAATTGCAAGAGCAAGGAACTAAAACTCCGGAACCACCAGTCTTAGGAAAAATTACCATTCCTGAGGGCTACACAATTGATCAAATCGCGGAAGTGGTTTCTGTGGATGCGAGCTCCAAATCTGGTGCCAAGACTCCATATACGCAAGAAGAATTCCTAAAAGTCATCCAAGATGATGCCTTTATTGAAAAGATGGTAGCCAAATATCCTAAGTTACTCGCAACCTTGCCGTCCAAAGAAAGTGGCGTACGCTATCGCTTAGAGGGCTATCTCTTCCCAGCTACTTACGGTTATGGAAAAGATAGTAAAATGGAAGATCTTGTAGACCAAATGTTAGCTGCAATGGACCAAAATCTTTCAGCCTACTATGACACTATGGAAGCTAAAAATATTGATGTCAATGAGGCATTGACTCTGGCTTCTTTGATTGAAAAAGAAGGCGCTACAGATAAAGACCGCAAGGATATTGCCAGTGTCTTTTATAACCGTTTGAATCAAGATATGCCTCTTCAAAGTAATATTGCCATCTTGTACGCACAAGGTCAATTAGGCAAGAAGACGACTCTTAAAGAAGACGCAACGATTGACACCAATATTGATTCACCTTATAATATCTACAAGAATACTGGTTTGATGCCTGGTCCAGTAGATAGTCCTGGGCTATCTGCAATTGAAGCAGCTGTCAACCCAAGCAAGACAGACTACCTCTACTTTGTCGCAAATGTAGAGACAGGGGAAGTCTATTTTGCGAAAACTTTTGAGGAACACACTAAAAACGTGGAAGAACACGTGAATAGCAAATTAACAGAAAGCAGCTCAAACTAAGGAGGATGTGGCATGCCACACCTTTTTAGTTCGAAAAAAATAATAGAAAAGAGAAATAAATATGGCAGAAAAAACCTATCCAATGACCCTTGCTGAAAAGCAAAAGTTAGAACTTGAATTAGAAGAATTGAAATTAGTTCGTCGTCCAGAAGTTGTAGAGCGGATTAAAATTGCTCGTTCATACGGAGACCTTTCAGAAAACAGTGAATACGAAGCAGCTAAAGACGAACAGGCTTTTGTTGAAGGGCAAATCTCCAGCCTAGAAACAAAGATTCGCTATGCTGAAATTGTAGATAGTGATGCTGTCGCTGTTGATGAAGTAGCGATTGGAAAAACAGTCACTGTGCAAGAAATTGGTGAAGACGAAGAAGATGTCTACATCATCGTTGGTTCAGCTGGAGCAGATGCTTTTGCTGGTAAGATCTCAAATGAAAGTCCAATTGGTCATGCCTTAATTGGTAAGAAAACAGGGGATACTGTGACGATTGAAACTCCAGCAGGAAGCTACCAAGTGAAAATCTTGAACGTTGAAAAAACAGAATAAAAAGAGAGTGGGACAGAAATCGGTCATTCGTTAGAATTCGATTTCGTCGTCCCACCTCCGCACAGTTGAGTAGGGCTGTAAAAGCTGATGAAAGCAGCGTAGTAGAGCCCACTCAACCACTGCGTCTTGCTCGACAATCCAAAGACAATTGAGAGGCTAGGACTTTTGTCCTAGCCTCTTTTTTTATAGTAATGGAAAAGGCCGAGATATTATCTCGGCCTATTTGTATGTATTAGTTACGGTTGCGTTGTTTTCCAGCGTTTCGTTTTTTGTTTCCGTTAGTTGGAAGGGAACGTTGAGCGTTGGCTGGATTGGTAGGTGTGATATCTTTTTTTACGCGATGTCCATTGGATGCTGGAGCTTTTGGAGGATTGTTTTTATATTCCTCAGCTACTTGTTTCCGCAATCTTGGACGGATGAGGTAGTTGATGACAAATTGTTGAATAATTTGTACAAAACCACCGACTACCCAGTAGAGGGTTACACCAGCTGGTGCCATCAAAGAGAAGACTGCAATCATAATTGGACTCATGAGAGCCGTTTTCTTCATAGTTTCTCTTTGGGTTTCATCTTCGATACCATGGAGAGAGAGCATGCTTTGAATGTAGTAAAGAACAGCAACAACTAAGGTTAAAGCCAGACTTTTTGAACCGAGATCAATGCCAAGGAAACTGCTCTTGTTGACTCCTGGAGTATATTGAGCTGCAAAATAAAGAGCTGAGAAGAATGGCATTTGAATCAACAAGGGCAAGCATCCAATACCGCCGAATGGGCTGACGCCGTTTTCTTTTTGGGCATTCATCAATTCAGAGTTGGCAAGAAGTTTTTCTTCTTGAGTCTCTGCATTTTTGATGCGTTCTTGAATCGGTGCAAAGATCGGTTTGAGGTAGTTCATCTTTTCTGATTGGTAGGTTGCCTTCCAAGATTGATAAATACCTAGAGGGAAGATGATGATTCGAACGATTACGGTTACTAGGATAATCCCTAAACCAAAGCCAAGTCCAAGATCCGTCGCAAAGAAATTGATGGCTTCTCCCATTGGTTTTCCAATGAGATTCCAGACGAAACCGGTCGGTTGTTTGGTCGTCTTGTCAATGCTGACACATCCCGTTAAGAGGAGGAGGGCAGACAAGCTGAGGGCTGCAAGTAGATAACGTTTATATTTTTTCACGAGTTTTTATCCTTTAATTTTAAATAATACCTTTCTATTCTACTGTTTTTTTATCAAATTAACAATAGTTCTCTGGACTTAATTTGAAATTTTAAAATCTTTGTAGGGTTCGAAGTTTGCCAGATGGACGTCCAGATAAGAAACTTTGGAAAAAGGAGTAGGACCTTTTCGTATTTCTTGGATAAATTTGGCCATGAGGGCATTGTCTTCACAGGCGGCAAGGATAGTGACTGTGCCGTCATCATTGTTCCAGACCCGACCTGTAATGCCTCCGATTTCTAATGCTAAGCTATAAACTCCCCAGCGAAAGCCAACACCTTGGACCCGACCTTGGGCTGTCATTTCAACTTTTTGCATGCTTGTTCTCCTTGTGATTGAATTCCTACTCAGGACGGAGAAGCTCCTCCTGTGAATGTGGTATAATAGTCTTATGAATATTATAACCTCTAAGTCCAATAATGGGATTAAAAAAGTTAAAAAACTTCATCAAAAAAAATACAGAACAGACTCCTACCTCATCGAAGGATGGCATCTTTATGAAGAAGCTGTCAATCATCAGGCACCGATTGAACAAGTCTTTGTTTTGGAAGAGTTTGTAGATAAGATCAAGATAGATGCGAAGGTGTCCATCGTATCTCCTGAGGTTTTAGCAGAAATTTCTGATTCAAAAAGTCCTCAAGGAATTGTGGCTGAAGTCAAGATAAATCCGATCCACCATCTTCAGCTGACCCAAGGAAGGTATTTGTTGTTAGAGGATGTCCAAGATCCAGGCAATGTTGGAACCATGATTCGGACTGCTGATGCAGCAGGCTTTGACGGAGTGTTTTTAACCGATCAATCTGCGGATTTGTATAATATGAAAACCTTGCGCTCCATGCAGGGAAGTCATTTTCATCTTCCTGTTATCCGTTTAAACAGAGAGCAACTCTTGACAGGTATTAAAGAGAGCCAGCTCCCCATCTATGCGACCACCTTATCCAAGGACTCCGTTGACTATAAGAAAGTGGAAAAAGTCCCTGCTTTTGTGCTGGTCATGGGGAATGAAGGACAAGGTATTAGTGACCAGATGGCTGAGAAGGCAGATCAGCTGATTCATATCTCGATGCCGGGTCAAGCAGAAAGTCTGAATGTCGCAGTTGCAGCAGGGATTTTAATGTTTTCTATGATTTAAGAAGAGTGAGCTAGTTAGATTTAAGGAGGTAAGACTTGTGTATCAGAAAGATAAAGAATATATGGCTGAAGTGGGGCATTTGATTCAACACCCAAAACTTCAAAAATTAAAGGAAATTCCGCATCATATTCACTCCAATCGTTTGGAGCATTCTATTCATGTTAGCTACACTAGTTACCGCATTTCTAAGAAGATGGGCTGGGATACCAAAAGTACAGCGAGAGGAGCTCTTCTGCACGATCTTTTTTACTATGATTGGCGCCAAGTCAAATTCAATAAGAGCCATGCTTGGGTCCATCCACGAATAGCTGTACGAAATGCAAAAAAGATAACAAGCCTCAATAAAAAAGAAGAGGATATCATCCTCAAACACATGTGGGGATTGACGCTTGCTCCACCACGTTACAAAGAATCTTTCCTCGTGACCATGGTCGATAAGTACTGGGCTATCAAAGAAGCCTCAGAACCAATGAGAAAAAAGTGGTCAAAGAGGAGACTTTTCCATCGAAAAATGTTAAAATCATAATAATTTAAGTTTGAAAGGAATGATTGATTATGAATCAACAAACCGTTATCCACGAACAAAGTGGCCTTAATAGCTTTTATAGCAAAATTTATTCTCTAGTCGGAGTTGGAGTTGGAATCTCAGCTGTTGTATCAGCTTTGATGATGACCCTTTTCCAAGAAACCTTCATGTATATTCTAATTCAGGCTCCATGGGTCTACTATATTGCCATTGCCGTTGAATTGATTTTAGTCCTTGTCGCTTCTAGACAATCGGTGAAAAACAATCCCATGGCCTTGCCTCTCTTTTTAACCTATTCCGCTTTGAATGGTTTTACCTTGAGTTTTATCATTGCTCGCTATGCTCAAGCGACAGTTTATAAAGCTTTTGTAGTCAGTGCCTTGATGTTCTTCATCATGTCAGCGATTAGTCGTGTGACCAAAAAAGACTTGTCTGGAATGGGACGAGCCTTTATGGGAGCCTTGATTGGTATCATCATTGCTTCAATTGCGAATATTTTCTTACAAAGCTCTGGTATGGATTATGTCCTTAGCATCCTTTGTGTGATTATCTTTGCAGGTTTGACTGCTTGGGATAATCAAAAGATTCGTTATGTCTATGAACAATCCAATGGTCAACCAACCAATGGTTGGGTAGTTGCCTTGGCTTTGGAACTTTATCTTGATTTTATCAACTTGTTCATCAATATCTTACGTATTTTTGGACGCAATGATTAATAGAAAGAGCCGGGGAACCGGCTTTTTTTGTTGGAAAACTTGTGATATACTAAAGAAAATTGATAGAAATGAGAATCTTCAAATGAAACGTCCATTTATTAGCAGGGAGAAATTAAAACAAATTACTGAAACCTATCCAACTCCCTTTCACCTATATGATGAAGCTGGGATCCGGCAGACAGCTCGTGCCCTCCATCAAGCTTTTTCTTGGAATCCAGGTTTTAAAGAGTATTTCGCTATCAAAGCAACCCCTAATCCAGCCATCCTAAAAATCCTAAAAGAAGAAGGATGTGGCGTGGATTGTGCTAGCTATGTGGAATTGTTGATGGCTCAAAAATTAGGATTTACGGGCCAAGAGATTATGTTTTCTTCGAATAATACGCCGGCTGAAGAGATGGTCTTTGCCCGTCAACTAGGAGCGACTATCAACTTGGATGCCTACGAAGATGTAGCTTTTTTACAGTCAGTTGCGACTCTACCGGAGGTTATCTCTTGCCGCTATAATCCAGGAGGGGTGTTTGAACTGGAAACGGATATCATGGATCACCCTGAGGAGGCTAAGTTCGGCATGACCAAGGAGCAATTGATCCGAGCCTTCCGTGAGTTAAAAGACTTGGGGGTTAAGCGCTTTGGAATCCATGCCCTCTTGGCTTCGAATACCATCTCTAATGATTACTATCCAGAATTGGCTAAGCAATTATTCCAGTTGGCTGTAGAAGTTGTTGAAAAGACAGGGGTGACTTTGGATTTTGTCAACCTTTCTGGAGGGGTTGGAGTGAACTACAAACCAGAAGACCAGCCGAATGACATCGCTGTGATTGGGGAGGGGGTTCGTCGTGCTTACGAGGCTATTTTAATCCCTGCTGGCTTAGATCAAGTAAAAATTTATACGGAATTAGGCCGCTTCATGTTGGCACCACATGGCTTGTTAGTCACCCATGTCACCCATAAGAAGCAGACTTATCGGACCTATCTAGGAGTAGATGCTTCGGCTGTCAACCTCCTCCGTCCTGCTATGTACGGGGCCTACCACCATATCACCAATCTCGATCGTCCAGAAGGTGAGACAGAAGTAGTCGACATTGTTGGTAGTTTGTGTGAAAACAATGACAAATTTGCCAAGAATCGGGAGTTTCCTATCTCTGAGATTGGGGATCTCTTGGTCATCCATGATACAGGAGCGCATGGTTATTCCATGGGCTATCAGTACAATGCCAAGCTTCGCTCTGCCGAGATTTTATTAGAAGAATCGGGCCAAGCTCGTCTCATCCGACGGGCCGAAAAACCAGAGGATTACTTTGCAACATTGTATGGCTTTGACTTTGAAAAATAGGGCCTTTTTGGTATAATAGAAAATGTGTAAATATTGAATTTAGGAGAAAAACACTTATGTCTACATTTTTGACAATTTTATTGATTATCCTTGCTTTCTTTGGTGGGATGTTGGCAGGTATGTACCTACTTCGCAAGCAGTTTGAAAAAGAATTTGCATCAAACCCACGTTTGAATGTTGAAGCGGTTCGTACCTTATTGGGAGCTAGCGGTCAACGTCCAAGTGAAGCGAAGGTACAACAAGTTTACCGTCAAATTTTGAACCAACAAAAAGCATCTTTGAATACGAAGAAGAAATAAAAGCAAGACTGATTACACAATAAAATAAGTAGGGGGACTTTAAGATTTTTCTTAGTCCCTTGTTTTGAAAGGAAGGCAGATGGACAATCGACCAATTGGTTTTTTGGATTCGGGTGTCGGAGGGTTAACCGTTGTACGCGAATTGATGCGACAACTACCCCATGAAGAGGTCGTCTATATTGGTGATTCCGCCAGAGCACCCTACGGCCCGAGACCAGCAGATCAAATTCGTGATTATACTTGGGAGATGGTTCGTTTTCTCCTAACGAAAAATGTGAAGATGATTGTTTTGGCCTGTAATACAGCGACAGCTGTTGTATGGGAAGAGGTAAAAGAAGCCTTGGATATCCCTGTTTTAGGAGTGATTTTACCAGGTGCTTCCGCAGCGATCAAGGCGACGAGAAGCAAACGAATTGGCGTAATTGGGACACCGATGACAGTCGCCTCAGATATTTATCGGAAAAAAATTCAAAGCCTGTCACCAGAAATGGCAGTAGAGAGTTTAGCTTGTCCGAAATTTGTCCCTTTGGTTGAATCCAATGAGTTGCAGTCCAGTGTTACAAAAAAAGTCGTCTATGAAACCTTGAAACCCCTTGCCGGGAAGGTAGATACGATGGTTTTGGGTTGCACTCATTATCCTCTTCTTCGCCCTATAATCCAAAATGTCATGGGGCCAGAGGTTCAATTAATTGATAGCGGGGCAGAGTGTGTCCGGGATATCTCGGTCTTACTCAACTACTTTGAGATTAATCGCAGTCGTCAACTGGAGGACTGCCACCATCAGTTTTATACAACGGCCAATGCAGCCAGTTTTGCAGCGATTGCCAAGACTTGGTTGCATCAAGTCGTTCATGTGGAGCATGTAGAATTATGAACCAAAAGATTTATGAATACAAAGATGCCTTAAATTGGTTTCTAGCTGAATGGGGAGATCGGAGTGACTATAACGAATATAGTGAAGTCTCTTCAGAAGCTTCTGAGCTTGTTGACCTAGTAGAATCACTAGTTGGAGACACAGATTTGGGCTTTCCCCTAAATGTAACGGTTGTTCGTTACGCCTCTAGTTTGCAGTTTTTGACCTTCCTCTTTCAAATCGTTGAGGAAACACTAGGTCGCAAAATTGAAATCGTGCAGCGTCAAGGAGCTCTTCTCATTGTAGAAGGAGAGCAATTACTCTCTGTTTATCTGCCAAAGAATGGTCTTCCACTTGCAGATTTTTTGGGCCAGGAAGGTCTTAAGGATCGCTTGCTAATCGCTACTCGGAATGAAGGAAAAACCAAAGAGTTTCGTCAGATCTTTGAACAAATGGGTTTTGAAGTCGAGAATCTCAATGACTATCCAGATCTTCCAGAAGTCGCTGAAACAGGAATGACTTTCGAAGAAAATGCTCGCCTAAAAGCTGAGACAATTTCACAGCTAACAGGGAAAATGGTGTTGGCAGATGATTCAGGACTCATGGTCGATATCCTTGGGGGCTTACCAGGTGTCTGGTCTGCTCGCTTTGCAGGTGTAGGAGCGACCGACTTAGAGAACAATGCCAAGCTCTTACACGAGTTGGCGATGGTCTTTGAATTGAAGGATCGGTCAGCAAAATTTCATACAACCTTAGTGGTTGCCAGTCCTGGTAAGGAGAGCCTTGTTGTGGAGGCGGATTGGCCAGGATATATCAATTTTGAACCAAAAGGTGAGAACGGGTTTGGCTATGATCCCCTCTTTCTGGTAGGAGAAACAGGTAAGACATCTGCTCAACTAACTCTAGAGGAGAAAAATCAACAATCGCATCGTGCTTTAGCCGTGAAGAAATTAGTGGAGGTATTCCCAGCATGGCAGAACAAGTAATTATCGTCATGAGCGATTCTCATGGCGATCGTCAGATCGTAGAAGAAATCAAAAACCACTATAAAGGAAAGGTCGATGCCATTTTTCACAACGGTGATTCTGAGTTAGAAAGTACCGACCCTGTATGGGAAGGCATTCATGTTGTCAAAGGGAACATGGACTTTTATGGGGAGTACCCCGAACGTCTGGTGACGCAATTGGGTCCTACTCGGATTATTCAAACCCATGGTCATCTTTTCCAAATTAATTTTAGTTTTCAAAAGTTAGATTTGTGGGCCCAGGAAGAAGATGCAGATATCTGCCTCTATGGCCATCTGCATATTCCGGATGCTTGGAAGGAAGGGCGTACCCTTTTTCTGAACCCTGGGTCAGTCAGTTTACCGAGGGGGCCTATTCAAGAGTGCCTCTATGCTAAAGTGGAAATTGATGCAGATTCCTATCGAGTTGAATTTTTAAATCGGAAACACGAGGTCTATGAACCTCTTACAAAGGAGTTTGATCGATGATCGCCAAGGAATTTGAGGAGTTTATTCTCCGAGAAGAAAAGACTTTTTTGACTCCAGCGCGCAATTTAGCTGTTTTGATTGATACGCATAATGTGGATCATGCCATCTTGGTGCTGAGTCAAATTAGCTACACTCGTGTTCCTGTTGTGACCGATCAAATGAAATACGTAGGGACGATTTCTTTAACAGATATTCTTTCTTACCAAATGAAACATGATTATTCTGATGAAGTCTTTTCATCCATGGACATCGTTCATATGACAAAAACGGATGGGGAGCGCCTTGGAAAAGACTATACTGTGACGGAAGTCTTGCATAAGTTGGTAGAGGAATCCTTTCTACCGGTTGTTTCAGAGGATGGAATCTTTGAAGGGATCATCACTCGAAAATCTATTTTAAAAGCCATCAACTCCCTCATGCACAATTTCTCAAATGAATATGAGATGAGGAAAAAATGAAAGAATACATAGCTAGTTTTATCAAAGAAAAAGACTTAAGTGAAAATTCACAGACGGCTTATTCTTATGATTTGGATCAGTTCGTGGATACTGTTCATAACCATGTCTCAGATACCAATCTTCGAATTTATCAAGCTTCGATTAAAGATTTTAAACCAGCTGTTCAAAAACGGAAGCTTTCAGCCGTCAACCAATTTTTGTTTTATCTTTATCAACATCAAGTTATCGAGGATTACCATCGCTTAGTCCTTCCAAAAGTCTCTGTGCCGAAAAGCCACGATCAAGAACTATTGGACTTATCCCTCTTGTGGGAAGGGTCAGAGCTATCCCAAGGTCGCTTGATTGCTCTATTGATTGTCGAGATGGGCTTGTTGCCTAGTGAAATTCTTCAGTTGAAAATCGTTGATATCGAGCTCGATTTTCAGGTTTTACGCGTAGGAAAAGAAGGACAAAAACGGGTCTTGCGTATTCCGGATGCTCTTCTAGGAGAGTTGACGGATTTGATGACGGGGACTTATTTATTTGATAACAAGGGCAAGGCCTACTCGCGTCAGTGGGGCTTCCGTCAATTAGAGTCCTTCCTATTGGAAAAAGGGTTTGAGAATCTTTCGGCACAATCCTTACGGGAACAATACATTTTAAAACAAAGAGAACAGGGGATGGATCTGTTTAGCATCGCCCGTGAGCTCGGGTTAAAAACTCTTGTTACCTTAGAAAAGTATAAGTAATGGATATTAAAATAAAGGATTTTGAAGGTCCCTTGGATCTTCTCTTACACCTCGTTTCAAAATATCAGATGGATATTTATGAGGTTCCTCTAATTGAGGTGATCGAGCAGTACTTGGCCTATCTGACGACCCTCCAAGCCATGCGCTTAGAGGTTGCTGGTGAATACATGCTGATGGCCAGTCAGTTGACCTTGATTAAGAGTCGGCGTCTCCTTCCAAAAATTGCGGAGCAAGCAACGGATGAAGAAGATTTAGAGCAGGACCTCCTGTCTCAAATCGAAGAGTATCGGAAGTTTAAACTATTGGGTGAAAAGATGGCCCTTCAACACGAGGAGAGAGCCCAGTACTTTTCAAAACCCAAAACGGAATTAGTCTATGATGATGCAGAATTGGTCCATGACAAGACCACGATTGATCTTTTCTTGGCCTTTTCAAAATTGTTAACGAAAAAGAAAGAAGAATTTCGACAAAATCATACGACCATTGTTCGAGACGAGTATAAAATTGAAGACCTGATGAATGTTGTTCGTCACTTGTGTCAGCCTGGTAAGAGAATCTTGCTACAAGATATTTTTGAGGAAGCCAAGGATGTCAACGAACTGATTACAGTCTTTTTGGCGACTTTGGAATTAATTAAAGTACAAGAAGTTAAGGCTCTTCAGGAAGAACCATTTGGAGATATTATTTTAGTAGGATTAAAGAATGAGTAAAATTGCAGAGATGGAGGCCCTCTTGTTTGTTGCAGGAGAAGATGGTTTGACGGTGAGGCAGATTGCCGATCTCTTATCCCTTCCTCCCACAGGAGTAATTCAAAGTTTAGAAAAAATGGCCCAGAAGTACGAGCAGGATCAGGATTCTAGTATGGCCTTATTGGAGACAGCGTCAACCTATAAATTAGTGACCAAGTCCCAATATGCAGAGCTGTTACGTGAGTATTCAAAGTCACCAATGAATCAAAGTCTCTCTCGAGCTGCCTTGGAAACTCTCTCCATCATTGCCTATAAACAGCCGATTACTCGGATTGAAGTCGATGATATTCGTGGAGTGAACTCTAGTGGGGCCATTTCAAAATTACTTTCTTTTGAGTTGATTCGAGAAGATGGGAAGAAGGAAGTCATTGGGAGACCCAATCTCTATGTGACGACAGATTACTTTTTGGATTATATGGGGATTAACCATCTAGACGAGTTACCAATTGTTGAAGAGACTGAGTTAATCGGTCAAGAAAGCCAATTATTTACAGAAAGAACTGAGGAAATTGATGAGAATTAACAAATATATTGCTCATGCTGGTGTCGCAAGCCGCCGCAAAGCAGAGGAATTGATTAAGCAAGGCCTTGTCACTGTAAATGGCCAAGTGGTCCGTGAATTGGCGACAACGATCAAGTCTGGAGACAAGGTAGAAGTAGAAGGTCAACCAATATACAACGAGGAGAAGGTTTACTACCTCTTAAATAAACCAAGAGGGGTCATCTCCAGTGTATCAGACGATAAAGGGAGACCAACTGTTATTGATTTATTACCGCAAGTCAAGGAACGGATTTATCCTGTCGGTCGTTTGGACTGGGATACTTCTGGTGTTCTGATTTTGACCAATGATGGTGATTTTACAGATGAAATGATCCACCCGCGTAATGAGATTGATAAGGTTTATGTTGCGCGCGTGAAGGGATTGGCCAACAAAGAAAACTTGCGTCCCTTGACTCGTGGTGTGACCATTGATGGCAAAAAGACCAAGCCAGCTACCTATGAGATTCTAAAGGTTGATCCAGAAAAGAATCGCTCAGTTGTCCAATTGACCATCCATGAAGGACGCAATCACCAAGTCAAGAAGATGTTTGAAGCTGTTGGCCTTTTGGTGGATAAATTGTCTCGAACCCAATTTGGAAATCTAGACGTTTCTGGACTTCGCCCTGGTGAATACCGCCGACTCAATAAGAAAGAAATCAGCCAATTGCATACTCTTGCGGTGACAAAGACGAAAAAATAATGAAGAAATGTGCAATTGGACTTGTTCGTCTCTATCAACGCCTTCTTTCGCCCCTCTTTCCGCCTTCCTGTCGCTATAATCCTACCTGTTCCAACTATATGATTCAGGCTATTGAACGGCATGGTTTGAAAGGGATTCTGATGGGGCTTGCTCGGATTCTTCGTTGCCATCCCTGGAGCAAGACTGGAGTAGATCCAGTTCCAGATTATTTCAGTCTGAGGAGCCACCTAGAAGAAGAGAAAAGCGAAAATTAAGTTAGAGCAAACTTTTATAAGAAGTCTCACTCAGAGCAAAGAAAAAAGTTTTGGAAATTCTCCAAAACTTTTTGTTTTTTAGCGATCTGACCAAGTGCGAGGCATAAAGAGCAGTAACATCGGGTAGATTTCTAACCGTCCTGCAATCATGGCAATTGATAGTAAGAATTTAGAGATGGGGCTAAAGATAGCGAAGGTATCCGTTGTCCCAATCATCGGTCCGATATTGTTAAAGCAACTAAAGACTGCACTGACAACCGTCATAAAATTGTTGCTGTCAAAGCTGACAACCGCAATGAGGGCGATGGTAATCAAGGTATAGACCACGAAGTATTTTAAGATTTTGTGCTGGGTATCCTTGTCTAAAGATGAACCATTGATATGAAGAGTCATCACCCGATTGGGTGATAGCATGGAACGAATTTGATTCTTCCCGATCCGAGCTAGAATTAAGCAGCGGATCACTTTTAGTCCACCGGCCGTTGATCCTGCGGATCCACCAACCACCATGAGCATGAGAAGGAGGAACTGAGAAAAGAGCGGCCAATCAACAGTATTGCCAAAACCAAATCCAGTCGTGGTAATGACATTGGAGACTTGGAAAAAGGACATTTCAAAACTATCTGCAAAATTATGATAGAGATGGAAAATGTTGCAGGCAATCAGAAGGGAAGAAACCCCGACAATCATCAGGTAGGTGCGAAGTTCTTCATCGCCTAAGAAGGCTTTGAACTTGCGAAGCATGATGTAGTAATAAAGGTTAAAATTGACCCCAAAGACCAAGACTCCAAAGCTGACCAAATAGGTGATGAGGGTCGAATGGTAGTGAGCAATCCCGTCATTGAAGACGGTGAACCCACCAGTACCAGCAGTCCCCATAGCAATGATAAAGCTATCATAAAGAGGCATGCCAGCACAGAAGTAGATCACGACAAAGAGGAAGAAGAGGGCCAAATAGAGGTAATAAAGGATTTGAGCTGTGTTCTTCAATTTGGATACAATTTTACCAAATACGGGACCAGGCACTTCTGCTTTCATCACTTCGAGGTGGCTGTTCTTGTTATTGTCCATAATAGCTAGGGCAAAGACCAGCACCCCCATCCCTCCGATTAAGTGGGTGAAACTACGCCAGAAAAGAAGGGAAGGACTGAGGACGGAGACGTCATTTAAAATGGTTGCCCCTGTAGTCGTAAAACCAGAGCTAACTTCGAAAAATGCATCAATGATGTTTGGGATTTGTCCTGAAAAGACAAAAGGAAGAGCACCAAAGAAGGACCAGAGGATCCAACACAAAGCCACAATCAGAACGCCTTCCTTGGCATAGATGTGAAAATCTTTGGGTTTGAAAAAGGAACCAATGCCTCCCAATAGAAGGAGGATGGCAATGGTTGCAAATAGGGAGATAAAGACAGTCGGACTATCCTTGACAACAAAATCGTTCTTTAGATTGAGAAGTGCAACTACAATTGGAACACAGAGTAGCATGGCTTCAATCAGAAGGAGTTTTGCTAAAAGGTAGCGAATCATACTTTTGTTCATGGCTTACCCCTCTAACAAATCATAGATTTTCGTGATGTTGCTGATTAGGGTAGTAACGATAATGCGATCCCCTATCAAAAGATGGTCATCTCCAGTTGGGAAAATAGCTTTCCCGTTTCGGATAATGGCTGCGATGAGAACACCTTTTTTCAATTTCAGTTGTGACAAAGGTTTGCCCGTCATTTTATTTTCTTCGCGGATCTGGAATTGAAGGGTCTCGATTTGACCATTGGCAACGTGGTGCAAGGCTTCAAGATTTGAATAGCGTGCATTATAACGTCCACGGATGAAATGCATGATGGTATCCACCGCAATGCCCTTCGGTGTCACAATACTTGAAAAATCTTGCCGATCAATAATTTCCAGCAGGCTAGTTCGGTTGACCTTGGTAATATTCTTTTGAACACCTACGCTATTTAGGAACATAGAAGCGATAATGTTTTCTTCATCGACCCCTGTTAGTGTCGCCACGGCATCAAAGTTACCTGCGCGCTCTTCCATTAGAATATCTTTTGATGTCCCATCTCCTTGGATAACATAGAGGTCAGGGAATTCTTGACTAAACCATTCTGCTCGTTTTTGATCGATTTCAATGACTTTTAAGTCGATCTTCCGTTTGCTATTTTCCAAAATATTTAGGAGATAGTAGGAAATCTTACCAGCTCCGATCAGGAGGAGACTTTTAACAACCTGAGGACGAATGCTATTGTGGAAATTCACAATTTCCACTCGATTTCCCGTCATAAAAATCTTATCAAAGGCTTGTAAAGTGAAGTCCCCATCTGGAATCGTTAACTGACCTTGTCGTTCGATGGCACAGATAATAATGTTTCCATATTTCTTTCTGAATTGAGAAAGGGTCATCTGGCAGAGTGGGCTTTCCTCTTTGATCTTAAATTCCATAAAAGCGACTCGTCCACCAGCAAAGTGCTCAACAGACAAGGCATTTGGGAAATCAATGCTATTAGCAATGTAGCGAGCAGCTAGAAGTTCAGGATTGACGACTAGGGAGAAGCCGAGAATATTTTTTTCTTTAAAATAAGAATTTGAATATTCGGGATTGCGGACGCGGACAACGGTCTCTTTAGCTCCCATTTTCTTGGCCAGGACGGCAGAAACCATGTTGACTTCGTCTTGCTCTGTCAGGGCGACAAAGATGTCACAGTCGGCCACATCTGCTTGTTCGAGAATCTTAAAGTTGGCACCATTGCCAACAATACCAATGATATCGTAGCGTTTGGTAATATGATTAACAACGGCTTCATCTTGTTCAATCAAGATGACATCGTGATTTTCCGCGACGAGGGAACGACAGAGTGCTGTTCCGACCTTACCGCCTCCAACTACAATAATTTTCATGAATATTTCCTCCAAAGTATGATTCTATCTTACTCTATTTTCAAAAAAAAATCACCTCTTAATAGTGGAAACAGGGCATAAAGAGCCAGATTCTCTTCAATACATGAAAGAGAATGTAAAAAAGTGAAATATTTTTGTCGAAATAGTTGACAGGAGGTAGGAAAGTGGTATACTGATACAGTAACCTCATTGATTTACCTCAAACCTGTTGTGAGTTAAGTTAATGAAGTCGTAACCACGCTGTTTGCTGAGCTTGACTCCGGGCAGTGTGGCTATTTTTTTGTCGGGAAAGAGATTGTGATGAATATTGAAGAATTAGCTTATACAGAAACCAAATCAAAAAACCATGTAGTTCTCTATCAACCTCAAATTCCTCAAAATACAGGGAATATCGCTCGCACTTGTGCAGCCACCAATGCCCCTCTCCACATCATCCGTCCTATGGCCTTTCCCATTGATGATCGAAAGATGAAACGGGCTGGACTAGATTATTGGGATAAGTTGGATGTTCGCTTCTATGACAGCCTAGATGAATTTATGGAAGCTGCGGCTGGAGGAAAGGTTCATCTAGTCTCAAAATTTGCTGATCGAACCTATTCTGAAGTAGCCTACAATGATAATGCAGAACATTATTTCATCTTTGGTCGTGAGGACAAGGGTCTACCAGAGGATTTTATGCGACTCCATGCTGAAAAGGCGATTCGGATTCCGATGAATGATGAACATGTCAGAAGCTTGAATGTCTCCAATACCGTTTGCATGATTGTCTACGAAGCCCTCAGACAACAAGAATTTACTGGATTAGAGCTGGTCCATCAGTATGAGGGAGACAAGTTGAAGTAGAGGCTCTTTGCAAAAGGGATCAAGTTGTAACTTTCGATATTACAAAGCACTTGCAATAGCAGGTGTTTTTTGTTATGATAAAGGGGTCTTCAGGGCAGGGTGTAATTCCCGACCGGCGGTGACTTTAAAGTGGAAATGCTCTTTTCCTTTTATACTTTGTCGCCAAGCTTTGCCTAACTATAAGTTATGTCTACAGCTTGGCGCCTCGTCTAAAAAAAAATATCTATTTCCTCTTCCTTAAAGAAGTCCGCGAGCGTAAGCTGATGTGGTGCGATTCCACAACCGACAGTATAGTCTGGATGGGAGAAGACGAGAGACGAACAAACCTGTTTTTATTGACGATTGACTTGATGGAAATGTTCTTGATTTTATAAGAAATCAGTCTTCGAGCTTTTTTCTTATAGCATCCTGACTTCTTTAGTCAAGTACCAAGGAACTTTTTAAGTTTTCTTTAAAACGATTCGATTAGAATATGGGGAAGGGAATCTTTCCAACTTCTTCTAATTTTAGTAAAAATTGGAGGAACCTATGATGACAAATACTCGTAAACTGACCCTAGTGGCTGTTTTATCTGCACTTTCTTTTCTATTGATGTTTTATCAACTATCAATAGGGATTGATTTTTTAAAGGTTGACTTTAGTACGATTCCAATCTTACTCGCCTTAGTTTTGTTAGATTTGAAGAGCTCATTTGTGGTGATTTTGATTCGATCTGTTCTCAAGTTAGTTCTGAATGGTCGAGGAGCTGAGACCTTGGTGGGCTTACCGATTAATATCATTGGTGTTTTAGTCTTTGTCTTAGCATTTGCAGTCATTTGGAATAAGAAAAAAAACACAAGGCGATTTGTGATAGCTAGTCTAGTTGGGACAGTTGGTTTAACCATTTCCATGCTCCTAGTTAATTATTATTATGCCATCCCCCTCTATGCTAAATTTGTTGGTTTTGACATAGCGAAGATGGTCGGAGTTGAAAAGTATCTTCTCAGTATGGTTGTTCCCTTTAATCTAATAGAAGGACTGATTTGGGCTGTTACCTTCTGGATGGTTTACACCGTCGTACAGCCCCTACTTAAAATCTATGAAAAATAAACAATCTCATTTCTTAAAGGGCTCTTTTGCCCTTTTGTTATTTATGATTCTGGGCTATGTAGTCAAATTTTATCCGGAAAATTTAGTCGGAATTGATCAACCGATCCAATCGGCTATTCGCGGGGATTTACCAGCCTATCTGACGGCCTTCTTTACCCGTGTAACAGTGCTGATGAACACACCAGTTGTCACATTTTGGGTTGGCGTCATCGTCCTCTTCTTTGTCTGGAAGAAATGGTATACGGAGGCCCTCCTCCTCACAGGAAGTTTAGTTACAACTGGATTAGTGGTTGTGATTCTGAAGCATATTTATCTGCGTCCACGGCCAGCTCTTCAACACTTGGTCCAAGAAGGGGGCTATTCTTTTCCAAGTGGTCACTCTTTAGCTGCCACCCTCGTCTTCGGTAGTTTGATGATTGTGGTGGGGCAACGGATGACCTCTCAAGTCGGAAAAGTTCTCGTTCAGTTTGCCCTCTTCCTTTGTATGGTGACCATCGTCCTTTCGCGTGTCTATGTTGGGGTTCATTACCCGACTGACGTGACAGGAAGTATGCTTTTAGGATTCGGTCTTTTGCAAATGGTCTTCCCTTATTACGATCGTTTGCGTTTTGAATGGCGCTTTAAGAGTAAGCAGAAGTAAAGTATGAAAGATCTATTTGAAGAAAAGGTTTTAAAGGTCCTGGCTCATATTCCAATAGGATGTGTAGCGACCTATGGACAAATCGCCCAACTCATTGGCTATCCTCGCCATGCCCGGCAGGTCGGCAAGGTTTTGGCCACTTCTAAAAAGGCTGTGGCCTATCCCTGTCATCGGGTCGTAACATCTACTGGTCGCCTGGCTCCTGATTGGGAAGAGCAAGGCACGCTTCTCTGGGCAGAAGGAGTGGAATGCAAATCAAACGGTTGTGTCGATCTTAAGAAATACAAGTGGAAAGCAGAGGAGACTCAACTTTGAGTTCACTCTGCTTTTTTGCTATAATGAGGGGTATGAAATCCTATACGACTTTAAATGATTATTATCGAACCCTATTTGGAGAAAAGACCTTCAAAGTCCCGATTGATGCGGGATTTGACTGTCCCAATCGTGATGGAACTGTTGCTCGTGGTGGCTGTACCTTTTGTACGGTTTCTGGTTCTGGGGATGCCATTGTGGCACCAGATGCCCCTATTCGGGATCAGTTTTACAAAGAGATTGATTTTATGCGCCGCAAATGGCCAGATGTGAAAAAGTATTTGGTGTATTTTCAAAATTTTACCAATACCCATGAATCCGTCGATGTCATTCGTGAACGCTATGAGCAAGCTATCAATGAACCGGGTGTTGTAGGGATTAACATCGGGACACGGCCAGACTGCTTGCCAGATGAAACGTTAGCCTATCTAGCAGAATTGACAAAGCGAATGCATGTGACCATTGAGCTAGGCTTGCAGACGACCTATGAAGCGACATCTGAATTGATCAACCGTGCTCATAGTTACGAGCTCTATGTAGAAACGGTCAAGCGGATTCGTCATCAGGTTCCCAAGGCTGAGATTGTTTCGCATTTGATCAACGGTCTTCCAGGGGAGACGCATGAGATGATGGTAGAAAATGTCCGTCGTTGTGTGACGGACAATGATATTCATGGTATTAAGTTACACCTGCTCCACCTGATGACCAACACTCGGATGCAACGGGACTATCATGAAGGGCGGTTGCAATTGATGAGCCAGGAGGAATACGTGTCGGTCATCTGTGACCAACTGGAAATTATTCCCAAGGAAATTGTCATCCACCGGATTACAGGAGATGCTCCGCGAGAGATGCTGATAGGCCCAATGTGGAGTCTCAATAAGTGGGAAGTTCTGAATGCTATTGAAACAGAAATGCGTCGTCGAGGAAGTGTTCAAGGCTGTAAACTAGGAAAATTGGAGGAGTAGGATGTTGCGACCATTAGAAATGGCCCATGATTTTCTTAGGGAAGTCATTACGGATCAAGATACCGTCGTTGATGCGACTATGGGTAATGGGCATGATACGCTTTTCTTGGCGAAACTAGCCAAAGAAGTTTATGCATTTGATATTCAAGAGCAGGCCTTGGTCCATACGCAGAAGCGTTTGGAAGAAGCAGGCCTTGCCAATGCCCACCTTCTTTTGAAGGGGCATGAAGAGGTTGATTTCTATGTAAACCAGGTCAAGGCTGCTATCTTCAATTTAGGCTATCTTCCTTCAGCAGACAAGTCGATCATTACCCAGCCTAGAACAACCATTCAAGCCATCGATAAACTATGTCACCTCTTGGTCAAAGGGGGCCGGATAGCTATCATGATCTATTATGGTCATGAAGGTGGAGACCTAGAAAAAGATGCTGTCTTGGATTTTGTCTCTCACCTACCTCAACAAGAATTTACGGTCACTAGTTATCGGACCCTCAATCAAATTAATCATCCACCATTTTTGGTCATGATTGAAAAATTAGAAAGTTACCGCCATGGATAAAGAATTTTTAAAAAATAAAATTGAAGCCCTTCGTCACGATTTTGTGGAGTCAACGTCTCATGAACGTGCTGTCGGTTTTTTGGATGAAGCGCGGATGAGCAAAAAGATGATCAAAATCAAGAAGAAGTTAGTCTCTCTTGAAATGGAACGTAGCCAGAAGAAAATTGAGCACAAGGATCTGACAAAGATTGATCAAAAGATCCAAGAACAAAAACAACTCTTTGAGGACTGTTGTAACCAACGATCAGGAGGATAAGAGATGGAGATTCTTGTATACGCCATCGTCTTTTCCCTGGTTCTGATTGTTTCCAATGCGACCAATAAGTTGATTCCGACCTTGCCCTTGCCCTTGATCCAGATCTTCCTTGGGATTGGGCTTGGCTTTCTCTTACCCAATTCGGAGTATCACTTAGATACAGAACTCTTTTTGGCCTTGGTTATTGGTCCCCTCCTCTTTCGAGAGGCAGAAGAAGCGGATATTACTTCTATTCTCAAGCACTGGCGCATTATCGCCTTTTTAATCTTCCCAGTTATTTTTATTTCGACCCTTAGCTTGGCCTGGTTGGCTCATCTCTTGTGGTTAGGAATTCCACTAGCTGCCTGTATGGCAGTTGGGGCAGCGCTCGGTCCGACAGATTTAGTGGCTTTTGCCTCCCTTTCGGAACGCTTTACCTTTCCTAAACGGGTCTCCAACATTTTAAAAGGAGAAGGCTTGCTCAACGATGCTTCAGGTTTGGTGGCCTTTCGAGTAGCTCTGGCTGCTTGGACTACTGGTGCCTTCTCATTGGGACAGGCTAGTTGGGATTTGGTGGTTTCCATTTTAGGAGGTTTTGCGGTAGGGATTGTGACAGCGGCTGTCAACCGTGGGCTTCAGAAACTGTTGTTGAGTGTTCGGGCAACAGATATTGCCAGTGAACTCATTTTAGAATTGAGTCTTCCCTTGTTAACCTTCTTTATTGCAGAAGAGATCCATGTATCAGGGATTATTGCGGTGGTCGTGGCTGGGATCCTAAAGGCTAGTCGGATTAAGAAAATTACCCTACTAGAAGCCAAAGTCGATACGGTTACCCATACGGTTTGGAATACAGTCAATTTTGTCCTTAACGGATCCGTCTTTGTCCTTTTGGGGATAGAGCTTGAGATGATTTCTGAGCCAATTCTTAGGACTCCCTTTTACAACAATCTGCTCTTGATTGTGACTGTTCTCTTATTGACGGGATTCCTATTCTTGATTCGCTTCTTGATGGTGTATGGATTTTACTGGTACCGTGGTTTCCGATTGAAAAAATCCATTGATAAGTATCTGAAAGATGCTCTCTTGTTGACCTTTTCGGGGGTCAAAGGAGCGGTGTCTATCGCGACCATTCTGTTAATACCGACGCATCTAGAAGCAGAATATCCAGTTCTCTTGTTTTTAGTAGCAGGGGTGACCTTGTGTAGTTTCCTGATTGGACTTTTCATCCTACCAAAACTATCCGAAGACAAAGAGGAATCCAATGATCATTTGATGCACATTGCTATCTTAAACGATGTCGTCATGCTATTGGAGAAGGAGTTGACGGTGACCAAGCAGAAGGGGCCTCTGTATGCGGCTATTGATAATTATCATGGCCGGATAGAAAATATGATTCTCAATCAGGAGGATAAGGCCACTCAAAGAGACTGGGAGCAATTGAAACTCCTTATTCTCAGTATCGAGAACGATGGTTTGGAACAAGCCTATGAAGAAGGAAAGATTCGAGATAGAAGCTACCATGTCTATCAACGTTATCTCCGATCCATGGAGCAAAATATCAATCGCAATCTGTCATCGCGCCTGACCTATTATTTCTTGGTGCTCTTCCGCCTAATCCGACTCCTTTTCCACGAAGTGTTGACCTTTGGATCCGGTATTCAGGCATGGAAAAACGGAGAAAATTACAAGCTCGAAGCTATCGATTATGACCAGATTGCCGCCTTGTATTTGGCGAATACGGAAATTATTATCGAGAGTTTGGAAAACCTAAAAGGAGTCTATCGCAGTAGTTTGGTATCTTTCCTTCAAGAATCACGTCTGCGTGAAACGTCATTGATTACCAGTGGAGCCTTTGTAGAGCGGGTTATCAATCGGATCAAGCCCAATAATATTGATGAGATGCTAAGAGGCTATTACCTGGAGAGAAAACTCATTTTCAAATATGAGGAGCAACATTTGATTTCGGCCAAGTATGCACGTCGCATGCGGCAAAATGTCAACGAATTGGAAAACTATTCCTTGAGGGAAAGTGCCAATACTCTACCATATGATATGATCAATTACGCTCGAAATCGATAAAAAATGACAGTTCTATCTAAGATAGAAGAAGAAAAGAGATTGGTGACGTTTGTCCCAATCTCTTTCTTTTGTGTATTAGTAGGCTAATGATTACTGGTCTGGCTGAATGTAATAGCGATCTTCCCCGATAGGAATCAGCTGGACCTTCCCCCCATAAAAGGCTGATAGAGTTTCTTGGGTGAGAATATCCTCCTTAGGGCCTTGGGCAAAACTTTGTCCCTCCTTGAGGAGAAGGACATGGCTAAAAGATTTGGTGATTTCCTCCGCATGGTGGGTGACAAAGAGAATGGTCGGTGCCTTTTCCATCTGTTTGATCTGGTGAATCAACTGAAAGATGGCTTCCCGAGCAAATAAGTCGAGCCCACTTGAGGCTTCGTCGAAGATGAGAAGGTCGGGTTCTTCCATGAGACCACGGGCGATAAGAATCGTCTGTTTTTCCCCTTGAGAGAGGGTCCTGTATTTTCGCCCAATCAAAGAAGTAGCACCGATGCGACGCAACATGGACCGTGCTTCTTGGAGTTCTTTCTCTCCGTAAGTTGTATAGAGGATGCTACTCTTGTATTTACCAGTGAGGACGATTTCTTCTGGGGATAGAGATTCAGGGATGCGCTCAGAAATAAAGGAGCTAACCACTCCAATTCGCTTGCGGAGTTCAGGAATGTCGCCTTGTCCAAATTGTGTTCCAAGGACAGAAACCTCTCCTTCTGTTTTCCAGTATTCCGCCATTAAGAGACGAAGGAGGGTCGATTTTCCAGCACCATTCAGGCCAAGGATGGCCCAGGTTTCCCCTTTTTTAACGGTCCAATTTAAATGGGAGAGGAGGTTTTTTCCTTCTTTTCTTAGAGTGACGTCTTTCAGTTCAATTAAGCTTTCTTTCATCTTTTTAACCTTCATAAAAATATTTTCTATTTTACCATAAATATGATAAAATAGCAGATAGGAGGAAAGGGATGTTTCATAAAAGTAAATTATTTTTCTGGACCTGTGAAGTCCTATTATTAACGATTATATTCTATATTTGGGGAAGTATGGGAAGCCTCATCTCTCCATTTGTATCTGTTCTGAATACCATTATTCTTCCATTTTTGATTGCTGGTTTCTTGTATTATATCACCAATCCTATCGTAGAATTTTTGGAAAAGAAATTTCATCTGAATCGAATTTTGGGCATTCTATTAACCTTGGTAACCCTTTTTGGATTGATTATTTATGGGATTGTTTATATCTTGCCTATTTTGATCAACCAGTTGACAAGCTTGATTAATTCAACCCAAGGCTTGTATTGGGAAGTGCAAAGTTTTGTGACGAAGTTATCTAAAAATCCAGCCTTTCAGAGTATCAATATCCAATCAACCATTCAGCAACTAAACCTATCTTATGTGGATATTCTACAAAATATCTTAAACAGTGTGACCAATAGTTTGGGTAGTGTGGTATCGACGATTGTCAATACGCTCTTCATTCTGGTTATGACGCCGATCTTCCTGGTTTACTTCTTGATTGATGGGAAGAAGTTGCTACCAATGATAGAGCGGACTATCCTGAAGAATGACCGGCGGAATATTAGCTCCCTCTTAGTGAGTCTCAACCAAACAGTTTCTCGTTATATTAGTGGGATTTCTATCGATGCCTTGATTATTGGAACTCTAGCCTTTATTGGCTACAGTATTATCGGTTTGAAATATGCCTTGGTCTTTGCTATTTTCTCAGCCTTGGGCATCCTTATTCCCTATATTGGGCCGACGATTGGCTTAATACCTATGGTAGTTACTTATGCTTTTACCGATTTCAATATGATGGTCAAAGCAGTCATCTTCATGTTGATTGTTCAACAAATCGATGGAAATATCCTTTATCCACGGATTGTGGGAGGGGTGATGAAGGTGCATCCCATTACTATCATGGTTCTCTTGCTCTTATCCAGTAACATCTATGGTGTCATTGGAATGATCGTGGCGATTCCGGTTTATTCGATTGGTAAAGAAATCGTTAAATTCTTGGTGGCCTTGTATGAAAATCATAAAAAGACACAAGAGCAGCGCAAGCAAGAAGAGTTTGGAATCATTAATAAATCCTAACAGAATAAATAAGAGGCTGGGACAAAAGTCCTAGCCTCTTAAGTGTCTTTGGAATGTCGAGCAAGACGCAGTGGTTGAGTGGGCTCTACTACGCTGATTTCATCAGCTTTTACAATCCTACTCAACTGTGCGGAGGTGGGACGACGAAATCGAATTCTAACGAATGACCGATTTCTGTCCCACTCTCTTTTGAATATAGACTAAGAAAGGGTAAGCTAAGTACTTGAATCGTTAACTTTTACCTTTCCTTTAAGAAAATATGTTATAATGAATTAGTAATGATAGAAAATCAAGGAGTTTCTATAAGATGATAGAATTGCTTGCCAAAAAGCAGCGACGCCAAATGCGTTTGCTAGAAACATTAATTCGAGAGAAGCGCTGGTTTCATTTGAAGGAACTCGCAGAAATGTTAGATTGTACAGAACGGTCATTGAAGGAGGATCTTTCAAATTTACGAACGGTCTTTAAAGAGTTCTTGATTGAGTCTTCGACAAATGGCATTAAGATCAGCTATGATGATTCGGTTGGGATTGAGGTGGTCTACCATCACTTCTTTAAAGAATCTACAGCTTTCTCCCTCTTGGAATACTTGTTCTTCCATAAGGACGTTTCCAGTGACTTAATTTGTAGACGATATGATCTCAGTCAACAATCATTTTATCGCTTGATTCGAAACATCAACCAAATTATTCAGGAAAAGTACAATATTCGAATCACCTTGAATCCTCTAAATGTCGTGGGAGACGAAGTCGATATTCGCTTTTTCTATTCCCAATATTTTGCAGAGCGATATTATTATTTAGAGTGGCCATTTCCAGATATCAGAGAACAAGTCATCATTGATTTCATCACCTTCTTCTATAAACTGACGGAAATCCCACTGACTTATTCGATCTTTCATTCTTATAAAATTATGCTGACGGTCTATCTTTACCGGATCAAGCAAGGGTATCGGATTGAAGGGGCCAATAATTTTGAACAATACGCCTATCTTTACCAAGAACTCCCAAAAATCAATGAGATGCTTCGTTATTTTGGCCTGCAACTGGGTGTAGAATTTAACGAAGAAACCATTGAACAGCTCTTTATCATTTTTCTGCAGAAACGTTTTTACTTTACTCCGCAGGATCTGATTGATGCTACCGAGGAAGATGCTGTTACAAAAAAATCCTATATTCTAGCCTCTCAATTTCTTGATCACCTGAGTAAATCTTATGGTTTGGAACTTGAGAATTATGAAGAGATGATTATGCATATTCACAATACCGCCTATTTGGAGCGGCGTGAAATCTTTGGTGAATTTCTTCTCTATGATACCAAGAGCTATACCAATGAGGATTATCGCACCCTCTTCCCGAAATTTTATCAGGATGTTGAAACGGGTTTGTATCACTATCTCAAAGAGATGGGCTTTCATGAAAATCCTGAAAACCTCAAGCATCAGATTTATACCGTATTTTCACATTGGGAAAATCTATTGCCTCAACTATTAAGGAGACGGACGGCTGTCAAGGTCTTAATCATTAGCCGATACGATGACCACCATGCCAAGTCCATGATTGATTTCTTAAAATTCTATTGTACGGATAACTTTGAGTTTTCACAGGTCATCAAGCATGACTTTAATCTTCATGAACTAGAGCACACCGAATATGATGTCATTGTTGCCAACTTTATGATTCCGAATATAAAAGGGAAAAAATTTATTTGTACAAGTAGTTTAACCCTTTTGGAACTTGTAGAAAAACTGAATGTACTCTTTTATGACTTTACACGTTATGGAGTATAACTAAACCTTCCCTCCTCTTTTAGGAGGGAAATTTTTACGACTATGCACCATTTTAAAAAATATGATATAATGGGCATTATTACTATACATTGAGGAGAATATCCATGGAAGACCCTGGCAGTCAGGATTTAATACTGCAATTTGTTTTACTATTTGTATTGACCTTATTTAATGCTTTTTTCTCTGCAACGGAGATGTCGATGGTATCGCTGAATCGTTCTCGGGTAGAACAAAAAGCGGAGGAAGGCGATAAGAAATATATTCGTCTCTTAAAGGTATTGGAAAATCCAAACCACTTTTTATCCACGATTCAAGTTGGTATTACCTTGATTACCATCTTGTCTGGGGCAAGTCTAGCTGATAATCTTGGGAAAGTAATAGCTTCTTGGATGGGAAATACGGAGACAGCGCGTGCGATAGCTAGTTTCCTCTCACTGGCTTTTCTGACCTATATTTCGATTGTATTTGGTGAGTTATATCCCAAGCGGATTGCCATGAATCTGAAAGATAGCTTGGCTGTTCGGACGGCTCCAATTGTTATTTTACTAGGGGAAATCGTTAGCCCCTTTGTCTGGCTCTTATCGGCATCAACGAATCTAGTTAGTCGTCTGACCCCTATGCAATTCGATGATGCAGACGAAGAGATGTCACGAGATGAGATTGCCTATATGCTGGCTAAGAGTGAAACGAGTCTGGATGCTGACGAGATTGAAATGTTGCAAGGAGTCTTTTCACTAGATGAGCTGATGGCGCGTGAGCTAATGGTTCCTCGTACGGATGCCTTTATGGTGGATATCCAAGATGATACCAGAGAAATCATCGAGAGTATTTTAAAACAGAATTTTTCTCGGATTCCTGTCTATGATGATGACAAAGACAATGTTATTGGTCTCATCCATACCAAACGCCTCCTCAATGAGGGCTTTGTAAATGGCTTTGATAACATCGCTCTTCGAAAGATCCTTCAGGAACCTCTCTTTGTACCGGAAACAATCTTTGTGGATGACCTCTTAAAGGAACTCCGAAATACACAAAATCAGATGGCTATTTTGCTCGATGAGTATGGAGGAATGGCTGGTCTAGTTACTTTGGAAGACCTTCTCGAGGAAATTGTCGGTGAAATTGATGATGAAACCGATAAGGCTGAAAATGATGTGTTTGAAATTGCCCCCAACCTCTATATCGTTCAGGGGATTGTGACCTTAAATGACTTCAATGAGTATTTTGATGTGAAGCTGGAAAGTGATGATGTGGATACCATTGCAGGCTACTACCTGACTGGTGTCGGACGAATTCCAGGGCACAAGGAGCGCTTGAGTTTTGAAGTAGATAGCATGAAGAAACATTTGATCCTTACAAATGATAAGGTGAAAAATGGTCGTGTCACCAAGGTGAAGGTTGAGGTCAGTGATCTAGTCGATGAAGATGAGCAAGTAACAAAAGTTCAAGAATAAGAGTATGAAATCAGGGGTTTCCCCTGATTTTTTATGCTCAATTTAGTCGGATTTGCATATCCCATTAAATTCCTTTATAATAAAATTACTACAGGTTAGAAGGAGATAGCAATGAATCAAGAAGAATGGTTAGCAGAGTTTGAGAGAGTCCATGGTCGACCGGCCACTCAAGAGGAGATACAAGAGGCATTTGGTATGTTTGGAAGTCCAGAAACACAAGCGACTCCGGATACACCGGTAAATCCAATTCAATCTCCATTTGAAGGTGCAGCACCTGTTTCCAATCAAGGACAATTTGGGGGTCCCTTACCGTTTCCAGAACAAGCGAAATTTGGAGATGCAGCACCAACTCCAGAACAAACGCCATTTGGAGGTGCGACACCAACTCCAGAACAAACACAGTTTGGAGGTCCAACTCCGACCCAAGCCCCATTTGGAGGTGCAAGTTCAGCTCCAAATCAATTCCAAGGTGGAACAAGTCCGTTTCAACAACAAGGACAAGCTTTTGGTCAAGGTGGAGTCCAACCACAAGCTCCTGTTCAGGGGTCTGCTCAAGCAGGAGCAACCTTCTCGCCCTATAACAATTCTCAGATGCAGGGTGGCTATCCAAATAATGGGCAGTTGAATTACCAGACTAATTCCCCATATATGGGACAAGCCCCGATACCCGGTAAGAAGTCTAAGAAAGGGCTGATTATTGGATTATGTAGTTTAGTTGCAGTTGCTATCTTAGCTGTACTTGCCTTTTTCCTATTTTTTAAAAACTCGAATAATATTCAAGGAAAATGGTCAGCAACCCCTGAAATGAAAAAGACAATGAAGTCTGCTTTTTCAGGCACTTTCTCTACTGCATCAGATATTTCTAGTGAATTTGTAAAAGATATGGATATGATTGTAGAGGTAGAGGGGAAAAAAGTAACCATTAGTGTGATTGGTAAGATTGATTTCAAGGGAGCTGCAAAGGAACTCTATGATGATGGGGACAATGATTTTTACTCTGTTGAGGATGCCTTAGACTATATCCAGGAAAACAGTGAAAATTCCTATTTAGAGGATTTGGGACTTGAAATCGATGTGAAGAAAGGCACTCTTAAAATGGTAGCCTTTGAAGGTGAGGTGGATGAAAAAGATCACCGATTCATTCAGGATGAAGATGCGAGTCATTTCCTTAAATACGACCTCAAGTATAAAATTGAAAATGGAACCCTGAAAGTTTCCGTGGATGGAAATGATTATGGAATTGAATACTCCTTTAAAAAATAAAACATTCGCTTATCAGGGTTTTTCCCTGATTTTTTATGCTCATTTTAGTCGGATTTGCTTCTCCTATGAATTTCCTTTATAATAAAATAAGTAAAGGTCAGAAGGAGATAGTAGTGAAACAAGAAGAGTGGTTAGCAGAGTTCGAGAGAGTCCATGGTCGACCGGCCAATCAGGAGGAAATCGAACAGGTTTTTGGTCAGTTTGAAAGTCCAGAAACACAAGCGACACAGGATACGCTGATAAATCCAATTCAATCTCCATTTGAAGGTGCGACGCCATCACCAGAACAAGCACAGTTCGGAGGTCCAACTCCGACCCAAGCCCCATTTGGAGGTGCAAGTTCAGCTCCAAATCAATTCCAAGGTGCAACAAGTCCGTTTCAACATCAAGGACAAGCTTTTGGTCAAGGTGGAATCCAGCCACAAGCTCCTGTTCAGGAGTCGGCTCAAGCAGGAGCGCCCTTCACATCCTATACCAATGCTCAGATGCAGGGCGGCTATCCAAACAATGGGCAACTGAATTACCAGACTAATTCCTCATATATGGGACAAGCCACAATACCCGGTAAGAAGTCTAAGAAAGGGCTGATTATTGGATTATGTAGTCTTGTCGCCGTTGCAGTTTTATCTGTGCTTGCATTTTTCTTTTTTGCTAAAAATCCTAATAGTATTCAAGGGAAATGGTCAGCTACTCCTGAAGTGAAGAAAGAAATGACATCTGGTTTTAAAGAAAGTTTCACCTCGACTTTAGATATCTCTGGTGAATTTTTTAAAGATGTCGAAATGATTGTGGAAGTAGAGGGTAACAATGTAAAAATTTCTACATCAGGAGAAGTTGATTTTAAAGGAGCAGCAAAAAAACTCCTTGAAGGCGATAAAAGTTATTTAAATTCTGTGGAAAATGCATTGGAGTACATTGAGGAACGAAGCAAATGGGGTTACTTGAAGGAAATAGGAGTTGAAATTGATGTTAAAAAAGGAACTATAGATATGGTGTTATTTGAAGGCGAGTTATCTGAAAAAACTCATGAATTTCTTGTAGATAGTGGTGGAAACTTTGTAATGCAATACAATCTCAAATATAAATTGGTAAACGGAATCTTAACGGTTTATCAGAATGAAGAGGATGATTTTAAATTCACCTTTAAAAAATAAGATATTCGCTCATTTAGTGCTCTCATCGGGCACTTTTTTGTTTGGTAACGAAGAAAAAATAAGATAATTAAAAAAATTCTGAATTTAGACTTGACAGCCTTAAAAAATTTCGGTAAGATAGTCAACATAAAAAAACGAAAGCAGAATTTTATGAAAAACATGAACTCCACATTGTTGAATCAAAACTTTTACTTTAGCTACTTTAGATAGTGTTTGTAGACATGAACTCATGGATGCAAACGAAACGAGCAATTTGTTTGTATCTATGTGGCTAAGATTTTTGATTGTGGTCCATATAGATGATATCTAAATGGACGGCAATGCTGGCATACTTTTAAGTTTGTGAGGAATGATACCAACCGTTTAGAATCATCTAAACGGTTTTTTGTATTCTGTTTGAATGTTTTAGAGAAGGAGACATGTTTCATGAAAGTTGTAAAGAAGTTAATTGCCCCGGTTCTGGTAGTTGGTCTACTGATGACCTCCCTCTTGACCCTCCATCACTTGAAGACCTCTAAGCATCAAAAGATTAAGATTGGGATTTCTCAGTATATTACCCATAAGTCTCTTGATGCAACTCGAAAAGGCTTTGTGGAAGAGTTAGCAAAACAAGGCTATGTAGATGGAGAAGAGATTGAAATTGATTATCAAAATGCTCAAGGGGAGCAGAGAAATTTGAAAAACATTTCAAATCAATTATCACAGGAAAGTGACCTTGTGTTTGCCATTGCGACTCCATCAGCACAAAGTATTGCCAATACGAGCAAAAGAACCCCTGTAGTCTTTTCTGCAGTGACGGACCCTTTGGCTGCCAAGTTGGTCAAGAACTTGGATCAGCCTGGTGGCAATGTGACAGGAACGAGCGACCAATCTTCAGATGCCATTGCTACGCAAGTCGATCTGATTCAAAAGGTTTTGCCAACAGCTAAGACAATCGGAATTCTCTATACGCAAAGTGAGCCCAACTCCGTCGTTCAAAAAGATGAGGCCAAGAAAGTCCTTGAGGCTAAAGGCTACCGTGTCGTAGAGAAAACCATCTTAGACAGTAATAATGTGAAAGCAGCAGCGGATAGTTTGATGTCAGAGGTCGATCTAGTATTTATTCCAACAGACAACATTATTTCCTCTACGATGGAAACGATCAAACAAGTTTCTTTAAAACACAAAGTTCCAGTCATTGGAGGTTCAATTGAAATGGCTCAAGTAGGAGGGCTCTATACCTATGGGACAGACTACACCGAGTTGGGTCGTCAATCTGCCCGGATGGCGATTCGTATTCTGAAAGGGGAAAAGGCAGCCGATCTGGCAGTGGAAGCCCCTAAGAATTTAGAATTATATGTCAACAAAGAGATGGCTAAGAAATTAGGAATTGATCTCTCTGGTATAAACGAAAAGAAATAGGAGATGGATGATGGATTTAGTATTATCAAGTTTATCTGAAGGTTTATTGTGGTCGATTATGGCCATTGGTATATTCTTAACATTCCGCATTTTAGATATAGCGGATATGACAGCAGAAGGGGCTTTCCCGCTTGGAGCGGCAGTCGTTGCATCCCAAATTCAAGCGGGTCAAAACCCATGGCTAGCAACCCTATTTTCTATTTTTGCAGGGATGTTAGCAGGTCTAGTTTCTGGCCTCCTTCATACTAAGATGAAGATCCCCGCTCTCTTAACAGGGATTGTGACACTGACTGGCCTCTATTCGATCAATATTAAGATCATGGGGGGTGTTCCTAATTTATCTATTGGAGATTCAAGTACCATCTTCAAGTCTGTGATGGGGCTGGGTTTGTCTAATGAGGCTGCTGTCTTTGCTGTTAGTCTTTCTTGTTTGTTATTGGTCTGCCTGATTTTGACTCTCTTAATGAAAACTCAGATTGGCTTGGTTCTTCGTTCAACGGGTGACAATATCCCAATGAGTGAGGCCAATGGGGTGAATGTGGACACCATGAAGATTTTCGGTTATATGATTTCTAATGGACTGGTTGCATTGTGTGGGGCTCTCTTCGCTCAAACAGATGGCTTCTCAGACGTGACTTCTGGTACAGGGACCATCGTCGTAGGACTTAGCGCCGTTATTCTAGCAGAAGTCTTGATCCATGATTTGACCATTGGAGGACGCTTACTTTCGATTGGAGTGGGGGCAATTGTTTACCGCCTCATTATCCTCAATATCTATGAAATTCCAAACTTAGACCAAAACTTAGTCCGTTTGTTTAATGCTATTCTCTTGGCCTTGGTCTTGTTTGCACCAGAAGCCCAGAAACGTCTCAAGATTCGTGGATTAAAATTAACCAGCAACTAAAAGGAGAAGATAGATGGCAACATTGTTAAAAATCGAAGATATACATAAGACATTTGAAGCAGGAACAGTCAATGAAAACCATGTTCTCAAAGGCTTGGACCTGACAGTAGAAGAAGGAGATTTCATTTCCGTCATCGGAGGAAATGGAGCCGGGAAATCGACATTGATGAACATTCTGGCAGGTGGCTTGCAAGTGGACCAAGGAGATATCCTGTTAGAAGGAAAATCTATTAAGCAGACCAGTGTTCGGAAGCGTGCTAAGGAGATCGCCCGTGTTTTCCAGGATCCTAAGATGGGGACGGCTTCCCGTTTGACCATTGAAGAAAACATGGCCATTGCTAAAAAACGTGGAGCAAAACGGGGCCTTAGTTGGGGGGTCAAAGAAAAAGATCGCGAAGAATTTAAAGCTGCTTTGAAGGAACTCAATATTGGGTTGGAGAATCGACTCAAAGTGGATACGCAATACTTATCAGGGGGACAACGGCAGGCCCTTACTTTGGTCATGGCAGCTTTAGTCAAACCGAAACTCTTGCTTCTAGATGAACATACCGCAGCGCTCGATCCAAAGACCAGTGAAATGGTCATGGAATTGACGCAAAAGATCGTGGAAAGTCATGATTTGACAACCTTGATGATTACACACGATATGAACCATGCTATCGAATATGGCAACCGATTGATCATGCTCTATCAAGGGAAAATCGTGGTCGATGTAAAAGGAGAAGAAAAGAAAAACCTAACAGTGGAAGACTTGATGCGCCTTTTCCATCAGAACAGTGGTGAAACCTTGGTGAGTGACGAATTGGTATTGGGATAAAATAAAGAGAGTGGGACAGAAATCGGTCATTTGTTAGAATTCGATTTCGTCGTCCCACCTCCGCACAGTCGAGTAGGGCTGTAAAAGCTGATGAAATCAGCGTAGTAGAGCCCACTCACCACTGCGTCTTGCTCGACAATCCAAAGACAATTGAGAGGCTAGGACTTTTGTCCCAGCCTCTTTGTATTGATGTTGTTAGCCACATTTAGCTAATCCTGTTTCTTTTTCTCTAGGAAGCTAGCTGCGAGAACAAGGTTAAGACCCGCTAAGAAGAGTAGGTATGAACTGCTGTGTTCAGTATTCGTTCTTGGAAGTTGTCCTTGCGAAGTCTGATCTTGTTTAGAGGTTGGAACACTCATCAAAGCATCACTGGTATTCGTTGGACTAGGATGCTCTGAAAGAGGAGTATATTGTCCCTTGCTTCCTGAAAAAGCAGAATCCACTTTTTCAGGAAGACTTGAAATGAATGGTCCAGTTTCTAATTTTGTCTTATAGACAATAGCATAGGTTCCTAACTCTTGGACCATGAATTCAATCATGCCCTCTCGAAGTGTAAATTCTAATGGTTGGAGACCTTGATCAGGAGTCAAGACATAGAGTTGCTTCACTTCTCCTGATAGTGGAAGTCGAACCAATACACTTCCCTTCACTGGAACTGGATTTCCCTCTTTATCCCTCAGTTGAAGGTTGAAAGCATCGTAGGTCTCGCCGAAGAGACCTTGGTCAAGGACCTTTTGGATCTCTAAATGACTTTCTGTTCCAATCTCATTTTCTCCACTAATGACCTCTACCTTGCTGGCTTGGTCTTTCAGTACCCGCAGGACATATTCAGGTAGAGAAAGGATAGGTGCTTCTTGTCCAGCTGTGCCGATTGGGTCTGTGTACTCAGGAAGGGTTACTACAGGTGGTTCTTCCTCTCCCAAACTTGTCACAAGAGCAGGTAAGAGAGAGACCACTGGACTAGTGATGGTTTTCCCTCGGATGGCATAGGCTGAGATGATCTGATCTTGTTTTTGATGAGCAGTTTCTGGGATTGGGAGTTCAATTTGCTGGTTTTTAATCGGCAACACTCGATTTCCATCTGATAGGGTGACGTGTTGGTCATCGGTTTTCTTGAGGAAAACAGGATCCTTTGTACCAGGGAATTGTACAGCAATAGCATCCCATTCTCCAGACGGAAGTGTGAGGGTAATGGTTTGATCGCCTGCTTGTATTGGGGCTAGACTTGGAGTATCTAGGGATACTGTTGCTGGCTTCAATATGTCAAATGAATCCAGAGAAATCATCTTTCTACCATCTGGAGAGTTAGGATCCACTGTCAAGGTGAGAATATGATTTCCATTGCTTAAGTTTGTATACTCGCCAATCAATACATTCTTTTCATAGTCATCACTTGAGTAGAAGTCCAAACTTGGCATTTCTTTTCCATCTATGGTGACTAAGGCTTTTCCATAGTCAGAAGATTTTAAGCCGTAAATACGAATACCTGTACCAGTGAATGGAATGGTTGCTTTGGCCTCAGAATACTGAGATGGATCTACGTTTTGGAGAGTCGCGTATTTTTCTGTCGTTTGATATAAGCCTGATTCATTCCAGTCTTTGAACAAAGAACCATAGTGGATACGAGGATCTCTGTCATCCATCTTTTCAACAGTCGCGTCTTGACCAGGATAGATTTTAAAATAATCCAAGGAAATTTTTGAGCGTTCATTCCCACGGTTTAAGTGCTCCTTCTTCACGGTCAGAGTTAGGATATGATTTCCATCAGGAAGTCCTGTAAAACGACCGATTAGAGCGCTTTTTTCCGTTTCTCCAGATGTGTAGAAATCCAGATCTCCCACTTTTTTTCCATCGATTTGGACTTCTGCTAAGCCTAATTCAGACGATTTGAGACCATAGATTTCAATTCCTCGTCCATTGAAAGAGATGCTAGCAGTTGCATCTTTGTCAGAGTAGCTATCAAGGGATAGGTCGGCGTATTTTTCAGTTCCTGCATACAAGTCAGCATCTTCCCAGTTATTGAAGGCAGGACCGTATTGAACACGAGGATCTCTATCGTCCATCAATTCGACAACTGGTTGGATTGATGCGGCTTCTGATGTTTGCCTTGAGCGCTCCCCAATCATAGCTTTAACGCTATAACTATAGCTATGAAGAGAATCAATGGAGCGGTCAATGAAATGAGTGACATTGGTTAGGAATTCTTTGACAGAAGGAGCGTCACTGCTTTCATCTTTGCTTTCTCGACGAATGACATAGTGAGTCGCATCTTTAACTGGATTGAAATCGAGTTCAGCAGTTACAGCATCTTTTCTCACGGCAGATAGGCGGGTGACCCTCTCTGGTAACTTTTCAAAGGTAACCTGATCCCCTTTTTGAGTGGCAATCTGAATCCGATTGCCCTTCAGAAGAGTAGGTTTGATTTCTTTCCCATTAATCTTGACAATACTCGACTCGATGTCTGGATAATCGACGACTAAATCTCCACCTGCATGGGAAAGGAAAGCTAATGTCTCAAGATTCTTTTCTTTCCATTTCATGCTGACTTCAAAGTTGCCACGTGCCACGAGACCTGAAACTTGCCCGTCTTTCCAGGCATCTGGAAGGGCTGGTAATGGGGCAATGTAGCCAGTGTGGGATTGAAGGAGCATTTCTGCCATCCCGCTAGTGGCACCAAAGTTACCATCGATTTGGAAAGGCTCGTGGGTATCCCAGAGATTTTCTAGGGTTGAGGATTTGAGCTGTTCTGCCAATAAACGATGGGCACGATTTCCATCAAGCAGACGAGCCCAGAGGTTGATCTTATTGGCCTTAGACCAACCCGTTCCACCATCTCCACGGTGGTTTAAGGTTGCGCGTGCCGCCTCTAGGTATTCAGGCTGATCCTTGTCAAATAAAGTACCTGGGAAGAGACCAACCAGATGAGAAACGTGACGGTGGTGATTTTCAATGCCTTCATTCGTAAATTGAGGACTGTCTTCTTCGTACCATTCCTTGATGCGGCCATCTTGGTTGATATGAAGTGGTTTGAGCTTGTCAAATTTAGCCTTCACTTCGGTAACTAAGTCTTGGTCGACATTGAGATGCTTGGCTGCTTCCATATAGTCGTGGAAGAGCTGCCAAACCAGAGACTGGTCGAAGGTATTCCCAATCGTGATAGTTCCATGCTCTGGTGAGTAGGATGGAGAAGATACCCAACGGTCACTTGCTTTGTCGTAGTGCAAGAAGGAATTCCAGAACTTGGCCGTTTCCTTGAGCATTGGATAAATCTTTTCTTTAAGATAGGTCTCATCCTTGGTGAATTTATAGTAGTCATAGACGTTCTGCATCATCCAAGCATTGGCAGCAGGAGACCAGCCCCAATAGTAATTCCAACCAGGAGTTGTCCAGCCGAATGGCGTTGCTTGGGTATGAACCAACCAACCATTTTCTTGTCCTTCTTTGGATTCGATACCAGCGTATTCCTTGGCAGCGATACGGCCATAGTAGCGCATGTCATCAATATAATTGATCATTGGCTTGGCAGTTTCTGCAAGATTGCTCATATAGGCAGGCCAGTAGTTCATCTGTAGGTTGACATTGAGGTGATAGTCAGAGTTCCAAGGTGGATTGTCTACAGCATTCCAGACTCCTTGCAAGTTGGCAGGAAGGGCATCTGTCCGGTCACGAGACGAACTGATGAGGAGGTAACGTCCGTATTGAAAGAAGAGCTCTTCTAGTTGTTGCCCTTTTGTAGGATCATAGGTTTGGAGAGCTTCTTTTGTCGTTTGGTTAGACTTATTACCGCCAAGATTTAGTTGAACACGATTGAAGAGACGTTGGTAGTCCTTGATGTGGTCATGTTTTAGAGTTTCATAATCTTTGGCTTTAGCCGCCTCGACAATCGATTTGACAGTTGCTTCTACATCAATATCCTTGCGGTAATTGGTTTTTGGATTTTGAGCATAATTAGTCTTGGCACTGAGTAAAAGGGTCGCATAGCTGGCTCCGGTGACAGTCAAATAGCCATCTTGGGCAGTGACTTGTCCATCTGTTTTGATTCCAAGATAGGAGGCAAATTGAAGGCCATTGTCTTTGACAGTCCCCTTGAGCAAGATACCATTTGAATCGGTCGTGACTGCCCCTTGTTTATAATTCGAATATTCCCAAGAGTAGTCACCATTCGCAAGTAAATCCTCTGTCAAGCTATTCCAAAGGGTAAAATCGAGGGTCTTATCCCCTTTTTTACTCAAATGGGTCACAGTAACATCATCTGGATAGCTAGAGAAGGTTTCGCGTTTAAAGGTGGTTCCATCCTGGCTATAAGAAGTAGTCGTGATAGCTTCGGTAATATCTAAGTCACGGTGATAGTCGGTAACGTTCTCCAAACCTTTCTTTTGGTTGTTAAAGACCATAAAGATATCACCGAAAGATAAGTAGCGTCCGTATTGAGCGTTGTTTGGGCCTACTAGATTTTCTTCGGCTAACTGTTTCGCTTTTTGGCGGTCTCCAGCTTCAAGGGCCTTACGGATTTCTGCCAAGACTTTGTAGCGATCTTGGTAGTTTCCTCCGTTGTAGTCGGTGCTATCCGGTTGTGGTCCACCAGACCAAAGAGTTTTTTCGTTGTATTGAATTCTTTCCTCGCCGATGAGTCCGAAAACCTTAGCACCCATTTCTCCATTTCCGACTGGGAGGGCTTGCTTTTCCCACCCATCATAGCTAGCAGCAGCAGGTTGATTGTAGCTTAAATGATAATCTGTTTGTTTGGCCACGGGAGTCTCAATTTTCATAGTTTCCCTTTCTTCAGTTGCCTCAATCGAAGTAGTCGAAGTGGCTGTATGCTTGCTTTGAACTTCTGTATCAGGTGACGAGCTTTTTTCTTCAGAAATAGGAGCGATATACGGATTTTCTGGTTTGGCTTCTCCAGTTCCATCAGTCGGGCTCTCTATGGCTGGGGTAGCTTCAAGGTGGTTGCTTTCGTTTTGGCTTCCAACAATACTATCAGCACCTACCTGGTGTGAGCCGAGAAAAATGGCTCCTAATAAAACAGAAGCCGTACCAACAGTTAGTTTGCGGATACTATAACGACAGGATTTTTCCAAAAATCTTTTGTCCATAGAACTCTCCTCTAGCTTTTTGAGACCGCTTACATTTTTAGTTAAAGACAGTCCCTTCATATTTATTTCTATCATATCCAATTTAATAGGGAAACAGGAAAATGTCAATAGCATTTAGGTAAGATGCATATTTGAGAGTGTTATTTCTTAAAATAGTAGAGAAATAGGAGATAAATAAGCTATTGATTTTTGCCATAGAGAATCGGTAAGAGTAAGGCCGACTGGAATGACCTGTACTAATACAATGGTATGAAATTGAAAAACAGTTTATTTTCTAAAAACTAGTCAAAATCCTTTTATTCACAAGGAATCATGTTATAATAAGACCATAAAACGTTTTCAAGAGAGAAGGACAAGACATGGAAAATGAAACAGTTGACTATGGAAAAGTAACAGGAATGGTACACTCTACGGAAAGCTTCGGTGCTGTAGATGGACCAGGGATCCGTTTTATTGTCTTTCTTCAAGGCTGTCAAATGCGGTGTCAGTATTGCCATAACCCGGATACTTGGGCTATGGAAACCAACAAGTCTCGTGAACGAACAGTAGATGATGTATTGGAAGAAGCCCTTCGCTATCGTGGTTTTTGGGGCCAAAAAGGTGGGATCACTGTCAGTGGCGGAGAAGCCCTGCTTCAGATTGACTTCTTGATTGCCTTCTTTACCAAGGCTCAAGAGCTGGGCATCCACTGTACTTTAGACACCTGTGCTCTGCCTTTCCGAAATACCCCTCGTTACTTGGAAAAATTTGACAAACTGATGGCAGTGACCGATTTGGTGCTCCTTGATATTAAGGAAATCAATGATGAACGTCACAGATTTGTAACCAGTCAAACAAACAAGAATATTTTGGCCTGTGCCAAGTATTTGTCTGATATTGGCAAACCAGTATGGATTCGTCACGTCTTGGTGCCAGGTTTGACAGACCGAGATGATGATTTGATCGAACTTGGTAAATTTGTCAAAACCCTTAAAAATGTTGATAAATTTGAAATTCTTCCCTACCATACCATGGGTGAGTTCAAATGGCGAGAATTGGGCATTCCTTATTCCCTAGAAGGAGTAAAACCTCCAACAAAAGAACGAGTTCAGAATGCTAAGGACTTGATGGAAACTGAAAGCTACCAAGATTACTTGAAACGGGTTAAAGGATAAATAGATCGAGACAGTTGGTTCTTCCAGCTGTCTTTTTTCTGATGAAATGCATCACTATTCCCTTTCTTTAAACGGAAAAACGTGCTAAAATAGAGTGAATCTATAAATGAAAATGAAGAGGTAGAAACATGTCAAAAATTCTTGTTTTGGGTCACCAAAACCCTGATTCAGATGCTATTGGCTCATCTGTAGCCTTTGCTTATCTTGCAAAAGAAGCTTATGGTTTGGATACAGAAGCAGTGGCTCTTGGAACTCCAAATGAAGAAACAGCCTTTGTATTGGATTATTTTGGTGTGGAAGCGCCACGCGTGATTACATCTGCTAAGGCAGAAGGTGTAGAGCAAGTCATCTTGACGGACCACAATGAATTCCAACAATCTGTTTCAGATATCGCTGAAGTAGAAGTTTACGGTGTGGTAGATCACCACCGTGTGGCTAACTTTGAAACTGCAAGCCCACTTTACATGCGTTTGGAACCAGTTGGATCAACATCTTCTATCGTTTACCGCATGTTCAAAGAACACGGTGTAGCTGTTCCAAAAGAAATTGCAGGTTTGATGCTTTCAGGTTTGATTTCAGATACCCTTCTTTTGAAATCTCCAACAACTCACCCATCTGATAAAGTGATTGCGCCTGAATTGGCTGAATTGGCTGGTGTGAACTTGGAAGAATACGGTCTTGCCATGCTCAAGGCTGGTACAAACTTGGCAAGCAAATCTGCAGAAGAATTGATCGACATCGATGCTAAGACTTTTGAATTGAACGGCAACAATGTCCGTGTGGCTCAAGTCAATACAGTTGATATTGCCGAAGTATTGGAACGTCAAGCTGAAATCGAAGCAGCTATCCAAGTCGCAATTGCAACTAACGGATACTCTGACTTTGTCTTGATGATTACAGACATCGTCAACTCTAACTCAGAAATTTTGGCTCTTGGTGCTAATATGGACAAGGTGGAAGCAGCCTTCAACTTCAAACTTGAAAACAACCACGCTTTCCTTCCAGGTGCTGTTTCTCGTAAGAAACAAGTGGTACCACAATTGACTGAAAGCTTTAATGCTTAATGATAAACGGGATAACCCATTGTTAAAAAAGGAGTTTCGGCTCCTTTTTTGCTAGGAGGAGACTATGTTAGAATCTGGCGATTTGATTTTTGTGAGGGATCATACGGAAATGGGACAGGCCATCCAGGCATCTACTGGGAACTATAGCCATGTGGCCATCTTTTTGGATGGAAAGTTCTATCATGCCACGGTGGAAGGTGGCGTCCTGGCCCAGTCCTCTGAAGATTTCTTTGAAACTGAGAAGGTATATGACCTATACCGCTATGCAGAGATTGATGACAAAGAAGTCAAAAAGCGAGCAGAAAACCTTTTAGGTGCTCCCTACAATGTTTCCTTTTACCCAAATGGAGATGGCTTCTATTGTTCCCAGTTCATCGCTGAACTGCTCCCTATCTTTGAGACCATTCCCATGAAGTTTGGTGATGATGAGCAGCAGATTAGTGATTTCTGGAGAGATTACTATAAAGAACTAGGATTAGCTGCACCTCTGAATCAGCCTGGTACTAATCCCAGTCAGTTAGCCCAGTCTCCCCGTCTACAGTTTAAAGAAAGATATACGGATGATTACAATCATTAATCCCACACGTTTGACACGTCAGCCTTTTTTTAAGGATTTGATCAACTATCTGGATCAGCAGAATGATGTGATCCTGCGGCAAATCAAGGCCCAATTTCCAGATCAGCCGGTGGACAAGCTGATGGAAGAATATATCAAAGCGGGCTTCATCCTTCGAGAAAATAAACGCTACATCCTCAGCCTGCCTTTCTTGGAATCTGCTGAAGCAGTCGACTTGGATCAAGAAGTCTTTGTCCGAGAGGAGAGTGACCTTTATCAGGAACTGAAAGCCAAGGTCTTCCAAACGGAACTTCGCAACACGACCAATACAGCGATTCTCATAGAAGAGACAGACTTTGAGCGAAAGGCACAGACCCTGTCCAATTACTTTTACAAGGTGAAACACCAATACCCTTTGACGGAGGTTCAAGAGAAACTCTATGCCATCTTGGGAGATGTCAATCCCGAATATGCACTCAAGTATATGACCAGCTTTTTGCTCAAGTTCCTCAAAAAAGATGAAGTCCAGCAAAAGCGCAGAGACATCTTTGTCGATAGTTTAGAGGTCTTAGGCTATATCCGAAAAAATGATGAAGGCAAATATGAATTAGCAGTGGACTTGGACAAGGAAAGACTGATATTTTTGAAACACTAGAAAAGGCTAGGAAATTTTCCTAGCCTTATTTGATTAGAGATAACGTTCAGCAATAGCAGCATCACCTGGATATTCTTCTTTGACGCCATTGACGATTTGGTAGCAGTCAGCTCCTTTTCCAGCGATAATGACGGCATCTTCAGGCTTGCTGGTAGTTGCCATCGCCAGTTGAATGGCTTGCTCGCGATCTGCAATTTTCTCGACAGGGCGCGTGATAAAGCTGCTAATCTCTTCAGCGATAGCCAAAGGATCTTCATAGTTGGGGTCATCCGCTGTGAGGAAGACTTGGATCTCAGGATGGTCTTCTAAGAGCAGGCCAAAGTCCTTGCGGCGGCTCTCTCCTTTATTCCCAGTTGATCCAAGGACCAGTGAAATCGTTCCTGTCTGATGGGTTTCAACAACAGAGAGCAGTTTTTTCAAGCTATCTCCATTATGGGCATAGTCAATAAAAACTTTTGCCCCATTCTTTTGAGTCAAGACTTCCATCCGGCCAGGAACACGGGTTTTGGCAATCCCCTTTTTGATGTCTTCAAGACTCGCTCCTAGACGAAGGCAGGCGAGACCTGCAGCTACAGCATTTTCTTGATTGAAGTGGCCGATGAGCTGGGTATCATAATCCCCTGCCAGCTTGCCAGTGACAGAAAAGCTAAAGGCTTTTGAGTTGTGGACTTGGTTGGTCGATTGACTACCGTAGAAGTCGTGGTCTTGCTCAGTCACCTGCTCCGCAAGAATGTTAAAATGGTCCATATCACTATTGACGACAACAGCACGACTATTTTCCATCAAGAGACGTTTATGGTAGAAGTAGTCTTCGAAACTTGGATGCTCAATCGGTCCAATATGGTCAGGGCTGATGTTGAGGAAGACACCAACATCGAATGTGAGTCCGTAAACACGTTTGACTAGATAGGCCTGACTAGAGACCTCCATAATCAGGTGAGTCCGATCATGGGCAACTGCCTGGGCCATCATTTCAAACAAATCGATACTTTCTGGGGTGGTCAAGGTTGATTTGAAGAAGGTCTTGCCATCCAAGGTTGTATTCATAGTGGATAGCATGGCAGGACGATGGCCTTGCTCAAGAATCTTGTAGGCATAGTAAGCAGAAGTGGTTTTGCCCTTGGTCCCTGTAAAAGCTAAGAGTTTTAGCTGGCGCTCAGGGTGGCCATAGAATTCCATGGCAATTAAGCTCATAGCCTGTTTAATGTCCGTAACGATAATGGCCGGGATGCTGACCTCAAAGTCCTGCTCAGCGACATACCACTGTAAACCTTGCTCGATCGCTTGCTCCAAAAATTCCTTCTTGAAATTTGCCCCCTTCACAAAAAAGAGGGTCTCAGCGTTGACCTTTCGACTATCGTAGCTAATTTGATTAAAAGAAACACCACTTGCAGAATAGTGGTATTCTCCGTCTTGCAGGATCTCACGAAAGTTGTGATCCTCTTTTAAAATGTTTAGTACAGTTTCTATCTTCATCATAATCCTATTTTAAACTGAAAGCCCTTATTTTACAAGTGTAAAGGAAAAGTTTATAATGAAAGAAGACTATAAAGTAGAGGAAACATATGAGTAACGAAACAAGTAATCAACAGGCCCAAATGCTCCGTGGAACTGTCTGGTTAACAGCCAGTAATTTCATTAGTCGTCTCTTAGGAGCGGCCTATATCATCCCTTGGTATATCTGGATGGGCAAACATGGTGCAGAGGCAAACGGTCTCTTTACCATGGGCTACAATATCTACGCTTGGTTTTTGCTGATTTCAACAGCAGGCGTCCCAGTAGCAGTCGCTAAGCAGGTGGCCAAGTACAATACCAAGGGGCAAGAAGAGCACAGTTTTGCCATGATTCGTGGCTTCCTTAAGTTCATGTCTTTATTGGGCTTGGTTTTTGCTATTATCATGTATGTGCTTTCTCCAGTCTTTGCAAACCTATCAGGAGGTGGGAAAGACCTAATCCCTGTCATGCAGAGCCTGTCTTGGGCAGTCTTGATTTTCCCTTCCATGAGTGTCATTCGTGGCTTCTTCCAAGGGCATAACAATCTGAAACCTTACGCCATCAGTCAAATTGCTGAGCAAGTGATTCGGGTTATCTGGATGCTCTTGACAGCCTACTTCATTATGAAGGTCGGCTCAGGTGATTACGTTGAAGCCGTTACCCAGTCCACTTTTGCAGCCTTTATTGGGATGGGAGCGAGTCTTCTAGTCCTCGTCTATTACCTCTGGAAAACAGGGCTTCTACAGCACATTATTCATCGCCCGGAGTCTGATAGCCAGATTGATACCAAGGCTCTCTTGTGGGATACCATTCGTGAAGCGATTCCGTTCATTGTGACAGGATCAGCCATTCAACTCTTCCAAATTATCGACCAGATGACCTATAGCAATGTCATGTCTTGGTTCACCAACTTCACTCGTTCAGAGTTGTTGGTTCAGTTCAGCTACTTTTCAGCGAATCCGAACAAGATCACCATGATTTTAATTGCAGTTGCGACATCGATCGGTGGGGTGGGAATCCCTCTCCTGACAGAGAACTATGTCAAGGGTGATTTCCGGGCTGCAGGTAAGCTGGTTCAAGATAATTTGACCATGCTAGTAGCCTTCTTGCTTCCAGCGACGATTGGAGCAGTAGCCATTGCAGAGCCTCTCTATACGGTCTTTTACGGGAAACCAGATTCCCTGGCTTTGGGACTCTTTATCCTAGCCATGCTACAGACGATTATTTTAGGTTTGTATACGGTTCTCTCTCCAATGATCCAGGCTCTTTTCCAAAATCGGAAGGCAATTCTTTACTTTGGCTATGGAGTATTGGTAAAACTGATTCTCCAAGTACCGTTCATTTATGTCTTTAAAGCCTATGGTCCTCTTCTTTCTACTACAATTGGTCTCATGATTCCGATTGTTCTTATGTACAAGGAAATTCATCAGGTGACTCATTTCAATCGCAAGACAGTCTTCAAACGAAGCTTATTGACAGCCATTCTCACCTTGATCATGCTCTTGGTGGTCCTAGTTGCAGGCTTTATCCTTGGCTTGGTCATCAAACCAAATGGTCGAGTGACAAGCATGATTTATGTATCTCTGATTGGTGGTGTGGGAATCGTCGTATACGGTGGCCTCGGTCTTCGTCTTCGTTTCTTAGATCGCTTCATTGGTAGCAAGGCAGCTAGTCTTCGAAATAAATTTCATATTTCATAACCAGTAGAGGTTGGGGCTATCCCACCTCTTTTTTTCATTATAGTTTGAAGCTATATCTAGCTCTTGAAAAAGGAAAAACCGAATCATCTAAAGAAGTGATACAATAGAGACAATTGAATTTACGTCCATTGGAGGTTTGTATGAGTCACAAAAAGAATATTAACACCATCCTAGCTCAAGCGGGAATCAAGTCGGATCCAGCAACAGGGGCTTTGATTACTCCGCTTCATTTTTCAACCACTTACCAGCATCCAGAGTTTGGTCAATCTACTGGTTTTGACTATATCCGTACCAAGAATCCGACTCGGGTAAACGCTGAAAAGACCTTGGCAGCTATTGAGAGTGCAGAGCATGCCTTGGTGACGAGCTCAGGTATGTCTGCCATTGTCTTAGCCTTTAGTATTTTTCCTGTTGGCAGTAAGGTTTTGGCAGTAAGAGATCTTTATGGAGGCTCTTTCCGTTGGTTCAACCAAATGGAACAAGAAGGACGCTTTTTCTTTACCTATGCAAATTCTGAAGAAGAATTGGTAGAGGGATTGAAGGGAGAGGTGGATATTCTCTATATTGAAACGCCTACTAACCCACTCATGCTGGAGTTTGACATCCAGAAATTAGCTAAACTCGCTCATGAAAAAGGGGCAAAAGTGATTGTAGACAACACCTTCTATAGCCCTATCTACCAACGTCCAATTGAAGAAGGAGCAGATATCGTCCTTCACTCAGCGACCAAATATCTAGCGGGTCATAATGACGTTTTGGCTGGTGTTGTAGTGACTGATGATGAAGGTCTCTATGAGCAACTCTTTTATAACTTAAACACAACTGGAGCTGTTCTCTCTCCTTTTGACAGCTACCAATTAATCCGTGGGTTAAAAACCTTAGCCCTTCGAATGGAGCGCTCTACAGAAAACGCGAAGAAGGTAGTGGAATTCTTGAAGGGGCATCCAGCTGTTAAGGAAGTTTTGTATACCGGCAAGGGAGGCATGGTTTCCTTTAAAGTAAGCCACCAAGAAAAGATTCCAACCATTTTGAACCACTTGCAGGTCTTTACCTTTGCAGAGAGTTTGGGTGGGGTGGAAAGTTTGATTACCTACCCAACGACTCAGACCCATGCAGATATTCCTGCAGAGGTTCGTCATTCCTATGGTTTAACGGATGATTTGCTTCGCCTTTCCATCGGAATTGAAGATGCAAGGGATTTGATAGAGGATTTAGAACAAGCATTGGCTAGATAGGAGTCCATCATGGGAAAAGAACAATTTTTGACTGTCCCTAATCGTTTGGGGCACCACACTAGCAAGTGGAAGGAGTCAGAACAAGATTCGGAACTCCTTCCTGCTTGGATTGCCGATATGGATTTTGAATCCTTACCTGCTGTTGGACAAGCTATTCGAGATTACGCGGATCAATTAGTCTACGGCTATACCTATCCTAGTGAGGAACTTTACCGAGCTGTTCAAGAATGGGAAAAGACAGAACATGGATATGTGTTTGAGAAGGAAGCGATTGTCTTTATGGAAGGAGTTGTTCCCTCTATTTCAACGGCTATTCAGGCTTTCACCAAGGAAGGCGAGGCTGTTCTCATCAATACGCCAGTTTATCCACCCTTTGCCCGTAGCGTCCGCCTCAATCAACGCAAATTAGTGACCAATTCCTTAGTAGAAGTGGATGGACTCTTCCAAATTGATTTTGAGCAATTGGAGAAAGACTTTGAAGAGCACCAAGTCAAACTCTACATCCTGTGCAATCCTCATAATCCAGGCGGTCGCGTCTGGGAACGAGAAGTCCTAGAAAAGATTGGTCGCCTCTGTCAAAAACATGGGGTCTTGCTTGTTTCCGATGAAATTCACCAAGATTTAGCCCTGTTTGGTCACAAACATGTGTCCTTTAATACAGTAGATCCAAGCTTTAAGGATTTCACCCTTGTCTTATCGAGTGCAACCAAAACTTTCAATATCGCAGGGACAAAAAATTCCTATGCCATCATCGAAAATGATGCACTTCGGAAATCCTTCCAAGCTCAGCAATTGCGAAACAACCAGCATGAAATCTCTGCCCTTGGCTTTATCGCCACAGAAGTGGCCTATCAGAATGGAAAGGCTTGGTTAGAGGACTTAAAGGAAGTCTTGGAAGAAAATATCGACTACACTGTAGCAGTTTTGCGCGAGCAGACAGATATTGGTGTGATGAAACCGCAAGGGACCTATCTACTCTGGCTTGATTTTTCTGCCTACGGTTTGTCTGAGGAAGAATTACACGCTCGGCTTCATGATCAGGCCAAGGTCATCCTCAATAAAGGAACAGACTTTGGGGTCGAAGGGAAACAGCATGCTCGACTAAATGTGGCGGCTCCGAAATCCCTGGTTCAAGAGATTGTTAATCGGATTGTTACTGCCTTTCCTAAAAAAGGTTCATGTGAGGGTTGACTTTTCTATAGGGGAGGAGTATACTCAAGGAGAATAACGGTAGGTGAGGCTACCGCAAGGATACGGATGACTACCGCAAAGCAGTGGAGACACTACTCGTTGGTCAACAGTCCTGATCGCAAAGGTCAAGACTAAGCTCATTTCATCGCCTTGCGGAGCTAAAGCTTGGACGGTCTATTTTTTGAGAAATTTTATTAAAAAATAAACGACGAGTTTCATGAGTCCTACCTGAATGAGGGAGGGCTCTTTTCTTATGCATAAGAACCCTCTCAATATCAAGTAGAAAAGGAGAACACTATGATACAAATCGACGATCATCCCGAGCCGCACATAGCCAGCCAATCGCTGATTTGTGTCATCGGGACTCTATAAGCGTTTGGCTCCTGATTTAAAAGGAGATTCCAATGCAAACAACAAAAGAAAGATTCATTGCTGCATTGCAAGATGCAGAAACAACAACCTTAGCCAACTATCAATCTAGCTGGTCTGGCTTGACGGAAGACCAAGTAGAAGAAAATCGGGAAAGCTATGGAGAAAATGTCCTCACCAAGGGACAGGAAAGCTCTATCTGGAAACGGATTGTTGAATCCATCATTAATCCCTTCACAGTCATCCTTCTTCTCATTGCCCTTGTTTCTCTGGTGACCAATGTTTGGTTAGCCAAACCAGGAGAGGAAGACCCAACGACTTCTCTCATTATCGTCGTCCTTGTTCTTCTCTCAGGGGGGATTCGCTTTGTCCAAGAGTTGCGAAGTGACAAGGCTGCTAGCAATCTCTCTCGAATGATTGTCAATACAGCAACGGTGATTCGAGAAGGCAAGGAAGCAGAAATCCCTATCGACGAAATTGTCGTGGGGGACTTGATCAAACTGAGTGCAGGTGACATGATTCCAGCAGATGTGGTCTTACTAGATTCACGAGACTTTTTCGTTCAACAATCCGGCTTGACTGGTGAGAGTGATGCTGTCGAAAAAGTTTGTTTAAAAAAGGCGACTAGCCAAAATCTAGACAGTCTCCTAGAGAGTGAGAGTCTAGCTTTCATGGGGACCAACGTTATCTCAGGTCGAGCAACAGCCTTGGTCTTGGTCGTTGGGGATGAAACCATGATGGGAGCGATCGAGCAAACCATTAATACCTACGATGAACCAACCTCTTTTGAACGAGAAATGAACACCATCTCTTGGTTGTTGATTCGACTGATGATGGTGATGGTGCCCATCGTCTTCTTTATCAATGGTTTGACAGATGGGGACTGGCTAGAAGCGGGTGTCTTTGCCCTCAGTGTAGGGGTGGGCTTGACTCCGGAAATGCTTCCTATGATTATCACCGCTAGCTTGGCCAAGGGCTCCATTATCATGGCCAAAGAAAAAGTGGTCATCAAAAAGCTCAACGCCATCCAAGACTTAGGGGCTATCGATATCCTCTGTACGGATAAGACGGGAACCTTGACTCAAGATGAGATTGTACTCGAATACCCACTTGATATTCATGGGGAGCTCGATTTGTCCGTCCTTCGTCGGGCCTATCTCAACTCTTACTTCCAAACGGGTCTTAAAAATTTGATGGACCGGGCCATTATCAGTCGGACAGAACGAGAAGCTAAGAAACATGAAATCGTCAGAGGTTTAGATCAAAGCTTCCAAAAGATTGATGAACTGCCTTTTGACTTTGAACGCCGGCGGATGAGTGTCATCGTCAAGGATGAGCAGGGCCTTGTGAGCATGGTCACCAAGGGAGCCTTGGAAGAAATGTTAGCAGTGTCTCGTTATGTAGAATACAAGGATGAGATTATTCCCCTAACAGACCAAGTGCGAGAAGAAGTCTTGGCAGAAGTAGCTCAGCTGAATGAGCAAGGTCTGCGCGTGCTAGGTGTCAGCTACAAATCAAACCTTGAGGAAGGCTATGCCTTTGAAGTAGCGGATGAAGCGGATATGATCTTGACGGGTTATCTAGCCTTCTTGGATCCACCAAAACCATCTGCAGCACCAGCCATCAATACCCTTGCGGAATACGGAGTTGCTACTAAAATCCTTACGGGTGATAATGAGAAAGTGACCCAAGCGGTTTGTGAAAAGGTGGGTCTGGATGTGGACCGCATTTTGCTGGGTAGCGATATTGACAGTCTTTCTGACCCAGAGTTAGCCCAGGCAGTTGAAACCACTACCGTCTTTGCAAAATTGTCTCCAGATCAAAAAGCACGCATTATCCTTCAACTCAAAGCAAATGGCCACAAGGTCGGCTATATGGGAGATGGTATCAACGATGCTCCATCCATGAAGGTGGCAGATGTGGGGATTTCGGTTGATACAGCCGTTGATATTGCTAAAGAAACAGCAGATGTTATCCTTCTGGATAAGGACTTGATGGTCCTTGAAAAAGGCTTGGTAGAAGGACGCAAAGTCTATGCCAACATGACCAAGTACATCAAGATGACCGTTTCTTCCAACTTTGGGAATATCTTCTCTCTTCTCTTTGCCAGTATTTTCCTTCCTTTCCTTCCGATGGCCCCTATCCATCTCATCGTTTTGAACTTGGTTTACGACCTTTCCTGTATCGCCTTGCCTTTTGACCGAGTGGATAAGGACTTTTTGAAGAAACCAAGAATCTGGGAAGCAAAATCCATTACCCGCTTTATGGCCTGGTTCGGTCCTATTTCCTCTGTCTTTGACATCCTGACCTTTATCATTCTCTACTTTGTTATCGTACCAATGATTACGGGATATGGCTATGTACATGGTGCAGATAGTGCAGGACTCTTCATTATGCTCTTTCAAACAGGCTGGTTTATCGAGTCCATGTGGTCCCAAACCATGGTAATCTACATGCTTCGTTCTCCAAAATTGCCCTTTGTTCAAAGTCGACCAGCTTTTGCTGTCATGGCAACGACCCTATTGGGCGCGCTCTTGGTTACCTTCTTACCATATGGCCCATTGGCTTCCTTGTTAAAAGTAGCGCCACTGAATGCTCTCTATTTCCTATTACTTGTGGGGATTCTCTTCCTTTATATGGCAAGCGTCACCCTGGTCAAACACTATTATATTGGTAAGTACAAGGAGTGGCTATAAGATAGCTATTAAAATAAGAAAAGAAAAGGTTTGCATATTTGTAGGCCTTTTTCTTCCTTTTTGATATAATAAGATGAATATAGAGAAAGAAGGAACCACAATGGGAAAACTTGAAGTTATTAAACATCCACTTATTCAGCATAAATTGTCTATTTTGCGTCGGACTGATACCTCTACAAAGGCTTTTCGTGAATTAGTTGATGAAATTGCTATGTTGATGGGATACGAGGTGTTGCGCGAACTTCCTCTTGAAGATGTAGAAATCGAAACACCTATCACAAAAACGGTTCAAAAACAAATTGCTGGTAAAAAACTAGCAATTGTCCCAATCCTTCGTGCAGGAATCGGGATGGTAGATGGGCTCTTGAGTTTGGTACCAGCTGCCAAAGTTGGTCATATTGGAATGTACCGCGATGAAGAAACCTTGAAGCCAGTTGAATACTTGGTGAAATTGCCAGAAGATATTGATCAACGTCGCATCTTTGTAGTAGATCCAATGCTTGCAACCGGTGGATCAGCTATTCTTGCGATTGATTCTTTGAAAAAACGTGGAGCTAGCCACATCAAGTTTGTCTGCTTGGTGGCAGCACCTGAAGGGGTGAAAGCACTTCAAGAAGCTCATCCAGATGTTGATATCTTTACAGCAGCCCTCGACGACCACTTGAATGATCATGGCTACATTGTTCCAGGCCTTGGAGATGCTGGGGACCGCTTGTTTGGTACCAAATAAGCGCCTATCCAATCCTTCTTTGGGAAAGTAAAAAATTGACCTTTGTTGACCAATGGGATATAATAGCTTTTATAAAGATTGGAAGGAGAGCTAGCCTCTCGAATCAACCGGATGAAACTCATGAGGTGGTGCCGGTTATAATGGATAAAAGGAGATGAATGAATGATTCCAGTAGTTATTGAACAAACCAGTCGTGGCGAACGCTCGTACGACATCTATTCCCGCTTATTAAAAGACCGTATTATCATGGTAACAGGACCGGTAGAAGACCAAATGGCCAATTCGATTATTGCCCAATTGCTCTTCTTGGATGCCCAAGATAATACCAAAGATATCTATATGTATATTAATACGCCAGGAGGCTCTGTCTCTGCAGGGTTGGCTATCGTCGATACCATGAACTTTATCAAATCAGACGTCCAAACTATTGTTATGGGGATGGCTGCTTCAATGGGAACTGTGATTGCATCAAGTGGTACCAAAGGCAAACGTTTCATGTTGCCAAATGCTGAGTACATGATCCACCAACCAATGGGTGGTACTGGTGGCGGTACCCAACAAACAGATATGGCGATTGCTGCAGAACACTTGTTGAAAACACGTCACAGATTGGAAAAAATCTTGGCAGAAAATTCAGGTCAAACCATCAAGAAAATCCACGCTGATGCAGAACGGGATAATTGGATGACTGCAGAAGAAACCTTAGCTTATGGTTTCATCGATGAAATCATGGCCAACAACAATCTTAGATAAGGAAACTTAACCACAAAGCTGAGAGTGGGACAGAAATCGGTAATTCGTTAGAATTCGATTTCGTCGTCCCACCTCCGCACAGTTGAGTAGGGCTGTAAAAGCTGATGAAATCAGCGTAGTAGAGCCCACTCAACCACTGCGTCTTGTTCGACAATCCAAAGATAATTGAGAGGCTAGGACTTTTGTCCCAGCCCCTTTTTTAGTCTTTCTAGAAAAAGATAGAATTTTTACCTGAAATTTGCTATACTTGTAACAGAAGCAGAAAGGGATTGTATATGTTTGAGAAGCAAGCTAGAACAGGCTTAATTGTAAAATTGTATTATAATCGAGATGCAAAGAAATTACAGGGAATTGGGGATGTGATCTATCATTCCAAAAAAATGCGCTATGTACAGGTCTATGTTGATAGTCCTCAAGTCCTTGAAATCGTGCAGCAATTAAAAAAAGAACGCTTTGTAAAGAAGGTACAAATTTGCCATATTCAAGAATTGGATCGTGATTTTGTGGGAAGTTTGCATCGTCAAAAGGATGAAACACAAGGAGAAAACGCAATCATTTAAAGGATTGCGTTTTTTATATTGACAATTTTCAGATAATTCGGTATATTCTTAATATCTATTTATTTAAAGAATTATTTAAGGAGATTATTACAAATGAAGAATAAATTTGCTCTTTCATTTTTAACAATTGCAAGTGTCGCTCTTCTTGCTGCCTGTGGTGAAGTTTCAACTTCAGGTTCAAACACAACTGGTAACGAAATCGGCAAAGAACTAAAAATCGGTTTTAACTTTGAAAAAACTGGTGAAGTAGCAGCATATGGTAGTGCTGAACAAAAAGGTGCTCAATTGGCCGTTGATGAAATCAATGCTAATGGTGGAGCTGATGGTAAGAAGATTGTTGTCACAGACAAAGATAACAAATCTGAAACAGCTGAAGCAGCTACCATCACTACAAACCTTGTCACTCAATCAAAAGTGAACGCTCTTGTAGGACCTGCGACTTCAGGTGCTACTGCCGCAGCGGTTGCCAATGCTGGTAAAGCAGGTGTTCCATTGGTAACTCCATCAGCAACACAAGACAATTTGACAAAAGGTCAAGATTACCTTTTCCGTGCAACCTTCATCGATAGCTTCCAAGGACAAATCATTGCTAAATATACAACTGAAAACTTGAAAGCCAAGAAAGTTGTTCTTTACTACGATAACTCATCTGACTATGCGAAAGGGATTGCTGAAGCCTTTAAGAAATCTTATAAAGGTGAAATCGTAGCGACAGAAACTTTCCAATCTAAGGACACAGACTTCCAAGCTGCCCTTACAAAAATCAAAGATAAAGACTTCGATGCGATTGTCCTTCCAGGGTACTACACTGAAACTGGTAAGATCGTAAACCAAGCACGTGGTATGGGAATCAAACAACCAATTATCGGTGGTGATGGATTTAGTGATGCCAAGTTCGTTGAACAAGCAACAACTGCTGCAGCTACAGACATCTACTACGTAGCTGGATTCTCTACTGAAGGTGAAATGACTGATAAAGCCAAGAAATTCGTAGAAGCTTATAAAGCGAAATACAACGAAGAACCTTCAATGTTTGCTGCTTTGGCATATGATTCAGTTTACATGATTGCGGAAGCATCTAAAGGCGCTAAGAACTCTGTCGAATTGAAAGACAACCTTGCGAAGTTGAAAGACTTGGAAGGTGTTACTGGTACAATGTCTATTGACAAAGACCATAATCCGGTTAAATCTGCACTTATGATTGGCTTAAAAGATGGTAAAGTTGAGTCAGTCGAGTCGGTTAAACCTTAATTATCATTTGTTGTTTGTACAAGAGGCTGGGAGAATGAAAATTCCTGGCCTCGCTCTTTATTGTTAGAAAGGATGGTTCAAATGCTCCAGCAATTAGTAAACGGTCTAATCTTGGGAAGTGTTTATGCACTCTTGGCCCTTGGTTATACCATGGTGTATGGAATTATCAAATTGATCAACTTTGCCCATGGGGATATCTACATGGTAGGTGCCTTTATGGGATATTTCTTATTGAATTCATTGAAAGTTAACTTCTTTGTAGCCTTGCTTCTAGCTATGGTTGGGACAGCTATTTTAGGGGTTGTGATTGAATACCTGGCTTATCGTCCGCTTCGTCATTCAACTCGGATTGCAGCCTTGATCACAGCCATCGGGGTTTCCTTCTTGCTCGAATATGGGATGGTCTTCTTTGTAGGGGCCAATACCCGTTCTTTCCCGCAAGTCATTGAAACCGTTCGTTACAATTTTGGTCCCATTTCAATCTCCAATATTCAGTTGATGATCTTGGGAGTGTCTATTTTCTTGATGGTCGCTCTTCAATTTATTATCCAAAAGACAAAGATGGGGAAAGCCATGCGTGCCGTTTCTGTTGATAGCGATGCCGCTCAATTGATGGGGATTAACGTCAACCGGACCATCAGCTTTACCTTTGCTTTAGGATCAGCCTTAGCGGGTGCTGGTGGTGTCTTGATCGGTTTGTATTACAACTCGATCGAACCTTTGATGGGGATGACACCAGGGATTAAAGCCTTTGTCGCAGCCGTTCTTGGAGGAATCGGAATCATTCCAGGTGCTGCTCTAGGTGGATTTGTCATCGGTTTGTTGGAAACCTTCGCTACAGCGATCGGTCTCTCAGATTTCCGTGATGCCATTGTGTATGCCATCTTGATTGTGATCTTGCTCATCCGTCCTGCAGGTATCCTCGGTAAAAATGTGAAAGAGAAGGTGTAAGCCATGAAACAAAATTTAAAAGTGAATTTAGTCTGGCTTGGTCTTTTGGTAGCAGGTTTTGCCTTGATCCAAGTCTTGGTTGCAGCAGGTGTCCTCAACCTCTTCTATATCCAAATTTTGGAACAAATCGGGATTAATATCATTCTTGCGGTTGGTTTGAACCTCATCGTTGGTTTTTCAGGTCAATTCTCGCTCGGACACGCTGGATTTATGGCGATTGGTGCCTATTCTGCAGCTATTCTCGGTTCTAAATCACCAACCTACGGCGCTTTTTTTGGCGCTATGGTTTTAGGAGCCTTGATCGCTGGTATCGTTGCCTTGATCGTTGGGGTACCAACCCTTCGGTTGAAAGGAGATTATCTGGCGATTGCAACACTTGGAGTTTCAGAAATCATCCGGATCTTGATCGTCAATGGTGGTACTCTAACAAATGGTGCCGCGGGGATCCTTGGTTTACCAGCTTTTACAACCTGGCAATTGGTATACATATTTGTTGTCATTACGACTATTTTTACCATCAACTTCTTACGCAGTCCAATTGGGCGTTCTACCCTTTCTGTTCGTGAAGATGAAATTGCCGCAGAATCTGTTGGGATCAATACGACCAAAGTTAAAGTCATTGCCTTTGTATTTGGTGCGATCACAGCGGCGATTGCTGGATCTCTTCAAGCCGGCTTTATCGGTTCTGTTGTTCCGAAAGATTACTCTTTCACCAATACCATTAATGTCTTGATCATTGTCGTTTTCGGTGGTTTGGGATCGATGTCAGGAACAGTTGTGGCAGCCATCGTCTTGGGGATTTTGAACATGGTGCTTCAAGACTTCTCAAGCATCCGTATGATCATTTACTCATTAGCCTTGATTCTCGTAATGATCTTCCGCCCAGGTGGTCTTCTTGGAACATGGGAATTTAGCTTGAAAAAATTACTCTCAAAAAAGGAGGCTAACTAATGGCACTTCTTGAAGTAAAAAATTTAACAAAAAACTTTGGTGGTTTGACAGCCGTTGGGGATGTGACCATGGAACTTAACGAAGGGGAATTGGTTGGTTTGATCGGACCCAACGGTGCCGGTAAAACAACCCTCTTCAACCTCCTAACAGGAGTGTATGAGCCAAGTGAAGGGACCATTACTTTAGATGGGCACCTTTTAAACGGGAAAGCCCCTTATAAAATCGCTGCTGGTGGTCTTGGACGGACTTTCCAAAATATTCGTCTCTTTAAAGATTTGAGTGTTTTGGACAATGTCTTGATTGCCTTTGCCAATCACCACAAACCACATGTTTTTGCTAGTCTTTTCCGTTTGCCAAGCTATTACAAAAATGAAGAAGCATTGAAAGTAAAAGCCCTCGAATTGTTAGCAATATTTGGTTTGGAAAAAGAAGCAGCTACCTTGGCCAAAAACTTAGCTTACGGTCAACAACGTCACTTGGAGATCGTTCGTGCCCTTGCTACAGAGCCAAAAATCCTCTTCTTGGATGAGCCTGCTGCAGGAATGAACCCTCAAGAAACTGCAGAATTAACCCAACTAATCCGTCGCATTCAAAAAGAATTTAATATTACGATCATGTTAATCGAGCACGATATGAGTTTGGTCATGGAGGTAACAGAGCGGATTTATGTATTGGAATATGGTCGTTTGATTGCCCATGGTACGCCAGATGAAATCAAGTCCAACAAACGTGTAATCGAAGCATATCTAGGAGGTGAAGCCTAATGTCTATGTTAAAAGTTGAAAATCTTTCTGTACACTATGGCATGATCCAGGCTGTCCGTGATGTCAGTTTCGAAGTCAATGAAGGGGAAGTTGTTTCCTTGATCGGTGCCAATGGCGCTGGGAAAACATCTATTCTTCGTACCATTTCAGGTTTGGTGCGTCCAAGTGCTGGGAAAATCGAGTTTTTGGGTCAGGAGATTCAAAAGGTTCCGGCTCAAAAAATTGTAGCTGCTGGGCTCTCTCAAGTTCCAGAAGGCCGCCACGTCTTTCCAGGCTTGACCGTTATGGAAAACTTGGAAATGGGAGCTTTCTTGAAGAAAGATCGAGAAGAAAATCAAGCGAACTTGAAGAAAGTCTTCTCACGTTTCCCACGTTTGGAAGAACGGAAGAACCAAGATGCAGCTACCCTATCTGGTGGGGAGCAACAAATGCTAGCAATGGGTCGTGCCCTCATGTCGACGCCAAAACTCTTGCTTCTGGATGAACCTTCCATGGGATTGGCCCCAATCTTTATCCAGGAAATCTTTGATATCATCCAAGATATTCAAAAACAAGGAACAACGGTTCTCTTGATTGAGCAAAATGCCAACAAGGCCCTTTCTATCGCAGACCGCGGTTATGTTTTGGAAACAGGGAAAGTCGTTCTGTCCGGAACAGGAAAAGAACTCTTAGCCTCAGAAGAAGTCCGCAAGGCCTACCTTGGTGGATAAGAGATAAAAAAGAGCCCAAGGGCTCTTTTTTAAAAATAGTTTATCTGCAATTAGAGAATTTAGTTTTCATAGGGATGAATGCAAGGATTATTAGGCAATTCTGAATTTTGAAAACAAGAGAAAACTGCTGAAAGCGTTTGAAATAGCACTAAAAATCAAGTATAATAAAACTAACAAAAGCATAGGAGAATGGTTATGGCTGTTAAAGATTTTATGACCCGTAAAGTAGTCTATATTAGTCCAGATACAACAATTGCTCATGCGGCAGATTTGATGCGGGAACAAGGTTTGCACCGTTTGCCGGTCATTGAAAATGATCAATTAGTTGGTTTGGTGACAGAAGGTACGATTGCAGAAGCGAGTCCATCAAAAGCAACGAGTCTTTCTATTTTTGAAATGAACTACCTGCTCAATAAAACCAAAGTTAAGGACGTCATGCTTCGTGATGTCATTACTGTCTCAAAATTTGCCAGCCTTGAAGATGCGACCTATCTCATGTATAAGAACAAGGTGGGGATTCTTCCGGTTGTAGACAATGAACAAGTTTCTGGTGTGATTACCGACCGTGATATTTTTCGTGCCTTCCTCGAAGTATCCGGTTATGGAGAAGAAGGAGTTCGTGTTCGTTTTGTGACAGAAGACAAAGTAGGCGTTCTTGAAAAAATCATCCATTTGATCGTAGAAGAAGGGTTGAATATCTCCAATACGGTCAATATCCCAACCAAGGATGATCGTGTGGTCATTGAAGTTCAAATTGACGGCATTACCGATACAGAAGTCATCAAGAAGAAATTTGAAGAAAATGGTATTGGTGTGGATGAAATTAGTCGCACATCTGCAAAAGCATTTTAAATAAACAAAGAGAGGCTGGGACAAAAGTCCTAGCCTCTCAATTGTCTTTGGATTATCGAGCAAGACGCAGTGGTTGAGTGGGCTCTACTACGCTGATTTCATCAGCTTTTACAGCCCTACTCAACTGTGCGGAGGTGGGACGACGAAATCGAATTCTATCGAATTACCGATTTCTGTCCCACTCTCTCTTTGTTTTAGCGAGCAATGGGTTGCTTGTTGGTATCCAATGTAAATCCTTCTCCTAGGATTTCGTGGGCTTCTGTAATGGTAATGAAGGCAAATGGATCAATTTTATTAATCAAGTCTTTCATTTGTTTCATTTCATTCCGAGAGACTACGCAGTAGATAATCTTCATTTCTTGTTGGCTATAATAGCCCATGCCGTTCATGAATGTGACCCCTCGGCCCAAATCAGTCGTGATTTGTTTGGCAATTTCATCCGGTTTAGAAGTCACCACGAGGAATCCTTTCCCTGCAAAGCCTCCTTCACCAACGATATCAATGACGACGGTGTCAATCAGGATAAAGAGGAGGGTGTAGGCTGCAATTCGGAAGTCCTTAAAGACGATCAAAACAGTTGTCAAGACGATGGCATCCACAATCAACATGAGGCGTCCCATAGAAAGTGTCGTGTACTTGTTAAAGATACGTGCGACAATATCGGTTCCACCTGTTGTTCCTCCAGCGTTGAAGATAATCCCCAGCCCAGTTCCAAGGATAACCCCTGATCCGATACAGGCTAGGAGGATGTCTCCGTCAAGAGCAGTGAAGACTGCATTTTGAAGATGATGACTTCCAGGAATCAGCTCGAAGATGGCCATCCAAGTAGAGACCGAAAAAGTTCCAATCAAACTGAGATAGAGGGATCGGAGACCCAGTAGTTTCCAGGCCAGGAAAAAGAGGGGAATATTAATGGCCAAGTTCATGACTGAAACTGGAATTTTAAAGAGGTAGTAGGTGATCAGGGTAATCCCTGTAGCCCCTCCCTCATAAAAGTGGAATGGAATCACGAGGAAAAAGATTCCAAAAGAAAAAATGCCAGCCCCAAAAATAATGGTTAGAATATTTTTTACCTTAAACATGCTCGTTCTCCTATTCATTTTTCACCATACATTTTACCAAAAAAAATGAAAAATAGGAAATAATTTTCATCAATTTTCACGAATTCGGACAGGATTTTTACCCCTATTTTTGGTAAAATAAAAAGAAGTGATGCATGCTAGAGAAATGAGTATAGAAAGTTAAGATAAGAGAATGAAACAGGGAACATTAATTTCAATTGAAGGCCCAGAAGGTGCAGGAAAATCCTCCGTTTTAGAAGCCTTGTTACCACGCTTGGAAAAGGCAGGGATTACCTATATTACCACACGGGAGCCAGGGGGCGTCGAAATAGCAGAAAAAATACGCGAGGTCATTCTAGATCCATCTCATACGGAAATGGATCCCAAGACAGAATTGCTTCTTTATATCGCCAGTCGTCGCCAACACTTGGCAGAACGTGTCCTTCCAGCTTTGAAAGCAGGGAAGCTAGTCATTATGGATCGTTTTATCGACAGTTCAGTAGCTTACCAAGGCTTTGGCCGTGGATTAGCAGTAACGGATATTGAATGGTTGAACCAGTTTGCGACTGATGGTCTCAAGCCAAACCGGACCTTCTATTTTGACATTGATGTTGAAGAAGGATTGGCTCGGATTGCTAAGAGCTCTAGCCGTGAAGTCAATCGCTTGGATCTAGAAGGGCTTAGTCTCCATCAGAAAGTTCGCCAAGGTTATCTGGCCATCCTCGAAAAAGAACCACAACGGGTGGTGAAAATTGATGCCAGTCAACCTTTTGATAAGGTGGTCGAAGATACTTGGGTTCTAGTCAAAGAAGTCTTGGAGATCAGTGAATGAAGGTAGAACAAGTGCAAAAACTTCAACCTCAGCTAGTAGATCGCTTCCAAGCTATTATAGAACAAGACCGCTTGAGCCACGCCTATCTCTTTACAGGAGATTTTGGCAGTTTTGAGATGGCCCAGCTTTTGTCCCAAAGTCTCTTTTGTACGGATAAGAAGGGTGTTTGGCCCTGTGGGACTTGTCGGGCTTGTCGCTTGATTGAAGAGGATGAATTCTCAGATGTAACGGTTGTCCGACCGGTCAATCAAATCATTAAAACAGATCGGATTCGAGATTTGATCCAGCATTTTTCTCAGTCAGGCTACGAAGGATCCAAGCAAGTCTTTATCATTTGTGATGCAGACCGGATGCATGTCAATGCAGCCAATTCCCTCCTCAAGGTGATTGAAGAACCTCAGAGTGAAGTTCATATCTTTCTGCTGACAGCAGATGAGCAACTGGTTCTCCCGACCATTAAAAGTCGGGCGCAGCAGGTCCATTTTCCGAAAAACCAGGATTTCCTAAAAGAGTATCTCCTTCAGGAAGGTCTCTTGCTTCAACAAGCAGATTTGTTAGCCAACTTTAGTCAAGGTTTCCAAGAGGCCCAAATTCTCGCTGAGAATACATCCTTTTTCGATCTGGCGAGAGAGTGTGAGCGTTTCGTCGCAGCTTGTCTAAAAGCAGATCCGCATGTCTACTTACTGGTCTCTCGCTTGATTCAAGAGACGGATGATAAAGAAAAGCAGGCCCAAGCCTTTCGCTTGCTAGAATTGCTCTTTGCGCGCTCCATCAGTCTGTCCCTAGGAAGAGACTATCTAGAAAAATTAGTCTTAGCTAAGCAGATGTGGGAACACAATGTGAGTTTTCAAAATGCTCTTGAGTATATGCTTCTGCAGTTGAAAAATAGAAGGTAAAGAGATGAATAAAAAAGAATTATTTGATGCTTTGGATGGCTTCTCCCAGGAATTGCTGGTTACATTAGCAGAGGTTGAAGCTATTAAGAAAAATCTCAAACTCATTGTCGAGGAAAACACTGCTCTCCGTCTTGAAAATGATAAATTGAGAGAACGCTTAGGAGAAGTGGAGAAAAGTAGCTCTCCTAAATTCCATCGCAATGGTCGTGAAAATTTACAAAGAATTTACAATGACGGATTTCATGTTTGTACAGATTCCTATGGTCAACGCCGTGAAAATGATGAAGAGTGTATTTTCTGTGATGAATTGTTATTTAGGGAGTAAGCATGCAGATTCAACGAAGTTTTAAAGGGGATAAAGCGACAGGGACTCTCTTTTTAGTGCCAACTCCAATTGGCAATCGGGATGACATGAGCTACCGCATGATCCAAACCTTAAAAGAGGTAGATTTGATCGCAGCGGAAGATACCCGTAATACAGGACTCTTGCTCAAGCATTTTGAGATTGCGACACCGCAAACCAGCTTTCACGAGCACAATGCTATGGAGAAAATCCCTGATTTGCTAGCTCATTTAGAGTCTGGAAAGGACCTGGCCCAGGTTTCGGATGCAGGACTGCCTAGTATTTCGGATCCAGGTCACGACCTGGTCAAGGCAGCCATTGAGCGAGAAATCCCTGTTGTGGCAGTTCCTGGCCCGAGCGCCGGCATTACCGGCCTAATTGCCAGTGGCTTGGCACCCCAGCCCCATATCTTTTATGGTTTTCTTCCACGAAAGGAAGGGCAGCAAAAGGCTTTTTTTCAAGAAAAGCTAGCCTATCCTGAGACTCAGATTTTTTATGAGTCCCCGCACCGGGTTCGTGCGACGCTTGAAAATATGCTGGCAGTTTATGGGGATCGTCCAGTTGTGCTGGTCCGAGAACTGACCAAGATCTATGAAGAGTACACGCGAGGGACCATCGCAGAGTTAGTGGCTTACCTAGAGGAAAATCCCCTCAAGGGGGAGTGCCTTCTAATTGTGGAGGGGGCCAGTGAGCAGGAGCCAGATCTAGAAGAAGTGGATCTGATCCGAGAGATTGATATACTGGTCCAGTCTGGCATGAAAAAGAACCAGGCAATTAAACAGGTTGCCAAACAATTTGGGCTACAAAAGAGTGATCTCTATGCCCGTTACCACCAAGAGGAAGAAAAAGGAGAGTCTGATGGAAATTAGAATGGCCTATCCCAATGAAATCAATCGGATTATGGAAATCATCCAAGATGGCAAGGACAGCTTAGCTGCAGCTGGCGTGGATCAATGGCAGGATGGTTATCCGGATCAAGAAATCATTTTTGAGGATATCCTAGAAAGCCGTGGTTATGTAGCTGTAGAGAATCAAGAAGTCGTTGCCTATGCTGCTCTCTATAAGGGAAATGAAGCTGCTTATAATGACATTTATGACGGAAAATGGGAACATGATAACTATCTCTATATCAGTTTCCACCGGATCGCTGTTGCCAAAGAAGCTGCTGGACGAGGCGTAGCCCAAACCTTCCTTCAAGGCTTGATCGAAGGAGAGAAAGGCCCAGACTTTCGCTGTGATACCCATCCTGACAACAAGGTCATGCAACATCTTTTAGAGAAGTTAGGCTTCCATTACTGTGGAAAGGTTCCAATTGATGGTGTCCGTCTCGCTTATCAGAAGATTAAACGGAAGGCAGAGACCAGCCTTTTCCAAGTGATCAGTGAAGACGATCGCTGGGACTACCGTGCAGAACAGTCTCAAAATGACTAGGTTCTATCGGCAACTCTATCAGAGTCCCTTGGGACCTCTATCTGTTGTGGTGGATGAGGAAAGTCTAGTTGGGATCTGGTTTTGTGACCAAGCCAATTGTGAGCAGGGGCTTGAGCATATCGAAGAAGCTTGTCAGCCACTTCATGGAGCTGTCTTTGAATGGCTGGATCGATACTTTATGGGGGAAAATCCTTCCATGCCCTTTCCCCTATCTCCTCAAGGGACAGACTTTCAACAAAGAGTCTGGACCTACCTAGCTCAGATTCCCTATGGGGAGAGTCGGACTTATGGAGAGATCGCCCGGACCTTGTCTTGCAGATCGGCTCAAGCCATCGGTCAAGCAGTAGGTCGGAATCCCTTACTCCTCCTCATCCCATGTCATCGGGTGCTGGGGACGGAGAAAAAGTTGACTGGCTATGCTGCTGGTCTAGATCGCAAACGTTGGCTGTTGCAACATGAGGCCATATCTTGGAAAGAATAAGGAGAAAAGATGTTATCATTTATTGAATACCCAAAATGTTCGACCTGCCGCAAGGCGAAATCGGAGTTAACGAGCTTAGGTTGCGAGTTTGATAGCCAAGACATCGTGGTAGACACACCGACCAGTGAACAACTACAAACCTGGATCAAGGAGTCTTCCCTACCAATCAAATCCTTCTTTAACACTAGTGGGATGAAGTATCGGGAGTTGGGCTTGAAAGACAAGGTGGATCAGCTTTCGGTAGAAGAAGCGGCAGACCTTTTAGCTAGCGATGGCATGCTGATCAAACGCCCTCTCTTAGTGAAGGACGGAAAAGTTGTTCAAGTGGGCTACCGGAAACCATATGCGGACTTAGGTTTGTAAGAGAAAAGGGAGTTGGACTCCCTTTTAATTTTGTCTTGAAGATGATATAATCATACGAGTGAAATCAATGAAAGAGAGTCAATCATGAGTATTTTAGAGGTGAAAAATTTAAGCCACGGCTTTGGAGACCGGGCTATTTTTGAGGATGTGTCCTTCCGCTTGTTAAAGGGAGAGCATATCGGATTGGTAGGGGCCAATGGTGAAGGGAAATCCACCTTCATGAGCATCGTGACGGGCAAGATGCAACCTGATGAAGGGAAGGTCGAGTGGTCTAAGTATGTGACCGCTGGCTATCTGGACCAGCATGCTGTCCTAAAAGAAGGGCAAACGGTACGCGATGTTTTACGGACAGCTTTCGACGAGCTCTTTAAAGCAGAGGCTCGCATCAATGACCTCTATATGGAAATGGCTGAAGATGGAGCGGATATGGATGCTCTGATGGAAGAAGTCGGAGAGCTCCAGGATCGGTTAGAAAGTCGGGATTTCTATACCTTGGATGCCAAGATCGATGAGGTGGCGCGTGCTCTTGGGGTCATGGACTTTGGCATGGAGACGGATGTGACGGCTCTTTCAGGTGGGCAGCGGACCAAGGTCCTCTTGGCCAAACTCTTGCTAGAAAAACCTGATATCTTGCTACTAGATGAGCCAACTAACTACTTGGATGCGGAGCACATCGATTGGCTCAAGCGCTACTTGCAGAATTATGAAAATGCCTTTGTCCTTATTTCCCACGATATTCCTTTCTTGAATGATGTAATCAACATCGTCTACCATGTGGAAAATCAACAGTTGACCCGCTATTCTGGGGACTATTACCAATTCCTCGAAGTCTATGAAATGAAGAAATCGCAATTGGAAGCGGCTTATGAGCGCCAACAAAAAGAGATTGCTGACCTCAAAGATTTCGTAGCCCGCAATAAGGCGCGTGTGGCGACACGGAATATGGCCATGTCTCGTCAGAAGAAGCTGGACAAGATGGAACTCATTGAGTTGCAAAGTGAGAAACCAAAGCCATCCTTTGAATTTAAAAATGCCCGGACTCCTGGACGCTTTATTTTCCAAGCCAAGGATCTCCAGATTGGCTATGACCGTCCTTTGACCAAGCCTTTGAACCTAACCTTTGAGCGCAATCAAAAGGTAGCCATCATCGGAGCTAACGGGATCGGGAAAACCACTCTCTTAAAGAGCTTGTTGGGAATCATCCCACCAATTGCTGGAGAAGTAGAGCGGGGAGATTACCTCGAACTAGGCTATTTTGAGCAAGAGGTCGAAGGGGGCAATCGTCAGACACCGCTAGAGGCAGTCTGGAATGCCTTTCCAGCTCTCAACCAAGCAGAAGTCCGTGCAGCCCTTGCTCGCTGTGGTTTGACCACTAAACACATCGAGAGCCAAATTCAGGTGCTATCCGGTGGGGAGCAAGCCAAGGTGCGTTTCTGTCTTTTGATGAACCGTGAAAACAATGTCTTGGTACTGGACGAGCCGACCAACCACTTGGATGTGGATGCCAAGGATGAATTGAAACGGGCCCTTAAAGAATACAAAGGATCGATCCTCATGGTTTGCCACGAGCCAGACTTCTATGAAGGCTGGATGGACCAAATCTGGGACTTTAATGAATTGACGTAAACACAAAAAGAGAACCGTGCGGTTCTCTTTTGCTTATTTCTTGAAATCGTAGTCTTTTACGATTTCCATTTTTTCAATTTTGACATCTTCTTTTGGTTTGTCTTTGTCGTCCGTTTCAACTTCGGCAATTTTGTCGACTACATCCATGCCGTCGATGACTTGTCCAAAGACAGTGTAGTTCCCACCATCAAGGGTAGGGTTTCCACCATTCTTATAGGCTTCGATGATTTTAGCAGGGAAGCGCTCAGTTGGAAGCTTGCTGGACCAGTCTTCTTTATTTTGGTTAATATAGAATTGGCTACCATTTGTATTTGGACCGGAATTGGCCATGGCTAAAGCACCACGAAGATTGTAGAGGTAAGGAGAGTATTCATTTTCAAAGCCTGCTCCTGAATCTTTAGAGCTATCTTTTCCTTTCCAAATGGACTCACCACCTGTACCATCTCCTTTAGGATCTCCTGTTTGGATCATAAAGTTATTAATCACGCGGTGGAAGAGGAGGCCATTATAATAGCCATCCTTAGCGTGGGTTAAGAAATTCTCAACGGCTAAAGGTGCGTATTTCGGAAAGAGCTTAACGGTAATGTCCCCTTTGTTGGTCGTGATTTTCACGACAGCTTCATCTTCAGCAACTTCGTTGGAGAGCTGAGGAAAGACCGCATTTTCATTGGTCATCGCATCTTGGATATCCTTACGAAGCTGATCTAATTTCTTTTGTTCACTAGCATCTACGCTAGAAGTAGTTGATTGCTTAGTTTCTGAAGCCGAGCTAGAGGATGTCTTTGTATCTGATTGATTAGAGCCACATCCTGCCAAAGCTAAACCGGAAAATACAAGTAGGGCAATTAATTTTTTCATATTAATCCTTTCAACACATTAGTCTACCCTCTATTGTACCTTAATTTTCCATTTGATTCAAATCTATCCTTTGGATGAGGCGATATTCAGCTTGCGGGCCTATGAAAAATGAGGTATGATGGGAGGTAACTTGTTTTGTTGGAAAATGAACGAATTCCTAAAATAAAACAAATCATGGATAGGAGGCTAAATGATGGATTATAAAACTCTACGCAAAAACTATAGACTCTATATTAGATCTGCAGGCGTCTTGGCAATGCTTTTGATTATTTGCATTGGGTTCGTGGTCAGAGATACCCTTCTTCAGACTGCTGGCCTCTTATTGGTCCTTGCAGGCTTGTTTTTATTTATCTACTTGCTTAAGAAGAGCTACACCAACAAGTGCAACACCTTGCTCCATGTAGACTTAGATTTAGCTTTTTGGCAGCAATACCTTCAGTTGAACAAGAATGTGAAAAAGCCCATTTTACAGATAGATATGAAGCTGACATCAGTCGCTTATTCTTTTATGATGGGAGATTTCGATATTGTCATAAAAGAAGCTAGAGAAGCACTCAGTCAGAAGGAACTACCGCAAAAATATAAGAACTTTTTTGAGAGTTATCTCATGCGATCAATCGTCCTAACAGATCCTGATTTGTCTAGAGAGGAGCTAGAGGCTCAGTTAAATGGATTTACCATTACAGACCCTACACTAGCTGAGAAAACAAGAAAGGTCTGTCTCGCTCTTTATGATTTAACCATTGCCCACCAAAGCAATGACTATTTCGAAGATTTAAGCAATGATTTCAAATACCAGCAGTTAGAGATTATCTACTACCAAGCCTTGAATGCTACTCTTAAAGGCGATAAGTCTAGAGCGGAAGAGCTCTTTCGCAAGTTAGTTTCAGAAGATGAGTCGCTCTATATCGTTCAAAAGGCGCAACAATACTTGAAGGATGAGGACAACCGTGTATCTCCTTTCCAGTCGAAATAGGGATCAAGAGAGATTTAGACGAACTATAATGACTGTCTAGTCGTTAAAAAGAGGATGTTGAAAATGAAAAAATGGAAAATTGTAGCTTTACTTCTAATATCGATTCTATCTATCTCTATGATAGTCTATAAGAAAAACTTAGACCTTCAAAAAAATGAACATAAAATTAAATGGGAAAAGTATGATGCAGGATCGATCAAAGAATTACACTATCTAGATGAAGAGAAACGAATAATTTCCTTTCGAGGCTCTGAAGATTTCACTTCCCTTAATGGATGGGCATCAATTGGTGATCGTTATTTAGTTTTAGGAACACGGACTGCAAGTAATGAAGGAATAGACGAGGAACCCAAAAAAGGTTGGACTTGGCATGCGATTGTTTATGATTTAGATTATCTAGATAAGAAACCTGAAAAGGTTGATCTCTACCAAGTTGTTAAGAATTATGATAAAAACTTTTATTTGTTATTTCAAGGAAATATAGTTATTGAGGATGAAAAGGAATATTTATTGTTGACACTCCAACAATATGAAAAAAAGAACAGAATCACCGTTAAAATGGACTTGGATTCCAATAAAATAGTGGGCGAAACGACAGAGAAATTACTCAAAAGCAATTACCCCACTAGTCATAACTTAACATCACTTGGAGACGCCATTAATAATAGTAATGTATATAACCGAAATGATTTCTTTATCTTCTCTTATCCGTATTGTGACTGTATCAACTTTGAAAAGGACTACTCTAAGTTTATTCAGTTAGGAAAGGCTAATAAAGAAGATAAGATGGTGGTAGCATTTCGGAAGAGAAAAATATCCGTAGAAGAATCCTACCAAATGCTTAGGCATTGGTTTGCGCCACTTGGTCAAAATAAATTAGAAGTGATTGGAACATATGAAAGTAATGATGGGGAGAAGCAAACTAAAGTATTGGAGACTTATCAAGAGTTTGCCGAATGGACTCATCTTGAAAGAGATTGGTAAGGATACAGTCTATTTTTTAAAAAAAGAAAGATGAAAAGGATGACAACTATTTCAGATATACTAGAAAAATTTTATGCAGATCACGAGGTGAAACCTTATATTTCGCTTGAGAGAGACTTGGAAGCTTGGTTGTTGGATCCAAAGCTTGTTTCTAAACGAAACATGGAGTTGCTCCAAGATGGCTTACTTGCCGGGGATAACATTCTCTTGTGGCGGATCCATTTTGGAACATTTACGACGGAGACTTGGTTTCCTAAGTACTTCGAATACACTTATGGGATTCATGCGCCGGAACATTTGAAGGTTTTGGTAGATAAGGGGTATGCTGTTATCGAATCCGCTTTTGATTCGCTGGACCATATCAATGCGACCATGAAAAAAGCCATTCTTAAAAAGATGGGAGTCGCGGGCTTGTCCAAAATGAAAGCAGCCGATTTGAACCAAGCTTTAGCGAATCACTTTACCGAAGAAGAGTTGGCACAAGAGTTCACAGTTCGGGGCTATCAGTTGACGGAAAAAGGAAAACAAGCGTTGAAAGAGCATCAAGCCATCAACGACCACCACCCAAAGAAAAATCTATAAGTAACAGTACCTGTGAGGTACTGTTTTTTGTTGTTTATGTCGTAGATGAGAGAAAAGGATTTTACTAGAGAACTAGTCTAGAAATGTGGTATAATAAAGGTTATGGCAAACAATAATCAATCAAAAAAAACACGGTCGACAAGACGACTGTCTAAAGCAGAAATAGAAAGAAAAAAAGCAATTCGCCGAATGATCATGACGATTGTCTTAACTCTCGTCTTCATTTTCGCCTTTTTACGATTAGGGGCCTTAGGCTTAGTGACCTACAACCTTATCCGTCTCTTGGTAGGTAGTCTGGCTTACGTAGCGATGACGGCTGTTATTGTCTACCTCTTCTTTTTCAAATGGATTGAGAAGCATGAGGGGACCTTGTCTGGCTTTTTAAGTCTTTTTGCAGGCTTGCTACTGATCTATCAAGCTTACTTTGTCTCCCTCTTGAAACTTGAAGGCTCTTCTTTCGGGCCAACCTTCTCACGTATCTTAGGGGACCTCGTGCACCTTCGCGTCTCTTCTTTTGCAGGAGGAGGACTACTAGGAGCAATCTTATATACGCCGATTGCCTTCTTGCTCTCGAACATCGGGACTTATTTCATTGGAGGACTCTTGATCGTATTAGGACTTCTCTTGATGAGTTCTTATTCGGTTTATGATTTGTATGAGCAGGCTGTCGCAGCTTTTCACTCCTTTATGGAAAAACGGGAAATTCGTCGCCAAGAGCGCTTTGTCGAGCGTGAAGAGAAGAAGGCCCTTCAAGCAGAAGCAGAGGAGGCTGCCCGCATCGATCTACTTGCAGAAGCTAGTCCCATGAGTACAGAAGGCTATCCTGTAGATCTTGAGACAGGTGAGGTCATAGAACCTGTAATCGAAGCAGAAGCGCCTGCAGAGGAGACTTACCCTCAAATTTATCTACCAAATGAAGAGGAAGGCTATTCGGAAGAATGGTCGGATGACTACCCAGAAGAGATGGAGGAAGTCGCAGAAGAGGAGGATATGGATGAAGAAGTCACTGTAGACTTCACGCCTAAGGAACTCCTTCAATACAAACTTCCAACGATTGATCTCTTCGCACCTGACAAGCCGAAAAATCAATCCAAAGAGAAAAACATCGTTCGCCAGAACATCCGCATTTTGGAAGAGACCTTTGCAAGCTTTAACATCAAGGCGACAGTGGAACGGGCGGAAATCGGTCCTTCTGTTACCAAGTATGAAGTCAAGCCAGCTGTCGGTGTGCGGGTCAACCGCATCTCCAACCTAGCAGATGATTTGGCCTTAGCCCTAGCTGCCAAGGATGTACGGATTGAAGCACCGATTCCAGGGAAGTCTCTGGTCGGAATCGAAGTGCCCAACTCAGAGATTGCGACGGTTTCCTTCCGTGAATTGTGGGAGCAGTCCAAGACAGACCCAGCCAAACTCCTTGAGATTCCTCTTGGGAAGGCTGTAGATGGCTCGGCTCGGACCTTTGATTTGGCTCGGATGCCCCACCTCTTGGTAGCGGGGTCTACCGGATCTGGTAAGTCAGTAGCGGTCAATGGCATCATTTCGAGTATCTTGATGAAGGCTCGTCCGGACGAAGTCAAGTTTATGATGGTCGATCCAAAGATGGTGGAGCTTTCTGTCTACAATGATATTCCTCACCTTTTGATTCCAGTGGTGACCAACCCACGCAAGGCCAGTCGTGCCCTGCAGAAGGTTGTTGATGAGATGGAAAATCGCTACGAGCTCTTCTCGAAAGTAGGCGCTCGCAATATTGCTGGCTTTAATGCCAAGGTGGCTGAGTACAATGCCCAGTCTGAGATGAAGCAAGTGCCCCTTCCATTGATTGTGGTCATTGTCGATGAGTTGGCAGACTTGATGATGGTCGCAAGTAAAGAAGTGGAAGATGCTATTATTCGCCTCGGACAGAAGGCGCGTGCAGCAGGGATCCACATGATTTTGGCGACCCAACGGCCATCGGTTGACGTTATCTCAGGTTTGATCAAGGCCAATGTGCCTTCTCGTGTCGCTTTTGCGGTATCATCCGGGACCGACTCACGGACCATCTTGGATGAAAATGGAGCAGAGAAATTGCTCGGTCGTGGGGACATGCTCTTTAAACCGATTGATGAAAATCATCCGATCCGTCTACAAGGATCCTTTATCTCAGATGATGATGTGGAGCGGATTGTCAACTTCGTCAAAGAACAAGCTGAAGCGGATTATGATGATGCCTTCGATCCAGGTGAAGTATCTGAGTCAGACTTTGATGGAGGTATGGGTGGCTCAGACGAAGGCGATCCTCTCTTTGAAGAGGCAAAGGCGCTCGTGATTGAAACTCAAAAAGCCAGTGCTTCCATGATTCAGCGCCGCTTATCGGTTGGTTTTAACCGGGCCACTCGCCTCATGGAAGACTTGGAAGCGGCAGGTGTCATTGGACCAGCTGAAGGAACCAAGCCAAGAAAGGTCTTGCAGACCAATTAGTCTTTCTTTAGATGAAGAAGGAATGAGATATTTGACAATAGCAAAAACCTGCCTGTACAAGGGGCAGGTTTTGTTTACGATAAAAAAAGAAAAGGACAGCAGATGCATCTCGATACCAATCACCACATTGCCATTATTGGCCACGATTATGATAAAACCAGAGAATTTTATGTAGACAAGTTAGGCTTTGAACCTTTAGACAAACACCATCGACCAGAAAAGCAGGATATTCTCTTTAATATTCGAAAGGGAAACCTGACCTTGGAAATATTTATCAAACCAGCTGCCCCAAAAAGACCCTTTCTCCCTCATCCAGAGCATACCGGTCTCCGTCATCTGGCTTTTAAAGTGGAAGATGTTCAAGCCTGTCTAGCAGAGTTTGACCAATTAGGAATCCCTCATACAGAACTACGGGTGGATGATTTTGATGGGCGCAAAATGGCTTTCTTCTTTGATCCAGATGGCTTGCCTCTTGAACTTCACGAATAGGTCTACACAATCTTCGGTCTCTAGTCTCAAGCCAGAAGACATTCTTTTTGCTAAACTAGATACAGAAAAAAGAAAGAAGAAAATATGGAAGAGAAGCGATATAGCGGGCTAACGAATGAGCAAGTCCAAAGCAGAATTAGAGAAGGCAAACAAAATCGAGTAACCATCACGGCTGAAAAGTCGACCAGAGAGATTATTTATTCAAATGTCTTTACCTATTTTAACCTGGTTTTTGGTATTCTAGCTATCTTATTGATACTAGTACGGTCTTGGAACAATATGTTATTTGTTCCCATTGTGGTCGTTAACTCCTTGATTGGGATTGTTCAAGAATTGCGGTCTCGGCGGATTTTGAATAAGATGCGCCTCCTTCAAGTGGAGAAAGCTCGAGTGATTCGTGAAGGAGAACGGCTGGATCTTCCTGTCGACCAGGTGGTAGAGGGGGATGTCGTCTTGTTCCAAGCAGGGGATCAGATCTATGCGGATGCCAAGGTTCTGGATGGCTCGATCATGGTCGATGAGTCTCAATTAACAGGTGAAGCAGATGAAATCCCTAAAGGTGAGAATCAGAAACTCATGTCAGGAAGTTTTGTTATCTCAGGTCAAGCAGTTGCCGTCTTGGAACAAGTAGGAGATGCGTCTTATATTAATCAGCTGAGTCTATCTGCTAAGAAAGTCAGGGGACACGAAGAATCCGAAATGGTTCATGCTGTGGATGGTCTCGTCCGAATGATCGGAATGATTCTCATCCCGATTGGCTTGCTCTTGTTCTTGCAGAGCTATCTAGGAAATCAAGACTCCCTCAAAGTTAGCATTACCTCTATGGTTGGTGCCATCATTGGGATGATCCCAGAAGGACTCTACCTCTTAATGACCCTGGCCTTGGTGCTTGGAGCAACCCGTTTAGCCCTTCAAAAGGTCCTACTCAATAGTATGAAGGGGATTGAAACCCTATCCCGTATCGACGTCCTTTGTCTAGACAAGACGGGAACCATTACCGAACACAGGATGCAGGTGAGTGAGCTCCTCCCCTTGGCACTAGATGAAAAAGAAGGCAAAAAAATATTAAGTCACTATCTCCAGGCCAGTGAGGATCAGAATGATACCATCACGGCCATTCGGCAGTTTCACTCAGTCCAAACAAGTGAAGTTTGGACCGTTCAAGACCGTCTTCCTTTTTCATCCAAGAAGAAATTTGGAGGCCTTCAGTTCCAAGAAGGTATTTACCTACTAGGGGCACCGGATGTTTTGCTTCGAGATGATCTCGATGCTTACCAAGAAGTCTGGCAGCGAGAGATTGAACGAGGGGCGCGTGTCCTTATTTTGGGGCATTACCAGGGGGAGCAATTGATGGAAGTATTAGAAGCTCCAGTCCTTCCCCTCCTAGCCTTGATCTTGGAGAATCCTGTACGATCGACTGCACCTGAAACCTTTGCTTATTTCCAAAAACAAGGGGTGACCATCAAGGTTATTTCAGGGGATCATCCTTTGACAGTTGCCGCCGTAGCTCAAAAAGCAGGTATTCCTGATGCAGATCAAGTGGTCGATGCTAGTCAGCTCAAGACATATGAGGAGGTAGTAGATGCAGCACGGACCTACACAGTCTTTGGCCGGGTTAGTCCAGAACAAAAACAAATCCTCGTAGAGAGCTTGCAGGCGGATGGTCATAAGGTTGGGATGACAGGGGATGGGGTCAATGACATTCTCGCTATGAAAAAGGCAGATTGTAGTATTGCCATGAATTCGGGCCACGATGCGACCAAAAAGGTGGCCCAGGTTGTGCTTTTAGATTCGGACTTCTCTCACATGCCTTCGATTGTGGATGAAGGTCGCCGAGTTGTCAACAATATTCAGCGTTCGGCGAGTCTCTTTTTGGTCAAGAATATCTTTTCAATATTATTGGCTATCTTGGCTATTCTCTTTGCTTTCACTTATCCCATTCAGGCTTCTCAGATGTCCTTGATCAGTGGATTTACCATCGGAATCCCCGGTTTCTTACTGGCCTTGGAGAAGAATCGTGCCCGGATAGAAGGAGACTTTATTGAAACCGTGATAGAGCAAGCTCTTCCAGCTGCCTTGACCAATCTCATATCGGTCCTTTTTCTTGTGGTTCTGGGTCCTTTCCTTGGATTAAGTCAGGGAGATATTTCGACCATCTCGATTTACCTGCTGGCTTTGATTGGCTTTACAAAAGTATACCAACTCAGCCTTCCCTTCAATCATGTAAAATTGGGCATCATCCTTCTTAATGTAACTGGATTTTGTCTGTCGGTCTTTGTATTTTCTTCCATTTTTAATCTCAGCCACCTTCATCTGACTGGCTGGATCTTGACTCTTGTCCTAGGACTGGTCATGGAAGGAGTTTTATGGGTGATGAATCGTCTTGTCTATACCTTGGTGACCCATCTGCATAAGTCCAGAAACAAATAAAAAAACGGTATTAGCTAAATCATCTTGGATCTAGTTAATACCGTTATTTTATTATTAAAATCAGATAAAGAGGCTAATCGTCATAATGAGGTAAAGGAAAAAGGTAATGAGAAAGCCTGCGCGCCAAAAGTACTTGAAAAATTTCGGATAGTAAAAGCTACGTCTCTTTTTCAAGAAATAGATAGTCAAGCCGATAGCTAAGAGGGACAAAGCTAATAACAATTGCGGCAACAAATTATGATAGTAGGCCGCATCTGAAATCAAATAGTATTCAAGCGCGAACAGAGGAAAAGCCAGATCGGCAAAATTCCAACCATATCGACGCAGTTTAAAGACTCGAATAATAATCCCACTGAGAATCAGGGTCAAAAAAATAAATACAAGGGAAGCAACTTTTATTAACATACCTCCATTTTATCACAAAAGTAAAAAAAGTGTGATGGAAATGAAATTTTTTCTTGCATTCGGAAGAAAATAGTGTATAATAGAAAGGTATGCGCAGAGCATACTTGTGGGAGGTAAAAATCTGTAATTACCGCCAAAACCACAAAGGAGGATTTAAGAAATGGCTAAAAAAGTCGAAAAACTTGTAAAATTGCAAATCCCTGCTGGTAAAGCTACTCCAGCTCCACCGGTTGGACCAGCACTTGGTCAAGCAGGTATCAACATCATGGGATTCACTAAAGAGTTTAACGCTCGTACAGCTGACCAAGCTGGTATGATTATCCCAGTTGTGATCACTGTTTATGAAGACAAATCATTTGATTTCGTTACAAAAACACCACCAGCTGCTGTTCTTTTGAAAAAAGCTGCAGGTGTTGAAAAAGGATCAGGTACACCTAACAAAACGAAAGTTGCAACAGTTACTCGTGCGCAAGTACAAGAAATTGCTGAAACTAAGATGCCAGATTTGAACGCTGCAAACATTGAGTCTGCAATGCGTATGATCGAAGGTACTGCTCGTTCTATGGGATTCACTGTTACTGACTAATTGTAACAATCCTATTTGCCCGCAATACACTTGATCATGAGACGAGTGACGTGGGAGATGAAAATCGATATGACCACATTACAAGGAGAAAGATAAAATGGCTAAAAAAAGCAAACAACTTCGTGCTGCTCTTGAAAAAATCGACAGCACAAAAGCATACAGCGTAGAAGAAGCTGTAGCTCTTGCAAAAGAAACTAACTTTGCAAAATTTGACGCAACTGTAGAAGTTGCTTACAACTTGAACATCGACGTGAAAAAAGCTGACCAACAAATCCGTGGTGCAATGGTATTGCCAAACGGAACTGGTAAAACTGCTCGCGTTCTTGTATTTGCACGTGGTGCAAAAGCTGAAGAAGCAAAAGCTGCTGGTGCAGACTTCGTAGGTGAAGATGACCTTGTTGCGAAAATCAACGATGGTTGGTTGGACTTCGACGTTGTTATCGCTACACCTGACATGATGGCTCTTGTTGGACGTCTTGGACGTGTCCTTGGACCACGTAACTTGATGCCAAACCCTAAAACTGGTACTGTAACAATGGATGTTGCTAAAGCAGTTGAAGAGTCTAAAGGTGGTAAAATCACTTACCGTGCTGACCGTGCAGGTATCGTACAAGCGATCATCGGTAAGGTGTCATTTGACGCTGACAAATTGGTTGAAAACTTCAAAGCTTTCAACGATGTTATCCAAAAAGCAAAACCAGCTACAGCTAAAGGTACTTACGTAACTAGCTTGACTTTGACTACAACTCAAGGTCCTGGTATCAAAGTGGATGTTAACTCACTTTAATTAGAAATCAAAGCTACCTTCGGGTAGCTTTTTTGTTCGTTTGAATGGTTTCAGAACGCTATTTCCTGATGATAAACTTGATAAACATTAAAACGCTTGCATAAGTACAGGAAAAGGGTATAATATAGTTGAAAAACTAAAAAAAGGAGAATCAAATGATTTTTAAACGTTCAAACGGAGAATTCCGTGAAACTGATCGAGTGACTCGTTTCAAGTTGATCAAGTCAGGTAAGAACTGGTTGCGTGCAGCCACTTCAAACTTTGGTTTGCTCAAAGTGATCCGAGGTCAAGTCGAAGAGACGGTTGTTGCTGAGGTGCGTGAAGATGCTGTTTCTGCTAAGAGCCGTCACCTCTTAAAAGGGATTGTAGTGGCAGCAGCAGTTCTAAGTGCTACTACAGTTGCAAATACTACGTTTGCGGATGAAGTAGGAAACGAAGTAGTTTCTTCCTCTACAGCAGTGAGTGCTCCAGTCGTTTCACCTGAAGCAGCTCCATTAATTGAAGAAGGTTCGAAAGAAGTCTCAGTCCCTCAAAATGAAACTGCTACAGAAACAAAAGCTCAAGCAGCAAGTTCATCCCAAGTGGTCGAAAGTGCTGTAGCATCAGATGATAAAGCAATCTTGGAACAAAATGCTTCTGAAGCAGCTTTATTGAATCAAATAGCAGAAAAATATGCTTCCAACCATCAAAATGAAGAGCAGAAAGCTGCTATCAAAGAGGCTGTTGCAAAAGTTCAAGCTGAATTGCCAACAAAAGAAGCTTCGAGCAATTCTGAAGTAAAACCACAATCATATGCTGAACAACGAGAACGCTTGAACAAGTCAGTAGATGATATGATGGCAACCTTGAAGGATGCAGGTTTCAATGGGAATACAACTGTTAATGGTGCACCAGCAATCTCTGCTCAGTTAGATGCGCTTTCAACTTCAAACACCTTGACTGCCCCATCAGTTACTCCAACAATGGAGGATCCAAACGGTGCTTCCATTAATGACCCAGCATGGAACAATACAACTTATCAATTGGATCCAAATGCTGATCGCTATACCTATTCTATTTGGGATCTTCAAAACTGGCAAGGTCCGGCAAATCAAGGTGGCGTTACCTATAGCAATGGTGGCTATTATGTAACCTTCTCAGTAGATCGTTCTGCTGTCGGAACAACTCAGACACCAACTGTTCATGCTCGTTTGGTTGAAAAAGCTACTGGTAAAGAAGTCGAAACCTTGGATTTGACTGCCAAGTCAACTTTCCAATTTAAGACCTTGGTGAACGAAAATCCTACTTATGCCCCTCAATTTGATTATACTGCTGGGGAATCTTCGCAAATCCTAGGAACTTGGACCAATAACCGTGAAGCTGGTCCAACTTCTGATGATAAATATAAACACCACATTCTTCAAATTCGTGATACGACTAAACCAGGAAATGTTGGGGAAACAAAACCGAATGTTCAAACAGTTATCCCAACTGAAAAAGTAACCCATACCACCTACTATAAAGTAGAGGGTACGAATAAAGAGTTGGCTTCATACAGCCAGACAGGTATTGAAAGCCAAGACTACAAGGCCTCTAATCCGCGTGAGTTTGAAGGCTACGAGTTTGTACGTACGGATGCTGAAAAGGATATGACCGGTTCTCTGGGTGGTGTCGGAGCTAAATACTTGGAACTCCAAGGTGGACGTGCTCACTACTACGTCAAACGGATTGTAGAGCAAGTCGATAAAGATGGAACATCTGTTGTTAAATTATATGCTTTAGACCCATCAAAAGTGGCATCGTATAATCCATCAACAGATGTTAATACGCTTGATTTAACCAACTATACATTGTTGTATACTTCAGATCCGGTTAAGCCAGGAGGTAAGCCAACACCATCTGGAACAAAAGATGCATTAACTGATTTGGGATATGTTGATAGTAAGGATGGACAATACCATCTTCGTGTACAAACATATACGGATGGTGGAAATGGAAATGTGCGTTTGAGTGGTTGGTACAATAAGGCTACTGGGGATGCCTTTACAGCCTCACCACAGTTCTCAGCAGATGTCGATCCGGTTCGAAATAATACTTCCAACATCATTGGTGGGAACACACCAGGGGATAAGGCTTCTGGCTACCCATCATTCTTTAATAACTATTCTCTTCCATCCATTAAAGAAATTTCTACAGATGTAACGCACTATTACCGCAAATCAGATGTTACTGGTAATGTTTACGTTCATTATAAGGATACTGAGGGTAATGAGCTGAAAACTTCCGTCACAGATGAAGCGGCGCAACCAATTAATAAGGCCTACGATACAGTCGTGGACAACCGTCCGCAAACAATCGAAAAAGATAGCAAGACTTATGAATTGGTCCCAGCGGGTACCTACACAGTCGGTGAAGTAGATGATGAGGGTCACCTCAAGTCTTCTGATCCTACAACTGGTCTAGTTACTAAAGAAGATAAGAATGTTACCTACATCTATAAGCTCAAAGAAGAGCCTAAAGGTAATGTCTATGTACACTATGTGGATACAGAAGGCAAGACCATCAAGTCAGATGTGACCGACGAAGACGCTCAACCAGTGGATAAAGACTACGACACAGTGGTAGACAACCGTCCACAAGAGATTGCATTCGAAGGCAAGACTTATGAATTAGTCTCAGCTGGCACTTACACAGTCGGAGAAGTGGATGACCAAGGTCACCTTAAGTCAACCGACCCAACAACCGGTAAGGTCATCGAAGGCGATAAGAATGTGACATATGTTTACAAGCTTAAAGAAGAGCCTAAGGGTAACGTCTATGTACACTATGTGGATACAGAAGGCAAGACCATCAAGTCAGATGTGACCGACGAAGACGCTCAACCGGTGGATAAGGACTACGACACAGTGGTAGACAACCGCCCACAAGAGATTGCATTCGAAGGCAAGACTTATGAATTGGTACCTGCAGGTAACTACAAAGTCGGTGAAGTGGATGACCAAGGTCACCTCAAGTCAACCGACGCTACTACAGGTAAAGTGATCGAAGGCGATAAGAATGTAACGTATGTATACAAACTGAAGGAAGAACCTAAGGGTAACGTCTATGTACACTATGTGGATACAGAAGGCAAGACCATCAAGTCAGATGTGACCGATGAAGATCAACAACCAGTAGACAAAGACTACGATACAGTTGTAGACAACCGTCCACAAGAGATTGCATTCGAAGGCAAGACCTATGAATTGGTTCCAGCAGGAAACTACACAGTCGGTGAAGTAGATGACCAAGGTCACCTTAAATCTACCGATCCTACAACAGGCAAAGTGATTGAAGGCGATAAGAATGTAACGTATGTGTACAAACTAAAAGAAACACCAACAGAACCTAAGGGTAACGTCTATGTACACTATGTGGATACAGAAGGTAAGACCATCAAGTCAGATGTAACCGATGAAGACCAACAACCAGTAGACAAAGACTACGATACAGTTGTAGATAACCGTCCACAAGAGATTGCATTCGAAGGCAAGACTTATGAATTGGTTCCAGCAGGAAACTACACAGTTGGTGAAGTGGATGACCAAGGTCACCTTA